>NZ_FTMR01000005.1:0-403472 GCF_900156005.1 Rhizobium sp. RU35A | reverse complement strand
AGTGCCCTTGATGTATGGCTGCGCAAGCGCGGTTGGACTTTCAAAAAAAGACCGCACATGCATTGGAGCAAGAACGGCCCGACCTGCTGAAACGTCGTCGCGACTGGTTCGATGGTCAGCTTGATCTGGATCCGGCAAGGCTCGTGTTCATCGATGAAACTGGCCTGTCTACGAAGATGTCCAGGCTGCGCGGCAGGTCCCCTTGCGGCGAGCGTTGTCGAGCCGCGATCCCACATGGGCACTGGAAGACGACGACTTTCACCGGTGCGCTCAAGCTCTCGGGCATGACCGCGCCCATGGTGCTCGATGGTGCCATGAACGGCACGGCCTTCCGCGCATATGTCGAACAGGTTCTGCTTCCAACGCTGACAGTTGGCGATGTCGTTGTGATGGATAATTTGCCTGCGCATAAAGCGGATGGTGTGCGGCAGGCTATTGAGAGCGTTGGTTGCCAGCTTCTCTACCTCCCACCCTACAGCCCGGACTTCAACCCTATTGAAAAGGCCTTTTCCAAGCTCAAGGCGCTCCTGCGTGCGCGAGCCAAGCGCAACGTCGAAGCACTGTGGGACACGGTCGGCGAAATCGTCCCCCTCTTCAAACCCAAAGAGTGCGCCAACTATTTTGCGTCGTGCGGATATGACCCCGAGTAAAGTGGACGCGCTCTAGTTGTACCGCAGGGCACACGACAGTGGATCCTCGGGTCAAGCCCGAGGATGACGACCGAGACGGGAGGTCACCGTCCCATCCAGCGCTATCCAGGCAACAGGCACCAGCCTCCTCTTGGGGCACCAGCCGTTCCACACACACCGTCATCCTCGGGCTTGACCCGAGGATCCATGCCCAAGCCTCCATCATAACCGCTTGCCGTACCGCCAGCCCCCTCTGCCCTGCCGGGCATCTCCCCCATAGGTGGGGAGATCGGATCGTGGCACCGGTTTCCCGCCTCATGACCCTCGCCATCGAAGAAACCGCTCCAACCTCTCGGTGAAGCGACCGGTGATCCGTTCTGCCGATCTCCCCCCTTGTGGGGGAGATGTCCGGCAGGACAGAGGGGGTATCGCGCCGGCACGCCAACAGCGACCGTCGCCAAGGATCAAAAGACCCCTCCCAACCCTCCCCACAAGGGGGAGGGCTTTAACCCGGCCGACCCGCCGAAGCCAATCGAAGCATGGGCGGGTGCCGTCTGCGGTCTCCCCCCTTGTGGGGGAGATGGCGGCAGCCAGAGGGGGTATCGCGTCGGCGCGCCAACAGCGACCGTCCGTAAAAACAAAAAGAACCCTCCCAACCCTCCCCACAAGGGGGAGGGCTTTAACCCAGCCGACCCGCCGAAGCCAATTGAAGCACGGGCGGGTGCCGCCTGCGGTCTCCCCCCGTGTGGGGGAGATGGCGGCAGCCAGAGGGGGTATTTTGCCGATGCACTGACGTCGTCAACCCTCTGTCCCAAAACATCTTTCGGCGAATTGCAGGGCCAACGACAAGCGCCACGACAAAAAATTCCACTTCCCCCTCATCCCCACCCCCGAAATCCATGCCTACAATCGCCTCGTCCCGCAGCGGATACACCGGCAGGCGTGCCGGCGATGCGGGGCCGGTTCGGGGCAGGCGGGTGAGACGCAAAACCGCCTGAGCCGGGTCCGTCAACAGGGTCCCCCTCCGGCGACCGGGTGGAGGAAAAGGCGCGTCGGACGTCTGCGCCTTGTCCTTCAACGCTCCCAGCTGCGCGTCGGGCGTGCCTTATGTTGCACACATGGGGAAGGCCGGCAGGGGCCGCATCGCCCGTTGTCCGCCCGAATCCCTCCCGCCAAGGGAAGGATGACGGGAACGGCGATGGCAAACGGCGCCACCGGCCTTTCAGACAGAGGGACCGACCGGCGGGCACAAACAACCGAACGGGGCGCTGAGAGGTGTCACATATAAACTACCCTACGAGGCAGCTTTCAGCGCCCCGGCCGAATGCAGCGTCACAGCACGGGTCGAAACCGGCCGCGTGAACAATGGCGGCTGCGCGCGGCGCGGCAGCGACAGGCAAGACGGGTTCAGCGCAAGGAGGCGAGGATGCCGGCGAATGACACGATGATCGCGATCGATGAGGCCCGGGTGCGGCGCGGCCTGATGGCGGCGGCGGGCAAGGCGCTGTTCGACTGCCGTTTGCGGGCCTGCCGCCGGGCGGGCAACTGCCCGGCATGGGACGGCAACGCGACGCGGCTGGAAGAGCTGCCGCCCTGCCATCGCGGCCATGTGGAACCGGAGGTCGATGCGGGCACCGCCGAGATGCTGGTGCTCGGCATCACCATTTTCGGCGATTTCCGCAGGCAGGGACTTGATGGCCCGGTGGTGCGGGAGGCCGATCCGGACCTGCGCGAGGCGGCGCTGGAGGCGGTGCGCCTCTGCCTGCCGAAAAGACTCTGGCCGGCCTATGGGCGCTGGCAGCGGGCGCTGCGGGCCCGGCTTCAGGAGGCCGCGCGCTGCCCCTCGCCGGCGGCCGGGCCGCTCGATCCCAGGCGTGGGCCACCGGCAATGTCCACCGCCGCAAAGGCCTCGGCGATCAGCCCCGGCCCGACGCCGGGCTTCGTCGCCTCCGAGGAGAGCAGCTGGCGATAGCGCCGGGCGCCGGCAAAGCCCTGGAACAGGCCGACCATATGGCGCGTGACATGGTTCAGCCGCCCGCCGCCGGCAATCACCGTGTCCGCATAGGCCATCATGGCGTCGCGAAGCGCCATCCAGTCGAAGGCGGCGGAGGCGTCCGCGGCGCGGGCGAGCGCATCCGGCCCGGTCCCGGCAAGGGCTGCATCGACCCCGGTCAGCAGGCCGGCATTCTGGTAGGCGGCGCGGCCGAGCATCACGCCATCGACATGATTCAGATGATGAAGGGCCTGAGAGAGATCCTGAATGCCGCCGTTGATGCCGATGAAAACATGCGGGTTTTCCCGCTTCATCGCCTGCACGAGATCATAATCGAGCGGCGGGATTTCCCGGTTTTCCCTGGGCGACAGCCCCTGCAGCCAGGCCTTTCGCGCATGGATCCACACCGCATCGGCGCCAGCCGCGATCACCCGGGCGAGGAAATCCGGCAGCACCACCTCCGGCGCCTGGTCATCCACCCCGATGCGGCACTTGACCGTGACCGGCACCGTCGCGACCCGCTTCATCGCCGAAACGCACGCCGCCACCAGTTCCGGCGTCTTCATCAGGCAGGCGCCAAACGTGCCGCTCTGCACCCGGTCCGAGGGGCAGCCGACATTGAGGTTGATCTCGTCATAGGCAAAATCCGCCGCAATGCGCACCGCTTCGGCAAGCTTTGCCGGATCGGAACCACCGAGCTGCAGCGCCACCGGATGCTCCGCCGGATGATGCGCCAGCAGTCGCTCCCGCGGCCCATGGATGATCGCATCCGCCACCACCATCTCGGTAAACAGAAGCGCGCGTGCCGAAAGCTGCCGGTGAAAGAACCGGCAATACCTGTCCGTCCAGTCGATCATGGGCGCAACGGCAAAGACGGGTGCCTTGAAATAGTTGCTATTCTGTTTTTCTACGGACACTTACGTCTCTTTCTTCATCGTCTCGTTTGCGCTCGTTCTGCGTTGTTTCCGCCGATTTTGGCACCGGATTTGGCAAAGGATACCAGATCGCGGGCCGGTCATGGACGCGATGAGCGCGTGCAGCCGCGGCAGCCTCACCGACCGGCGCAAGTCCGGATCATGCCGGATGGCGTGACTTATCACGGGACCGAGACCTTTGACAGCCATCGACCGCATGCCAAGGGAGCAAGTCAGAGATCCTCCTGCTCAGGAACTGCGGCGCAAGGCAAGGTCATGCAAGACTGCTTTGCAGGTGATGCATCTCACGTTCAAATCTGGTGTGCGCGGGATCGCTTGACCATGGCAGGAGAGTTCGCCGTCGCCGCGGTTATACGCAAGGACCGGGGATTACGTTTCCCGCCTGCGCCGGCCTCTGACACTCAGTGCTCACGCCGCCGCAAACCTGCCCGCGAGTTCCCTGACGACATCCAGAAGAACGCTTGCGCCGAGAATGACATGATCGTCGGTCACGAACTCCGCTTCGTTGTGGCTGATGCCATTGCGGCAGGGAACGAAGATCATGGCAGAGGGCGCGGCGCGGCTGACGAAGAGGGCATCGTGGAACGCGCCCGACGTCATTCTTCGGCTTGCAATCCCGCGCCTGAGGCAGGCTTTCTCGATGACGTCCACAATCGCGGGGTCGAATGTTCCGGGGGCCATGTCGAGACGGCGATCGATCGACAGGGCGCAGCCCCATGTTTCTGCCGCGCGCGCGCAGGCTGCCCTCACATCCGCCTCCAGATCGGCAAGTGCCTGATGATCCGGATGGCGGACATCGACGGTGAAAGAGGCATGGTTCGGGATGACATTGATGGAACCCGGTTCGACAGCAAGTCGGCCGACGGTGAGCCGGGCCTGCGCATCGCCCGGCATCACGGTTGCCTGCAGAAAGGCGATCGCATCGGCTGCAGCGGCCAGGGCATCCTTGCGGAACTCGCGCGGCGTCGTGCCCGCATGCGCCGCCTCGCCGGTGAAAGTTACCTCCAGCCACCGCGTGCCCTGGACGCCCGTCACGACACCGATCGGCACAGCCTCGCGCTCAAGGACGGGGCCCTGCTCGATGTGAAGCTCGACGAAGGCGAAAGGCGACGGTCGCATCGGCCGCATCGCGGCCTGCGGAAGTGCGGCAAGCGTCGCAGCAAGCTCATCCTCTAGGCGGGCGCCGTCGGGCGCCACGACCGACCGCCACGCGCCGATGGCGGAAGCACCGGCAAAGTCCATGGAGCCCATGCAGCCGGGCGCATAACGGCTGCCTTCCTCGTTGGTGAAGGCGACGACCTCGATTGCGCGCAGCGTCCCGGCGTCCGCATCCGCCAAGGCCTCCAGAACCTCGAAGGCGCTGAGTGTGCCGAGCGCGCCGTCGAAACGTCCACCGGTCGGCTGGCTGTCCAGATGGCTGCCGATCAGCACCGGCGCCAGGCCGGTATCGCGGCCCTCGCGCCGGATGAACAGATTGGCGGCGTCATCCTGAAACACCGAAAATCCGCGCGCCATTGCCCGTTCCGTGAGCAGACGCCGTGCGGCCCGGTCTTCGACGCTGAGTGCCTGCCGGTTGACGCCACCGGCGGGTGTGGCACCGATCGCTGCAAAATCCGCCAGCGACTGCAGCAGACGCGCGCCATCGACCTCCACTCTCTTCATCATCGATCAAGGCCGGCGATAAAACGGGTCACCCGGTCCGGCTCGACGGCATTCCACCAGACACCGTCATATTTGAGGGCGCTTGCGATGATGACGCCATCGGCGACGGAGAGAATGTCGTTGGCGTTCTCATGCGTCACACCGCTGCCCACCAGGGTGGGCAGCGAGGCGGCCTCCTTGATCATGCGGATATAACCGAGATCGGCGGCATGGCCGGTGCGCTGGCCGGTTGCAATCACCACATCGGCATCGAAGAAGACGAGGTCCCTCACCTGCTCCTCCACCGGCCGGTCACCGACGATGGCATGAGCGCCGTGCTTGACATGCGCATCGGCGAAGATGCGGATGCCGCGGGCCCTCAGATGCGCGCGGTAACGCATGGCGCGCGCGGCTTCCCCCTCCACGATGCCTTCATTGGCGACATAGGCGTTCGCCCACTGATTGACGCGGATGAAGGAGGCCGAGGCAGCCGAGGCAATGGCAAGGGCGGGAATGGCCGCATTGGCCAACACATTGATGCCGATCGGCCGGCCGAATTCGCGGCGGATGCGGTCCGCGATGACGGCCATGTGGGCAGAGGTCTCGTGGCCGATGTCATCGGGCTTGGCGAAGGGCACGTCGCCGTGGTTCTCGATGATGACCGCATCGCAGCCGCCGGCAAGATAGGCCTTCGCGTCGGACAAACCACGCTCATAAATGGCCTCGACGCCCTCGTCGTCATAGCGGGGGGCGCCCGGCAGGGGCATCAGATGCACCACGCCGATGATCGGCTTGTCACGGCCGAAGAGGGTTTTCAGTATCGTGGAATCCTGTCGTCCGATGGGTTTGGTCATGATGATCACGCAATATCCAGTGTCGGGGATGAGGCAAGGGCGGAAAGCTCCACCCTCGTGGGAAAGGCCGAGAGCGTGCCGGCACGGCCAACGGACAGTGCAGCAGCCAGCGTCGCAAGCCTTGCGGCAGCCACTATCGGCATGCCGCGATGAAGAAGGCCGGCCAGCGTGCCCGCAAAACAATCGCCGGCGCCGCTGGTATCGACCACGTCGACTTTCGCCGCCGGTATGGCAAAACTCTCCCGGCCGTCATGCAGCACCGCGCCCTCCCCGCCAAGCGTAATCACCACCTGCCCGGCGCCCATGGCGCGCAGGCGGTTCACAGCCGCGGCCGGATCCCGCTCGCCGGTCAGGGCTTCCGCCTCCAGCCGGTTGGCGATGAGAAGCGAGACCGACGCCATGTCCAGCCCGCCCGGCGGCAGCGGGCTCGGGTTGAGGATGGTGAACAGCCCCGCCGCCTGCGCGTGCCGCAGGCAGGCGGCCGTCTCGTCGACAGAGAGATTGCCCTGCATCAGAAGGCTGTCACCGCTCTTCCACGTGCGGGGCAGGACGCCCTCGGCGAGAGGGCGGAACGAAGCGGCGCAGGCCGCTGCCGTGACGATGACGTTTTCGCCCGCGCCGTCCACCAGGATCACGGAACGGTCACTCGGCAGATCGAAGCGCGACAGCCTTGCGCCGGCAAGCTCGGCGGTGAGGAGCGCCTGCATCCGGTCGGCTGCGGTATCATGGCCGACGGCTGCCCAGAGCGTGACGGAAGCCCCCGCTCGCGCGGCGGCAATCGCCTGATTGGCGCCCTTGCCGCCGAGCCCCTCTTCCACGCCGTCGGCATTCAGCGTCTCCCCCGGTTGCGGAAGCCGCGCCAGGTGAAAGCTGCTATCGACGCAGACATTGCCGACGACGTGAACGGTCATGGTGCGGCTTCAGTCCGTTGCCCAGGCCAGCATCTGCGCAAACAGCGTCTTGTATCCCGGCCAGGCAATGAATTCCGGCGGCAGCCAGTGCGGGCCGACATCCGAGGTCCAGACGACCGTGCGGCCTTCGCCATAGGTACCGGTCACCAACAGGGGCAGGGAGCCGTATTCGCTGGAAACGGTCATCAGCTGTTGGGCGCCTTCCTTCAGCACCACCTCGTTGAATCCCAGAAGATAGGGAAACGCGCCGGAAATGCCGGAGAGGATGGGATGGTTCGCATCGCCGGAGACGACCGGCGTAAAACCTTCCGGAACCTCGACGCGGTCATCCACCGGCAGGCAGGAGACGGGCAGAACCTCCTCGACCGGCGTGTTGCGGTAACGCGCGCCACCATTGATGCCCTGGAAGGAATAATAGCCGCCGAACATCAGGAGCGCTCCGCCGCCTGCGACATACTCCCTCAGCAGCTTCAGCCGGTTCGGCGTGCGGCGCGAATGGATCCAGGTATCGGGATGCAGAAGCAGCGTATTGGCGCCGATATCCGACAGAACGATGGCGTCATAGGCCTGAAGGCCTTCCAGCGTCAGCGGGAAGTCGCGCTGCGCCTCATGCGCGGGCATGAAAGTGACCTCGAACGGGCTTTCCTTCAGGGCGCTGAGCAGTTCATCAGCGCCGGTGTGATAGGTGACGGTCGGAAACTGGTCGAAACCCTTGATGTGGGTCGCGGTCGATACCCAGGATTCGCCGGCGAGCAGCACTTTCTTCTTGGTCATGGAAACTCCTTCAAACGATGACGGCGCTCAGCGCCCGGCGGAAAACACGGTTTTGGGATTTTCGACCAGCATGCGGTCGATGGCGGCCTGGTCCACACCATGGCGCTTCAGGCGCGGCAGGAAGTGCTTGAGGATGTAGCCGTAGCCGAAACCGCCGTAACGGGTCAGCATGATCTTCAGGAACACATCCTGCGACAGAAGCAGCCGATCGGCAAAACCCCTGTCGACGAGGGTCGCTATGGCGCGCGCATTCTGTTCGTCGGACGGCGACTGGGCATCCTGATCGGCATAATAATAGTCCATGCCGATCATGTCGTATTCCAGAAAGGCGCCGCGGCGGGCAAGCGCCATCTGGAAATCGAGATCGTCATGGCTCGGGTTCATGTGGCAGAGCACGGTGTGACGAAGATCCGCCCCCTCCTCCTCGATGACATCGAGCACGCGATGCGCCAGCCGCTCCCAGCCCGGCAGGTGGATGGAAAGCGGCAGGCCGGTGAGGCGCGAGGCCCGCGCCGAGGCGCGAAGCGACTTCTCCTCCTCCGCCGTGAAATGACGGCTGACGCCGACCTCGCCGATGATGCCGGCCATGATCCCGGGCTGGGTCTCGCCCCCGCCGACATCGTTGACGATAAAGGCCGTCACCTCGTCAATGTCCATGCCCTTCAGCCAGTCGGGATGGGTGTGTTCGAGATAGAACCCCGTCCCCATCACGATACGCAGGCCGGACATACGGGCAATCCGGGCAAGACCCTCCGCATCGCGCCCGATGCCGAAATTGGTGGTTTCCACCACGGTGCAGCCGCCAAGCGACTGGAACCGCTTCAACTCGCTGAGCGCCAGATCCCCGTCGTCCAGCGAGACATTGTCGCGGTTCATGTAGGGGTTCATCCGCAACTCGCCGATGATCTCCATCGAGACCTTCTGCTCGGCAATCGCCTTCTCATCGGGGTGGCATGGGCATATCCAGCTGCGGGCGCCATCCAGAAAGATGTGCTCGTGCATCAGCGTCACGCCAAGATCGTCCACCGGAACGGGGCCGGTCACCGTCATGGCGCAACCGGTCCCGACACCGATCGGGTGGCGCTCGCGCGGCTTTTCGGCAAACAGATGGTCCATCATCTCAGCGACCTCGCGCGCCGCCGCGGAACAGGCGGAAATTGAGCCAGATGGCGACCAGAATGATGAAGCCGGTGACGATGGGCGTGAAGAACGGCGACAGATGCGACAGGATCAGACCGTTTGCCAGCACCGCTACGGTAAGCGCCCCGAGGATGGTGCCCGCCAGCGACCCACGCCCTCCAAACAGGCTCGTGCCGCCGAGCACCACGGCCGCGATAACGTCCAGCTCGAAGCCCTGGCCTGCATTGGAAGAACCGGAGCCGAGGCGGGCGGCGAGGATGATGCCGGCGGCGGCGGCGGCGATGCCCGACAGCACATAGACCCAGAGGATGATGCGCCGGGTATCCACGCCCGCCCGGCGGGTAGCCTCGGCATTGGCCCCCACGCCCGTCACGTAGCGGCCGAAATGGGTCTCGTTGAAGACGATATAGGCGATGACGAGAACGACGGTGGCGATCAACGCCGGAGCGGGAATGCCGAAGACCCAGGCCCGGCCGATTGCCACGAAGGGGCTCGTCGGTTCGATCGGGATCGAATAGCCGCCGGTGATCAGCAGCGCAAAACCCCGGATGACCGACAGACCGGCCAGCGTGACGATGAAGGCGGGAATACGTTCATAAGCGATGAAGTAGCCCTGGATCACGCCGACCAGCGCCCCGAGCGCCAGCATCATGAGGATCGCCACCGGCCAGGGAATGCCGGCCTGCAGGGCTGCGGCCGATAGCGTCGCCGTCAGCGCCAGCACCGAACCGACCGAAAGATCGATACCGCCGGTGGTAATCACGAAGGTCATGGCGGCGGCGACAATCAGCAGCGGCGCGGACTGCCGCACGATGTTGAGCAGGTTCGGCGCCGTCAGGAAGGCATTGGTGGTGACCGAGAAAAACAGGCAGCAGACGATGAAGAACAGCGCAATCGACATGACGCCGCCATGGGCAATGATCCTGTCGAGAAGGGTCGCCTCGCGCATCCGCGGCTGATGGCCGGCATAGGCATTGGGTTCGGCGCTCATGCGGAAACGCTCCTTTCAGCGGGATGGCCTGCGGAGCGGGCGGCAAACTTGCGCCCGACGATGAGATTGACCACCTCTTCGATATTGGTGTCCTCGATCCGCCGCTCGGCGACGTTTCGCCCCTCGTACATGACCTGGATGCGGTCGCAGACGAGGAAGAGATCCTGCAGGCGATGGGTGATAAGGATGACGGAGACGCCGCGCTTCGAGACGGTGCGGATGAGTTCCAGCACCGCTTCGACCTCCGCCACGGCGAGTGCCGCCGTCGGCTCGTCCATGATGAGGACGGAGGGATTGAAGGAGGCGGCGCGACCGATGGCGATCGACTGGCGCTGTCCGCCCGACAGGTTTTCCACCTTCATGCGCGTATCGGGAATGACGATGCCGAGATTGGAGAGCATGTCGCGGGCCCGCGCATGCATCAGCGTCTTGTCGAGCATGGGCACGCCTGCCAGTCGTCGCTTCGGTTCGCGGCCGAGGAAGAGATTACCCGCGACATCGATCGTGTCGCAGAGCGCAAGGTCCTGGTAGACCATTTCGATGCGGGCGGCGCGCGCATCCGCCGGCGACGTGAAGGAGACGGTCCTGCCGTCGATCTCGATCGTGCCGGTATCGGGAATGACGGCGCCCGAGAGAACCTTGCTGATGGTCGATTTCCCCGCACCATTGTCTCCGACAAGGCCGAGGACTTCGCCGGGCTTCAGATCGAGCGAGGCATTGTCGAGCGATTGGAGAGCGCCGTAGCGCTTGGAAATGCCGGTCATGCGGACGCGGCTGACGGACGTGTCGGTCATGGTCTATGGCCCTTGCGGCGACGCCGGATGGGAACGCCAGACAGACATTCCCGGAATTCGGCGCCTCGGAACACGGAGAGCGGCTGGCCTGCCATCGGCAGGTGCCGCCCTCCCCCTGACGCCACCCGCTCCTTATGCGGATCGGGTGGCCTGCGAAACGGCGCCTTATTTGAACATCGCGCGGAACTGATCGACATTCGCCTTCGTCACGATGGTGACGGGGACGTTGATGATCTTGTCGATCGTCTGGCCCTTCTTCACCTTCACGAGCGCTTCGACGGCGGCCTTGCCCTCGCCGGCCGGATCCTGCTGGATGACCGCGGTGACAAAGCCCTGGTCGATGCCGTCGATGGCGGATTTCGTCAGATCCCAGCCGAAGACCTTGATCGAACCGGTCCGGCCCTGGCTGGTGACGGCAGAAACAGCACCGAGCAGCGCCGGTTCGCCCGTCGCATAAAGGGCCGACATGTCGGGATTGGCAGTCATCAGGTTTTCGGCAGCCGACAGCGCCACGTCCTGCACGTTCTGGCCATCGACTGTATCGAGGAACGTCACCTTCTGGCCCCCTGCCGCAACGGCGGCCTTGAAGCCATCGAGGCGCTGGTTCTGGATGAAGGAGTTCAGCGCACCGACGACGCCAACCTTTGCCGCGCCACCCATGCTGGTCTTCACGTAATCGGAGAAGAACTTGCCGATGTCCTTGCCGGCGGCCGTGTTGTCAACGCCGACGAAGGCGATGTTGTCGCCATCCGGAATCTGCGCATCAATGGCGATGACAGGAATTCCGGCTTTCTTGGCCGCCGTGATCGCGGGCTTCACGCCGTTGACATCGATGGCGACGAGAATGATGCCGTCGACCTTCTGGGTGATGTAGTTTTCGATGGCGTCATTCTGTGCCGCGGGCACGTTGTTGGCATTGAAGATCACGAGGTCGGCGCCGGCCGCCTTCGCCGCAGCCTTGGCGCCGTCATTGATCTGGTTGAAGAACAGCGCCTGCTGGTTGATGGTGACAAGCGCGAAAGTCTCGGCAAAGGCATGCGAGACGCCCATGGAAAGTGTCATGGCGGCGGCTGCGACGCAGCCCATGAAATAACGAGTCCGACCCATTTTCTGGTTCCCCTTTTATGGCGCCGTGTCCGGCACCGATCCGACAGGGAGAAATATTCAAGTAACTTGAATTATTGTCAAGAGACTTGAATAGTCAGAAACCCTCAAATTTCGGGGGGCGTATTCAGAATGTCGGCGGCGTATTGACCCAGAAGATGGAGGCCCGCTCCTGGCCCACATTGCGATACCAGTGCGGAAGTTCGGAATTGAAGACAAAGCTGTCGCCCGCGGAAAGCCGGAAAGTCTTGTCGGCGATCATCAGCTCGATTTCGCCGACAAGCACATAGCCCACCTCTTCTCCTACATGCTGAATGGGGCCGGCGCTTTCGCCATCGACGTCGATGTGATGGATGTTGCACTGGAGAAGGTGGCCGGGCGAATACGGAATGACCCGCTCCAGGGAGATCCCCTCGCCACGTCGCAGCGGATCCAGCGATATCAGAGGGCGATTGCCGGCCCGGAACACCACCCCTTCATCCGTATCGGTTTCCTCGAACATCCAGCCGATATTGGAATCGAGCGCCTGGACCAGCCGGTGCAGCATCGGCAAGGACGGCGAGGCCTTGCCGTTCTCGATCTTGGACAGCAGGCTTTCCGAGCAGTCGGCTGCCTGTGCGAGCGCCTTCAAGGTCAGCCCGCGTGTCTGCCGCGCAAGCCTCAGACGCGCGCCGAGGCGCTGCGGATTGGAGTGTATTTTGTCCTCTCGTGCATTGTCAGATGCGAGAGTGGGGGTCGCCATGTTCATGTCTGTTGCATCGCAATTTTCAATGCCACCACTATAGGAGCCTGAAAGCGAGCCTGTCCAGCAAAGGTCGCGGCCCTTCCGCGCGGCTGAGGATGAACAGGTGTCCGACTGCGGGCAGCGCTGCCCGCTTCTCCAAGGCGAAAGGTGCGGACGTTGGCCTCACACGCCGTCAATCCTGCAGGAACCGCTCCGCCAGACGCGCCCACATGGCGGCCCCGACTGTCAGGCTGCCATCGGCGAAGTCATAGTTCGGGCTGTGCAGGATGGCAGACGACAGGCCGTTGCCGAGGCGCAGGAAGCTTCCCGGCTTGTGTTCGAGGAAATAGGCAAAATCCTCGCTGCCGGGGATCAGGGGACACGTGGCCACCTTGTCTGCACCAACGAGTTCTTCCGCGACGGTGCGGGCAAAGGCCGTTTCGGCCTCGGAATTGACCACCACCGGATAGCCGTGGTCGTAGTGAATGTCGATCGTGGCATCGAAACCATCGGCCACGGAACGGGCGAGCTTGGTGATGCGCTGCTCCAGAAGCGCCCGGATCTTCGGCTCGAAGCTTCGCACGCTGAGCGCCAGCCTGGCATATTCCGGAATGACATTGACGGCTTCGCCGGCATGGATGGTTCCGACCGTCACCACCGCCGTCTGTGTCGGATCGATGTTGCGGGACACGACCGTCTGGAGGGCGACCACCAGATTGCAGGCGACCACCACGGGATCGATGGTCAGGTGCGGGCGCGAGGCATGGCCGCCCTTGCCCTTGATGGTGATGTTGACCGTGTCGGACGAGGCCATGATCGGGCCGGACCGCAGCAGGATCGTGCCTTCCGGCGCACCGGGATGATTGTGCAGGCCGAAGATCGCATCCATGGGGAAACGCTCGAACAGCCCGTCGGCAATCATCTGCTGCGCGCCGCTCGGGCGTCCATTCTCCTCCGCCGGCTGGAAGATCAGGGTCACGGTGCCATCGAAGCGGCGCGTGCGGGCAAGATATTCGGCCGCTCCGAGCAGGACTGTTGTATGGCCGTCATGGCCACAGGCATGCATCTTGCCCGGCGTCTTGCTGGCATAGGCAAGGCCGGTCGCCTCCTCGATGGGGAGCGCATCCATGTCGGCACGAATGCCGATGCTTTTCTTGCCGTTGCCGTTCTTCAGCACCGCCACGACACCGTGACCGCCGACATGGCGCGTCACGGCATAGCCCCAGGCTTCGAGCTTGTCCGCCACGAAACGCGACGTCTCGACCTCCTCCTGGGAAAGCTCGGGATGGGCGTGCAGATAGTGTCGCGTTGCCTTGAGATCCGCCTCCATGGCGTCAAAATCGCAAACGCGGGCAAAGTGATTGTCGTTGAGCATCAGGATATTCCGAAATCCGGGAAAAGAACGCCGGCCAAAGGACCGGCGCCAAGGCGGGGAGAATGCGGCTGGCGGTCGCGCTAGAGGAAGCGCGACAGAAAGGCCTGCGTGCGGGGATGCTGCGGATTGCCGATCACATCCTCCGGCTTGCCCATCTCGACGATGTGGCCGCCATCCATGAAGACGACGCGGTCGGCGGCCTCGCGCGCGAAACCGATTTCATGGGTGACCACGATCATCGTGAGGCCTTGTCTGGCGAGATCGCGCATGGTGGCCAGAACTTCGCCAACGAGTTCCGGGTCGAGCGCCGATGTGGGTTCATCGAAGAGCATCAGTTTCGGGCGGATGGCGAGCGCGCGGGCGATGGCGACGCGTTGCTGCTGACCGCCGGAGAGCTGACGCGGATAGCTCTGCGCCTTCTCCGACAGGCCGACGCGTTCCAGAAGCCGCATGGCATTGGCGATCGCCTCCTGACGGCTTTCGCCATGGATGCCGATCGGTGCCTCGATGATGTTCTGCAGCACCGTCATGTGTGGATAAAGATTGAACTGCTGGAACACCATGCCGATCTTGCGGCGCTGCCTGGCGATGCCATTGGCGGAAAGTTTTTCGAGGCGCCCCTTGCGGAGCGCGTAGCCGATCTGCTCGCCATCCACCTGGATATAACCCTTCTGGATCGCCTCCAGATGGTTGATGCAGCGCAGGAAGGTGGATTTGCCGGAGCCGGACGGGCCGAGAATCACCACCACTTCACCCGGCATGACATCGAGGTCGATGCCCTTCAGCACCTCCAGCTGATCGAAGGACTTGTGGACGTTGCGGGCTTCAACGAGAGGCGTTTGCGAATTGGCGGTCGTCAATGGCTTGCCTCCTCTGTCACGGCAGCGGGCTTGGCGACAGTCGCGTTACGGCGATCGCTGCGACCGTAATAGGCCTCGATATAGCTCTGGCCGATATTGAGAACGGTGGTGATCAGCAGGTACCAGATGACCGCAACCAGCAGCATGGGAATGATCTCAAAGGTGCGGTTGTAGATGGACTGCACCGAATAGAGCAGATCGGCCATGGCAATCACGCTGACGAGCGAGGTCGCCTTGATCATGCTGATCAGCTGGTTGCCGGTGGGCGGCACGATGGAGCGCATGGCCTGCGGAATGATGATCCGCCACAGCGCACGGGCCCGCGTCATGCCGAAAGCCTCGGCGGTTTCCGACTGACCGCGATCGACCGACAGAAGACCGCCACGGATGATTTCGGCCATGTAGGCCGCTTCGTTGAGGGCAAGGCCAACAATCGCCGCCGTCATGGGCGTGATGACCGAATTGGTCTCCCAGCTCACCAGCGTGGGGCCAAACGGGATGGCAATCGACAGCTGGGGAAACAGCGTCGACATGTTGTACCAGAAGATCAGCTGGACGAGCAGCGGCGTGCCGCGGAAGAACCAGATGAACAGCGAGGCGAACGAACGCGCCAGTCGATCATTCGACATGCGCGCAATCGCGATGATGAGACCAAAGGCGATGCCGAGAAGCATGCCGACCACCGTCAGCCCGAGACTGACGGTGAGACCGCTCATGACGACGGGATCAAAGAAATAGTGTGCGACGACCGGCCAGCCGAAGTTTTCGTTGTTGGCAACGATCCAGGCGAAATCCGCCACCACGAGAATGATGACGAGCCAAAGGACCAGGCGACCGGTCTGGAAGGGCGTGTGGGCTGTGGCCACATCCCGGAAGTCCGCACCGCCCGAAGGCGGTGCATTCGAGGCGGTGCGATCACTCATTTGGGCAACTGCCCTCCGAGGTTGATGCCGGCCTGCTTGAGCATATTGTTCTCAAGACCCCATTTCTTCATGATGGCCGCATAGCTGCCATTGTCCATCAGGATCTGAATGGCATCCTTCAGCAGCGGACCGAGCTCCGATCCCTTCGGAACGACGGCCCCCTGATAAAGGTCCTCAAAGCCGTTCTTCTGGCCGACACCCGTCAGTTCCAGCTGGCCGTTTGCCTGCGAAACGAAATAGGTGAGCGGGGCCTGGGACGAGAAAAAGGCGTCCGCCCGCTTGGAGCGAACAGCCAGAATGGAGCTTGGCTGGTCGGTATAGGACTGGACTTCGATGGGGCTCTTGCCATCGGCCTTGCACTTGTCCGCCTGCACCTGGATGACGCGCTCGGCAGAACCGCCGGACATCACGGCAATGCGGTTACCGCAGGCGGTGTCCAGCGAGGTGATGCCCTTGGGATTGCCCTTCTGCACCGCAAAGACGACGAATTCCTGAACCCAGTCGACAAAATCATTGGCCTCTTCACGGCTCTTGAAGTCACCGACCGGACCGATGGCGAACTGGTAGCGACCGGCATTGATGCCCGTCAGTTCTGCCGGCAGGCCGCCAACGGTCGCATGTTCGATCCGGATGCCGAGAAGCTGGCCGATGGCGTTTGCCAGATCCTCGCTGGCGCCTTCCATCTTGGTTCCCGTCACGATCTCGTAGGGCGGGAAGGAGCCGTTGTTGACGGAAATCATCTTCCCTTCGGTGCGGATCTTTTCCGGCAGGCGCGCGCGAAGCTCACCGTTGACGGTCTGGGTCGGAAGTGCCGCATCCTCGGCAAGAACGTTGCCGGTCATCACCATGCCGATCAAGGCGGCAGATGCAATCAGTTTGGCATTCATGTGCTGTTCCCTTTTCTATGCCTGAAATCTCGTGATCACCTCGCAGAGCCGGACGGCCGGTCAGAGGTTGGCCGCCTGCCGCGGAAAGAGCTCCTGCGGTGTCAGGCGCCGGGCCAGAATCTTCTGCTCGTAAAGCTCGGCGGCAAAATCGGCGATCATGCGTTCGTTGGCCGCAAGACCATTGGTGTTCCAGCCCGCCGGCAGATCGGCTGCACAGCGGCGCAATTCATCAATCATCCACGGGGTGGTATCGGCATATTTCTCGCGCTTTTCCAGCCAGACGCGCTGGGATTCGTCGATCAGCGCGCTCAACTCGTCCATCACCCAGGGGTGTTCGGCAACAAACTCTGCCTTGAAGCCGATGAGATGCATGCCGGGGACGTAACCCACCGCGTTGAAATAGGCCACCTCAGACGCCCGGTAATCGTCCAGAAGCGGACGCAGCGCCGAGTCATGGTCGAAAAAGCCCTTGGGCATGAAGGGCGTGAAAACCGCATCCAGCCCGCCGTCCATCAAGAGATCCACCATCGGACGTTCGCCGGGGGTCGCCTCGATGCGGCCAGGCCGCCCGAAACCGTCGAGGCGGTCGACAATCGGATGCGCCTCGGTCAGGCGCCCCGCATACCAATAGGCGTCCTCCACGCCGACGCTTTCGCGCCGCAGAGCGGCACGGGTCCACGTATTGCCGGAATCGCGCCAGCCCGTGACGCCGATCTTCTTGCCGGCCAGATCGGCAAAGGTGCGAAGCGGGCTTTTCTTCGTGGTGATGACGCAGCGATGGCGGAAGCCGCGCATGATGAAATTCGGAATGCCGACGACGCTGTCATCGCCATCATGACGCAATTGCGCATAACGGCTGAAAGACATCTCCGCCGCATCATGCGCATCGTCCTTGGCGATGTTGGCGACCAGCGTTCCGACCCGGTCCACCTCGATCTCAAGGCGAGGAGAGGAAACGTCTCCCAGAACGAGAGGGGTCATGTAATCCCAGTCACGCAGAGCGAGGCGGAGTTTCAAAGCCATTTCGGATGCTCACAACAATATTCACTGACCGCCACGCTAAATGTTCATTTTTAGATCCACAAATGTTATTACGTTATTGAACATTTAAGAGTGAGACAAAAATGGGCGAAATCCCTACCGCGCGCTGGCTTGCCGAAAAGATAACCAACCGCACGCAACGCGGCATAGCCCTTGAGACCAGTGCGCTGGTGCGCGCCGGCGTTCTTCCCGTCGGCTCCCGTCTGCCCGCCATCCGCGATCTCGCCTACGAACTGGGCGTAAGCCCCGCCACCGTATCGGAAGCCTGGAGCGATCTTCGACGCCAGAAGATCATCACCGGGCGCGGCCGCAATGGAACCTGGGTGAGCGGGGAACGCTTCGTCGCCAAGCCGGAGCGCCTTGCCAGTTCCGGCAATTATGCAGACGGCGTCCTCGACCTTTCCATGGCGGTGCCGGACGTCACCCTTCTGCCGCGGCTCGACAAGGCTCTCGCGCATGCGGCGAACGTCAGCGATCTGAACAGCTATGAGCGAAGCCGGATCGTGCCGGAGCTTCGCGATGCGGTGATGGCAGAATGGCCCTATGTGCCAGAGGCTTTTCTGGCCACCAATGGCGGCTACAATGCCGTCTACACAACAGTGCGCGCACTGCTGATGCCGGGTTCCGTGGTGGCGATCGAGCATCCGACAGCCATGCGCCTGCTCGATATCCTCGAAGACCTCGGGGTGAGGATCGTGCCGGTCGTCTCCGATATGCACGGCCCCACCCCGGCCTCCTTGCGCGAGGCACTGAAGGAGCGGCCAGCAGCCTTTCTCTTCCAACCGCGTCTGCACTCCGTCACGGGACAGACCGTCAGCGCGGAACGCATGGACGAACTGGGGCAGATTCTGGCTGGCAGCGATGCCCTGATCATCGAGGACGACGGGATTGGCGACATTTCGTCCGCCAGACCCGTTTCCCTTGGCTCGCACTTTCCCGACAGAACCGTCCACATTCTGTCCTATTCGAAAACGCATGGGCCGGACCTCAGACTGGCTGTCGTCTCCAGCTCTTCGGCGATTATCGAGCAGATCCAGTCCTACCGCGCCTTCAGTGCTGGCTGGACCAGCCGAATGCTGCAGGCGGCGGCGGCCTGGCTGCTGCAGGATGAAGAGACATCGGACAGCGTGGCAAAGGCACGGTCGATCTATCAGGCGAGACGTGACCGACTGGCTCTGGAACTCTCGGGCCGCGGCATTCAGACGCCGGCCGGCAGCGGATTATGCCTGTGGGTTCCAGTGGAATCGGAGCCCTTCGCCATGGTGACACTGGCCGCCCGCAACATCGCGGTTGTTCCTGGCGGCAAGTTTTCCATTCTGCCCAGCCATCATCTGCGTGTGGCAACCAGCCGATTGAGCGACCGATGCGCGGAGGCGGCGGACGCCATTGCACTCGCTCACCGGCTGTAGCAACGCCGGGCAGCCTTTTGAAGCGAGCGGGAACAGATGAGGCGCCGGCCCGTCTGTCACCCTTCCTTGGGTCCAGACAACTGACCTTGGAACATCGCGCTGTAGCGCGAAAGCGGATGCTCTCTCGGCAACAATGAGGGGCCGGCATCCCATCGAGCAGACAACCATCATGAAAACGCCACCTGCCCGGCGGACCCTTCAGACGCATTGGACGGCGAAGAGGCCTGAAAGCATCAGTGCGTCGCAGCGCTGAAAGCTATCCCGTCGGCGAGAAAAGCACCGAGGATGGTGAGACGAAAAATTGCATCATGGCATAGCCCGCAACTGATGCCATCTGTGGGTCGAACGGGCCATCCACCAACGGCGGGAACTCGCTTTTGACCGAAACGTTGATGCGACATGCGTCTGCCATCTCCTGACCCCAACATACAGCGACCCCGCCCACCACCAGCATGAATTTTGAGCATTTTCGACAAACGTAGATTTCGTGGGCACCCCGCTTGCACGGATCCTGTCTTCATGCTTGTATAGACAACCAAGAGAGCATCGGAGAATGGGCCGGGTCCGATGACTGAGATACGGGAACTGCGCCATGATCACATTCGATACCGTCAGCAAGCACTATCGGGGCCAGACCGTTGCTGTCGACAAGCTGTCGCTGACAGCGCCCACCGGGAAGCTGACGATTTTCGTCGGCCCGTCCGGTTGCGGCAAAACCACCTCGCTGCGGATGGTGAACCGGCTGATTGCGCCCTCTTCGGGCAGAATTCTTCTGGATGGTGAACCGGCGGACACGATGGATGTTGCCGTGCTGCGCCGCAAGATCGGTTACGTCATTCAAAATGCGGGTCTTTTTCCGCATCGCACCGTCGTTCAGAATATCGCGACCACGGCGCGGCTGAACGGCACCCCCAAGGACCAGGCACTGCGCATCGCCCATGATCTCCTGGAGCGTGTCGGGCTTTCATCCGCTTTCGCCAATCGCTATCCGTGGCAGCTTTCCGGCGGACAGCAGCAGCGCGTGGGGGTTGCCCGCGCCCTGGCGTCCGATCCGAAATTCATGCTGATGGATGAACCGTTCAGCGCCGTCGATCCGGTCGTGCGCGGGCAATTGCAGGACGAGTTTCTCCGGCTGCAGCGCGACATCGGCAAGACCATCATCATGGTCACGCATGACATCGACGAGGCTCTGAAGCTCGGCGACCAGGTGGTCGTTCTGCGCACCGGCGGCACGCTGGCACAGATAGCGACCCCGCAGGAACTGCTGGCGAGACCGGCGGATGACTTCGTCGCCGATTTCATCGGGCGTGACCGTGGTTATCGCGTGCTTGGCTTTGCCGAATTCGCTAAGGGCGGCGTGCCGCTCGGAGCCGAGCCGACGACAACGCTGGGCGCGACGCCCGAAACCCTTCGCCAGATTGCCACGGACAGATGGGTCCTCGTTACGGATTCCATGAACCGCCCGCTGGGCTGGGCGGATGTCGACAGCCTCAAAGGCCCCTTGCGGGACGGCGACCTCAACCTTAGCGGCACGCTTGCCGTCGAAGGCAGCAGCCTGCGGCATGTTCTCGACGCGGCGCTCAGCTCTCCGTCGGGCCGTGGCGTGATCGTCGGACAGTCCGGCGAGTTGATGGGCACCGTGACACTGTCGCATGTTGCCGAAGCCATCGAAACAGCGCGCACCGGTCGCCTGGGGACGCAGCCATGAGGTTCGACTGGCTCTACCGCGAGTCCGGCCGCATCGCCGAACTCTTTCTCTGGCATCTCGGGCTTTCGGTGATCCCCGTGGTGATCGGATTGCTCCTTGCTCTGCCGCTGGGATGGCTTGCGCAACGGGCGGGGTTCTTCCGCTCGACCCTGCTGGGTGCAGCAGGCCTGCTCTATACCATTCCGTCCCTGGCCCTCTTCGTGCTTCTGCCGCTTGTGCTCGGCACGCGTATTCTCGATCCCATGAATGTGGTCGTGGCGCTTACGGTCTATGCGCTCGCGCTTCTGGTGCGCACGGTCAGCGACGGCCTTGAATCTGTCCCGCCGGATGTCATCCAGGCGGCCAATGCCATGGGCTATCGCAGGCTGCCACGCCTTTTTGTCGTTGAACTTCCCCTTGCCGTTCCGGTGATTGCGGCGGGGCTCCGGGTTGCGGTTGTCTCCAATGTCAGCATCGTCTCGGTCGCAGCCCTGATCGGCACGCCGCAGCTCGGGCTGCTGTTCACGCAGGGGCTTCAACTGCGTTTCCTCACGCCCATCATTGCCGGGATCGTGCTTTGCGTGCTGCTTGCCGCACTGCTGGACGGTCTTGTCCTTTTTGCCGCCAAACGCATGACACCCTGGCAGCCGGGAGGTGCCGAGCGATGATTGCATGGTTTTCAGATCCGACCCACTGGACGGGAGGCGACGGGGTGTTCGCGCTTGTCATCCAGCATCTGATCTATAGCGGGGTCGCGCTCTTCTTCGCCTGCCTGATCGGCCTGCCGATCGGTCTCTATGTCGGGCATACGGGCCGTGGCGTCGTCCTGATCGCCGGGCTTGCCAATGCCTTGCGCTCGCTGCCAAGCCTCGGCCTCATCGTTCTTCTGGTGATCCTGTTCGGGCCTGTCTTTGCCTCCGACATGGCCTTCATCGTGCCGAGCATCATCGTGCTCGTCCTGCTCGCGGTGCCGCCGATCATGAGCGGCACCTATGCCGGCGTTGCGGCGGTGGACCCGGCTGCGGTGGATGCGGCGCGCGGCATGGGCAAACGCCCGCTCGACATTCTCTTCGATGTCGAACTTCCCTGCGCCTTGCCGCTGATCTTCTCCGGGCTGCGCAGCGCAACGCTGCAGATCATATCGACAGCCACCATTGCCGCTTACGTTTCGCTGGGCGGGCTCGGGCGCCTCATCATCGATGGCCGCGCCCAGAACGATTACTACCAGATGGCGGCGGGTGCCGTCCTGGTCGGCGCTCTGGCCCTCCTCGTCGATCTGGCAATCGGCATCCTGTCCAGGCTGACAGTCTCACCGGGCCTCACCCGCCGGCTCTAGGCGGGCGACCGTTCATCCAACCGCGTTTTCAGTCTCATGACGTTGAACCTCAAGGAGTAGCTAGCATGGCATTCAGTATCTTAAAGGCCGCCGGCGCGTTTGCGCTGATGGCGCTTTCCGCCACCACGACGCTTGCCCAGACCGATCCCCTCGGGGCTGCTCCGGCCGCACGCACCGACGAGACCACCATCATCGTCGGCTCGGCGGATTTCCCGGAGAGCCAGCTTCTGGCCACCATCTACGCCAAGGCGCTTGCGGCAAAGGGCATCAAGACCGACACCAAACTGAACATCGGCAGCCGTGAGGTTTACATGCCGGCGCTTCTCGACGGGTCGATCGACCTCCTGCCGGAATATGCCGGTGCGACGTTGAGCTATCTCGACAAGAACGCAACGGCGCATTCGCCGGAAGACGTCGCCAAGGCCCTGAAAGCCGCGCTGCCGGCCGGCGTTTCGATGCTGACGCCGTCGCAGGCTCAGGATTCCGATGGTGTCGCCGTCACCCGCGCGACTGCCGAGAAATACAAGCTGAAGACGATTGCCGATCTCGCACCGGTTGCGTCCCAGCTGGTGCTGGGTGGTCCTCCGGAATGGAAGACGCGCAAGGAAGGCATCATCGGCCTGAAGGAGCTTTACGGCCTCGAATTCAAGTCGTTCAAGTCGCTCGATGTCGGCGGCCCGCTGACGCTGTCGGCACTGGTGAATGACCAGGTCCAGGCGGCAAACCTGTTCTCGACAGACCCGGCGATTGCGGACAACAAGCTGGTCATCCTCGAAGACGTCAAGAACCTGTTTCCGGCCCAGAACATCGTGCCGGTCATTGCCAAGGCAAAGGTCAGCGACGTCGTGACGAAGACGCTCGATGCCGTATCGGCCGCTTTGACGACCGAGGACCTGATCGTCATGAACGGCCGTCTGGCCAATCACGACAGCTTCGACGTCGTTGCCGATGAATGGCTGGCGAAACACAAGTTGAACTGACCGAGCTTCGCGGGTATGGCACTCACCATACCCGCGCACGCGCTGAAGATGTGTCAGATGCCGAACCCTTGTCGTTCGCTTTGTGGAGCCTCATGCAAACGGTAGAGAACCAGGTCGAAAAGGCGCGGGACGAGCAGGCATCCGACAAGCCGCTTTACGTCACGCTCAAGGATTATGTTCGAAGCCGTGTCGAGACCGGCGAGTGGTCCATCGGGCAGCGAGTGCCTTCGGAAAACGAACTGGTCGACCTGCTCGGCGTCAGCCGCATGACCGCCAACCGCGCCTTGCGCGAACTGGCGGATGAGGGGTTTCTTGTCCGCGTGCAGGGCAAGGGGTCCTTCGTCGCCAGCAAGAAACGCACATCCCAGTTCCAGAGCGTTCCCAACATTGCTGACGAAATCACCCGCAATGGCGGCGTCCATACGGCAAACGTGATCGCGCTGCGCATGGAAACCGCCGATGCGCAACTGGCAGAGGCGTTCGCCATCGAGATCGGCAGCCCGGTGTCGCATTCGATCATGGTCCATGCGGACGATTCCATACCGATGCAGATCGAGGATCGTTTCGTCAACCATGCGATTGTGCCGCACTATATCGACCAGGATTTCGCAAAGACGACGCCCAACGGATACCTGACCGCCGTGGCGCCGATCGTAAGAGCCGAGCAACATATCGAGGCGGTGACGGCGCAGCCCTGGGAATGCAAGCTGCTGGCGATCTCCAAGACGGAACCCTGCCTTCTGGTTCGGCGCCGGACCTGGTCGCAAGGCGGCGTCATTTCCTCGGTTCGCCTGCTCTATCCGGGCAGCCGCTATCGCCTCTACAGCACCTGATCCTCGGGTCGGTTCAGGAAGGGCAATCGCCTGACCATGAACGACCGTTGTGCCCCTTCCCCAAACTGATTTCAGGAAATCCCATGACCGTGCTGCTCAATGACACGCTGACCTGGCAGGATGTGGCGCGGGTGAGCAACGGCGATGGTCTTGCGCTTTCAGAAGCCGCCTGGCACCGCATCGACAACGCCCACCGGATCGTCGAAAGCATCGTCGAGCGCGGCATCCGCGCCTATGGCATCAACACCGGCGTCGGCGCCCTGTCGGACACGGTGGTTGATCGCGGCGCGCAGAGCAAACTGTCGCGCAGCATCATTCTGAGCCATGCCTGCGGCGTGGGGCCGCTTCTGCCGCGCCGTGAGGTGCGCGCCATCATCGCGTCGCAGATTGCCAATTTCGCCCATGGCTATTCCGGGGTTCGCAGGCAGATCGTTGCCCATCTGGCGTCCTTTCTGGAGCGCGACTGCATTCCGGATGTGCCGGCCCGCGGATCGGCCGGGTACCTGACGCATAATGCGCATACCGCGCTCGTGCTGATTGGCGAAGGCTCTGCCCATATCGGCGGACGCGCCTTGAGCGGGCGGGATGCCTTGGCCGAGATCGGCCTTGAACCACTGGTTCTGGGCGCCAAGGAGGGCCTGAGCCTCGTCAACGGAACGGCCTGCGCCACCGGTCTTTCGAGCGTGGCTCTCGACCGCGCCGCCCGTTTGCTGGATTGGGCGGATGCCATTGCCGCGCTGACGCTTGAGGCGGCGGGCTGCCAGATGCCGGCCTACAGCGAGCCCGTGCTGTCGCTGCGCGTGTCCGACGGGATCGCAGCCGTTGGTGCAGCATTGCGTGCCCGCCTGGAGGGGAGCAGTCTGATCGAGGCGGCGCAGGGCAGGCGTACCCAGGATGCGCTCAGCCTGCGCTCCATTCCGCATGCCCATGGCGCTGCCCGCGATCTCTTTGACAATTGCGCCGCCGTCGTTGACCGGGAACTGGCCTCGGTTACCGACAACCCCGCGGTTGCGGGCACGCCGGAAGAGCCGCTTGTCTGGTCGGAAGCCCATGCGGTGGCCCCGGCGCTGGCCCAAGCCGCCGACGCGCTTGCGATTGCCATCACGCAGATCGCCGCCATGAGCGAGCGGCGGATCGACCGGCTCGTCAATCCTTTGGTGAGCGGGCTGCCGCCCTTCCTCGCCTCCGATCCCGGCAGCCATTCCGGTTTCATGATTGCGCAATACACGGCGGCGGCCCTTGCAAACGAGAACCGGCGGCTGGCCGCCCCTGCCTCGACGGATGGCGGCCTGACCTCCGGCCTGCAGGAGGATTTTCTCGCGCATCCGACCGCTGCCGCCAACAAGCTTCTCGCCCTCCTCGACAATGCCGAATATATTCTCGCGATCGAATGGCTGGCAGCCACGCAGGCGCATGATTTTCTCGAAACCCAGGCGCGGCGCGCGCCGGGGACGGAGGTGCTCTACCGCCATCTTCGCGCTGAGGTCCGCCATTATTCGGACGACCGGCCCATTTCCTCGGACATGGAAAAGGTGCGGTTGCTTCTGTCGCAGAGCGCCCCGCCCTACTGATGTCCTCTCGCGCGATGCGGCGGCTACATCAGAAAATCGAGATCCATCCGCTTGGCGCGAATGAAGGGCAGTCCCTTTCGCCGTGCCGTCCAGCCGACGATGTGGAGCTCTTTCGCCGCCTGCTCATGCCGTTCGGCCAGCATCCAGGATCTGCAGTCGATCGCCGCAAAGTCCGCCTTGCCTTCCGCCACGGCAATGACGGATGCGCGATGCGCCCCCGTTGCGATCACCTCCGCAAACAGGTCGAGGTTTTCACCGGCGGCTTCCAGATCGCGCTTCAGGGCGAGATAGCCTGACATCGACCGGTGCTCATTGAAGGCCAGTTTCCTGTCGCGGAACAGTTCAAGCGGCAAGAGCGCCTCCCCGGTCTCCGGTGCGGCGGTGCTTACCCCCTCCCCCTTGTGGGCGACGACGGCGCTTGAATAGAGCGCGCCTGCGCCACCGGCGATGCCGTCATAACGGCCTTGCCCAATGACCTGCACATGATCCTGCAAGCCAAGTTCCATTGGGCCCCAGCAGGTTTGGGACACGAGCAGTGCGGGATGGCGCCAGAGAACATCGAGATCGAGGGCATCAGGATCAAGCATCGCCGGATCCGGCGCGATGACCGAACCATCATCGCCAAGAATGCCGCCGGGAACTGCCGGCATGTCGCCATTGCGGCGAACGAGATCTTGAGGCGCATCGATGCCCTGTTCGAGGAAGCCTGTGCGCATCTTGGCCCAGGCTGCGTCGGTTTCATCGCGCACCTCGGGCCAGTCATACATGGGAAGCGCTGCAATCCAACTCATCTCGGCAGATCCGATGTGACTGCGTTACCGGGCATCAGATACTCCGCGAGATCGACCTGTGCATTCGCAACGGGATGGGCTGCGACCGCGTACTCGTCCCGCCGCAACACAGGATGCACCACGGGCTCCTTTACCTTCAACGCGAAAGCGCGGAAAACCTCGAAATAGTTGGCGAAGACATAGCCATCATTCATCGCCTGCCATTCGGCGCGTCTGGCTCTGTAGAGCGACGGCAGCCTGTACCAGGCAGCAGACGGCAGCTTGTGATGCACGAAGTGCAGGTTGTTGTAGAGAAAGAGCGGCGCAAGCAGCGAGGTCTCGACGATGATCGTGCGCCCGTCCGGCTGCTCGGACCATTGGTGCTCGCAATAGGACCGCAGCGCAATGATGGAGAGCCCGAGATAGGCGGAGACGCCGATGTAAAGCCAGAGCGGAATACCGAACACAAGGGACACCACCAGCAGTGTCGGGATGAGCCCCAAGACATGGAGGACCCATGCGACCATCACTTGGCGATCACCCTTCATGATCTTAAGCCATTCCGACACTGTAAACCCGACGACCATCAGCGGCGGTCCGAGCAGCATGCGCCCGATCAGTGTGTTGTTCCAGACCAGCAGACGCTTCAGGACGACAGGCATCGTCTCCCAGTCCTTCAGCGCGCGATAGTAGCTTTCCGGATCGTCGAAGGGGTCGGTCAGACGCTCATCCTCATGGTGCTGGATGTGGGTTCGCTTGTAGCTGCGATAAGGATAGAAGACGCCCAAAGGCGCGAAGACCAGCGCTTCATTCAGCCATGCGCTGCGTGTCGGATGTCCATGCAGAGCCTCATGCTGGAGTGACGAGTGCAAGGCAATGGTGATCCCGATCAGCACCAGCGCCACGATCGGTTCGGCGGGATAAAGGACATATCCGGCCATCCCCCAAAGGCCATAGCACGCGACAAGAAGCGCGACTGTCGGCCATTCGATCCGAAGAGCCCATGATCGCCCACGGCTGACAGGAAAGTTCGATCTCTTGAAGGAAATGTCGCTCATTACGTCCCCTGATGTTCCAATGGGATCAGAGTTTCACCAAGCGGAAGGGCGGACAATGAGAGTATGGTGACCGATTGTTGATTTTGATAATAAAAAACGAAATATGTTTACAATTATGAACAATGAGGTGATTTGTGGACAAACGCGCACTGTCGGACCTCTTCCGCATCCGGCTGATGGAGCTCGTGACCCGGTCCGGCGCCAGCCACTCCGCTTTCGCGGAGGGAGTCGGCATCGACCGATCTGCGCTTTCACAACTGTTGTCTGGCAGTTCCGCGCGTCTCCCACGCGTCGAAACCCTTCTCAAGATTGCGGAGCGCCATTCGGTGTCGATGGACTGGCTTCTCGGCATATCGCACGATCCGGGTCTGACGGGAGAGTTGCGGCCGAGCTTCGAAATCGAGGAAGGCGGCGAGGATTATACCGAGACGCTGCTCATGAAATGGCATGCCGAGGCGACCGGCTCCAAGATCCGCTATGTCCCTGCCCGTATCCCGGATCTTCTTCGCACGCCGGAAATCATCGCCTTCGAAGCCGATTCCGCGCATCAGAGTGTGAAGGCGCAAACGAGCGAAACGGCCTTCCGTCTCGATTATAATCGTCAGCCCGGCACGGATATGGAAGTGTGCATGCCGCAGGAGACACTGCAAGGCTTCGCACAAGGGCGCGGCATGTGGAGCGGTTTGAAGCGCGAGGTCCGCGCTGAACAGCTACAATACATGGCCAGCCTGATCAACGAGCTATACCCCTCGTTTCGCCTGTTCCTGTTCGACGAAAAGGAGCGGTTTTCCGTTCCCTACACGATTTTCGGATCACAGCGCGCCGCCATCTTCGTGGGTGGAATGTATCTCGTGCTGAACAATGCCGACTCGATCCGGAAAATGCAGCGTCATTTCGATCAGTTGATCAGGTTCACCCGTATCCATGCTCACCAAACCGCTGACTACGTGCGAACCCTCAAAGTGTCATGACCGGATTGTTCTGTCTTGAACAGCCTCGGGATTTGTAGGCGCTGACCTGCTGCAGAGGTGGCACGGGAAATCCGCACAGCGGGTGTAAGTGGAATTTCTATCTGACTGCGGCTTCGATGCGGGGAACACGAGATGCCATGACGAGACGACCGCGCCGGAACCTCAGCCCGGCTTTCAAGGGAAAGCAGCATCGCCGCCATCCGAGGCGAGCAGACGCTGGAAGAATTGCCACAGCACTTTGTGACGCGCATGTGAACCAGATCAGACAGCGGAAAGACCAGCTTCTTGAGGGATGAAAAGCGTTTTGGCGATGAAGCGAAGACGGAACCGGCTGCCAACCGTCAATGTGAAGACGCTGTACGCCACGATCGGCGGGTTGACAGTTTAGAACGATGCTCTGCCTGGGCTTACGCGGCCCCACCGGGACCACGGTCTCTGCTTCGATAGCCGGAGCGTTCGCCATGGCGGGATTACCGGACGAAAAGAAATGATCGACCGCTCGCAAAAACTGTCGATCGCACGCCAAGCAGAGCTTCTTGGCTTCAGCCGTGGCAACGTTACAGAGGGCCGATCTTGCGATTGCCGATCACCTACCATATCCCCCATAAACGATCCGCGCACCAATGCCACCGGCATGATCTTGGTCAATCATCCGACGACGGTGGAGGCGGACCTGCCCTTCGGCGGCATCCAGCGCTCCGGTTACAGGCGCGAATTGCTGGGGCTCGGCCTCAAGGACAAAATCAAGCAAAAATTGAACACCATTATCGATGTCGACGCGCGCGTCTGATCGCTGGACATCCGGGCGGCGCATCGCAGGCCACCCGCAGCCCGGATATCTCATTCATCGCCCAGCTTCGGTGGCCGATGAGCGCAAACGACCCTGCTCACCAGCGCGCCACGCGGGGGCCGAGGATCGTGCCCAGCAAGGCAAGGCCTGCGATCGCGATGGAATACCAGGTGGCAACGAATAGCGGAGAGTCGTCCGGGCAGTGCGCGGCATAGAAAGTCGCAGACAGCCCGCCGGCAAGCAGCCCGGCAACGGCGCCGGCAACCGCCGGGCGGGTGGGCGCGCCATGACGAAGTGCCAGCAGGAACACGGCCAGCGGCACAAGCCCGATCAGCGGAATGAAAGTGAGGCAGGTGGAGATGTTGGTGCCCCACCAGACCGTACGCCACTGGTCGGAGGGCACGGCGACGAGTTCGGTGACGACGGCAAGTGCAACGGTGACGGGCGCTGCGGCCATGAGCAGTGCCGGTCGCACAACATTCGAGCCCGGCCGCGAAAGCGCCCGTACAAGTTCAAAGGCGGTCGATGCCAGCATGAGCGTTGCGACGAATTTGAACAGGAAACGCAGCGTATGGGCTGCCGCCATGAAATCCGGACGCGGACCGAGCGAAAGCCAGAAGACGACTGCGGCGGCGAGCGTCGCCCCCGCCAGGGCCACCTGCCAGGTGCGACCAAGGGACATGGGCTGTCGCGCATTATCGGCCTTCAGCGCATTGATCAGGTCTTCGGTCTGCATGTCAGCTCCGTCCAAATTTCTTCGCGATTGCGCGCAGTCCTCGATGCAGCGTCACCCGCACCGCCGTTTCCGTCATGTTGTATTTCGCGGCCGTCTCGCCGATCGAATGGCCTTCGATCGAAATGGCCGCAACCACGGAACGCTGGCCCGGTGCCAGTCCGTCGAGCACCCGGCGCATGTCGCGCTCGCTCACCGTCTCAGCTTCCTGCTGGGCAACGGTGTTGGCGATATCGTCGATATCGACCTCCACCCGGCGACCGCGCTTGCGAAAGGCGTCGATCAGCTTGAAGCGCGCGATCGCGAAAACCCACGGCAGAACAGGCGCATCACTCCTCCAGGTATGCCGCTTGGTATGGATCGCCAGAAGCGTTTCCTGCACGATATCCTCGGGATCGAGGCTACCGTCGATGATCCTGCGTCGGGCAAAACCCCGCACGAGAGCCCCGGTTCGCCTCAGAAACGCGGCATAGGCCTTCTCGTCTCCCGCGATCGCGGCCTGCAGCCACATGGCGAGCTCTTCTTCGTCCTGGCCGCTCAACGCATGTCTCCTGTTCGTGCAGACCAGCCAGATTGTTACGCGTCGGTCGGGATCTTGTCCAATCGCCTGCAAAAGCCGCTCACGAACTCGTGTTTAGCGCCGGCCGTAACAGGTGGAGTGCCGGAACGAAGACACAAGTACGCAGCCGGCAACCGGCCTGCGGACGTCAAAGAGGAGAACACACATGAACCGTTCCACGCTTACGCTCGCGCTTGCCGGCTCGCTCGCCAGTGCCATCGCATCCACCGCCTTCGCGGCACCGCTCGCCCCGGAGAAGATGGTCGGCAACGAGAAATGTTACGGCATCGCCCTGAAGGGCCAGAATGATTGCGCCGCCGGCCCGGGCACCACCTGCGCAGGCACCTCGACGAGGGATTACCAGGGCAATGCCTGGAAGGCCGTGCCGGCCGGCACCTGCGTCTCGATGAACGTCAACGGCCACAAGGGCATGCTGGCTCCGGTCAAGAGCTGAACCTCGGTCGGAGGCCCGGCTTGCCGGGTCTCCGTCTCATCCATCACACTCGGGAGAACGGCAATGTCCATCACAGCAGACCGCGCCCTCGCCTTGCCGCAACGCGCCGGCCTTGGCCTCAAGCCGGAACATTACGCAACCATCCTCGCCGACCGGCCGGATGTCGGCTTCTTCGAGGTGCATGCCGAAAACTACATGGGCGCCGGCGGGCCGCCGCATCGCTATCTCGAGGCGGTCGCGGATCTCTATCCCCTTTCCGTGCATGGCGTCGGCCTGTCGATCGGCGCAGCACGCCCCCTCGACAGGGAGCACCTGAAACGGCTGCGCCGGCTGGTGGATCGTTACCGGCCGCAGAGCTTTTCCGAGCATCTGGCCTGGTCGACACACGACAGCGGTTTCCTCAACGATCTTTTGCCTCTGCCCTATACGGCGGAGACCCTGGCGCGGGTCATCGATCATGTCGATGAGACCCAGCAATGGCTTGGGCGACCGATGCTGCTTGAAAATCCCTCGACCTATCTGCTGTTTTCCGAGAGCACCATCGACGAGATCGATTTCCTCGCGGCCGTCGCCAGCCGAACCGGCTGCGGACTGCTGCTCGACGTCAACAATGTCATGGTTTCCGCCATCAACCACCGTCTTGATCCGGTTTCCTACATTGACCGCTTTCCGATCGAACGGGTGGGGGAAATCCATCTGGCGGGCTATGACGAGACGATCGATGGCGCCGGTGACCGGCTGCTGATTGATGCGCATGGCAGCGCCGTGAGAGCCGACGTCGTGGAACTTTTCCGGCATAGCCTGTCACGGAGCGGTCCCCTGCCGACCCTGATCGAGTGGGACAATGACGTGCCGGATTTTGCCACGCTTCACGCAGAGGCGATTCGCGCGGATGCCATGCTGTCTGCCGCTGCCCCGCACCGGGGCGTCATACGGGCCGCATGACCATGACCTTTCAGGACAGCCAGAACGCCTTTGCGTCCGCTCTTCTCCATCCGGACCAACCACTGCCGCACGGCATCACCACCGCGCGCGGTACAGCCGATCCCCTGCGCTTTGCCATCTATCGCAACAATGTCCATGTCAGCCTGACGATGGCGCTCGCGCAGCGTTTTCCGGTCACGCAGCGGCTGGTCGGCTCCGACTTCTTCACCGGAATGGCGCGCGTCTATGCCGCTGACCACAAGCCGGCCTCGCCGCTTATGATGCATTACGGCGACGATTTCCCCACCTTCATCGCGGCATTTCCGCCTGCAGCCTCCGTCGCCTATCTGGCCGACGTGGCGCGGATCGAGGTGGCCTGGAGCGAGGCCTATCATGCGGCCGACGGGCCGCCTGTCGAAATCGCGCAGCTCGCCGCCATTGCGCCCGAACGCATCGCCGATCTGGTGGTGATACCGCATTTTTCGACACGGCTGGTGCGGTCGGATTTCCCGGTGGGCTCCATCTGGAGCGCCCATCAGGGCGAGACGGTGATGCCGGTCTGCGAATGGCGGGCGGAAGCAGTTCTCATCGTCAGGCCGGAAATGCAGGTGGAGATCCGGATCCTGCCGGAAGGCGATGGCGAATTCCTCGCCTGCCTGCTTGGTGGCGCCACACTCGGCGAGGCCGCAGAGGCGGCATTTGCGGTGGCTGCAGATTTCGATTTCGGTTCGGCGCTGACCGGCCTGACCATGCTCGGCGCCTTCAGCGCCTTCGAACCTTCGGAAGGAGAAGCCTCATGACCACCAACATCACCTCCTCCCGCGGGCGCGGCGAAGCACTTGCCTCGCTTCATCGCCGCGCCGATGGCCTGCTTACCGCCATTCCGCCGTCACTGCCGCTGCTGGCCCTGCGCTTCGCCCTCGCGATCCCGTTCTTCAATTCCGGGCTGACCAAGTGGGACGGCTTCCTCACTCTGTCGACCGGCGCGCGCTATCTGTTCCAGGAAGAATTCAGACTGCACCTGTTCGGCAGCGAATTTCCCTATCCCCTGCCGCTGACGATGGCGGCAGCAGCCGGGACCGCCGAGCTCATTCTGCCCGTTTTGCTGGTGCTCGGCCTGTTCACGCGCTATGCGGCCCTCGGCCTGCTGGCGATGACGGCCGTCATCCAGCTGACCATTCCGGATGGCTGGGTCAATTTCCATCTTCCCTGGGCCGCCATGGCATTGGCCCTTGTCGTTTACGGCGGCGGCCGGATTGCGCTTGATCCCCTCGTCCCGCGGGACAGGAACTGATTGAGATCAGCTCTGGCGCAGGAATCGTTCATTGCGGTGTCGCAGGTGGTCACCGGTGATTTCCTTTCGGGTCGGTTGGTTCAAGCTCAACCTGAGGGACACCACCGATGACAGACGACGTGATGAACCTGCGCTCACTCGTTAAGAAGAGCGCCGATGCGGGTTTGGCTCGAGCGAGATGCGCTCTGCGAAGGGGATCACCCTGTGATAGCCATGCAAGACGATGCCTGAAACAAGCCGTTCCCTTGTTGCTTCAGCCAAAATTCACAGCCCAGGCACATCGGAACTCGCGGCGGATGCGATCGCCTGGATCTCGATACCGACAATCCTTCCCCGCCGATCATCGATAAAAGTATTGATGTCAGCAGCGTTCAATCCGCGTTTCCGTCTCCCCCTGAGCCGCCACACTCGATCTACCAGCCTGACTATTTTCCTTTCTCCGACCTGAGCGTGGATCACGCCAACACGCAGATATGGCCCACGTTCGAGCGCAATCGACAGCCAGACTCCCTGAGGGGACGCGACGGATTTGCCTTGGGTGGGCAAGCCCCAGTTTTCGACCCCATTGGCGAATCCCTTCGCAAGAAACGACGATGCCACGCTCCAGCATCAGTTCCTGGACGATGCGCAGGCGCGGCAGGAGCCGAAAATTGAGCCACATCGTTACGACTGATGCACGCGACGACCCGCCGACTCTGCATCCAGCTCGGCAACGGAGCGAAGGCGGCTTTCGATCAGCAGGCCGCTATCGTCCAGGATCGGATGGGCGACCGAGACGATGTGGGCATTGATCCGCTTGAGATCGCGCAGGATGTCCAGATGCAGCGAACTCGTCTGAAGGCTTTCCAGTTTCCCGTCACGCAGTCGTTCGATATGGCGCTCGGCGGATTCCTTTTCCATGCGGCGCACCTCGACTTTCACTTCCATCATCTGGCGGGCAAGGCGGAAGTCGCGCGTGACGAAAATGGTCTGCGCGATGCGCAAATTGTCGAGCGTCAACTCAAACAGCGTGCGCAGCTCGCGGTGACCGTCTTCGGAGAATCTGAGGCCGAGCGTCGCCTTCTTGGTGACCTGCGCCAGCAGACCCTTTTCGATGATATCGCCGATATGTTCGAGATTGATCGCGTAGTCGATGATATCGATGGAACGACGGCTGTCTTCCGGGGAGAGGCCCATGCGGCCGAGTTTGGAGAGATAGACCTTCACCTCTTGCTGAAGCCTGTCCACACGCGCTTCCAATGGCGGGATGTCCATCAGCTTGGCCAGATTGTCCCGCTCGAAGGAATCGGACGCGCGCATCAGCATGCGCTCGATGAGGTCGCCGATGCCTAAAACCTCGCGCGTGGCACTGGCGAGAGCCACGGTCGGCGTCGACAGTTCGTGGATATCGAGATATTTCGGCCCGGTGTCTTCCTGCGCATCGTCGGGAACCAGTTGCTGCATCAGGCGGGCAAGCAGGCGCGAGAATGGCCAGGCGACGAGGGCAAGTCCGATGTTGAACGCCAGATGCGCATCGACCGGCAGATTGGCCGGTCCAAACGGCAGCGTCATGAGGAGATCAGCACCAAAGCCCGCCAGCGGCAAGGCCACCAGGCAACCGATGGCCCGCACGATCAGATTTCCAAGCGTCACCCGCCTGGCCGCCGCCGCCCCCCGTAAAGAGGCCATGACAGGCGGGATGGCGCCGCCAAGGTTTGCCCCGAGAACAAGGGCGATGATCAATCCGGGTGACAGGATGCCTGCCGATGCCAGGGAGAGGATCAGGACGATGGCCGCAAGGCTGGAGGACGAAATAAAGGCAATGACCGCCGAAAAAATCATGGCCACCGGCCAGGCATTGTCCAGCAACCCGATAAAGGCGGCCAGTGCCGCAGATGCCCGCATCGGTTCCGTCGCGCTGCTGAGCAGGTGCAGCGACAAAAGCATCAGCCCGATGCCGACCAGCGCCAATCCAGCCCCCTTTCGCGCTGTCGAGCCACCGCGATAGAACACCAGGCCGGTTCCGATGATCAGAGGCGACAACCATGCGACGCCCGCGGCAACGATCCAGGCCGTAACGGCTGTTCCGACATTGGCGCCCAGCAGAACAAGCTGGGCCATGCGCGGCTGGACCAGTTCACGCTCGACGAAAGAAGCCACCATCAGCGCAGTTGCGGTGGAACTCTGCAGGGCCACCGTTGCCACGAAGCCCGAGGCAAAGGAGCGCAGGCTGCCGCGCGTGCCGCTCGCAAGGCCGGTTCGCAACTGGGCTCCGAAGGCCCGCGTCACGCCGTCCTTGACCTGTGCAAGGCCGAACAGCAGCAAGGCAACCGCGCCGAACAGGTTGATCATGACGATTGTGGATGCCATCGGTGTGTCTTCCGTTCCGTTTACACCCTATGCCCGCAGACAAGGAGGCCGCTCATCCGGCGCGACCCCTGCCCTTTCCAGCCAGCGCCGAAGACAATGCAGAAAGACATGCAGGAACGCGGCCACAGTCTGCGCTGAACCTGGGGGGCTGTGGGCCAAGAGACGACCGGTCAGCAGGTGGTAGATGGCCAACCGCTCGGCGGCAATGAACGGAAGTGCCAAGGCACCGGCCTGCCGCAGGCAGTACCAGTCCGTCACCAGATCCATCATCGAGGTTGCTTTCAAGGCTTCCATGGTCAGGCCGACGCGGGCGCATTCGTCTTCGAGAAGGCCCATGTTGCAACAGGAGATGGCCGAAAGGGATTGCTCGCCCTCCCACCTCTCCCCGGCCAGCATCAGCAGGCCGATCTCGGCAAGATTGGACGTGGCGACATATTCGACGATTTCCGGTGGCCATTCCCTTGGAAAATACCGGTGGGTGACCAGCGCCCCGGTATGGGCAAAAAGGAAGGCGCCATAGGATGGCGTACCGAAGGCAGGATCGGGCACCTCCCCCTTGAATGCACTTTCCAGACGATAGAGTTCCATCAGGCGCGGGTCGGGCGGGAGGTGTGACAGCCCCACGGTCTCGACGTCCGGCAGGCTTTTGCCGGGCTGCACGATCTTGAAGGCCGGGGGAAACGCAACGAGGGAGGGAACGGCGATGTTGACCAGTTCGCAGCCGTCAAGGTGACGACGCGTGGTCCCTTCCACATGCAGATGCCCGCTGAAGTGAACCCTCATGCCGGTCCCCAGCAAGGTATCGGCAACCGCTCCGGCCGGCGTGCGCCGCACGACATTGGTGTTGCCGAAGAGCGCCGCCTCCGATCCGGTCGTATCGTCGAAGGGGTCGATCACCGGATAATGGGAAAACGACAGGACGGTCTTGCCGAGCGCTCTCGCCCGTTCATGAACATCCCTGATCCAGTCGATCAGGAAGGGTTTCAGACGCAGAACCGCATTCCATCCGGCGGCCGTGCTGTCGATGAACGTCTCCTCGTCAAAGGGGTCATGATGTCCATTGCGTGGCTCGAACACATTGGCATCGATCATCAAAAGCCAGAGCCCCTCTTCGGGCTCGACGAGATATGACGCATCCATCAGACTGAAGGTCGAACGGCCATCCTCCGACGAGACCAGATATTGCCGATCCTCAATGCTGTCGGAGCGGCCGAATGGGCTTTCCCAATGGAGGTATTCGGCTTGCGCAAAAAGACCGAAGGCGGCCATCGGCAACAGGCCAAGCGGGTACCCTTCACAGTACATCTGCGCGCTGAGGCAGGCCCGCGGGTTCGCGCCCGCCACCTGCGCATCGCTGGTGACGGTTACGGAACTGCCGGATCCACTGAGAAACCCCTTTGAATGATGCCTGCCATTGGCCGCGAAGACATCATGATTTCCGGGGATCGCATAAAATGACAGCCGGTGTTTCCGGCGATACTCTTCCAGCAGATGTCGAACGGCGTCCGTCGTCTGTCTTTGGCCGTCGTCGGTATAATCGCCGAGAAGCACGACGTGGCGAATGCCGCGGCCCGCGATCTCGTCCAATGCGGCGGGAAGAGCCTGAAAGCTTTCGTTGAAAACGCGCGTCGACGCCCGCGTTTCAGCAAAGCTGCGCACGGCAAGCCGCTGTGCATTCACCTCTACACCGTCAAAACCATAATCGCCTTCGAGATCATGGTAATGAGCATCGGCAATGACGGCGACCACAGGCAGTTCACGACGTCGCATCGGCCGCCTTTCTGGCCTCGACGAGGTCGATCCAGTCGGACGCCCGCCTTGCCGCCTCGTATAGCATCGGCTTCGGTGTTTCGAACCACTCGTCCTCACGCAATTCCCGCTTGTCGCGGATATGCGCGATTGCCGCGTCCAGCGTTGGAAACAGGTGCGGCTGCTGCTTGTGCAGAAACAGCCCGACCAGCGAGACGGAACGGCTGCGTCCGCTGCGGCAATTGACCAGAACATTGCCACCATCCTTGAACGGATAGGTTTCACGCCGGGGAAGCGTCTGGTTCAACGCGCCCTGCAGAATGTAGTAGCCACCGAGCATCATGGTATCGGGGCTGCCGCCGCCATCGATCATGCCGAGCTTGTAATAGCGGATATCGGAATAACCGCTCGCGCAGAGTGCGCCGTCTTCGGCAAGGCTTGGACTGCGCACGAAGTTGATGTCGAGATTGATGGCACAGTTCACGACGATCGTAATGCCGTGTTCCTTCAAAAGATCCAGATCGCGTGCACCTTCAAGCCCGCCGATATAGAGCGCCGAATCGTGCGGGGCGAGCCCTTGCGTGATCAGGCTGATTGCCGGTCGCGAATATACCGGGGCTTTCATGCGTGTTCATTCCCTGTCAAAATACCAATCCTTCGGAAACACCACCCTTTCAGAAGGGTGGGCTTCATCATGCCGGCAGCCAGTTCGACTGTCTGTCTTGATCTCAGGCGGCGTTCGAACGCGTCCTGGCTGCCGTCGTCGCGGTTATCAATTTGCCCGTCTTCGGATCGAAGACCATCATGTTGCGCGCGACAAATTCCAGCCAAACCTTGCGGTTCGGCCAGCTTTCGACAAAGCGCGGAATGAGCGCGGTCATCGGTGTGCCGTTGGCCGAGAGCGAGAGGATGGTCTGCGAGCCGGTCGGCTGGACCACATCGACGTCTGCGGCAAGGCCCTGGTCCAGCGGCGCCTCATGCAGATTGAAATGCTCCGGCCGGATCGCGCAGGTCACAGGCCCGGCATCACGGGCGACGACCTGTTCGAGCACGACCTCAATCCCGTGAAGCTTCAGTATGCTTCTGCCGCCTCTTTGCTCGAGAATGCCTTCAAAGACGTTGATCCGCGGATCGCCGATGAATTCGGCCACAAACAGGTTAGCCGGTTCATGGTAGATTTCGTAGGGGCTGCCGATCTGCTGGATGACGCCATCCTTCATCACCACGATGATATCGGACATGGTCAGCGCCTCGACCTGGTCATGCGTCACGTAGACCGTGGTCGCGCCAAGATCCCGCGACAGGCGCTTCAGTTCCGTGCGCATTTCCGTTCTCAATACCGCATCGAGATTGGACAGCGGCTCGTCCATCAGCAGGATGGAGTTGCGGGCGGCAATCAGTCGGGCCACGGCAACGCGCTGCTGCTGGCCGCCGGAAAGTTCCGACGGGAAGCGGTCTTCATAGTGTTCGAGTTGCACCTTCTTCAGCGCCTCGGAAAGCCGTGCGGCAATCTCCTCTTTCGGCCGCTTTGCCTGCTGCAGGGCCAGCGTGATGTTCTTGTCGACCTTCATGTTCGGCCAGAGCGCATAGCTCTGGAAGATGAAGCCGAGACCCCGCTTTTCCGGCGGCACGAAGCTGCCGTCGCGTCCGGAGTAAACCGTTTTTCCCGCAAGCGTCAGCTCGCCGCCGGAGGGCTGTTCGAGCCCCGCAATGATGCGCAGCGTCGTGGTCTTGCCGCAGCCCGATGGCCCGAGCAGCGTCACGAACTTGCCCTTCGGGATTTCGAGATCGAGCGGCGGTATGGCCAGGTGAGAGCCGTAGTATTTTGTGATGCCTTTCAGGGACACTTCGTTCATCAGGTTTCCTCCCCAGGCTTTCCGGGTTGCATCACGGCAACCCGGCGCTCCGGTTTTCCTCAGTTGCTGGTTTCGACCACCCAGAAATCGTTGACTTCAGCGACATGGTCGCGCTGATATTCAGCCGATCCGAAAATCTTGCGAACTTTCGGCCAGTTCTCTCCACCCTTGGGCAGCGGCACATCCGTGCGCGGCGAGAACGTGCCCACCTTGAAATAGGCGGCCATGCCCTGCAGCTTCTTCAGGCTTTCGCCATCGCGATAGGGCTTTTCAAGTTTGGTGTCGGGGGTCAGGTCCCTTGATCCCATCTGGAAGGCGATGAACAGTTTCGCCGCATTCGGATGCGCCGACTGTCCGGCAATCGCCACATAGGTCGAATAGGCAAAGACACCGGCCGGATCGATGTCATAGAGAACGGCATTGGCATAATCGTCGCTGCCGTTCTTGTTGATGTAATGCATGCTGGAGAAGGTGATCGGCGGCTTTGCCTGCCCCTTCAGCCCGGAGGCAGTCGCAAGCTTTGAGCCGGAATCGTAGATGACAAGGTCATTCTTCAGGAGGCGGTGCAGGAATTCATAGCCGGCATTTTCGATACCGTCGGACAGGACGAGCGGCTTTCCGGCATATTTTTCGTAGGATTTGGCGAAATCGTCGGCGCGCTCGACGATCGAGGTCAAAAGCGCCAGCGATGTCAGGGAGCCAAGCGGGCTCTTCATCGCAAAACGCTTGTTCCAGGCCGGTTCCGTCAATTGCCACACATTGGTAACCGGCGGTGCGTCCTTGTAGGTGTCGGCATTGTACATGAGCACCGTGGCTTCGATCACCTGCGTCAGCAGCGGCTCGCGCAGGTCGACCGGGATCTTGTCCTCCAGATAACGAGGCACATAATTGACGATGCGATGGTTGGGCAGGAGGTCGTAGAACATCTGGGCGGTGCCGGCCGTGTTGACCACATCCACGGCAAAAATGCCCGCCTGCTGTTCGCGCACCACTTTCTCGATCGTCTTTTCCGAGCCGAGATCATAGGCGTTGACCTTGATCTCCGGATAAAGCTTCATGAAGTCCTCGGCCAGCGCATTGACGGTCGAGGAGGAGGAATAGATGGTGACCTCGCCTTCCGCCTTGGCCTTCCTGACGATCTCGTCCCAGTTCTCGTCCTTGGGCTGGTGGACGCCAAGCTCTGCCGTCTTCAGCCAGGTATCGAAGGCCGCATCCTGCGCGCAGGCCGCCGTACCGATAAGGCATGCCAATGTGGCGATCGCCACCCGTTTCCTAAGCATTTTCATGTGAACTCTTCCTCCCTGTTGCACGGTCGCCTCCTCAAGCAAACCCCATCTTCGTATTGCGGAAAACCAGCCGGAATAGGATGTTGCAGCCCACGACCAGAGCAACGAGCAGCAGCGTTGCCGCTCCGATCAGCTGGGGAACATCATCGGTCTGGTAGGTATAGATCACGCTTGCCAGCACTGCCGTCGACGGCGTGACAAGCAGGATGATCAGCGACAGCTCGCGCATCGTGCCGATGAAACTCAACAGCATGCCGGAGACCAGTCCCGAGGCGGCAAGAGGCGCCACGATGTGGCGAACACGGCTGATCCAGCCAATGCCCTGCACGCGTGCGGACTCTTCGAGAGACTTGTCGATCTGCAGCATGGCGGCGATGCCGGTGCGCGAGGTATAGGGCAGGTTTTTCACCGCCGCGATCAGAACCAGCAGCGCAAACGTCCCGTAAAGGGCCGGGATGGGTCCGACCGGTCGCGAGAACATGCCGATATAGATGGCGCCAAATGCAACCGCCGGAAAGATGTAAGGCAGGAAGGCTGCCAGCTCCAGCGCCCGCGACGACAGGCTTCCGCGTGTCTTCACCACCACGTAACCGATGAGGAAGCCGAGAATGCCGGTGGCAAGAGCCGTGAAGAATGCCAGGCTGAGGCTGTTCCAGGCCGCGTGCAGGATCTGCGGGTTCTGAAAGACGCCCGCATAGATCGCATTGACGCCGCCGCGTGCACCAATCCAGTAATGCAGGGTCAGATTGGACAGGTCATAATTGCCGGCGGTACGCGAAAGCGACTGCAGCACGAGCAATCCAAGCGGCAGAACCACGGTCATGCACATCAGCACGACCACAAAGGCGAAAACCAGCCATTTTGCCCGACCGAGATCGATTTCGCGCCGGCGAAACCCCTTGCCGGACATGGTGACGAAGCTCTTGCGCACGCCGATCATGCGCTGGTTGATCCAGATGAACAGAATGGCCATCACCACCAGCACGAGCGCCAGAAGATAGCCGTCTCCGACATTGCGCGACCCGATCGCGGCATAGATCTGCGTCGGCAGTACGAAATACCGGATGGGCATGCCGAGAACCGCGGGCGTTCCGAAGGATCCGATAACCCGGATGAAGGTCATGACGACGGCCGAGCCGACGGCCGGAAGAACGAGCGGTGCGGTGATGGAGACGAACTGCCGCAGCCGGGACATACCGGCAATGGCGCCCGCCTCTTCGAGCTGGCTGTCCACCGTGGCAAGCGAGCCGGAAATGATCAGGAACCCGTAGACATAATAATGCAGGGACAGGCAGATGATGATGGGAATTCCGCCAAAGGCGATCCAGTCGGGGGGCTGCACGCCGAAGAGATAGGCAAAGACGCCGGACGCTCCGCCCACCCGGTCATTCTTGAAAAAGGTGACCCAGGCGAGCGCCATCACCCAGGACGGCAGCATATAGGGCAGGACGACCGCCGTGTTGACGAACTCGCGATAGGGCACGTTGGTGCGCACGACGATCCACGCAAGGAGGGCTCCCAGCGCCAGGCAGATGATCGTTGCCCCGAACGCCGTGACGAGCGAGTTCATGAACGGCTTGTAGAACAGGGCCCAGGAAAGCCGGCCGCCAAAGACGCGCTCATAATGAAAAAGCGTCAGTTCTCCCGGCTGGCGCCCGGGCAAATAGGCAGAATCATAAGGCTGTACGGTGATCGTCTCCCGCACCAGCTGGAACAGCGGTACGATAACAAGGAGCCCCAGCAGGATGGCAAGGCCGAGCGCGATCAACCGCTCCGGCGCAGAGACAAAATCCGCTGCACGCCGCATCCAGCGTCGGCTATCGCGACTGGCTGTTTCTGAAAATAGGGTCACTCTGTCTCTCCTCCCGACGGCGCTCCAAGCCGTTTATGTCGCAGATCGCGATTGTGGCGCGATCCCCTCCTCTTCAGGCAGCGTGGTGCCTCTCGCGCCTGCCCAGCGGCTCAGCCAGCACGATGCCCACCGCGTCGCTGACGCCATCGGCGATGGCGGGCGCGCTTGCAAGAACAGCGCCGCCAGTCTGCAAAGACCCGATTTCGAAGAAGGGGCAGACGCGTCCGCCCGCTTCCGCCACCAGCAGCAGGCCCGGCACGCAATCCCACGAATTCATGTGCAGTTCGACATAGGCATCCGAGCGGCCATCCGCGACATAGGCAAGCGCCATGGCACCGGAGCCTGCCCGCCGGACATTCGCCCCCTTGTCCAGAAGCCGCGTCATTGCCTCAAGATACTGTGCGTTGGGGATACGGGTCGACCAGCCCAGCTCGACGGATGCCATGTCGAAGCGAGCCGTCCGGGCTGCCGAGATCGGCTCGCCGTTGCGGGTCGCTCCCTCGCCGGCCCGGCAAAAATACAGCTCGTCCAGCGCCGGATTGTAGATCGCCGCAAGCTTGGCGACATTTCCCTCCACATAGCCGATGGAAATGCAGAAATGCGGAATGCCGCGGGCAAAATTGGCAGTACCGTCAATCGGATCGACCACCCAGACCCGCTCGCGGATATCCCCGCCGCCCTCCTCGCCAAAGAAGCTGTCGTCCGGAAAGGCTGAAGCAATGCGCTGCCGGATATGCGCTTCGGAGGCCGCGTCGGTTTCCGTGAGGTAATCCTGCGGTCCCTTCATCGAGAAGTCAGCCGCCCTGCCATTCTCAAAGCCCTCAAGGACCAGGGCTCCGGCAGAGAGGATGACATCACGGCACAACTGCGCGCGACCATCCAGATCGTTTGTATAGGACATTGCTGAAGGCATGCGCATTCCTCTCCCTTGAACACGTGTGCAAATTTGCACACGTGTTCATTCATTGCAAGCGCGTATCTCTTGCGGGACGGAAAAAGTTCGGGCTGGACTGAAGGGGCGTCAGCGCCGGACGGTGCTGCGTTCGATAAGGGCCACGGGGACGTTGGTGATGACGGACTGACCAAGCTCATGATCGAGCGCCGCCAGAACGGCCTCCGTCAGGACTTCGAACGACTGCGAGATCGTGGTCAGTTCGTAGCTTCGCCAGGAGGCCTGCGGAATGTCGTCAAAGCCGATGACGGACAGATCTTCGGGCACGCGGCGCCCCATGTCGTTTCGGGCGCCATCGAGAAAGCCGATGGCCATGATGTCCGTCACGCAAAACGCTCCATCAATCTGTCGGTCAGACAGGAGCTCCCGGGCGGCCTTCAGTCCCGTCTCATAGGTTGTCGGGCCATCATGCCAGACGACGATATCCGTGCCGGCGGCGGTCATGACGTCGGAAAATGCCTTGCACCGGCGCAACTGGGTCGGCGTTCCCGATCCACTTGTCACGACGGCGACCTTTCGGCATCCCGCCGCCTTCAGGCGTTCTGCCGCAAGCGTTGCGCCGGCAATGTCGTCGCTGAGGATGATATCGGTGTCGGACCGGGCGAGCTGTCTGTTGATGACGATGAGCTTGACGCCATTGGCAAGACATTCATCCACGATGGACATCGGTGGCTCGCCCGAGAGGACGACAATCGCGCGGGCGCGAAACTCGAAAATCAGTTCGATGAGAGGTGCAATGTCACTGCGTGCATCCGCAGCATTCAGAAGCAGGCATTGCAGGCCGCGCCGCAGCAATCCGATGCTGAGCATATCCAGCTGTTTTGCCATGAAGGGCAAGGAAAGGTTCGCCCCAACCACGCCAACGAGATTGGACGAGGAATTATTGAGGCCTTGGGCCAGTCTGTTGACGCGATAACCCAGTTCCTGAGCGGCCTGAAGCACCTTGCGGCGCACCTCAGGCGAGACGCTGGCGCCCTCCGTGAATGTCCGGGAGACGGCAGAACGCGAAACGCCTGCTCTTTGAGCGACGTCGACGGACGTGACAAAGGCCTTGACCATGGCAATCCAACGGGAAAAGAGGGTGTACGGCGTTCATCGCACTACGATACTTTTCCCATCCTTACAATCTGCGCATGCCAATGGCCTGCCGCCCGTCTCCGCTTTGAAGGGATATGAACTGACGGCGCGCCTTCGTAATCCAAGTGTCTTCTGATTTATTTCCGATCTTTGGTGCAACGCAATTTTTAGAAAGCCGGGAGAAATCGGTCTGCAGCTGCTTTCAGATCAGGCTGCCACTCACCGACCTCAATCCTACCGGTTTCGGTGAGTTCGGTACAGACGAAGTGGGAAAGCTCGTCATGTCGAATGACCGCAGCACTCAGTCTGCCAGTCCGATAGGCGCCAGTATCCAACGCTATACGGTTTGAATAGACTTCGGGTCGAAGCGACTTGGTGATCGTGTGACCATTTAAGACGACGTGGTCAAAGAGGTCCAGATGGTCGAGGAAGCCGGCCCGGATCCATCGCAAATCGTGTTCGCTTTGACTTTCGAGCTGAACGCCCGGGCGTATGCCAGCATGCACAAAACAAAACCGTCCGATTTCCTTGAACGTCAGGGCGTTTTCCAGGAGGTCCGCATGGTGTGGGAAGACACGACGAATATCAGCGGCGATGTTCTTGAAATCAGGGACCGGGCGATCCGAATAGGCGCTCACGGTTGCAACACCGCCCCAGTCCATCCAGTTGATGGCGTCCTCATCGGTGAGAGTGCCTCTCAGGAGTTCACGGAGGTAGAAGTCGTGGTTGCCGAGAATGAGCCGAGAACCGGGATAACGGTCGAGCGTCGAGTATACCTGATCGAGGACCTTTGGACTGTGAGGGCCGCGGTCGATCAGATCTCCCAGGAAAAGCACGACGGGAGGCGATTGATTATCGTTCGACACCGCCGCGATGTAACCCAGCATGGCTTCGAGAAGGTCGGCACGTCCATGAATATCGGCAATGGCATAGATATCGGACGGTAAGCTTTCTGTCGGGGTCATGCTATTCCTGCAGGGCAAAATGGCGGGCAATATTATCCGGGCCGTTACGGGTTCATATCACTTCGAGCTGTGACATTTGACGGCCTCAATGGCTATCGCAATCGGCGCCAATTGCAATCGTCCGCCGTGCCCTGAGGCATTGGACACCGATCGGATACCGGTCAGCGACCGATAGATATCGCACGGAAATCGTTGACATTGGTCAGCGTCGGGCCTGTCACGACCTGACTGCCGATCGCGGCGAAGAAGCTGTGGGCATCGTTGGCGGCAAGGGCCGCCTGCGGATCGAAACCGGCAGCGCTGGCCAATCCAAGCGTTTGCGGTCCGATGACCGCACCCGCCACCTCCGCCGCGCCATCGACGCCGTCAGTATCGCAGGCAATTGCGTGAATGCCGTCCTCCCCGTTCAGCGCGAGCGCCAGGGCGAGGCAGAATTCGGCGTTCGGACCGCCGACACCATTGCCGCGCCGGGTCACGGTCAGTTCGCCGCCGGACAGCAGGAGAACGGGGCGATCCCCCTGGTGAAGCGAAGCGCGGATCTTGAGGGCGAGTTCCGCCTGCGCGCGTCCCACATCACGGGCCTCGCCTTCCAGCGCATCGCCGAGCAGGCGCACATCATATCCAGTGCTTCGTGCCAGTTCGGCAGCCGCCGCGAGCGACTGTTTCGGCGCTGCATAGATGACGTTTTCGACGCGGGAAAGGCGCGGATCTTGCGGCGTCAGGACCCGTGGAGGCGCGGCAAGGGCGGCCCGGACGCTTGCCGGAACCTCAACCTTCCACTGTTTGAGGATCGCCAGCGCCTCGTCCGGCGCGGACACATCGCCAACGGTTGGGCCGGATCCGATAAAGGCGGGATCATCGCCCGGCACGTCGGAAATCAGAAGCGAGAGCATGCGCGCCGGATAGGCAGCGGCGGCCAGCTGTCCACCCTTCACGCGGCTCAGGTGCTTGCGCACGGTGTTCATCTTGTCGATTGGCGCGCCGGAGGCGAGCAGGGCTGCATTGACCGCCTGCTTCTCGGCGAGGCTGACCCCTTCGGCGGGGGCGACCAGCAGCGCAGAAGCACCACCGGAAATGAGCGCGAGGACGAAATCGCCCTCCCCTGCGGTCTTCACAAGATCGAGCATGCGGGCCGTCGCCTTGAGCCCGCTCTCGTCCGGCACGGGATGCGCCGCCTCCACAATCTCGATGCCGCGGCAGGGCCGGCCATAGCCATAACGGGTGATGACCAGCCCCTCGCAAGGCCCCCACGCCGCCTCGACTGCCTCGGCCATGCGGGCGCTCGCCTTGCCGGCGCCGACGACGATCAACCGGCCTTGCGGCCGCCTGGGTAGGAAGCGGGCGAGCGAGCGCATGGGATCGGCCACCTCCACCGCCTTGTCGAAGAGTTGCCGGAGAAAAGCTTCCGTTGTCATGCGTTGACCCTACCGCCGCTGGAATCCCGCACGATCAGTTCCACGGGCGTACGATGGTCATTGATCGGAGCCTGGTTGTCTTCGAGCCAGTTGAGCACAGTCGAGGCGACGGCCTCGCCAAATCCGGCAATATCGCACCGCACCGTGGTGAGCGGCGGATAGACCTGTGCGCATTCCTCGATATCGTCGAAGCCGACGATGCGGAAATCCTCGCCCACCTTGCGGCCGATGCGCGCGCAGCCCGAGAGCAGGCCGAGCGCCACGAGGTCGGAGAAACAGATGGCCGCATCGATATCCGGATGATCCCGCGTCAGGATCGCCGCCGCCTCGTGGCCGAAGGCGCGGCTGGCGCGACCCGGCAGCACGAAGGGCTCGATGCCGGCCTCCGCCATCACCTCGAAATAGCCGGACATGCGCTCCTGCGCGACTGCCCGCCCCTCGAGCCCACCGACGAAAGCGACGCGTCGCGCCCCGCCCTTCACCAGATGCTCGGCGGCGAGACGGCTGCCGGAGAGATAGTCGGGCGCAGAAAAGGGGAAAAGCTCGATGCGCGGATCGATCTTGCGCAGCACCTGCATGGTCGGAATATTGGCCCGCGCGATCGCGTCAAAGGTCGCGGCCTCCTCGCCATAGGCCGGCGAGATGATCAGTGCCGAAACGCCATGCTCGATGATGGCGGAAACGACCTGTGCCTGGATGGCGGGGTCTTCATCCGTATTGGCAAGCACGGTCGCATAGCCACGCGCCGACAGCGCCATCTGCAGCGAGGTGGCAAATTCCGTGAAGAAGGGATTTCTGAGATCGTTGATGACGACGCCGATGAGGCCCACATTGGCCGAGCGCAGGTTGGCAGCCGAGCGATTGTAGACATAGCCGAGCCTGTCCATCGCCTCGCGGACCAGAACGCGCTTTTCCTCCCGCACCAGCGGGCTTTGCTGCAACACGAGGCTGACGGTCGATTTCGACACCCCCGCCTCGCGCGCCACGTCGACAATGGTCGGTCTGCGCTCCATTCCGGGAACCTATTCGATTCCGTGGAGCGCTAGCAAGGTTCGCATCCTGGGGATGGCGAGATCGGGCTTCGTGAGCAACCCCGCCCGATCCGCCAGCCGGAAAACCTCCGCATAATGCGTGATGTCGCGGCTCGACTGGAACCCGGCGGGCATGATGAAATGCGTCTGGTATCCATTGAGCCATGACAGGAAGGCGATGCCCGCTTTGTAGAACCGCGTCGGCGCGCGGAAGATCTCGCGGCTGAGCGGCACGGTCGGCGCGAAGAGCCTGTGATAGGTCTCGCTGTCACCCTCAGCCAGCGCCTCAAGTGCCTGACTTGCCGCCGGCGCGATGGCGGCAAAAATGCCAAGAAGGGCATGGGAATAGTGCTGCCCGTCGCCTTCGATCAACGCCGCATAGTTGAAGTCATCGCCAGTATAGAGCCGCACACCAGCGGGCAGCCGCGCCCGGAAGGCTTCTTCATACGCCTGGTCCAGCAGCGAGATCTTGATGCCATCGACCTTGGCCGGATTTTCGCCGATCAGATCCAGTACAAAATCACTGGCGTCCGCGACATCATTCGTACCCCAATAGCCGGAAAGCGCCGGATCGAACATGTCGCCCAGCCAGTGCAGGATGACGGGCTCGGCCGCACCATCGATCAGCCGGCGATAGACGTTGCGATAGATATCACGGCCTGCCCCGATGGCGGTGAAGGCGCGCGAGGCCATGAGGATCAGCTGACCGCCCGCCGCTTCGATGGCAGAGGCCTGTGTTTCGTAAGCGGCGAGGATCGCGTCGGTGTCCCGGAGATCGGCGAGTGCCACATGATCCGTGCCCGCGCCGCAGGCGACGCGCGGCTGCAGCGCATGCGCCTTGGCGGCGGCCATGGTTCGCTCGATCAGTTCCTTCGCGGTCAGCCAGTCGACGCCCATGCCGCGCTGGGCGGTATCCATCGCTTCGGCAAGGCCAAGACCCTGGTCCCAGAGCCCCTGCCGGAAGGCGAGCGTCGCGTCCCAGTCGACGGCCGGCCGCGTGTCCCACGGGCTGCGCTCGCGCAAGGGATCGGAGACGACATGGGCGGCGGCAAAGGCGGTGCGGGTGAAGGGCACGCGCGGCGCCCGCGGCGTCAGCGGCGTTCCGGTGAGCGAATAGGCTTCGAGCGTGTGATCGGCTTTCGGCAATTTCAGCATGGAAGCGCTCCTATTCGTTGACCGGAAGATCGAAGACGAGAATGCCGTCGAGCCCGCCTTCAGCATGGGCGACAAGCTTCGCGCCAAGCGCCTTGTGGTCGGGATGGGTCTGATAGGCTGCGAGCGCCGCCCAGCCGTCGAAATCGACGACGAAGCCATGCCTGTAGCCGCGCTCGATCTTTTCCGGGCTCTCGCTGCGACCGGAGGTGATGGCGAGCACGCCGGAAATCTTGGTGCGGATCTCCTCAAGCTCGGCGAACATTTCGGCGATCTGGGCTTCGCTCACGTCCGTGCGAAAGCGGATGAGGACGATGTGGCGGATCATCATGTCTGTGTTCCTCTCAGAGGCCATGGGCGGCGCGGATCATGGCGGCGGCTTTTTCCGCAATCATGATCGTCGGCGCGTTCGTGTTGGACGAGACCAGCGTCGGCATGATCGAGGCATCGACGACGCGCAGGCGCTCGATGCCGTTGAAGCGCAGCTGCGGATCGACGACGGCGGCCGGATCAGGGCCCATGCGGCAGGTGCCGGCGGGGTGATGGTCGGTCTTGGCGTGGCGGCAGGCATAGTTGAAGTAATCCTCGTCCGTCCGCACCTCCGGCCCCGGCAGGCGTTCCGCCTTCACATAGGGCTTCAGCGCATCCTGCCGCATGATCTCCTGCGCAAGCTTCAGGCCCTTGATCGACATTTCGCGATCATAAGGATCGGCCCAGTAATTCGGGTCGATCAGTGGCGCGGCGAGCGGATCGGAAGACGAAAGCCGCACTGTGCCGCGCGAGCGGGGGCGCAGATAGGCTGAGTTCAGCGTCACGCCGCCGTTTTCCATCGCCGCGACGCCGGCCTCGATGCCGGAGCCGAGGCCAAGGTGGAACTGGATGTCCGGCGAGCGGGCTTCCCGGTCGGCATACCAGAAGCCGCCCGTCTCGAAGAGGCTGGAGGCGACAGGCCCCTTTTTCTGGAGGAGATATTGCAGGCCGGCGAGAACCGAGAGATGCGGCTTGGCGTAGCGGTCATAGGTATGCGGGCCGGTGCATTCGGCAATGACGAAGAGATCGACATGGTCCTGCAGGTTCGAGCCGACGCCCGGCTGGTCGTAGACGACCGGAAGCCCCAGAGAGCGAAGATGATCCGCCGGGCCGATGCCGGAGAGCATCAGCAGGCGCGGGCTGCCGATCGCACCGGAGGACATGATGACCTCTATATCGGCGCGGATCGTCCCCTCGCCCGCCACCTCGACGCCCATCGCCTTGCCGTTTTCGACAAGAACACGCAGGATCTGCGCGCCGGTCCTGATCGTCAGGTTCGGCCGGCTTCGGGCCGGGTTGAGATAGGCGACGGAGGTAGAGGAGCGGCGGACGTTGCGCTGCGTCAGCTGATAGTAACCCACGCCGTCCTGCTTCTCGCCGGTCATGTCGTGGTTTGTCGGAATGCCGAGCTGGCCGGCGGCCTGGAAATAGGCCTCGCAAATAGGCAGCGGGGCCGCCGGCTTGCTGACGCCGAGCGGGCCGCCCTTGCCGTGATAGCGGTTGTCATAGGTGTCGTTGTCTTCCGCCTTGCGGAAATAGGGTAGCACGTCCTCGTAAGACCAGCCCTCGCAGCCCATCTGCCGCCAGTCGTCATAGTCGAGCGCATTGCCGCGCGTGTAGATCTGCGCATTGATCGTCGAGCCGCCGCCCAGAACCTTGGCCTGGGTGTAGCGGATAACCATGTTGTTCATGTGCTTCTGCGGCACGCTGTGCCAGCCCCAGCTGCCGATGCCCTTGGTCATTTTCGCAAAGCCCGCAGGCATGTGGTAGAACGGATGCCAGTCGCGCCCGCCGGCTTCCAGCAGGAGCACGCGCGCCTTGGGATTTTCCGAAAGCCGCGCCGCCAGCACCGAGCCGGCTGACCCGCCGCCGCAAATGATGAAATCGTAAGACGTCTGCATTTTCTGAACCTCTACAAGCAATTCCAGCGAAACCGGTTTCTCATCCGGAATTGCGCAAAAATCTAAAGCCTCGGCAGCGAGAGACCGCCGTCGACCGGGATCACCGCGCCGGTGGAAAAGGCCATCTGCCCGGTCGCGAGCGGCACGACGGTCGCGCCGATATCGCCCGGCTGTCCCCAGCGTGCGGCGGGTACCAAGCCGCCCTCGATCCGCGCGGTATATTTGTCCTTCACGCCCGCCGTCATGCCGGTCTCGATGATGCCGGGGCGAAGTTCGAAGACGCCGATGCCGGAGGGAGCCATCCGCACGGCGAAAAGCTGCGCCATCATCGAGGCCGCCGATTTCGACATGCAATATTCGGCCCGCTCGATGGAGATCATCTCGGCGCTGACGGAGGTGACGAAGAGCATGGAGCGATAGTGGTCGCTTACGGTCGCCAGCATGTGCTGCGCCGCCGCTTTCGCCAGGAAGAAGGCGCCGCGCAGGTTGATGTCGAAGACGAAATCGAAGCTTTCCGGCACCATCTCCAGCATGTCGCCCCGCACCTTCGCCGGCACACCGGCATTGGAGACGAACGTGTCGATCGGCCCCATGGCGCGCACGACATCGGCAATGCAGGCTTCGGCGTGGGCGACGTCTCGCAGGTCATGCTGGAAATAGCGCGCCTCTGGTCCGAGCGCGGCCAGCGCCTCGTCGACGACTTCAGCCTCCGGCGAAACTTCCGCCACCAGCGCGACGCGAAAACCGGCCGCGACGAGCGCCTGAGCAATACCGAATCCGATGCCCTGCTGGCCGCCGGTGATGAGAGCAAGCGGACTCATGCCGTGGCCTCCGTCTCCAGAATATGCTTGGCCATGCGCAGCGAGAGCGCCGCAATCGTCAGCGCCGGGTTCACCGCCGCCGAGGTCGGCAGCACGGAAGCGTCGGCGATGAAGAGATTGCGGTGGTCGTGGCTGCGGCCGAAGGAATTGACGACGCTTGTAGTCGGGTCGCTCCCCATCCGCGCGGTGCCGCATTGATGCGAGGGCGTGCGGCGGTCGAAGGGGCGCGACATGACGACGGGATAGCCCGCCTTGCGCAGCAGCGCCTTCAGCTTCTCGACCAGCTGCAGATGCGTCTCCCAGTTGGAGCGCTTCCAGTCGAGCACGATCTGGCCGTTGCGCAGCGTCACCCGGCTTTGCGGGTTCGGCAGGTCTTCCGACATGGCGTAGAGATCGACCGCACGGGCGGCGATCCAGTCCGCAATCGGTCCGGGCAGCGGCGAATTGGCCTTCAGGATCGTGCCGGTGATCTTGCCCAGCAACTGGATATTGCCCAGTGGCTCGCCGTTAGGTCCGCCGGTCAGGTAGAAGTCGTTGACCATTAGGGTCTTCTGATAGACCGAATTATTCTTCCGGAACGGATGCAGCGCCAGCACGGCCGAGCAATTGTGGTTCATGAAATTGCGGCCGACCTGATCGGAGCTGTTGGCAAGCCCGTTCGGATAGCGCTCGCTGTCCGAGGCGAGCAGGATCGAGGCCGAACGCACGGCACCCGCTGCCAGCACGATCACGGGGGCTTGAAGCACCTGCCGCTGACCTGCCTCCAGAACTTCCACGCCCGTGATGCGCCCATCCGCCCCGGCGATCAGGCGCGTCACCTCGCAGCCGGTCCGAAGCGTCACGTCCGGATGTTTCAGCGCCTCTTCCAGAGCAATCGTCTCGGCATCCATCTTGCCGCCGCAGGTGTTGGGATAGGCGTCCCAGGTCGTCTGGCCAGCCTTCAGCCAGCGCTCGATATCGACGCCGAGCGGCAGCGAGGCAGGGTGCAGGCCGACGCGCTTGAGGCGCTGGCGGAGGTCCGCAATCGGGGCCTCGTCACGGACGGGTGGATGGGGATAGGTGCCGGAATGGCGCGGCTCGGTAGGGTCGTCGCCGAGCTCGCCGCGCACGCGGTAGAGCGTTTCGGCCTGCTGGTAGAAGGGCTCGATCTCGTCATAGCCGAGCGGCCAGCCGGGCGTCGTGCCGCCCATGTGGCGGAGCGGACTGAAGTCCTCCTTCCGGTAGCGGATGAGCACCGCGCCGTAAAATTTCGAATTGCCGCCGACATTGTAATAGTTGCCGGGGTTGAACGGCCTGTCCTCGCCGTCCAGCCATTCTTCCTTCGGGCGGAAATGGCCGCGCGCGAAAATCGAAGCCGCATCCCGATCGGCGGGAGAGGGTTGCAGCCGCTCGCCCTTTTCGAGGATCAGGATGCGGCGCCGGGAGGAGGCCAAGGCGGCGGCCAGCGTCGCGCCCCCCATTCCGGAACCGATGATGATGATGTCGTGGTCGCTCACGGCTTGATCCGTTCCTCGGATGCGGGATCGAAGGCAACCGCCTTGTCCATGTTGACGGCGAAGTCGAAACGCTGGCCGGCGCGGATATCGGTATCGGCGCGCATGCGTGCGATCACGTCCTTGCCTCCCAGCGACATGGTGACGAACGTATCGGAGCCCGCCGGCTCAGTCACGATGACATCGTTGATGAGCGGCACGATATTGTTGGACTTGCGGTCCGCCCCTTCCGGGTCGGTGATCGCCTCGGGGCGGATGCCGAGCAGGATTTCGCGGCCATCCCAGGCGGTGAGGTTCTGCTGGCTGAAGCGCAGGTGCTGCGCCGCGCCCTTGGCATCCTTCACCTCGGCATAGGGCATGCCGTCCGTCACGACGACCTTGGCCGGGATCACGTTCATCGCCGGGCTGCCCATGAAGGTGGCGACGAAGACATTGGCCGGTGTGTCGTAGATTTCCTTCGGCGTGCCGAGCTGTTGGATATAGCCCTTGTACATGACGGCGATGCGGGTCGAAAGCGTCATGGCCTCGATCTGGTCATGCGTCACATAGACGATGGTCGTCTTCAGCTTTTCATGCAGCTTCTTGATTTCGGTGCGCATGTCGACGCGGAGCTTCGCATCGAGGTTCGACAGCGGCTCGTCGAAGAGGAAGACATCCGGATCGCGCACGAGCGCCCTGCCCATGGCGACGCGCTGGCGCTGGCCGCCGGAGAGCTGGCCGGGCTTGCGGTCGAGAAGGTGGTCGATCTGCAGAAGCTTCGCCACATCGCCGAGCGACTTGTCACGCTCCGGCTTCGGCACGCCGTGCATTTCAAGCCCGAAGGTGATGTTCTGCGCCACCGTCATGTTGGGATAGAGCGCATAGCTCTGGAACACCATGGCGATGTTGCGCTTCGACGGATGCACGCCGTTGATGACGCGGCCCTTGATCGAGATGTCGCCGGACGAGATGCCCTCGAGCCCCGCGATCATGCCGAGCAGCGTCGATTTCCCGCAGCCGGAGGGGCCGACGAGGACGAGGAACTCGCCCTCCTCGATGGAGATATCCACGCGATGCAGCACTTCCAGCTTGCCGTAGGACTTGGTGACGTTTGCGATGTCGAGAAAGCCCATGGTTCTTATCCTTTGACAGAGCCCGCCATCAGGCCGCGCACGAAATAGCGCCCAGCGACGATGTAGACGAAGAGAGTGGGAAGGGCGGCGATGATCGCGCCCGCGAAATGGACGTTATATTCCTTCACGCCCGTGGAGGACTGGACGAGATTGTTCAGCGCCGCCGTCATCGGCTGGCTCGTGCCGCCGAAGGAGACACCGAACAGGAAGTCGTTCCAGATATTGGTGAACTGCCAGATGACGGAGACGACGGTAATCGGCCCGGAGATCGGCAGCAGAATGCGCCAGAAGATGCGGAAGAAGCCGGCCCCGTCGATCTGCGCTGCCCGCACCAGTTCGGTCGGGAACGTGGCGTAATAGTTGCGATAATAGAGCGTCGTGAAGCCGATGCCGTAGACGACATGGACAAGCACCAGACCCGGCACGGTGCCGGCAAGCCCCAGCTTGCCGAGAACCATGGCCATGGGGATCAACACGATCTGGAACGGGATGAAGCAGGAAAACAGCATCAGCCCGAAGACGATCGTGTCATAGCGGAAGCGCCATTTGGTCAGCACATAGCCGTTCAGCGCGCCGATGACGGTCGAGATCGCCACGGCCGGCACGACCATGAGTATGGAGTTGAGGAAGTAAGGCTCGAGACCCGTTGGCGAGACGCCGATCTGGGCGGTGGACCAGGCGGATTTCCATGCCTCCAGCGTCCAGGTCTGCGGCAGCGCCATCATGTTGCCGCCAGTCACTTCCGCCAGAGGTTTCAACGAATTCACCACCATCACGTAGAGCGGCAGCAGGTAGAACAGCGCAAACAGTAGGAGCAGGAGATAGATGAAGGTGCGGGCGATCCGGCCCGTATTGACGGCGGTATCCTGGCTGACGGCGGACATCATTGCTTCTCCTTCAGCTCGGCATAGAGATAGGGAACCATGATGGCGGCGATCGTCATCAGCATGATCACGGCGGAGGCCGCCCCGATGCCCATCTGGTTGCGGGTGAATGTGTAGGAATACATGAAGGTCGCCGGCATTTCCGTCGCCCGCCCCGGCCCGCCGCCCGTCAGGGCGATCACAAGGTCATAGGACTTGATGGCGAGGTGGCTGAGGATGACGAAGGACGACAGGAACGCCGGGCGCAGCATCGGAATGACGATGCGGCGATACAGCTGGAAGCTCGAGGCGCCATCGATCTGCGCCGCTTTCAGGATCTCGTTGTCGATGCCGCGAAGACCCGCGAGGAACATGGCCATGACGAAGCCGCTGGTCTGCCAGACGGCGGCGATCACGATCGTATAGATCGCCATGTTGTTGTCCTTGATCCAGGTGAAGGAAAAGCTCTCCCAGCCCCAGAGATGCATGACATGTTCGAGCCCGATGCCCGGATCGAGAAACCATTTCCAAGCCGTGCCGGTGACGATGAAGGAGAGCGCCATCGGATAGAGATAGATCGGGCGCAGCACGCCCTCGCCGCGGATCTTCTGGTCGAGAAAGATCGCCAGCATAAGCCCGAGCACGGTGCAGATGACGATGTAGAGGCTCGCAAAAATGCCGATATTGACGATGGCGATGTGCCAGTTTTCGAGCGCCCAGAGCTTGCGGTAATTCTCCCAGCCGACGAGCGTATAGTTCGGCAGCATCTTGGAGCCGGTGAACGACAGGAAGACGGTGAAGAGAATGAAGCCGTAGACGAAGAGCAGCGTCACCGCGAAGGACGGCGCCAGCACGATCTTGGGCAGCCAGTCCTGTATGCGCGTGCGAAGATCGGCCTCTGCTGAGCTGGCCATGTCAGGTCTCCCATGGAATGTCGTTTGACCGGCGAAGCCGGAGTTCTCCGCGCAAAGGGCGGAGATGGAGGGCGGCAGTGTGCCGCCCTCTCCTTGCGTTCAAGGTCTACTTGGCCGCAGCAACCGCGTCGGCCAGAGCCTTGGCGGCATCCTTGCCGGTCTTGAAGCCACCGTTGAAAGCCTTGGTCACGACATCATAGACAGCGCTCTTCACCGCAGCGGGTGCCGCATGGCCATGGGCCATGGAGCCGAACAGCGTGCCCTTCGAATTGGCTTCGGCGAGATCCTTGATGCCCTTCTTGCCGCAATCGTCGAAGGCGGTATCCGGCACGTCGGTACGGGCCGGAACGGAACCCTTGACCACGTTGAAGGCCGACTGGAACTTCGGGCTCTCGATGGAGGAGGCCATTTCCACCTGTGCCTTGATCTTGTCGTCGCCCTTCACGTTGAACATCGCGAACTGGTCGGAATTGAAGGTGACGGCGCCCTGCGTGCCGGGGAAGCGGATGCAGACGAAGTCCGTGCCCGGCTTCTGGCCGGCCTTCAGGAACTCACCCTTTGCCCAGTCACCCATGATCTGCATGCCCGCCTTGCCGTTGATGACCATGGCAGAGGCAAGGTTCCAGTCACGGCCGGAGAAGTTGTCGTCCACATAGGTGCGCAGCTTCAGGAGCCGGGTGAAGGCTTCCGCCATCTTGTCGCCGCCGAGCGTCGCCGGGTCGAGATCGACAAAAGCTTTCTTGTAGAAATCCGTGCCTTCGGAGAGCACGACGCCGTCGAAGATCGTGGCTTCCTGCCAGGGCTGGCCGCCATGGGCGAGCGGCGTGATGCCATTGGCCTTCATCTTGTCGAGAACGGCGATCAGCTGATCCCAGTTTTCCGGCGCCTTCAGGCCGGTCTTGTCGAGCGCTGCCTTGCTGATCCAGATCCAGTTGGTCGAATGCACGTTGACCGGCGCTGCAATCCAGTGGCCGTCATACTTGGAGAACTTCTGCAGTGCTGCCGGCACGACCTTGTCCCAGCCCTCCTTGGAGGCCACGGCGTCAAGATTGCCGAGCGCGCCCTGCTGCGCCCAGTCGAGAATGTCGAAACCAAGCATCTGCACGGCCGTCGGCGGATTGCCGGCCGTCACACGGGCGCGCAGCGCCGTCATGGCAGCCTCCCCGCCGCCGCCGGCGACCGGCATATCGACCCAGCCGATCCCCTTGGCCTTGAGGTCGTCCTTCAGCACGTTAAGCGCTGCCGCCTCGCCCCCCGAGGTCCACCAGTGCAGAACCTCGACATCGGTCGCATAAGACAGTGTGGTGGTTGCTGCGAGCACGGCCGCACTGGCCAATGCCGTCTTGATAAAGCTACGCATGTACTCCTCCTCCTTGGTGATGCGTTGCGTGACTTGATGCGTCTTGAAAGTCGGTCAGCGCCTCACCCAGTTCGGCCTCGTCCGGCCGATCCGCATGACGACGGTTTTGACTTCTAGGAATTCGTCGAGCCCGTAAGGCCCGATCTCGCGGCCCTGGCCGCTTTGCTTGAACCCGCCGAAGGTGAGTTCGGGGAAGCCGTCCATCCAGGTATTGGTCCAGACGGTTCCGGCCTGCACGCGGCGGGAAAATTCAAGGCAGGTATGGACATTCTCGCTCCAGACGCCGGCCGAGAGACCATAGGATGCGTCGTTGACCAGATCGATCGCCTCGTCGAGCGTGCGGAAGGTCAGCACCGAGAGAACCGGGCCGAAGACCTCCTCGCGCGCGATCGGCATGTCGGATGTCACGCCGGTGACGACTGTCGGCTGGTAGAAGCGGCCGGGCAGTTCGGCGATCGGCAGCGTCGCGCCGCCGAGCTGAACCTTGGCGCCCGCGGCCACGGCAGCGCGGACATAACTGTCGATCTTCTCCTGATGCGCCGACGAGATGATCGCGCCGACCTGCGTGTCAGGGTTCAGCGGATCGCCGAAGGCGACCTTCTTCGACAAGGCCACGACGCGGGCAACGAAAGCTTCGGCAATGTCCTCATGCACGATGATTCGACTGCCGGAATTGCAGCATTCGCCGGCATTGAAATAGACGCCGAAGGTGACGGCATCGGCGGCGGAGTCGAGATCGGCATCGGGGAAGATCACCTGCGGGTTCTTGCCGCCCAGCTCCAGCGCCACCTTTTTCAGCGTGCCGGACGCTGCCGCCATGATCGCCTTGCCGACCGCCGTCGAGCCGGTGAAGGTCACCATGTCGACCTGCGCGTGCTCCGCCATCACCTGCCCCACCGGCTGGCCGAAGCCGAGCACGATGTTGACGGTACCGGCGGGAAGGCCGGCCTTCACGAGGAGATCTGCCAGCATGACGGTCGTGGACGGCGTCATTTCGGACGGCTTGACGACGCAGGTGCAGCCGGCGGCGAGCGCGAAGGGCAGCTTCTGGCTCAGGATCCAGAAGGGGAAGTTCCACGGCGTGATGATCGAGACGACGCCGATCGGCTCCTTCAGCACGACGCCGAGCATCTGCTCACCCAGCGAATTGTGGCTGTCGCCATGGAGCGTGCGGGCAAGCGACGCGGCATAGCGCCAGAGATCGGCGGCACCCGAAACCTCGCCGCGCGCCTGGGTGATCGGCTTGCCGCTTTCCAGCGTTTCGAGGATCGCCATGCGCTCGACATTGGCCTCGATCAGATCGGCGACCTTCAGCAGCACAGTCGCCCGCTCCTTGCCCGAAATGCGGCTCCAGATGCCGGCATCGAAGGCCTTGCGGGCGGCGGCAATGGCGCGCGCCGCATCCTCGCGGCCGCCTTTGGCCGAGCGGCTGACGACGACGCCATGAGAGGGCGAGACGCGCTCGAAGGTCTCCCCACTCACGCTGTCGCACCATGCGCCGTCGATGAAGTGGCGGCCTTCGAACGGGCTTGCCGGAAGCGCGATGCTGGCGGTGGTGATGATGGTCAGGTCATTCATGGTCATTGTCCGGAAAATGTGGGTTTGCGCTTTTCCCTGAAGGCGGCAACGCCTTCATTGCGGTCGTCACTGGCGGAAATGGCGGCGCTGCCCAGCGCCTCGATCATTGCGCCGGCATCTTCATCCCGAGCGGCATGGATCATGGATTTGCCGATCTCGACGGCGCGCGGCGAAAGCTCCGTCACACGCATGGCCATGGCTTCGGCGAGCGCGCGGACATCCTCGCCGACCTCGGCAGCGAAGCCGAATTGCAGCGCCCGCTCGGCGCTGATGCGGCGGCCGAAGAGCGCCATTTCCTTCAGCACCGGTTCGGGGAGCAGCCGCGCGAGGCGCTGCGTGCCCGACCAGCCCGGCACGATGCCCACAGCCGCCTCGGGCAGCGCAATCGTCGCGCGGGGCGTCATCACGCGGATGTCGCAGGCGGAGGCCAGTTCCAGCCCGCCGCCGAAGGCGTGGCCGTTCAGCACGGCAATCGTCGGCTTGGAGAGCCGCGCCAGCCGGTCGAAGATGCGGTGGCCGCCGCGCACCCAGTGGCGGGCAAATTCGGCGGGCGTGAGATCGCCCCAGCCGTTGATATCGGCGCCCGAGCAGAAGGCCTTCTCGCCCTCGGCGGTGACGAGGACGCAGGCGATCTGCGCGTCGCGTTCGATCGTGTCGAGATGGGCGGCGAGCCGCGCCAGCATGTCGACCGTGAAGGCATTGAGCTTCAACGGATTATCGAGCCGGATTTCCGCGATGCGGCCGCGAATGTCGAGATGAACGTCGCTCATGGGGTCCACCCCATCGGCTGGGTGGCAAAGAGGCTCGCCGGCATGGTCGAAGCGTTTTCGGCGACGCGCACCCGGCCCTGCGATGCGCCGACGATATCGGCCTCAGCATCGATGCCCGGCATGATTTCGGTCGCGACCAGCCCGCCGTCGCCGAGCCGCATGACGCAGCGCTCGGTGATGTAGAGCACGTCCTGTCCTTGTGCCCGCGCGCGGTTACCGGAGAAGGTGACGTGTTCGACCCGCTCGACCATCTTGGTGAACTTGCCGGGTTTTGCGACGCGGATGCCGCTGTCGCTCAGTACGATCTCCGCGCCCGCCTCGAACCAGCCGGAGAAGACGATCTTCTTCGCATGCGCCGTGATGTCCACGAAGCCGCCACAGCCGGCCGTCAGATACGGCTTCTTGCCGAGCTTGGAGACATTCACATTGCCCTCCACATCGACCTCGAGGAAGGACAGGAACGAGACATCAAAGCCTGCGCCCTGGAAATAGATGAACTGCTGCGGCGACGGCACATAGGCATCCGCATTCGAGGCGCAGCCGAAGGCGAAATCGGTGAGCGGCATGCCGCCCACGGCCCCCTGCTCGATCGCCCAGGTGACTGCGTCCGGATGGCCTTCTTCGAGGAGGATGCGCGGCACCTGCGCGCTGATGCCGAAGCCGAGATTGGCCGTCATGCCACCCTTCAGCTCCATCGCGGCACGCCGGGCAATGACCTTCTCGACGCCGTGCTCGGCCAGCTTGAAGCTCGACCAGGGCCGCATGATCTGCCCGGAAATCGCTGGATCATAGGGCGTTTCGCAGGTCTGTTTCTGGTGCGGATCGATGACGACAAAGTCAACCAGATGGCCCGGCACGCGCACATCATGCGGGCGGAGACTCCCCGCGGCAGTCGTGCGGCTCACCTGCGCGATCACGAGGCCGCCATGGTTGCGCACGGTGATCGCCTGTTCCAGACCGCCGAGATAGGCCCCCTCATGCTCATAGGTCAGGTTGCCGCGCTCGTCCGCGGTCGTGGCGCGCAGGATGCAAACATTGGGCACGATATTGGGAAAATGTAGCCAGGTCTCGCCGCCGAATTCGACGCGCGAGACGATGGGCGCGGCCGCGCCCTTCGCATTCATCGCGCAGCCTTCGCGGATCGGATCGACGAAGGTTTCGAGACCGACACGGGTCAGCACGCCCGGACGGCGGGCGGCGGCTTCGCGATGCATGTCGAACATGACGCCCGACGGCACGTTATAGGCCGCGACGCGATCCTCGACGATCATCTTCCAGATGTCCGGCATCGGCAGGTTCGACGGGCCGGACGGATAGGAGCCGGCAAGTACGCGGGAAAGAAGTCCGTCCTTGGCGATATGGTCCATGCCCTTGACGCCATACATGTCGCCGGCTGCAATCGGATGCAGCGTGGTGAGATTGCGCGGGTGGCCTTCCGCGTCGAAGCGCTCGCCCAGCGCCTTCAGCACCAGATCGGGACAGCCGAGTGCGGAGGAGGAGGAGACGGTGACCACCGCGCCATCGGGAATGCGCGCAACGGCTTCTGCCGCGCTGACGACCTTGCTCACTTCATGCCTCCATAATTGATTGCCACGCGGGCGCCCGTTTCGGCGGCCTCGCGCACCGCAGCCGCCACGGCAAGCGACTTCACGCCATCGATGCCGGTCGCGGCGGGCTGCCCCTCGCCCCGCACGGCTGCCTCGAATTCGGCAACGCCGGTGATGTAGAGATCGTGCGCATCGAAGGGGATCGCATGGCGGCCTGCCGCACCGACCAGTTCGATCTCGCCGACCGGCTTCTGGGTCATCACGCCGCGCGCGAAGATCGAGCCCTGCGTGCCGTGGACTTCGAGACCGCTCCCGGCAAAGGGATGGGTGAAGCTCTCGTGGCTCATCACCATCGCGCCGGAGGGCATCGCCCAGACGGACATGGCGGAATCCTCGACGCCCTGCCCCATGCCGGAACTCGTCGCCTGCGCCACGACGGAGACCGGGTCTTCGTCCAGCAGGAAGCGGACGACATCGGCATCGTGGACGGTGATATCCGGAATGACGCCGCCGCCTTCAGCCGCCGAATTGATGCGCCAGCCCTGCAGGTTTTCCGGCAGATGCACCGCATGGAAGACGCGGACCGACAGAACCTTGCCGACGCGGCCCTCGCGGATCAGCGCCCGCACGGCGCGGTGGCTGCCCGAGCAGCGCAGGTGATGGTTGGTGGCGAAGGTCACGCCCGCCTCATCGGCCGCACGCACCATGGCAGCAGCGTCCGGAACCGTCATTGCCAATGGCTTTTCGCAGAGCACATGCTTTTTGGCTGCGATCGCGGCCAGAGCCTGCGGCAAATGCTTCTCGTTTGTCGTCGAAATATAGACGGCATCGATGGCCGCATCGGCCAGAGCCTCCTTGAGATCGGTGCCATAGCCCGGGATGCCATGCGCGCGGGCATAGGCCTCGGCGCGGTCGCGGGAACCGCTGACGACGCGTGCAACCTCGCCGCCCGCTTGAGCGCGGATCGCCCGGATCATGTGTTGCGACGCGATCGTGCTCGCGCCCACCAAGGCCCAGCGCATAGCCTCCTCCCCGAAAGCATGCAGTTTTTTTTGGATCGATCCAAACAGCATATGGAACGATCCAAATACGTCAAGTGAAAAAAGATGTTTGGCACGTCAGTGGCTGATAATTAAAGGGAGCACGAACAGTCTCCCCTCCAGGTTGCACGAGTGGTGGTACCCGGCTGTTCCTCTCGACTTTCGTGCTGTCAGACGGGGAAGTCGCAATTCGGGTGATCAAATGCCTATCCGGCGTCGCTGAAGCGGCCCATAACGCCGTCGATGTTTCCTCGCCCGTCCATCTGGTGTTTTACAAGCTTCCCCTTGCTGATCTGGCTCTGACGCACATTTGCTGACGTGCCTCCCCTACAATGCGCCGGTTGAGCGCGCTTGCAGCAGATCGAGCTTTGCTCTTCCGTACATCTGGCGTTTAAAGAGCTTTAGACGTGTGATCTGTCATTCCGTTTGCCCGTTTGCCCGTTTGCCCGTTCGACCACGGCGAGATGATCGTGTTTCTTACAGCGTCGAGGTCCTTTTCGACGCCGCCGGCGAAGGATCCGACAAGGCTGTTCCTAGCAGCTTCCAGCCATTCGTCGCGTTTGCCGCTGTCTTCCAGCGGATCATGGACTGGAAGTCGCCGATGGCCGTGCGGGCGGCGACAAGCTCCGGGACGTTCACTTCGATCGCCGCTACGAGTATCGCTTCGGACTTTGCAAAGTCAGCGTGCGCTGCGGTCATGAGCGGTGCGATGCCCCGTGCGGACGGCGTTCCGGCGAGCCCGCTCTGATTGGCCGTTTCCGCAGGACGTCGGCCTTGTGCCCATTGCGAGACGACGCCACTCTGCCTCGCAAAACCCTTCGTCTTCATCTCACGACAAAGTGCCAAAACGGTCCGTGCCCCTTCCTGCCAGCGGCTGTTGAGACAAGGCAGCCAGCTATCTTCAACAGCACCCGGACCGCCTCGTTCGTTTCCTGACGGCGTGGATATCCCTCAGACTGCAGTTTCTCAGCGTATGTCAGAAGCCTGGGATCAACGACATTGCTGCCGACAGCCGGTCTGATCTGCCACATCGACTTGCCGACGGCATCGAGGAAAGCCCGACTGGAATTCTCCATCAGGTGCCATCGATCGGCGACCTGCGCAGAATCGGGCAGAGCCTTCGCCATGGCCTCACCATAGCCACCGCCCCGATCATGGGCGACAATCGATATCGACGGATGCTCGGCAAGCCATGTTCGCGACGCATCCAACGCACGATCCGGCAAAAGGGTGACGGGTCTGCGCCGTTCAAGGTCACAAACAATCGTTCCATAGGTTTGTCCTCGCCTGAAGGCAAAGTCGTGAATGCCTGTAATGTTGAGGTCTTCGTTCCGATCACCAATACGGCGGCGAACCACCCGCAGTAACGTGTCGTTGCTCACCGGCGTCATCAGGCGTCCGGCAAATGCTGCGGCAGGTCTACCGCCAAGCGCCAGGCCAAGATGGTGAACAATCCTCTCCCGCCTTTGGGTGCGTCGACCATAGCGAGCCAGCACGTTGTCACCGAATTGTTCGCAGAAGATAAGCCGGCTGCACAATACGGCATCGCACCAGAACCGGCGCGTCACGACGGTCAGCTCTACCCGCCGGCCACTGAGAGCTAAGTCAGCAGGTCGCCGCTCATATCAGCTTTGAATTCAACGGCTTACTCGCCCGCAGGCTGGACAAGCCGCTGATAGATTGCGCGATCGAAGCCGACCTTGAACACATTCCCCAACGATCGTCACTGTCTCCACAACAAGGCCAAACGGCGCGAGACTGGCATGCGGTAATCGATGGCCCGTTGCTGATCCTCCGGTGGATCAGCGGAAACCTCCTTCACGACAGCAGCCAATGTGAGTCAGAGCCAATTCTCGGTGGCAATCAACAGCGGCCTCACACGACCAGCCGGGGCAAGATCGGGCAACGCCTCCAGCCGGATGCATTCCCCCGGATACCGCACAGCGGACTGGCCTGCCGAGGTGTGGCCCGCTCTTCGAGCATGAGAGGACTCGAAACACGCGGCCACCGACTGGCTCGATCGGCAAGATCGACGTCGTATCGGCAGATGTCCACCTTTCATTGTGTGTATCGGTTCTGGCAGGCCTCGCGCAGAGCTGCCTTCTGGACCTTGCCCATGGTATTGCGCGGCAGTTCCTCGATCACGATGAGCTCGCGGGGCTGCTTGAAGCGCGCGAGATTGTCTGCGGCCGTGCGGGTGATGGCGCTCAGATCCAGCGTCGCACCGGGCCGGGGCACGAGGAAGGCAAGGACGGCCTCGCCGAAATCCGGATGGGGGACGCCCACGACAGCGCTTTCCAGAACGCCCGGCTGCTCGTCGAGAAGCATCTCGATCTCGCGCGGATAAATGTTCAGACCACCTGAAATGATGAGATCCTTGGCGCGACCGACGATCTGCACGTAGCCGTCGGGATCGATGCGTCCGATGTCACCGGTGATGAAGAACCCGTTGTCGCGCAGTTCCGCCTTGGTCTTTTCCGGCATTCCCCAGTATCCCTTGAAGACATTGGGGCCGCGGACTTCGATCATGCCGGTTTCGCCGACGGGAAGAACCGTCCCGGTCTCGGGATCGGTGATCAGCAGGTCCACGTCCGGCAGAGGAAAACCGACCGTTCCGGCACGACGCTCGCCCTCGTAGGGGTTCGAGACGGACATGTTGGTTTCCGTCATCCCGTAGCGCTCGAGAATACGATGGCCCGTGCGCGCTTCGAACTCGACATGCGTCTCGGCCAGAAGCGGTGCAGAGCCGGAGACAAAGAGGCGCATATGCGCGACAAGATCCCGGTTGAAGCGATCGTCACCGAGGAGACGGGTGTAGAAGGTCGGAACCCCCATCAGCACGCTTGCGTCCGGCAGAAGCCGCAGCATCGCCGGCAGGTCGAACTTCGGCAGAAAGATCATCGAGGCCTGCGCCATCAGGGTGACGTTGCAGGCCACGAACAGGCCATGCGTATGGAAGATCGGCAAGGCGTGCAGCAGGACATCACGGCTGCCAAACCGCCAGATCTCGGCCAGAGTGCGCGCATTGGAGAGAAGGTTGAGATGCGTGAGCATCGCCCCCTTGGAGCGGCCCGTCGTTCCCGAAGTGTAGAGAAGCGCCGCAAGGTCACTTTCCTCGCGTTCGGCCACGGCAAAGATGCCGGATTGACCGTCTGCTGCATCCGACAGGGAGCCGCGTCCATCGCCATCCAGCGTCAGCACCATGACGTCGGCGCCGCACCGTTGCTTCAGGTCCACCTCGATGCCCGGGCTGCAGATGACTCCACGTGCGCCACTATCCCCGATGAAGTAGTCGAGTTCCGTCAGCGTATAAGCCGTATTCAGGGGCAAAAGCACGATGCCCGCCATGACGCAGGCGGCATAAAGCGCCAGCGCCTGCGGCGTCTTTTCCACCTGCACGGCAAGCCGGTCGCCCGCTCGAAGGCCGGCCGCGACGAGCACATTGGCCTGTCGGGCGGCAAGCGCGTGAAAGTCGCGATAGCGCAGCACCTCTCCCTTTGCGTCGATCAGAAAGGCACCGTCACTGTCACGGCCGGGGGCAAACAGGGTGTCGTAAAGTGGATTGGGCATGCGTAAAAACCTCGACTGACTGACGGGACGGTGCCGGGCGATGAACTGGATGGATGGGCGCAACCGCCAATCCGCTGCGGGTCTGGTTCGGGCTCCTGCTGCCCTTTCCTGGCGTGCGGATTTTGGAAAGAGGCAGACGCGTCGCAATCCGCAGCCATATGACAGACGGGAGCGGCAGGGCGGATAAGGAAAGACCTGAGCCGATCCGGATCGGCGGGGTGGCACCACGCGCTGGAACCGTGCCTGCTTCGTCTGCCGTTCCGATCCGCCGCACGACCGCACGGATTCAGGCGAGAAGTTCCGGAATGCGTTTCAGCACCTCGGCCCAGAGCGCGTATCCGCCCGCATTCAGGTGAATGAAATCGGGCTGATAATAGCGGCCCATCGGCCGGCCGTTTTCGCCGATCAGACCGCGGGATGCGTCAATGAAATGCGCCTGACCGCTCTCCCCGCACCAGGCTTCGGTCAGCGCGTTGTAGCGATCAACCTCATCGGCATAGATCCAGCGGGTCGGGCTTTGCTTGGTGCCGAGCACGAAGATCCTTGCAGCCGGAAGCTCTGCACGGATATCGGCCAGCAGCGCCTTCATGTGTTCGAAGGTCGTCTGACCTGTCAGGCCATCATTGGCGATGTCGTTTTCACCGAAGTAGAGCACGATGCGTTCCGGCTTCAGCGGGATGAGCAGCTTTTGCAGGTAATGACGACCGGAAAGGTTCGTGCCGCCGCCGAAGCCAAGATTGACGATGTCCAGCGATTGCAGATCCTGCTGCATTGTTCCCCAGAGGCGGAACGAGGAGGAGCCGTAGAAGGCAATCGGCCTTTGCGGCAGAGGACCTCGCTGCAACCTGGCCAGGATCGCGACGACATCGTCCTCGAAGCGATTGGTGGCAAGGGGTGTCGGAAATTCAAACATTGAGCAATTCCTTTTTCGTCATGTCGTCGGCGCGATGGCAGGCGCTGAAGCGGCCCGATGCGGTTGGCCGCAAGGGCGGAACAACATTTGCGCAGACATCGACAGCCATCGGGCAGCGGGTGCGGAAGGCGCAGCCGGAGGGCAGGTTGATAGGGCTTGGCGGGTCGCCTTCCAGTGGCGCGCGCTGCCTGCGATCTGCCGGACGCGGACGCGGCACCGATTCAAGCAGGCCCACGGTGTAAGGATGCTGCGGTGCATTGAGCACGGCTGCGGTTTCCCCCGCCTCAACGATACGACCGAGATACATGACCGCAATGCGGTTGCTGATATGCGAGACGACGCCGATGTCATGCGAAATGAACAACAACGACAGTTTCATCTCGTCGCGCAGGTCACAGAGAAGGTTGATGACCTGCGCCCGGATCGACACGTCCAGCGCCGACACGGGTTCATCTGCGACGACGAGGCGCGGACGGGTGGCAAGCGCGCGGGCAATGCCCAGACGCTGCCTCTGTCCCCCCGAGAGTTCATGCGGATAGCGCTTTGCCTGATCCGGCCGAAGTCCGACCTTCGACAGCAATTGCAGCACATGGTCACGTCTTTCCGCAGATGTGCCGATCCGGAAATTGTCCAGCGGTTCGCGCACGATGGCTTCCGCCGTCCAGCGCGGATCGAGCGAGGCGGAGGGATCCTGGAAGATCATCTGGACGGAGCGGCGCGCCGTGTGCAGATCCCGATTGCCCATGCGGGCAAGATCGCGTCCAAGGAGGTGGACCGCGCCGCTGTCGGGCCGGTCAAGCCCCATGATCATGCGGCCAAGGGTCGACTTGCCGCAGCCGCTTTCGCCGACCAGCGCCAGCGTTTCACCCGGCGCGATCGACAGGGACACGTCATTGACCGCATGCACGGTCTGTCCCTTGCCGGTCTTGAAATGACGCACGAGCTTGTCGGCAACCAGGACATCGGTGTTGTCACTCATGCGGAGACCTCCACGGTGAGGTTTGCGGTCGGCCCGTAGGCAACCGGCTGGTCGCAACGGGAGGCATGGCCGAAGGTTACGTCACGCCAGTCCGGCGTGCGGCGGTGGCAGCTGTCCACGGCAAACCGGCAGCGTTCAACGAAACTGCACCCCTGCGGCAGCATGGAAAAGCTCGGCACATTGCCCGGGATTTCTTCCAGCCGCCCACGGCTCGGTTCCCCCGGCACGAACTCGGCCGTGGCCCGCAACAGGCCTGCGGTATAGCCATGCGCAGGATTTTCAAAGATGGCATGAACGGGACCGCGCTCCACCAGCGAACCGGCATACATGACCGCAACATCATCAGCGATTTCGGCGACTACGCCGAGATCGTGGGTGATGAAGATGATCGCGGTGCCGAATTCCCGTTGCAGTTCGGAGAGCAGCCACAGGATCTGTGCCTGAACCGTCACGTCAAGGGCGGTGGTCGGCTCGTCGGCAATCAGCAGCCGTGGCCGGCAGATGAGCGCCATCGCAATCATGATACGCTGGCGCATGCCGCCGGAGAGCTGGTGCGGATAGGCACTCATGCGGCGGGCAGCATCGGGAATGCGAACACGCTGCAAAACCTCCATGACACGGGCATTGGCGGCGCGCGTGCTCATCTTCTCGTGCAGAAGCAGCGCCTCGCGCAGCTGAAAGCCGATGGTGAGCGCCGGATTGAGCGACGACATCGGATCCTGGAAGATCATCGCCATCAGCGAGCCACGCAGACGCGACATTTCACGTTCGTCGCACTCCAGCAGGTTGATGCCATCCAGACGCATGGTCGCCGCCTCGACATGGGCGCTGCCCGGCTTGTGCAGCCCCATGATGGAAGTGGCGGTAACGCTCTTACCCGAGCCGGATTCGCCCACGAGACAGAGCGTCTTGCCGGCCTCGAGATCGAACGAGACGTCGCGCACGGCCCGGATGGCACCACCCGCCCCGAAACCGACGGTGAGATTGCGAATACTGAGGAAAGGTTCGCCTGTCATGACGCCCTCCTTGCGGCGAGCCGCGGATCGAAACGGTCACGCAGTCTGTCGCCGAGAATGTTGATGGACAGCACCATGATGGACAGCAGCAGGCCCGGAAAGGCGATGATCCATGGTGCCAGACGGAAATACTCCTTGCCGCTGGCAATCACGTTGCCCCAACTCGGAACGTCCGGCGGCGTGCCGACGCCGAGGAAGCTCAAGGCTGCCTCGGAAAGGATTGCAGCCGCGCAAACATAGGTGGCCTGGACGCTCAGCATGCCGATCGCGTTCGGGACGATATGGCGCAGCAGGATCTTCGGCGTGGATGAGCCAACGGAAATCGCGGCGGTGATGAAGGGCAGTTCGCGGATGCTGAGCACCACGCTACGCATCAGGCGGGCAGTGCGCGGGATCTCCGGCACCGAGATGGCGATGATGACGGTCACCAGACCGCCCCCCAGGACGGATACGAGGGCAATGGCCAGCAGGATGCCGGGAATGGCCATCAATCCATCGGCAAGGCGCATGACGATGCGGTCAACCCAGTTGAAATAGCCGGCCACGACACCGAGCGTGCCGCCGATCGCCAGCACGACGATGGCCGTGCACAGGCCTACCGTGACGGAGTTGCGCGCTCCCGATACCGTGCGCACGAAGACATCACGACCGAGATTGTCGGTCCCGAACCAGGCAATGGCGCTTGGCGGTTTCAGACGCATCATCGGATTGAGATCATTGCCGAGACCGAAAACAAGCGGACCGAAGATGGCCATCAGGATCACGACCGCCAGAGCCAGCAGGCTCAGCGACACCGCAACGCCCGGACGCGCCGGTTTCGGCTTCGAGAGGGCGGGAGAAGAGACCGTCGTCATTGGCGCACCCGCGGATCAAAAAGAGCATAGGACAGGTCGACCAGCAGGTTGACCGCGATCAGGACAAAAGAAAACACGATGAGAACACCCTGAACTACCGGATAGTCACGCGTCAGGATCGCGTCGACGGTCAGTCGCCCCATGCCGGGAATGTTGAAGACCGACTCCGTGATCACCACTCCTCCGAGCAGTGCGGCAAAGCTGGTGCCGATAACGGTCACGACGGGAACGCCGATATTCTTGAGCGCATGCACGATCAGGATGCGCCGGTTGTTGGCGCCCTTGGCGCGGGCAGTGCGGATGTAATCCTCCGCCAGCACCTCCAGCATGGTTGCGCGGGTAATGCGCGCAACCAGCGCGGAAAACAGGAAGGACAGCGTGATCGACGGCAGTGTGATGCTGCGCAGACAGTTCCAGAAACCTGAGGACAGGGGCTTGTAGCCCTGAACCGGCAGCCAGCCGGCGCGCAGTGCAAAGAGATCCACCAGCACGTAACCGATCACGAAGACAGGCACCGAGAAACCGACGACGGACGCGACGATGAGGAAGGTGTCGATGGCTGAACCCGCGCGCCATGCGCCCCATACCCCCATCGGCACGGCGATGAGAACGGAGAGTATCAGCGTGGAAACTGCAAGTACGGCCGTCGGCTCGACACGCTGAAGAATGAGCTTCAGCACGGGGAAGCCGGAATAGACCGACTGACCAAGGTCGAGATGCGCGACATTCGACAGATAGAGGAACAGTTGCTCGAGGAGCGGCCTGTCGAGGAACAGACGTTCGCGAATAGCTTCGATCTGGTCGCGCGTGGCATTCTCGCCGGCAATCAGTGCGGCGGGATCGCCAGGACCGATATGCAGCAGAAGAAAAACCGTAATCAGGACGATGAACGCGATGGGGATGACCGACAGAAGCCGCCGGACGACGAAATTGGACATGCATGCCTCCCGAGGACGGCAGGCGCCACCCGTCGGGGTGACGCCGCCGCTTCATGTCACTGCTTTTTCTCGATGTTCCAGTAGAGCTGCAGCGGACTGTCGATGATGCCGGAGACGGACTTGCTCCATCCCGCCACGCCATAATGCTGGCCCATGGGGATAAAGGTGACGATCTCGTTCGACCGCTCCTGCAGTTTGATTGCTGCCGCCTTGCGCGCGGCCTGATCGCCGGCCAGAAGGAAGGCCTTCCAGCGGGCCTGCAGTTCCTCATCGCAGGGCCAGCCGACGAACGCCTTGTCGCAGGCGCCGGTGACGTATGGATTGGTCAGCGGATCCATCATGGCGTCGCCGCCAAAGGCGGTGAGGAACATGTTCCAGCCACCTTCTGCGGGCGTGCCCTTGTTGTTGCGCCGGGAGAACATCGTGGCGAGGTCGATCTGGCGGTCATCCACCGTAAAGCCCGCCTTACGCAGGGCCTGCACGAGCACTGTCCCCATGTCACGCTGGAACTGCTGATCGGTGGGATGCAGGAAGGTGATCGGCGTCCCGTTGTAGCCTGCCTCCTTGAGAAGCGCCTTGGCCTTCTCGGGATCCGGCTTCATGTAGCGGTCGCTGTTGACATCGGTCTCGTAGGGCGCATCGCACATGAAGATCGCGGCGCAGACCTTGTAGAGATCCTTGCGATCGCCGAGCAGCGTCGTCATGAAGTCCTGCTGGTTCAGGGCCAGCTGAACTGCCTGACGCACCTTGATGTCGTTGAAGGGCGGCTGCGTATGGTTAAGAACCACCTGCAGGCTTCGACCAAGAAGCGGCTTGGGTGCGACGGCAAAATTCTTGTCGGCCTCGACGATCGGAAGCTGATCATAGGGAATTTCGGTGACGAAATCGATCTCGCCGGCGAGAAGCGCATTCACTGCACTCGTATCATCGGGGATGGTGATGCGCTCGATCCGGTCCACCTTGGCGATCTTGCCACCTGCCAGATTGCTCGGAGGCTCGCTGCGGGGCACATAGCCCTTGAACTTCTCGACAACGAACTTCACGCCCGGCTGCCACTCGACCAGCTTGAACGGGCCCGAACCGATCAGCGCAGGAAGCTTCTCACCGATCGGCGTCTTGGCAATGCGCTCCGGCATGATGAAAAGCGGATAGGCCGTCATGCGACCAAGCCCGTTGAGGAGCTGCGCAAAGGGTTCCTTCAGCGTGATCCGGAAAGAGGTCGCGCCCGTCGCCTCGATCTTGTCCAGACGCTTGGCAATTTCCTGACCCAGGCTGTCCTTGCCCATCCAGCGGTTGACGGACGCAATGACGTCTGCGGACGTGACAGGCGCTCCATCGTGGAAGATGAGACCGCTGCGCAGCGTGAAATCATAGACCTTGCCGTCCGCGCTGACAGAATAGGTATCCACCATCTGAGGCTTGACGTCGAAATTGGCGTCCATGGCAAACAGGGTGTCCCAAAGCAGGTAGGACATGTCGCGCATCGGGTAGTTGGTGCTGAGCAGCGGATCCATCTGCTGGATGTCGCCAACAGCGCGAATCCGCAGCACGCTCTCGGCATGCGCTGCCACTCCCACACCGAACGACAGGACGGTAGCGGCAGCTAGAGTCTTGATTAGTTTCGATAACATTCTTGGCTCCTCCCACGAACCCGGAAACGAACGAGGTCTGCTGTGATTGCATACCGTCGCTAACAATGCTAAAACAGTTCATGACGCACGAGCATGCGGATGTCAATCTCGTGTATACAAAAATTAAAACTGGGTATGCTCAGCATGAATGTGAAATCCAAAAGTGCACCGTCCCTGCGCGATCGTATCGAGGACGCCATTGTCTCAGGCACGTTCAGGCCGGGTGATCGACTGGAAGAACAAAGCCTTGCCGAACAGTATGGCGTGTCCCGCACGCCTGTACGCGAGGCGTTGCGGCAGCTTCAGGAGGCGGGACTTGTGGAGATAAAGCCGCGGCGCGGCGCGACGGTGAGCAAGGTCTCGCCAGCCGACCTCATCCACATGTTCGAGGTGATGGGCGGGCTCGAAGGCATGGCCGGGCGACTGGCGGCAAGGCGGCTGGACGAGACCTCGCGGCAGGAGATCCTCGCCTGCCACGAAGCGTGCCGCACAGCCGTCAACCAGGGCTCGGACGCCTACTACTACGAGAACGAGCGCTTTCACATGGCCATCTATCGCGCCAGCGCCAATCCGTTTCTCGAAGAGCAGGCGCGTGCGCTGCATCGACGCCTCAAGCCGTATCGTCGCATCCAGTTGCGCTCGCTGAACCGCATCGAGCAATCGTTTGCGGAACATGACAGGGTCGTCAAGGCGATCCTCGCCGGCAACGGGGCGGATGCAGAACAGGCGCTGTGGGATCACATCACGATCCAGGCCGATCGTTTCCATGACTTCCTGGCAGGTCTGGCACGCGACACCTGACACTCACGCCTCGATGCCTGCTTCCCGTGCGCGGACAGGCGAACCGACGCGCTCGGGAAGGTCCGTTGTCTCGTTGCGACCGAACAGACGACGTGTTCGCCTTCCCCGTCCGTTGCCGAACCGGCAACGACGGCTGCGAAACTCTCAACTTCCCAGCAATGGGCTGCTCTGAAAACATGCCTCGACACGCCCGCCTGCCCGGCCGGCCGACAACGAGGTTCCGGACACATGGCCTATGTGATCACCACGCCCTGCATCGACGTCAAGGATGGCGCCTGCACCGCCGCGTGCCCGGTGGACTGCATCTATGAGGGCGGCCGGATGTTCTACATCCACCCCGACGAATGCATCAACTGCGGATTGTGCCTGTCGATCTGTCCCGTGGATGCAATTGCCTGGGATGAGGAGATCGGCCCGGATCGGCAGGCTTTCATCGGCATCAACCGCGACTTCTTCACGCCGGCGGTGAGCGGGCTCGGATCGCCCGGCGGCTGGGACAGAACGGCCACCACCGCGGATCATCCCCTGGTCACAGCCTTCGACAGGCCCCTGCACGCGACGGCATCCTGAGGAGGAGAACATCATGCAGCCATCAAACATCACGGGCGTCATCCCGGCAGTGCCGACCCCGTTCTCGTTGGACGGAAAACTGGACGCCGCCGCCTTCCTCGAACACGGGCAGTGGTGCCTCGATCACGGCGCATCTGCGCTCAACATCCTCGGCACGACCGGCGAAGCGAATTCCCTGTCCGTATCGCTCCGCCGGGAGATCATGACGGTTGCAGCGGAGAATCTCGATCGCTCCCGGCTGATGGTCGGGACTGCCACACCCGATCTCGCAACCACGATCGACCTGACACAACGGGCCGAGAGCCTCGGTTATGCGGCAGCGCTTGTCCTGCCGCCCTTCTACTACAAGCCGGTATCCGAGGACGGGCTGTTTGCCTGGTTCGACCGGTTGATCGCGGCAACCGGCACCATCGACCTTTATCTCTACAATTTCCCGCAGTTGACGGGCATTGTGTTCGGCCCGGACTTTGCCACGCGGCTGAAGGCCGCCCATCCTGAGCGTATTCGCGGCGCAAAGGACAGTTCCGGCGACCTCGACTATGCACGCAACCTTGCAGCCATCCGGGATTTCGACGTCTTTCCCAGCAGCGAAACGGCTCTGGCCGAAGCAGAGACCTCAGGTTTTGCCGGCTGCATCTCCGCCTCCGTCAATGTCAATCCGGCACTTGCGGACAGGCTCTGGCGGGACCAGGAAAATGACACGCTCGCACAAAAGGTCCGCGCGCTGCGCGCCGGCGTTGCCGCCTTTCCGCTGATCGGCGCCGTCAAACACCTCGTCGGGCGCCGGACGGGGAATGCCATCTGGACGCATGTCATGCCACCCAACCTTCCCATCACCGACGAGACTGCCCGGGAGACGCTTGCATCCGTCGTCCTGCAGTCGGAACGGATGACGGCCTGACGACCCGGAATGCGCTAAACGCGCGGAATGATGCAACTCCAGCGAAACGCGGCAACGGTTTCGCCTCCGGAATTGCGTAGGAATAAATGGAGCGCTTCGGGCGATCCCGGTGTCGCCGGAAACGTTCTAGCGCACGACGATCTCTTCGATCGTCCGGGCAAAGATTGCCAGACGATCCGCCAGAAAGCCCGCCATGACCTCCGAGGCATAAGGCAGCTTGCGGGTGCGCGGAACCATCACCCCCAGCCGCGCCATCTCGTTGCGAAGCCCTGAAATCGGCAGGGCCACCACCTCGCCGGCCTTCAGCTCCTCGTAGAAGCCCATGGGCGTGTAGAAGGCAACGCCGTTACCCGAAAGGATCAGCGGTTTCAGCATCATCTGGTTGTTGCTGGAGACAAGGGCGCGCGCATGACGCTCCAACGCGCCGAGTTCGAGCGAAAACATCCAGCTGGTGACGTCATTGTCCAGTTGCAGCAGCAGCTTGAACTGGGCGCATTGTTCGACGGAGGCCGTCTTCATCCGGGCGAGCGGATGGTTGCGTGCAACGATCGCCATGATCGGCATCGGGACCGAGGACAGAAGCCGGACGTCGCCCGGCCGCGCGATGTCAAAGGTAATGCCGATATCCACATCATCATCCGTCAGCAGGCCGAAGATCCGTGCATAGTTTTCCGTCCGGATCCGGAAATCCACGGCCGGATGGTTGCGGTTAAAATCCATCAGGCACTGGGGCATGAAGGTAATCGCCAGGCTGTCGAGGCAGGCGATGGGAATGCGGCCGGTGATCTTGCCGGCGAGATCGCCGAGCTCGCCGCGCATCACCTCGTAGTCCTGCAGCGTTTCCCGCGCATGGCGAAGCACGATGCGGCCTGCCCCCGTCAGGCGAAGGCCATCGGGCAACCGCTCGAACAGCGGCATGCCCAACTCGTCTTCCAGCTTCTTGATCTGCCGGCTGAGCGCCGAGGTCGCCACATGCAGCTCTTCCGATGCCTTGCGGATGGAGCCCGAGCGGGCCACGGCCGCAAAATATTTCAGAATGCTGGCATGCATGGCGCCTCCATCGGGCCTTTGCGTTTGTCCGGGAAAACTGGAATCCGGTTTCCCTCAGCGACGCGCGAAAACCGGGAGATCCGCAATGCGTCGCGATCAACGGGAACCCGGCGCATTCCGTGTACAACGCCATATCCTGATAGGGTTTTGGCGTCGGCGCAAGCTCAACGGCCCTTCCAGACGGGCGCTCGCTTTTCGAGAAATGCCGTTACCCCTTCCTCTGCGTCCTCGCTCCGCAAGGCCCTGACCAGCGGCACGGTTCGCAGCGCCTGCGCCTCTGCCGGAGACAGATGTCCCGTTCGGTTGACGGTGTGCTTGATTGCCTTCAGGGAGAGCGGCGCACAGGCCACGATCTCTGTGACCCACCGCTCGACGGCATCATCCAGCGCGTCCGGTTCCACCACTTCGTTGACAAGCCCGAACGCGTGCATCTCTTCTGCGCTGAACTGTCTGCCGGTCATCAGAACGGCCATGGCACGGTTGAACGGAATCTTTCGCTGCAGAAGAACCATGCCGCCATCGAGCGGCATCCGACCCACCCGCGCTTCCGGCAGACCGAAGCGTGCCGTGGACGCAGCAATCACGATGTCGCACCCCAGCACCATCTCGAAACCGCCGCCCAGCGCAAAGCCGTTGACGCGGGCGATGACCGGGACATCCAGGCTGCGGCGAAAGGAAAGACCGCCAAAACCATGCGGACGATCCTCAGCCCAGTAATCGAGACCGGACGTGGTGACGCCCTTCATATCGGCGCCGGCACAGAAAGCCCTGGCACCGGCACCGGTCACCACCACGCAACTGACGTCGTCGCGTCGCTCGATATCCTGCCAGACGGCTTCGAGCGCCTGTTCGCAGGCCGCATCCACCGCATTCATCCGCTCCGGACGGTCGATGGTGACGCGCGCCACGCGGTCGCTGACGGAAAAACGGATGCTCATGCGGCATCCTCACGGCTCTTCTCCCCGAGCAAAGCGAGGATTTCCGCATTGTGCTCGCCAAGGCGCGGCGGCGGAATGCGCACCGTCACCTCGGCCGCCGACATGTCGATCGGCGACCCGATCAGACGGATCGGGCCTGCCGGTGTTTCGCCTGCATCGAGGATCATGCGGTTGATCAGGGTCTGCTCGTCCTGCAGGGCATCGGCAATGGTGCGCACCGGCGCGCAGAGAATGTCGACACCCTCCAGCCGGGCGATCCAGTGCGCGGCGCTGTTTTTGCGGAACTCCTCTCGGAACACCGTCTGCAGTTCCGGACGATGCTGCATCTGCAGGTCGAAATTGGCATAGCGGGGATTGGCCGAGAGGTCTTCGATCTCAAGCGCCGTGCAGATGTCCTGCAGCGGGTTCTGCCTGAAGGCCCCGACCATGACGATCGCCCCATCCGTCGTCTCGAATACACCGGTCAGCGGGAAGGCACCCCAGTTCAGCTCCCTGTTGCGCATCATGTGCACCGTGCCTTCCTGCATCTGCATGGCCAGCATGGAGGAATAGAGGCTGACGGCCACCTGCTGGCCCTCTCCGGTCTTTTCCCGGTGCAGCAATGCCAGCAGAATGCCCTGGACGAGATGCATGCCGGCGGAAAAATCGGCAAGCGGAGTGGCATAGATGGACAGCGGGTGGCTCTGGTCCGACTTGCGACGCATGACGCCGGAAACGGCCTGCGCCAGCACGTCCTGGCCTCCCTTGTGCTCATAGGGGCCCGTCAGTCCATAACCCGTGCCGACTGCAAAGATAAGGCGCGGATTGCGCGCCCTCAGCGCCTCGTAGCCAAAACCCATGCGCTCCATCACGCCGGGCCGGAAGTTGTTGACCACAACATCCGCCTGGTCGATCAGCGCCAGCACGGCGGCGCGGGCGTCGTCCCGCTTCAGATCCAGCGCCAGGCTGCGCTTGTTGCGGTTGAGCGAGCAGAAGACCGGATTGTTCAGTCCATCCGGATCGGAGCCCAACGACCAGCGCGAGAGATCGCCGATCTTCTCCTTCTCGATCTTGATCACGTCAGCCCCGTAATCCGCCAGCATCTGCGTGCAGCAGGGGCCAAGCATGACCTGGGTGAAATCCACGACACGGATGCCGGACAAGGGAAGGGTGGTCATTCTGCTGCCTCCAGGTAGCTTGCATTGGCGGACGGCCGGTCGCCGGGATCGGCACCCTGCGCCCGCATCTGTCTTTGGATTGCGGTGATGTCCGCTTGGCGAACGGTGGTCCCGGCCTTGAGCGCCACCGTGGCGGCAACGCCGGCGGCCTCGCCCATGGCCATGCAGGGGGGAATTTCGCGGCTCGACTTCTGGGCCTGCGGCGTTGCGGAATAGTGGCGGCCGGCGACCAGAAGCTGGTCGATCTCCTTCGGCAGAAGCGCCCGATACGGGGTGTAATAGTCCCTGCCCCGGCAGACGCTGTCGGCAAAGTGACGCCGGCTCATCACATCCTCCTTGGTCACCACATATTCGCCCTGCAGCATGCGCGTCTGGCGGACGCCGGTCTGGGGCGCGAAATCCACCACATAAGCCTTTTCGAAGCCCGGCAGCGTCTGGCGTGCAAATTCGAGCAGCCGCCCCATGCGCGCCCTGCCCTCCACCTCGGCGGCAGCGAGATCCTCGACCTTGAGACCGGACAGTTTCGGCATGTGCGGGCAGTTGAGCCAGATGACGCCCGGCAGCGGCGTCTTCAGCCACCAGTAGGACCAGCATCCGCCGATCAACCGCTTGGCTTCGTGGTCGAGACGCTTGAACCGCTCCGGTTCCTCGAACTCGAAACGCTCGGCGGCCTCCGTATCCACGCCGCCCCAGCGCGAGACCGTGGTGAGGATGAAGCTGTCCTCGACATGGGAGGCGCCGGCATTGGCCGCGACGTCCAGGTCGCCGGTCGCATCGATCACCACGCCCGCCATGATGGCTTCGAGACCGGACTTGGTCTGGCAGATGACACCCTTGATCGTCGCATCCTCGACGATGGCAGAGGCAAACCAACTGTGCGTGCGAAGCTTGATGCCGCATTCGGCAAAGATGTCATAGGAAACCTGCTTGAATGCATCCGGATCGAAGGCGGCCGCATAACAGATCGGGTGCGGGGCGGTCGGCGTGTGAAAATCGAAGAGCCCCCAGCGTGCCCAGCGACGCCAGCTTTCCGGCAGGTCACGCCGGTCGATCTGGCGGTCATTCTCGTCGGGCACAACGCAGAGGTTTTTCGCGCGCATGCGTTCTATCATCTCGGTGCAGATCCCCTGCACGGTGATATCCAGTCCGTTGACCATATCATCGAGAACGAGAACCATGCCGCCGGCGGCAAGACCGCCGAGATAGGGATAGCGCTCGATGAGCGTTACCGACGCGCCGTTGCGGGCGGCCGAGATGGCGGCCGAAATGCCGGCGGGGCCGCCTCCGACCACGACCACATCCGAGCGGTCGACGATCTTGGCCTGTTTCTGAGGGACAGCGATCATGGCTTGCATGGATTTTCCTCCCGGACATGCCGGCATGACAAAGGGCACGGTCGATGCTTCGAACGCGGGCCAGGTTTTCAGAGGGATTTGGAACGGTTCAGCCGTGGTTGCCGGGTTTCCAGCGCACCACTTTCTTCTCGACGATCGCCACCACAAAGAACAGGATGACGGCGAGCGCGGCCGCAATCACCACCGTCGCGTAAAGTAGCGGCGAACGGAAATTGTAGGTCGCCTCGATGATCAGGGCACCGAGACCGTAGCTGGAGCCGATCCATTCGGCGACGATCGCCCCCATCACGCTGCTGGTGGCCGCAATCTTCAGGGCGGCGAACAGGAAAGGCAAGGAGGCCGGCAGCCGCACCTTCCAGAAGATCTCCGCATTGCTGGCCGACAGGACACGCATCAGGTCCAGCATGGCCGGGCTCGCGGATTTCAGCCCCTGCACCATGTTCACCAGCGTCGGGAAGAATGAAATCAGCCCGGCGATGATGATCTTCGGTGCGATGCCATTCCCGACCAGCAGGACCAGGATCGGCGCCAGCGCAATGATCGGGATAGACTTGATGATCACGGCAATCGGATAGAAGGCCCGTTCCGCAAGCGGACTGTAGACGAACCAGACCGCGAGCAGGATGGCGACGAGATTGCCGGACACGAAGCCCAGCGCCGCTTCGAGCAGCGTCGGCAGAAGGTTGTTCCAGAGGATTACGCCGTTTTCCCGGAAGGCGGAGAGAACGGCAATCGGGCTCGGCGCCATGAAGGTGGGCACCGAAAAGGCCCAGACCACCAGCTGCCAGAGCATCACGCAGCCTGCAATGGCGAGGATTGCCGGCATATGATCGGCGACAGGTGCGAGCAGGCGGTTTGCTCGAAGCGCCCGACGAACGGCCGGCTCCATGCCGGCCCGCGCGGTGGGGGCCACGGAATGCAGCGTATCGGTCATCAGCATTCCTCCAGAAGCCGGCGCAGATGCGCGGTGATGCGGATGAATTCCACGGTATCGCGGATGGCAAGCGTTCGCTCGGTCGGCAGATCCACCTTGATGTAGGCCTTGACCCGACCGGGATGGGCGGCAAGCATCAGCACATGTTCGCCGAGAAAGACGGCTTCGGGGATCGAGTGGGTGACGAAGACGATGGTGGTGCCCGTCTCCTTCCAGATCCGCAGCAGTTCCTCGTTGAGCTTGTCGCGGGTAATCTCGTCCAGCGCGCCGAAGGGCTCGTCCATCAGGAGTATCCGCGGCCGGCTGATCAGCGCACGCGCAATCGCCACCCGCTGGCGCTGTCCTCCGGAAAGCTCGTGCGGCAGCGCCTTCTCCCGCCCCTGCAACCCCACGAGTGCCAGCAGCCGCTCGGGGTCCGCATAGGCCGCGGTATCGGCGCGCCGGCCCACTTCGAGCGGCAGGCGCACATTATCGAGAACACTGCGCCAGGGCAGCAGCGTCGCCTCCTGAAAGACGAAGGCAAAATCACGCCCCTCGCGCGCCTTCCGCGGCGTCTGGCCCAGCACGGAGATCGTGCCATCGCTGACGGGCACGAGGTCCGCGATGCAGCGCAACAGCGTGGATTTTCCGCATCCCGAAGGACCGATCATGGTCACCAGCGCCCCTTTGGGGATGGTGACGGACACGTCCTTCAGGGCGGTAAATTCCGACTGACCACCACCGAAACGCACGTGCAGATGCTCGACGGACACCGCAGGAGGCGCAAGCTCGGGGGCCTGCAGATCGATCTTGTGCTGAGCCATTGCCATGCGCGTCATCCCACCTGTTTGCGGATGTCGGCCGTGGCGTCCAGAACCGAGAGCGTCATGACATCGTCCACCGTCGGCACCTTGTCCTTGAACTGGCCGAGATCGGCATAGGACTTGATCTGGGCGGCCCAGTTGTCCTTGGTCATCGCCCCCCAGCCGGCGCTCTTCGTGGTCTCGTTGAAGGCGAACTTCATCAGCGGGCCGATCGCTTCCATTTCGCTGGCCTTGTCGAGATTGGGGAAAGTGTCCACGAGAATGCCGACGGCTTCAGCCTGGTGGTCCCGGGCATAGCCCCAGCCCTTGGCGGTTGCCGCCATCCAGCCGGAGAGTTCCTTCGGGTGCTTCGCCAGTTCGGCATCGGTCGTATAGTAGACGTTGGCATATAGCTGGATGCCGGCATCCCACAGCATCAGGTCGACGCGGTCATCCCCCAGCACCTTCAGCGCGTTGGTATTGGTGATCCAGCCCACGACGGCATCGGCCTGTCCGGTGACGAGCTGGTTCATGTCCGCCCCCATGTTGACGATCTTGACCTTGTCTTCGGGGACATTGTTCCTGGCAAGCAGCGCGCGCAGCAGGATGGCGCCGGTCGGCTGTATCGCGACGGTCTTGCCGATCATGTCCTGCGCAGACCGGATCGGTTTTCCCTTGCGGGAGAAATAGGCATAAGGGTGCTTCTGGTAACCGGCAGCAATTGCCTTGATCGGCACGCCGGCGCCCCGCGCAAGCATGATGGAGGGGCTGGAGGAAATCTGGCCGAGGGTCGACTGGCCGGAGGCAACACCCGCGACGCCATCGACATTGGGTCCGCCCGGAACGATTTCGAGTTCAAGGCCCTGCTCGGCGTAAAACCCCTTCTTCATGGCAACGACCTCACCCAGCAGGCCGTTGGAAGCGAGCCAGCCGAGCTGCATGCGCACCTTCGCCGGCGAGGCCGCGCCTGCGGGCTGAATGGAAACAAGTGTCTGGCCTGCGGCAACGGCACTGATCGCCGCCGCCGTCCTCATGAAGTCTCGCCTGCTGACTGTGAACTGCGACATTTCGGACCCCTCTCTTTTTGAGATTATGAGGGGATCATTGCCGAAGCAGGCGTTCGCATAAAGAACAATTTTGAGTGCGTTTCGTTGCCGATCCGGCAATGCAACACTCAGTATGCCGCCCGACACTGGCGGGCGGCATCGTCCGGAACGGATCGGGATCTCCCGCCGCCTGCATGGGCCCATGCAGGCAGCGGTGAGAAGGGTCAGCCCTTCACGAAGGCGAGCAGATCGGGGTTGATCACGTCCGCATGGGTCGTCAGCATGCCGTGCGGGTATCCCTTGTAGACCTTCAGCGTTCCTTTCTTCAGAAGCTTGACCGAAAGTTCGGCGGAATCGGCGATCGGCACCACCTGGTCGTCGTCGCCGTGCAGCACCAGCGTCGGCACGGTTATCGTCTTCAGGTCTTCGGTCTGGTCGGTTTCGGAGAAGGCCTTGACGCCATCGTAATGCGCCTTGGCGCTGCCCATCATGCCCTGACGCCACCAATTCTGGATGACGCCGGGATAGACCGCCGCCCCCGGACGATTGAAGCCGTAGAAGGGGCCGGTCGGCACGTCGAGGAAGAACTGGGCGCGGTTGTCGGCGACCCCCTTGCGGAAACTGTCGAAGACCTCCATTGGCAGGCCGCCCGGATTGGATGGCGTCTTCAGCATCAGCGGCGGAACGGCTGCAACCAGCACCGCCTTGGCAACACGGCCATGCGGCTGGCCGAACTTCGCGACATAACGCGCCACCTCGCCGCCACCGGTGGAATGACCGATATGGACGGCATTCTTCAGATCGAGATGTTCGACGACGGCGAAGGCATCGGCGGCGTAATGATCCATGTCATGCCCCTCGCTCACCTGCTCGGAACGGCCGTGGCCGCGCCGGTCATGCGCCACCACGCGGTAGCCGTGCTGGACGAAGAACAGCATCTGGGCATCCCAGTCGTCGGACGACAGCGGCCAGCCATGATGGAACACGATCGGCTGGGCGTTCTTCGGACCCCAGTCCTTGACGTAGATCTGGACGTTATCCTTGGTCTTCACAAACAGTTCGGTCATGGGAGGCATTCCTTCCTTCGAGGGTGACGCGGTTTTGGAGAGGGCGAGCGAGGGCATGGCCATCGCGGTGGACAGGACGGCGCTGCCCAGCAGCACATGCCGTCTGGAGACCGCCAGTTCGGTCGGGGTGTCGATCATTGCAGTGTTCTCCTGCCTAGAGGGGGAATGCACGACGGGCCGAAGGGATGCGTCCGGTCAGAGCGCACGGCGGGTTGTTTCGAACAGGAACCAGGTGCGGCGTTCCGTCTCGTCGATCCAGTTTTCGATCAGGCTGGTCGTTGCATGGTCGTTATGGTCCGAGGTCAGCGCGTGCGCCTGGCGCAACAGAACCGTGAGCTGCTTGTTGTCCTCGCGCAGCTCGGCCAGCATGTCGTCGGGTGTCACGAAATCCGCGTCATTGTCGAGAAGGCGCTGGAGGCGGGCGATGTGGCCGATCGAACGCAGCGTGGTGCCGCCGATCTTGCGGATACGCTCGGCGATATCGTCGGTCATGGCGAAGATCTGGCCCCCCTGCTCATCGAGAAGGGTGTGGTAGTCGCGGAAATGCGGCCCCGACACGTGCCAGTGAAAATTCTTGGTCTTGATGTAGAGGGCGAAGACATCCGCCAGCAATGCCGTCAGCGCCGCCGAAATGTCGCGGGTGGCATCGGCGCCAAGGTCGGTCGGCGTGGCAAGCGGGAGCTTGCGGTGTTGGGCTGCAGTGATCGTGTTCATGATCGTTCTCCTTCGTGCGGTTGACCGCGAAAGCCGCCTGGCGATCCCGTCGCGGCTGTCTGATCGGCACCGAGGATAGGAAGAACGTGGAGGGTGGCGAAATCGGCTACAGGTACACTCGATCCCATACCTAAGTTCAGTTTCGCGGGCGCAGACCGCAGGCTAGCCTTTGTTCATCGCCCCTCCCGATGGCGACTGGCGGAAAGCCAGATGCTCCGGTGTCCTCCCCTCCTCCGGAGCCGCGGATCCCCTTGCGAGATCCGCCAAGGCCGTCTCCTGCCGCCCGGAGACGGCCTTCTTTTTTGGGGGGCTGCGGGCACCACGCGGCATCTTTCACGACACAGGCGATTTCGTCCAAGGAACCCGCGTATCGTTCAAGATCGCCGCACCCGTTCCCGCTAGAAGTCATGACACCAGGCGGCAGATCGCACCCACCTTCGGGTCAGACTGCACGAAAACGCCGGATTGTCGCGAACATCGCACCGGGGGGAACAATGTCGATTGCATCGGCGATATTTCGCTCTCGCGAACCGGAAGGCGGCGCTTACCATATCGCCTTCGGCGCCACGGCTCTGGCCCTGGCGGCCACGGTCTTCTATGTCGATACCTATACCGACATCGAGGGTGCGATCGCCGTTCTCTACGCCATCACCGTGCTGCTTGCAGCGCAGGCCATCACGCGCGTCGGGCTGATCACACTGTCCTGCCTCTGCGGTTTTCTGAGCCTCGTCTCCTACGCGCTGACCCATGCGGGCGAGACCGATCTGCAAGCGATGCTGCGGCTCGTCGTGGCGCTTGCGGCCCTCGTCATCACCACCATGCTGCTGGTCAAGACGGAAACCGCACGGCTGGCGCTGCTGTCCATCAACGCCGCACTCAGGGAAAGCGAGGGGCGCTACCGTTCGATCTTCGACCGCACGCGCGTTGCCCTGTGGGAACGTGACTATTCGAAACTTCACGCCGTGCTGATGGGGCTGAAGCAGCAGGGCATTGTCGACGTGCGGGCCCATGCGCGCGCCCATCCCGACTTCACCGAGCGCTGCATCGACCTGATCACCGTGGTTGCCTCCAACGAGGCCGGCAAGGAACTGCTCGGCTGCGATGCCTCCGCAACGGGGACACTCAAGCAGTCGATCACGACCGCCTCCGACAAGTTCCTCGATATGCTGCAGGCCATCATGGACAACCGCCGTGTCTTCGAGGACAAGGTGCTGATCCGCACGCACGGCGGCGATGACAAGCTGGTGCTGCTCTCCATCAGCTTTCCGGAAGAACCGCTCGCCTTCCACCGGGTGATCGTCAGCATGGTGGACATCACCCAGCGGGAGCTCGCGCTGAAGGCACTCGGCGAAGCGCAGGCGGAACTGACGAAGGCCTCGAAGGCAGCCGCGGTGGGTGTCATGTCCGCGTCGCTTGCCCATGAGCTGAACCAGCCGCTCGGCGCGATCGTCGTCAACGCCCAGACATTGCTGCGCTGGCTGGATCGCGACCCGCCCGATCTCGCGGCTGCGCGCCGCTGCGCCGAGCGGATGGTCCGCGACAGCCAGCGCGCCAGCGACATTATCCATAACACCCGCAGCCTGCTTGCCCGGCGTGACGGCAGCACCGAGACCTTCGATCTCGACGCGTTCATCGAGGACACGCTGGCGCTTCTGGAACACGAACTGGACCGCAGCGGGACAAAGGTCCGTATCGAACGCGAACACACACCGCCAGTGAGGGCCGTCAAGATCGAACTGCAGCAGGTGCTGATCAACCTGCTGACCAATGCGATCCAGGCCATGGATGAGGCCGGCATCGAGAACCGCGCCATTATCGTGCGAACGGAAAGCCAGGACGCAGGCACCATCCGCCTCACCATCCGCGACACGGGCCCCGGCATTGCCGAAGCGATCAGGGACAAGCTGTTCTCGCCCTTCTTCACGACCAAGGCCACCGGCATGGGCATCGGGCTGTCCATCTGCCGGGCAACGCTGGAGGCGCGCGGCGGCAGTCTGACCGGCGACAACCATCCGCAGGGCGGCGCCGTCTTCTCGATCTTGATGCCCGTCCATCCGGAGGTCGAGCGTGCCTGATCCCCGCAGACAGGCGAAGGAAGAGCCGACGAGGCCCGTGGTGTTCATCGTTGATGATGACATGGCCATGCGCGAAGCCCTGACCGACCTCTTTCGCTCGATGAAGTTTGACGCAGAAGCATTTGAAAGCACGGTCGACTTTCTTGAGAGAGCCGATCTCGGACGGCATGGCTGCCTGCTTCTGGACGTGCGGCTTCCCGGCATCAGCGGGCTGGATTTCCAGGCGCAACTGGAGCGCCTGGGCAACAGGATGCCGATCATTTTCATGACCGGGTTCGGCGACATACCGATGACCGTCAGGGCGATGAAGGCCGGGGCCGTGGACTTCCTGACCAAGCCGTTCAAGGAGCAGGATATTCTGGATGCCGTCGCCGCGGCCATGGAACGCGACAGGTCCCGGCGACGCGAAAGTGCGCAGAATGCCGCCATCGCCTCCCTTGCCGAGCAACTGACGCCCCGCGAACGGGAAGTGATGATGGCCGTCGTGCGCGGGCTGATGAACAAGCAGATCGCCTACGAACTCGGCATCAGCGAGGTCACCGTCAAGCTGCATCGCGGCAATGTCATGCGCAAGATGGAGGCGCACTCGGTCGCCGATCTCGTCAGAAAGGTCGAACTGCTCGGCGACAGGCATCGGCCACCTGTCTCTTAGTATGGTATCTTTCGAGGGATCATCGGCGCATAGAGGAGGAAAGACACCGACAAAAAGGCCTCTTCCTTGCCCGCCGTCCCCACCATTGCCGTCATCGATGATGACCAGGCCATCCGTGAAGCCATGGACGACCTGATCATGTCCTTCGGCTACCAGTGCCGCCTGTTTGCTTCGGCCGAGGCGTTTCTCACCTCGGGCCGGGAAACGCCGGTCGACTGCATCCTCGTGGATGTGAAAATGCCGGGTCTCTCCGGCATCGAACTTCAGAATGAACTCAACCGTCGGGGACCGCATCCGCCGATGATCTTTGTTACCTCCTATGAAGACGAGCGGACACGCCAGGCTGCCCTCAGCGGAGGCGCGCTCGCCTTTCTTCGCAAGCCCGTCACCATCGACAGGCTGATGACATCCCTGGAGACAGCCCTCGGCCAGCAGCCGTGACCGATCGGGAATGCGACCGGTCACCCCTGGCGACAGAAGCGGGAAGACGGCAGCGAAATTTGCAAGGCTGCTTCTCACTGGCTCGCACTTGAACCCAAGCTGTCGCGCGACAGCTTGCCTTCGTCCGCCCTCGCAAGAAGGAGAAACGCTCATGAGCATGACCATCGCCGATCTGACCGCGCAGACACTCGCCAATGCCGGCGTCAAACGGATCTGGGGCGTCACCGGCGACAGCCTGAACGGCCTGAATGACAGCCTGCGGCGGCTGGATCGCATCACATGGATGCATGTGAGGCATGAGGAAACCGCAGCCTTTGCGGCCGGTGCAGAGGCCGCCGTGACGGGTGAACTTGCGGTCTGCGCGGGCAGCTGTGGCCCCGGCAACCTTCACCTGATCAACGGCCTGTTCGACTGCCATCGCAATCACGTGCCGGTGCTGGCCATTGCGGCGCATATTCCCTCGTCGGAAATCGGTCTCGGCTATTTCCAGGAAACCCACCCGCAGGACCTGTTTCGTGAATGCAGCCACTTCGTGGAGCTGGTGACGAACCCGGCGCAGATGCCGCAGGTGCTGCACCGGGCCATGCGCGCAGCCATCGGCCAGCGCGGCGTGGCGGTGATCGTACTGCCGGGCGATGTCGCCCTGCAGACGGCCCCCGAGGGGGGTGGCACCGACTGGGCTCCTCTTGCACCCCCGCGCCTGCGGCCTTCCGAAGCAGAGCTGGGACGACTCGCCGAACTGCTCAACGGATCGGAGGCGGTCACGATCCTGGCCGGCAGCGGCTGCGCCGGCGCCCATGATGCGGTGGTAGAACTGGCCCGCCGGCTGGGTGCCCCCGTCGTGCACGCCTTGCGTGGCAAGGAACATGTCGAATGGGACAATCCCTTCGATGTGGGCATGACCGGGCTCATCGGTTTTTCCTCCGGCTATCATGCGATGCTCAACTGCGACACGCTTCTGATGCTGGGCACCGACTTTCCCTACCGCAACTTCTATCCGGACAAGGCCAGGATCGTGCAGGTGGACCGCGATCCCTCCGCCCTCGGCAAGCGGGCGCATCTGTCGCTCGGGATCGTCGGCGACGTCACGGAAACGATCGAGGCGTTGCTGCCGCGCATCCGGCCGGATCGGGATACCGGTTTCCTCGAGGCCGCCCGCGCCCATTATGCCAGGGCGCGCAAGGGACTGGACGATCTTGCGCAACCCTCCCGGGACGGGCAGCCGATCCATCCGCAGCACCTCACCCGCCTCGTCAGCGAACTTGCCACGGAGGATGCCATCTTCACCGCCGACGTGGGCACCCCGACCGTCTGGGCGGCGCGCTACCTGAAAATGAACGGCAAGCGCCGCCTGATCGGCTCCTTCAACCATGGCTCCATGGCCAATGCCATGCTTCAGGCGATTGGCGCGCAGGCGGCCGCCCCCGACCGTCAGGTCATCTCGCTGTCGGGTGATGGCGGCTTCACGATGATGATGGGGGATTTCCTGTCGCTGTCCCAGCTGGATCTGCCGGTCAAGATCGTGGTTTCCAACAATGGCTCGCTCGGCTTTGTCGCCATGGAGATGAAGGCGGGCGGCTATCTCGACACCGGCACAGACCTCAAGAACCCGAATTTCGCGGCAATGGCCGAGGCGATCGGCGTGAGGGGTTTTCGCGTTGAAAAGGCCGGCGAGCTGGAAGGCGCGCTACGCGAGGCTTTCGCCCATCCGGGACCGGCACTGGTCGATGTGGTCACCGCGCAGCAGGAACTGGTGATGCCGCCCAGGATCAAGCTCGAGCAGGCCAAGGGCTTCAGCCTCTACATGCTGAAGGCGATCATGAATGGCCGGGGCGACGAGATCATCGAGCTGGCCCGCACCAATCTGCGGCTCTGACGCGGAGGCTTCCGATGACGCTCCGCGACATCGCCTTCGTGCTGCGCTGCTCCGGCGCGGCAACCCTCGCCTATGCGCTGGCTGCAGCGCTCGGTCTTCAACATCCGGTATGGGCCTCCATCACCGGCGTGATCGTCTCGCAGGACAACCTCGACCAGACGAGGAGCGCAGTCATCTGGCGGTTCGCAGGCACCGTTGTCGGCATCGCGGTTGCCGTGATCGCCGGCAGCCTGATCGCCGTGGCCGGCTGGGGCACGGCGGCCCAGACCGGAATCAGCGTCGCGCTTTGCGCGGCGCTTGTCCGGCGCTGGCCGGACCTGAAGGTGGCCATGTGGACCGCGCCGATCCTGTTCTTCGCACGGGATCCGAACGTCACGCTCCTCTCGGCCGGCTACTGGCGCGGCAGCGAGGTGGTGCTCGGCGGCCTGACGGGCGTTACCCTTCACCTGATGGCCGAACAGGCCATGAGCTGGCTTGAACAGAAACTTGCGGCGCGGGATCGATAGGCAGGAAGGCCCGGCATCGAAACGGCCTCGACGACACCTCATCCCATTCATCCCACACGCCACCCCGTGACGGCGTCCCCTTGCCTGCTCTGGCGACCGCGTGCCCACGATCAGGGCGCTGCCGGGGCACAATGATGCGCATGGTGCGCGCGACCAGGGGCAGCCTCTCCTGTTCGATGCCCGCCTAAACCTTCCGCAGAGCCGAACTACACTTCTGTATAGATGCCCGGATTGGCTGCTCTTCGTAATCTGTGTTCCAGACGGGCGGCTCCTTTAAGACAGCGATCCGCCGACGACACCTCCCTCTTTTCAAGGAGCACGGCATGACCTCCCTCCGCCTGATGATAGAGAGACGCAAGCCGCGCCGGCTTGCCGTCACGGTGGCGCTTGCATGTGTTGCCATCGCCCTTCTCTCCGGCAATGCCGTTCTGCTGCGGACAGCCGAACCGGGGCTGGTACGTGCCGAGGAGGTCGCCTCGGCCGGTGCCTTCCGCATTCTCGCGCCGCAGCGCATGGTATGGCTCGCGGGCCTGTCCACCCAGGCCACGGCAACCTCTTTTCCCGAAACCGGAAAGCCGGATGACCTTTCCTGCCTTGCCGCCCGCGCCGCCACGAAGACCGGCCGCCATGTGGCGCTCGACCCCGCCTCCTTCTGCCGCCTGCAATACCGGCTTCTGAATGCCGAGCTGATCGGCCGCAGGCGTTCGCTGGAGCTGGCGTTCCGGACCCGGCCCGCCGCATCCCGGACTGCCGCCAACCACGGTTTCTGAGCTGCTCTCCCGGAAAGATGCCGAGCGCTTGCAGGTCCCGCAAGGGAATATCCGATTTGAACAACCGCAGGGGAAATCGATGGAAGATCTCAGCACGCGACGGCACCAGATGTTTCCAGTGCTTTCCCCGGACCAGATCGAGATGGCGAGACGCTTTGCGAGCGGCGAGCCAGTCCGGTTTTCACCCGGCGAGGCCATCTATTCGGTCGGAGATCGTCAGGCGCCCGCCTGGCTGGTGATCGAGGGCAGCATGGAGGTCTATCGTCACGAGGGGCTTTCCGGCGAAGCGTCGATCACCTGCCATGGTGTCGGCCAGCTGTCCGGCGAGGTCAACCAGCTCTCCGGCCGGCCGACGCTTGCCGGCGCACGCGCCGGGCAGACGGGCTGCACGGCCATGCCCTTCGACACCGCCCATCTGCGCGCACTGGTCATCGGCTCCGCAGAGGTCGGCGAAGTCATCATGCGCGCGCTCATCCTGCGTCGCGTCAACCTCATCGATACCGGGGCCGGCTCGGTGCTGATCGGCATCGCCGGCAATGCTGCCCTCGCCCGCCTGCAGGGCTTTCTGGCACGCGGCGCCTTTCCCTACACCGTCCTGGATGCCGCGATCGAGGGAGAAGGCAAGGCGCTGATCGATCGCCTCGGTATCCAGGCCGCCGAACTGCCGCTGATGGTCTGTCCGAACGGAACGATCCTTCGCAACCCGAACGATGCCGAAGCAGCGACCTGTCTTGGCATGACCCCGGACCTGCCCGTGGGCAAGATCTATGATGTAGCGATCGTCGGCGCCGGTCCCGCAGGGCTTGCAACCGCCGTCTATGCCGCATCCGAAGGGCTTTCCGTAATCGTCCTCGACGAACGCGCCGTGGGCGGTCAGGCCGGCGCCTCCTCACGCATCGAAAACTATCTCGGTTTCCCCACCGGTATTTCAGGACAGGCGCTCGCCGGCCGGGCCTACAACCAGGCGCTCAAGTTCGGCGCGGAAGTGGTGCTGCCCGTCGCTGTCGAGGACCTGGTTCCGGCGCAACGCACCGGCAGCTTCCTGTCGCTTGCCCTTGCAGGCGGCAGACAGGTGGAGGCCCGCACGATCGTCGTCGCCTCCGGCGCGCGCTACCGGCGCCCGGAGATCGAAGGCATCGCGGCTTTCGAGGGCAACGGCATTTCCTACTGGGCCTCGCCCATCGAGGCAAAGCTCTGCGCCGGACAGGATGTGGTTCTCGTCGGCGGCGGCAACTCGGCCGGTCAGGCCATCGCGTTCCTTGCGCCGCAGGTCAGCAAGCTCCATCTCGTGGTGCGCCGCGCGCTGGAAGAAACCATGTCCCGGTATCTGATCGATCGCATCAAAGCGCTGCCAAACGTTGTCTTCCACCTGAATTGCGAGGTGGATGCCATCGAAGGCAATGCGGCGCAGAGGTTATGCTCCGCAACCGTGCGCAACCGTCGCGACGGCAGCATGGCGCAATTGCCGCTGCATCATCTGTTCCTGTTCATCGGTGCCGATCCCAATTCCGGCTGGGTCCGTGACCATATCCGCACCGACCCCAAGGGGTTCATCATCACCGGCCAGGGCTTCGATGCGGCGGGCGAACAGACGCGGAGGCCGCTGCCGCTGGAAACGAGCCTGCCGAACGTGTTTGCGATCGGCGATGTCCGCGCCGGCTCGACCAAACGGGTCGCCGCAGCGGTGGGCGAAGGCGCGGCCGTCGTCGCACAGATCCACTTGGCCCTCCACCATATCGGCGCCCGCCGCTGAGGCAATTCCGTAAAGGCAGAAACCGGATGGCGTGCGCCATTACGCGAACCGAATGAGACCGGGCGTTTCGGGCGGGTTCCGTTCCACGGACGCGATCGAAGGGCTGACGCCGCCCTTTCCAGGCGAGGTCAGCCGGCGCATGCTCCTACAGCGCGGAGGCTCCCAGCTGTCGACCATAGGCGACGATATCCCGGCCGACACCGATGCGGTCTGCCTCATAGCGATGCAAGGCGGCCGGGAGCTCCTCTGTCGCGGCAAGGCAATGGCTGAGCGCCATCACGTCGCCGGCCGCCTTGGACACCCCCATGGCCGTATGTGGACGTGCCACGAAGGCGGCATCCCCGATAAGGGCGATCGAGCGGCCGATCATGCGCGGCGCTTCGTAATCGAAGATGCCCTGGATGGAGGGCAGCGGCTCTGCCGCCACCGCAAGCGCGAACTGCGGCGGCAGCACGCGCGTGGCATCCGCACGCAAGGCCACAAGACGATCCTCGGACAGCCCGCCGCGCGGCAGCGAAAAGACGTGGCTTTGCCGGTCCTTGTCCGTAAAGGTTGCAGCCAGATCCTGCTGCGGCACCGGCCGAAACCAGACCCAGTTGTAACGACGGCGGCCAATGTCCGTTTCGCCCTTCGGCCCCGGAACGAGATAGCCAAGCACGTGCACGCCCGGCGCGATGTAGAAGGCGAAGCGATCGAGAAGCATGGCGGCCGCTCGTGGCAGGGCTGCTTCCGGAACAAGGCCGCGCCAGGCGACATAACCGGCATAGCGGTTTCCGCTGTCATCCGGGTTGACCGCGGCGCGCACCATCGAGCCAAGGCCATCGGCTCCGATGACGAGATCGACCCTCTCCGTCTCGCCGTCGCCAAAGACGATCTCCGCGCCGTCATCCCCGTCGCGCACAGTGATGGCGGCGCGACCAAGCGCATAGGTCTCGGGTGCGATGCGGGACGCGACCGTTTCGAACAGGACGTCCCAGGAGATCTGGGTCTGCGGCATGTCAAGCCTGCGCGCCACGCTGCCATTACGCGCCAGATAGACGCGTTCGCGGGCGACGACACCGACATGCGCCACATGTTCGCATCCGATCAATCGCAAGATGTGCAGCAGATCGCGCTGGCCGACCAGGCCGGCACCTCGCCCCGCAAGACCATGTCCCGAGCGTTCGAAGATACGCACATCATGGCCGGCCTGCTGCAGCAGGATGCCGGCAAAGAGACCCGCAAGGGAACCGCCCACAATCCTGACAGTCAGTTTTCGCATCGTCGCCTCCTCAGCGTCAGGCCCTTGCTGCCGATGGCAATACGGGCCAGACATGACCACCATCTAAGGCCGGCCGTATGCCCGGAGCACGTGGATGACACCCGGAATGACCGGGACATTCATGGGCTTCGGGCCGAAGGCGACCGACCGGCTTGTGCCCGTCAGAATATGATCGGTGCGCCGGTCTCTGGAATCATCGGGTGGTATGGCGCGACCTGCACGGAGGTATGGGTTGCGCAACGCAGGAAAGCGCCCTTCACGGAAACGGTTTGCGCAGGCACGATGCATGCGTCGCGGCTGGTTGCGCCGCCGTGACGCCGATCATGGTGACCGTGTCAGGCGCGAAAACCCACAATGCCGCCATTGCGCGCGATCACTCGGCGCACATCGCTTTCGGCGCCGTCGAGGAGGGTGAGCGTCGCGGCGCGGGCGCGAGGTTCGTCGCGGGTGGAAATTGCGTCCAGCAATGCGCGGTGCAAGGGAATGGCGTGGCGCTGGTCGCCGGTGATTTCGTCCGACAGCCGGAAACTGATCAGCAGCGCCACCTCGATCATGCCCGACAGGCTGCCGATCAGATCGTTGCCGGTGAAGCGCAGGATCGCCAGATGGAATTGCAGATCCGGCAGGGCGAACGCGGCATTGTCGCTGGCCGCCTCCTCCATACGCTGCATGATCTCGCGCAGCGTTGCAATCTGCTCGGCGGTGGCGCGGCGGGCGCAAAGCGCTGCGGCCTCCGGTTCGATGGCGCGGCGCAGTTCAAACAGCGCCACGACATCATCGATCTTTGGAGAGGCAAAGCGCCAGAGCAGAAGATCGGGGTCCAGATGGTTCCAGTCGGCACGCGGGCGCACGCGGGTGCCCGTCTTCTGCCGTGCCTCGATCATGCCCTTGCCGGACAGAACCTTCAGACCCTCGCGCAGAACGCTGCGAGTCACGTCAAAACGCTGACACAACTCATCGGCGGGCGGCAGCACCTCGCCTGCGCCAAAGACGCCCGAGACGATCATGTGACCCAGCCGCCGCACCAGGATCTCGTGCAGATTGCCACCGCGACCGCCATCGCCGCCAAGGGCCACCGAGAAATGCACAGGGTCTAAGGTCGTCTTGATCATCTGAAACCTTCGGGATGAAGCCTCGAAGCGCCGGTCACGCCGCGTGCATAGAAACGCTCGCGCTTCGATGCATAATGCATCACCGGTCAAAGATGGTATGGAAAAATTCCGAATAATCGAAATATACAACATTATCCGTCAGGCATCCCGCCACCCCTCTTCCGGAGTCAGACCACGATGACGTTCCAGACCCCTTTCGCCACCTATCCCAGCCTGCAGGACCGAAGCATCTTCATCACCGGCGGCGGCAGCGGCATCGGCGCAAGTCTGGTGCGGCACTTTTCAGCACAGGGCAGCCGCGTCACCTTCGTCGACATCGCAGAACAACCCTCGAAGGTTCTGGTGGAGGAGATCGCGGGAAAGGGTCACACAGCACCGCTCTTCCTGCCCTGCGACCTGCGGGACACCGATGCGCTGCGCCAGGCCATTCACGTGGCGGCAAAGACGCATGGTCCGGTGACGGCTCTCCTCAACAACGCCGGCAATGACGACAGGCATCGTACCGAAGACGTGACGCCCGCCTACTGGGACGACCGGATGAGCGTCAACCTGAAGCACCAGTTCTTTGCTGCCCAGGCCGTGCGGCCGATGATGCGTGACGCCGGCGGCGGCTCCATCATCAATTTCAGCTCCATCACCTGGATGGTCGGGGATGCCGATTGCCCCGCCTATGTCACTGCCAAGGCGGCCGTCTGGGGCATGACCCGCGCACTCGCCCGCGAATTCGGCCCGGAACGCATCCGGGTGAATGCCCTCGTGCCGGGCTGGGTGATGACGGAACGGCAGATGAAGCTGTGGCTGGACGCAGCCGGCGAGCGCCAGATCCGCGACCGTCAGTGCCTGGAGGACAAGGTGCAGCCGGACGACATCGCCCGCATGGCGCTGTTCCTGGCGGCAGACGACAGCCGCATGTGCACCAGCCAGCAATTCGTCGTGGACGGCGGCTGGATCTGATCGCCGCGTGCGGTGCCATGCGACAGACGCAGCGATCGCATGGCCGACGTCTCCCCATCGACAGATCCTTGCATGGAGTACGCCGGCGGCGTCACGAGATCTGGCGGGATCTCAGCGCTCACGTTCCCGCACGCCAGGAACGCAGCTGCGCAAAGGGCACACGCGCCTCCGGTTTATTTTTATGAATATTCATAATTTTCATTTCGCTGTCATGAGAGAGGATTAGTCCGGGGTACCGAAGGACAAGGACACCGGCGCAACGGTTCGGGTGCCATCGAAGGCGATGGTTCCGTGAGCCGTCTGACGACCATGCGCATGGTGCCCCGGCCCCTTCACGGATGGTGTGTGTCCGCGCCCGGGCACGGATCCATCGCGCCCTGTTTTTGATCCCGTCAGCAGAAGGTCCTCCAGTCATGTTGTCTCCTGTTTCCGGCTTCCGCCGACGCGCAGCGTCCGGCCGCGGCCTTGCCTCCTTGCGCGCACTTTGTCTGCGCAGCTGTGCGATTTTCCCGGCGGCGGCGGCCGCTGCAATGCTGATGTCCGCCCCCCGTCCGGCAAGCGCGCAGGAGCCGTGGGTGATGGTCGAACGCACCTTCTTTGCCGGCAGCGATGCCGATGCAGCCCGCGGCCAGGGCGTGACCACCGACGGAACGAACTGGTTCTTTTCCGGCACGCATTCGCTGGAAATTGCCAATCCCGGCTACACCACCGTGCGCATCGACCGCGATGCGATCGCCGCGAACCTGAAGGTGCCCTCGCAATATTCCGACATCGGCCTCAACCATATCGGCGATATCGATTACGCGAACGGGCTCCTCTACATCTCGCTGGATTCCAGCAACCGCGATCCCGTCACGGGCAACAAGTATTCAAACCCGGTGATTGCCGTCTACAATGCATCCGACCTCAGCTACACCGGCAATGCCTATGTTCTCGATCCGCCGCATGGCATTCATGACATCGCAAGCTGGGTTGCCGTCGATGCCAAGGCCGGACTCGCCTATGGCATGGCCTATGACAATGCCAGCGAGATGGCCGTCTACCGGCTCTCCGATTTCAGCTTCGTGAAGTATATCACGCTGTCTGAAACCATCGACCAGGCCCAGGGCGGCAAGCTTCTGGATGGCTGGATGTATTTTGCCACCGATGGCGACGCCAAGACACTCTACCGGGCCAATCTGGAGACCGGAAAGGTCGAGGTCATCGGCAATCTCAACATCAATGCCGAGCAGGAGGTCGAGGGCCTGTCCATGCGCTGGACCGATGCGGGCTGGTCGATGAACGTACTGAACCGCGAGGAGAGTTTTCCCGGCAGCGGCGCAGAAGGCGTCGGCTTCTACAAGTATCTCCGCCCCTGGGGTAACGCGCTCTCCGGCGAAATCCATGCCGACATCACTGCAGGCCTGATGGATGACACCCGCTTCCTGCGGGACGCCGCCAACAACCGCCTGCTGGCGGCACTGGCGAAGGACAATGGCATGGCAGCGGCCGCAACCGGTCCGGCTGCGGCACCGGCCTCGGCAGATCCCGACGCCGCAACCTTCTGGACGGACGGCATCCGCGGCAGAAGCGATGTGACCGGCAGCGGCTACCTGGCCAATGCCGAGCGCACGTCCAGCGGCCTGATTGCGGGCGTCGACATTCCCGTCAGCACCTGGCGTCTCGGCCTCATCGGCAGCTACAGTCGTACCAATTTCGATGTTGCAAACCGCTTCTCCACGGCCAGTTCGGACAATTACCAGTTCGGCGTCTTTGCGGGCACGCAGTGGGATGCGATTGGCCTGCGCTTCGGTGCCTCCTATGGCCGCCACGACATTTCCACCCGGCGGGACGTGATCTTCCCGGCCTTTGGCGAAAGGCTGACGGCGGACTATGACGCAGCCACCAGCCAGGCCTATGGCGAGATCGACTACCGCTTCACGGCGGACCAGTTCGAGTTCCGGCCCTTTGCCGGATTGCGCTATGTGCAGGTCAAGACGGACGGGTTTTCCGAAAGCGGCGGCACCATTGCGGCACTCGGCAGCAATGGCGGCACCGACAGCAACCTGTTCTCCACGGTCGGCCTGCGCGTGAACACGAAGATCGAAGGCGCCGACAATCCGACCTTCGTCCACGGCATGATCGGCTGGCAGCATGCCATGCGCGATGTGACGCCGGAAACGACGTTCACCATGACCAGCGGCGCCTCGTTCGAAAGCCCAGGCGTGCCGGTTGCGAAGGACGCGCTGGCGCTGGATTTCGGGGTCGATGTCGCGCTCACCGAGCAGTCCGCCCTGCGGGCCAGCTATTCCGGCCAGTTCGCCGACAACAGCCGCAACCATGCGGTCAAGCTCGGCCTGGACGTCCGGTTCTGATCAAGAGGGTGCACCGGCACGCATGAAAGACGGTGCACCATGGTTTGAGGGCGCGTCCGCCGCATCGCTGGCAGACTGCCGTCAAAAGACAACCAGCCCATTGACGCGGGCGCCGGCGGAACCGGCGCCCGGACAGGGATCAGGACAGATGATGCGGCTGCGTCATCCCGTAGACGGGTGTCTCGAGGCCGACCTGACGGGCTTTCAGCTGCAGCGACAGATATTGCGAATAATGGCGCGACTGGTGCAGGTTGCCACCGTGGAACCACAGCGCCTGCTGCTGCGTCGGCTTCCACATGTTGCGCTGTTCGCCTTCCCAGGGACCGGGATCCTTGGTCGTGCCGGAGCCGAGGCCCCAGCATTTGCCCACCTTGTCTGCCACCTCGCGCGAGATGAGATCGGCGGCCCAGCCGTTCATCGAGCCGTAGCCGGTGGCATAGACGATAAGATCGGCCGGCAGCTCCGTGCCGTCCTTCAGCACCACGGCGTCTTCGGTCAGATGCGACACGTCGGAGCCGGATTTCAGCCTGATCGAACCGTCGATGACAAGGTCGCAGGCGCCCACATCGATGTAGTAGCCGGAGCCGCGCCGCAGGTATTTCATGAAGAGGCCGGACCCGTCATCGCCGAAATCCAGCATGAAACCGGCCTGTTCGAGCGCCTTGTAGAAGTCCGCATCCTGCTCGCGGATCCTGTCGTAGATCGGAATCTGGAACTCGTGCATGATGCGGTAGGGCAGCGAGGCGAAAATGAGATCGGCCTTGCGCGTCGTCATGCCGCCAGCAACTGCCCGCTCGGAATAGAGATCGCCAAGACCGATCTCCATCAGCGAATCCGACTTGACGATGTGAGTGGACGAGCGCTGCACCATCGTCACATCCGCTCCCGCTTCCCAGAGCGCCGCGCAGATATCATGCGCCGAATTGTTCGAGCCGATCACGACGACCTTTCTGCCGGCATAGGCATCCGGACCCGGATGCTGCGAGGAATGCTGCTGCTCGCCCCGGAAAATGTCCTGGCCCGGGAATTTCGGCACATTGGCCTTGCCGGACATGCCGGTGGCCAGCACCAGCTGTTTCGGCTTCAGCACCACCTCCTGGCCGGCACGTTCGACGATCACGGTCCATTCGCCGGTTCCCTCGTCATACTGCGCCGATTTGGCCGTGGTGGAACCCCAATAGTTGAGTTCCATGACCTTCGTGTACATTTCCAGCCAGTCACCCACCTTGTCCTTGGGCGTGAAGACCGGCCAGTTTTCCGGGAAGGGAATATAGGGCAGATGATCGTACCAGACGGGGTCGTGAAGGCAGAGTGACTTGTAGCGCTTGCGCCAGCTGTCGCCGGGCCGTTCGTTCTTCTCGATGATGATGGCGGGCACGCCGAGCTGGCGAAGCCGGGCACCGAGCGCAATGCCGCCCTGCCCACCGCCGATGATCACCACATAGGGCTGCACGGAATAGCCGAGCTCGGCAGCCTCCGCCTCGCGCTTTTCCTTCCAGGTCCGGCGGTTGCGGTCATGCCCATGCTCGGCGCCCATCGGACGACGAACGCCCTTCGGCTCTTCATGGCCCTTCAGTTCCGTCATGGTGGTCAGCAGGGTCCAGATCAGGCCGTCCTTCAGACGGATATGGCCATAGCCGCGGGCAACGTTCGTCTCGAACTCGAACCAGCCTTCGGTCACGCCACCGGCCTCGGCTGCGGCCTCCTTCGTATCCTGCACGAAACGGGAAGGTTTCGTTGCGGCAAGCTGGTTCTGCAGCATGTCGCGCACCTGTTCATGGCCCTCCATGGTCTTCAGGTTCCAGGTGAAGGTTACCAGATCGCGCCAGTAGCATTCGGCCTGAAACAGGTTGACGGCGGCATCGATATCGCCGCCTTCCAGCGCCTTGCCGAGCTTGGCAAGAACGGTGTCGATCCGGGTTGCGGGGCTTGTGTCAAGCATAGTCATCTCCTCCATGCGTGCTTGAGAATTGAGGCGGGAGCGCCGCGCTGACAGACGCCCCCAAAAGCATCACGGCGCCCGCCTGCCGGGCTCCTCTCCCGGACAGGCGGTGGCCGAGCGGCTATTTCGAAAGATCGATCAGGATCTTCAGCTGGGTGCCGGCCGGATCGAGCAGGACGTCGAACCCCTCCTTGACGGCGGTCTCAAGCGTGATGCGCTTGGTGACGATCTTCGTAGCCGGCAAAAGACCAGAGGCGATCAGGCGAATGACGCGGGGCCAGTAATGCGTGGGATAGGCCCAGGATCCTTTCACCTCGAGATCACGGAACGTCACCTGGAACCAGTCGATCGGGTTCTCGTGCGGATGCAGGCCCGTCTGCACGACCACGCCCTGCTTGCGCACGGCATCGACACAGGCCTTCAGCGCATGCTCGTTGCCGACGCATTCAATGGCGACATCGCAGCCGACGCCACCTTCGGTCCGCGCGCGCACGACATCGCCCACCGCATCCCGTTTCGGGTTGATGGTGATCACATCGGGAATGACACCCCTGGCAAGCTCCAGCCGGGCATCGTTGAGATCGGAGACGAAGAGCTGTGCGGCACCCGCCGCCCGCGCAGCCAGCAGCGTCAGCATGCCGATCGGACCGGCGCCCGTGACCAGCACGCTGTTGCCAGCAGTCACGCCGCCACGGTCGCAGGCATAGACGGCGACCGCCGTCGGCTCGACGAGGGCCGCCTCTTCATCCGTCATTTCGTCGGGAATCTTCTGGACGTTGTATTCGTTGACGAGAGCCGCCTCGGCCATGCCCCCGCCCTTCCAGCTGAGGCCAACCAGCGCCAGTTGCGGGCTGAGGTGAAACAGGCCGCGATCGGCGAAATAGTCACCGGATCGCGGCATCACCAGCGGCTGGATCGAGACGCGGTCGCCGACAGCAACGGAGGTCACCCCTTCGCCGATCGCCTCGACCACACCGCCGAATTCATGCCCGAGCACCTGCGGGCCATGCGCGCCGGTAAATGGGTGCGGTTCGGTCGGAATAAAGATCGGGCCGTAGCTGTATTCGTGAAGATCAGTGCCGCAGATACCGACGAAACGGTTGCGCACCACAACCTGCCCCGGGCCCGGTTTTTCCGGTTCAGCAATGGTGTCGAGCCGCAAGTCCCTGGCTGCATGAAATCTGAGCGCGCGCATATATCCTCCCTTGGCTGCTTTTGATGCCAGAGAAGGTGCAACGTCCGTGCCAACGGGCGCCTCGATAAGACCCACTGAATTCATTGGGCTTTTTCTGTCACTGACCGGCGGAAGAGCCACAGGTGTGGCGCAACAGCTGTGGCGCCTGCCACGCTTGTCGAGCTCAATGCGGCCGGTCGATGCCGAGACGACGCATGCGGCGATGCAGGGTGGTCCGATCGATGCCAAGTCGCCGCGCCGCTTCGGACACATTGCCCTTGCAGGCGGCCAAGACGCCCCGGACCTCGGCGTCCGGCGCATCCTCGCCGGGCTTGGACGGAGAAAGAGAAATGTGGTCCGGAAGGTCGCTTACCTCGATCCAGCCGTCCTCGCACAGGGCCGCGGCAAAGGCGATGGCATTGTCGAGCTCGCGGATATTGCCCGGCCAGCGATGGTTGAGGATCAGCGCGCGTGCCGGGGCAGACAGCCGCAGCGGCCTGCCACCCCCGTGCTTTTCGAGTAGCCGGTCGAGAAGCCAGGAAAAATCGTCACGTGCGGCAAGTGGCGGAAGCGTCAGCACCGCAGCGTTCAGGCGATAGTAAAGGTCAGCGCGGAAGGTTCCCGCCGCGACCATGTCGGCAAGAGCACGATGCGAGGCGGAGACGACGCGGAAATCCACCTTGCGCGGCGCCGAACCGCCGACAGGCAGGACTTCGCCCTCGGCCAGAACCCGCAGCAGCCGGCTCTGGGTCGCAAAGGGCATGTCGCCGATTTCATCCAGAAACAGGGTGCCACCCTCGGCTTCCTCGACAAGGCCCTTGCGCCCCCTGGCCAGCGCACCGGTAAAGGCGCCGGGCACGTGCCCGAACAGCTCGCTTTCGATGAGCTGTTCCGGGATCGCCGCGCAATTGACCGCCACGAAACGGCCGGGGAGGCCGCTCACCTCATGGACGATGCGCGCCAGATGCTCCTTGCCGGTTCCGGTCTCGCCTTGCAGGAGGATTGGCAGGCGACCGGGCGCGAGCTTTGCGATCTTGCGCCGCAGGCCATCGATGGCGGGGACGCTGCCGCCGAGGCGATCAATCGCCGGCGACGTGCGAACCACCCGCGCCGGCGCTCCCCCCGCCAGACGCTGCTGCGGTTCAATGGCATGCGCATAGAGAAAGCTGCCGTCACGCACAGCGATCCGGCGGTCCTGCGGCAGGCTGGCGCGCGTCAGCGATGCGAGTTCGTCGAGACCGGCTTCGAAGAAATCGGCAACCGGCTGACCGATCAGCAATTCAGGCCGTCGCCAGTCCAGACCACGCGACGTCGCCAGAAGACGCGCGCCGCCATGCGTCATGCCGGTGATGCGTCCGACGCCATCAACCGCAATCGCCGCTTCCGGATCGACGTCGAGGAACTCCGGTGCGACGGCAAAGCGCAGCACCAGATCATGGCGGCTGTTGGCCATCAGATTGGCAAGCTCGATCCGCCGCACGGTCGAGGAGACCAGATGGCGCGCCATGTTTTGGCTGGCCTTGAGAATCGGCGAACTGAGGAGCGAGATATCGAGAACCGCGGTCAGGGCGCCGTGCGTGTCGTAGATCGGTGCGGCCGTGCAGGAGAGCGGCGTGTGCGTGATGTCGAAATGATCGGTCTGGTGGATCGTCAGCGCCTCGCCGGTGGTGATGCAGGCGCCGACGGCACAGGTGCCGGCGCGTGGCTCCGACCATTCGGACCCGAGATAGAGCCCCGCCTTGCGCAGATTGTTGTTGAATGAGGGATCGCCGAGGAATTCGACGGTTACCCCTTCTCGGTCGGAAAGAAGAAGGACGTAGTTATGCTCGGCCACCTGACGGTAGAGGCGTTCAAGCCCGGAGCGCGCGATATGCACGAGGTCTTCCGCCTGCTGGCGATGCTCGCGCAGTCGTGTCTCCGAAACGATGACCGCCTCGCGCGCCTTGCTGGGATCAAGCTGGTAGGTCTCCAGGCAACGACGCCAGGATTCGACCACCACGGCATCGCGTCCCGTGTTGGAGCCCTGTCCGACGCGCTCGATTTCCCTGATGTGATCGGAAAAACCCATAAAGACATCGGCTTTCGAGGGCCGCCTCCCGTGATCCTCCGGCCCATCATAATCCCGAAAGCGCCCCAAACGCCACATCGACAAATCCCGAAAACGGTGATGTCACCGCACCTATGGCCGGCAACCGTCACCATCACGCGCCTTGCCCCATTGCGCGAGCCCTCCCAAGCTGCCATCATGATCGCCAACGGACACGAGACGGGCGCATGCGACACGTAAACAGGAGTAACCGCGCTCGCATCATCCGGCTTGGCGCTTTGGCACTGGCCTGCCTGCCGGTCCTTGGAGATTTCGCCCTTGCCGACGACACCACGCCACCGGGCAAGGACACCTACATCATCACGCTCGGATCAACGGTTTCGGTGGGGCCAACCTATCCGGGCTCGCGGCGGACCTCGCTTTCGGCCGCCCCGGATTTCGACTGGCGACGCCTGGGTGAACCGGAGGAGAATTCCACCCCCGACGACAACTTCGATCTGAGCCTTGTCGACCTCGGCAATTTTTCGGCAGGTCCTGTGATCGGCATACGGGATCGTCGCGACGAGCGGGACGAAAAGGCCCTGCGCGGGCTGAAGCGCATCAAGATCGACATGGATGCGGGGCTGTTTGCGCAGTACTGGTTCATTCCCGACGCCTGGCGGGTGCGCGCGGAAGTACGGCAGGCCGTGTTCGACAACAGCGGCCTCGTGGTCGATGTCGGCTCCGACTATTTCCTGCGCGCCGGAGAGCACTGGCTTTTCTCGGCAGGCCCGCGCGCCTCCTTCTCGAATGGCGCCTATGCACAGCGCTATTTCGGTGTCTCTGCCGCCGATGCCGCATCGAACGGACGCGTGCAGCCCTATGATGCCGATGGCGGGCTGCAATCGCTGGGGCTGACGGTGTCGGCCGCCTACCATTTCAACGAGGATTGGACGGTCACGGCCTATGGCCGCTATGACCGTCTGCTGGGCGATGCCGCCAACAGCCCGATCACCAGCCAATTCGGCAGCGCAAACCAGTTCACGGTCGGCATCGGCCTGACCCGAGCCTTCAGGATCGCGTTCTGACGGCTTCTGCCGATGTTTGAGAGGATGGCGCAGACGCGATGCAGGCGATGCCGCCGAGGATCAGCGCGCTTCCCGCAAGCTGCAGCGGCGTGACCGGCTCATCGAAAAAGGCCCAGGCAAAGAGCATTACCAGAACATAGCTCGCGGCCGACAGCGGAAAGGCGCGGCTGAGATCCAGCTCCGAGAGAACCGTCATCCAGATCAGAAAACAGACGGCCTCCGCGACGATCGCCGCGAGGAACCAGGGGGACGTCAGCACATGAAGCAGAAAATCCGGCAGGCCCGCAGCCGTCACCTTTTCGGCACTCTCCTTCAGCAGCACCTGCTGCAGAAGGTTCAACGCGGGAATGACAGCCCAGGCGAGATGCAGGGGCCTCACGACATGGCTCCATCCGCATCGTCGGCAGCAAGATAAGGCGCGATGCGTTTCAGCACCGCCTGGATGATCGGACTGGCATGCTGGAAAAACATCGCATTGCGCGTCAGGCTGCTCCCGAGCCGCACCTTGTTGCGATAATAGGCCTGGCCGCTCTGGTAGCGGGCAAAGCCATGCGCCAGACAATGCTCGATATTGGTGAACCAGCTCAGATAATAGAGATTGTAGGGCCGCCCCTTCTCCGCATCCATGCAGAAGAACTTGTCGATCAGCACGCCACCATCATGCACCATCAGATTGGCGGCCAGCAGTTCGTCCCCGACGAAATAGAGCGTGCAGAAGGACCGGCCCGGCATGTTGCGCAGCAGGCCCTCGAAATAGGCGGGTGTCAGTTCCTCGAACTGCCACTCGCTGCGCTGGCGCGTGTCGCGATAGAGCGCCATGACGCGCGGCAACAGATCGCCAAGCTCCGTACGCTGCTCGATGCGCACTGCCTCGCGGACTTTCAGCTTGCGGCGCATATCCTTGCGGGTGCCGGCGGACAGGCGGGAGAAATACTCCTCCATCGAGCCGAAATCGATGTCCATCCAGGCCGTCGGCATGCCGCCGAGTTCGGCATAGCCATGCGCGGCGACGACGTCGGCCAGTTCCGGCCTCAGCGGCAACGGCATATCCTTGATTCCGAGCAGCGTACACTGACGCGCTCTTGCATGGGCGCGGAAGGCGGCAAGCAGCACGTCCAGCACCCGCGGCTGCAAGTCGTCCGGCACATCCGGATGAAAGGCGGGCGTCCCGGTTTCCGTGCAGGGCGAGCCAAGGCAGGCCAGGGGAAAGGTCAGCACCTTCGGCCAGATCGTCCGCAACCGGCCGATGATGGTGCGAAGTGTGCCGGGGTCGAGCGTCGTCTCCAGCGCGTATTGCGACAGGAATGCCGGCATCACGCAGACGATCCGGCCTTGCGCCTGGACTGCCACATAACACCATTCAAAGCCGTCGATGCCTGCCTGCTCGACCGACAGCAGGTAATCATAGGCTTCCGCTTCGCCGGGCGCGCAGGCGTCCCAGGCTGTACGCCCGATCTCGGTGATCGAAGAGACCACCTCGGCCTTCAGCACCTCGCCGGCAGCGAGCGGCGACGGTGCGACCGGGTGGACAGGTTCAAGCCTGACGGCGGACAGGGTGTTGGCTGGCATTGTATCTCTCGAAGAAATCCGCGGTGACATCGGCGACCTGTCGATGCTGACGATCGACATGGATCATGTGATAGCTGTCCTTCAGCCACAGAAGCTGCTTGTCGCCCGGCAGGTGATCGGCAATGTAGCGGGCATGGCGGGGATGGCTGACATCGTCCTCCTCGGAATGGATGATCAGCGTCGGCGTCTTCACGGTCGGCAAGCACTGCTTCAGTGCCTCACCCAGCCGCTCCATCTCCACCAGCCCACGACCGGGAAAGCTGTCGAGCATGCCCTCGTTGCTCATGCCAGCCACCATCTTGCGGATGCGGTCGTCCTTGATGCCCATAGAGGCCGTCTCGCGGAAATTCATCCGGTCAAGAAAGGGGACCATGGCAAGCCAGCGGATCTGCCGTCCCATCAGTGCGTAATGGCGCGGGATGTTCCAGCCATCGTAATGGAAGCAGGGTGAGTAGAGGGCGGCGGCGTTGATCAGTCCGGGATGGCGGTGGGCCGCCATCAGGCCGAGCTTGCCGCCGGCGCAGATGCCGGCGACCGACACATCGTCGACACGCCGGCGCAGGTCGGCCGCCGCCTCCACGACGCTCTCCAGCCAGTCTTCCCAACGGGTGCGCCGCAGGGCGGCCGCATCCTTGCCGTGGCCGGCCAGAAGCGGCGCATAGACGCTGTAGCCGCGCTTCACCAGGGGGCGGGCCACCAGCCGCATCTCGGCGGGTGCGCCGGTGAGGCCATGGATCAGCAACACGCCCTGCCCGTTCCTGCCTTCCTCGAAGAAGGCGAGCGGATCATGCTTCATGGGGCTTGCCGTCCTTGTGGTTTTCAGGTGCGAGGAAGCCCAGCGCATGGCAGGTGCTGATCACATGCGTGCCCGCTGCCGCCTGCTCTTCGGCGATGCGCTGGTGCAAAGCCGGCAGATCCGTCCAATGGGTCTTCGGCCGATAGTGATGTTCTGCATGATAGCCATTCTGGAACCACAGCCAGTTGTAGAAACGGCGATAGCTGCTGACGCCCCAGGCGATCGGCTCGTCCGGATCGCCGTTCAGGTGCTCGTAATAGCCGTTCAGCGACGACAGGCAGTTGCCGAGATAGTAGAAGGGCACAAAGAACAGCACGGCCTTCCAGTCATAGAGCAGTGCAAGGCCGACGACCGCCACGAATATCACCAGTTCGAAGCGGCCCCAGTTGGCATCGAACGGCCGGCGCTTGGCGATCGCCCGGTGGATATCGCCGATATCGTCGCGGAAGAAGCTGAGGAAGGTATAGGAAAACACGTTCTCCGGCTCGCCATTCTTGCCGTGCTTGTAGATCGACAGGGGATCGATGGTGTGCCCCTTGTCGTCAGGCCGGTCGCTGTTGCCGGAGTGATGGCGCATGTGCACCCAGTGGTAATAGGTCTGGGAAAAGCCGATCGCGACGGATTCCAGCAGGCTGAAGGCGTAGTTCATCCAGCGCGGCCTGAAGTAGGGCGTATGGATGAAGTTGTGCGATATGCTGTTGATGTTCCACGAAATCGAGATGGCATAGATTGCGCCAAGCGCCGCCGACAGCCAGAGCGGGCGGCTTTCGAATCCGACGATCAGGTAGATGTTGAAGGCCAGATGCGCGAGGGCGGCGAGAACGGACACGGCGTCCCATCTGGAATAGGCGAAGAGTTTCATAGGCCTGTCACTCCCACGCAGACCACGCCCGCGGTCACCAGGACGATGCCGAGCGCGTGGCGAAGGTTGATGGTTTCGTTGAAGACGATGGCCCCCGAGAGCGCGATGGTGACGTAGCTGAGCGCCATCAGGGGAAAGGCTAGGGAAAGCGGCGCGATCTGCAGCACCCGCGTCCAGGCGACGAGCTCCACCGCCCAGAAGACAATGCCGAGGCCAGCCATCGGGCTGAGGATCGCGCGCATGCCGTCATGCGTCGCCGCGGCCTGCTTGAAGCAGATCTCGCGACCGGTTTCTGTCACCACACAGAACAGAACGAGGCCGAGCATGGACATCAGCGGCGAGAGCGTCACGACATGGCCTCCCCGAGAACATTGAGGAGCGCATGATTTGCGGCGCTGTTGATGTTGCGGATATTGTCCTGTGGCGGCGTCGACAGGGGCTGATCGATCAGGATCTCTCCCCGCTTCAGGAGCCGTGTGAACAGGGAGCCGCCATAGCTCGGGCGCGAATAATCGCCGGTGACGTCAGCGCCGATGATGCGGTGCCGCTGGCCGATAGCGGTAACAAGATCGAGCACATAGGGCAGCTGCATCATGCCCTGATCCCAGTTGGTCAGCGCGTCGGAAGACACCAGCACATCCTTGTCGACGGTGATGTAGACCGCCTCCGTTGCGATGGTGGACAGCAGCCGATCGATGAAATTCTGCTCGCCCATCTCGGAGATGCAGCGCCAGTGCAGCGCGCCGGATTTCTGTTCGTAACTGGTGCCGGCGCCATACTGCGCACGCACCCGGCTCGGCGCATGGCGGTAGGGGTAGAGCTGCAGTCGCTCGTCCTTCAGCAGGGAAAGATTGGCGCCCTTGCGCTCCGGCGAGGTCAGGTCGTCGCTGCACACGCCGAGCGTGACGACGCGCGCGACCTGCGGATGGGCGAGCGCCCGGTTGACCCACGAGCCACAATGCATGCCGCCGGAGAAATGCACCCAGTCCGGATGGTTGTCGATGTGAATGACGGTCGCCGGCCCGGAATGGTTTTCCAGCGCCAGCGACAGGAGAAGGGCGGAGACGTGGTGAAAATCACCGGACCCCATGAAAACAAGATTTGGCTGACGGCGACGGAGGCTACGAGCGAGGCGGCGATGAAGCTCGTCCAGATCAGCCTGCCGCGCCCAGAGGCGGATATCGCGCCCGATCTCCTTCTCGCGGATCTCATGCGCTCCCGCCATCATGCAGGAGCGCACGAATTCGGATTGCAACTCCAACGCATCATCGAGATGGAGCAGAAGGAGTTGCATGGGCTCACCTCCGCTCTGCGCGCGTGAGGAGCTGATCGAGCAGGTTGAGCGCCAGGTCGATTTCGGCATGCGAGATCATCAGGTTCGGGGCGAGCGTGATGACGTTCTTGTGGTAGCCGCCGACATCCAGCACGAGGCCGTGCCGGCGTCCGTCCACCAGCATGTCGCCCTTCATGCCCTCGTCCGACATCCAGTCGAGGGTTGCCTTGTCCGGCGTGAAGCCGTCCGGCTTGCAGATTTCCATGCGCAGCGCGAGGCCGAGGCCATCCACGTCGCCGACGATCGGGTGACGCTTCTGCAGCGCCTTCAGGCCGTCGAGGAAGCGGGCGCCCTTCTCCATCACGCTCGCGCCGAAATCGCCCTCGCTCACCATCTTCATGGTTTCCAGCGCAACGGCGGTACCCATCGGGTTGGAGGCGAAGGTCGAGTGGGTGGAGCCGGGCGGGAAGATCGTCGGGTTGATCATCTCCTCGCGCGCCCAGATGCCGGAGAGCGGGTTGAGGCCGTTGGTGATGGCCTTGCCGAAGACCAGCACATCCGGCGAGACGCCGAAATGCTCGACCGACCAAAGCTTGCCCGTGCGGTAGACGCCCATCTGGATCTCGTCGACGACGAGCAGGATGCCATGATCGTCGAGAACCTTCTTCAGCCCCGTGAAGAAGTTCATCGGCGGGATGACATAGCCGCCGGTGCCCTGGATCGGTTCGATGTAGAAGGCCGCATATTCCGACTTGCCGGCCTTCGGATCCCAGACGCCGTTATACTCGCTCTCGAACAGACGGGCGAACTTCTGCACGCAATATTCGCCGTATTCTTCCTTCGACATGCCCTTCGGGCCGCGGAAATGATAGGGGAATTCGATGAACTGGGCGCGTTCGCCGAAATGGCCGTAACGGCGGCGATAGCGATAACTGGAGGTGATGGCCGTGGCGCCCAGCGTGCGGCCGTGATAGCCGCCCTCGAAGGCGAACATCAGGCTTTTGCCGCCGCTATAGTTTCGCACCAGCTTCAGCGAGTCCTCGATGGCCTGCGAGCCGCCGACATTGAAGTGCACGCGCCCCTTGTAGCCGAACTTCGCTTCGGCATCACGGGCGATCAGCGCGGCCAGTTCGACCTTTTCCCGGTGCAGATACTGCGAGGCGACCTGCGGCAGGCGGTCCAGCTGGCGATGCGCCGCATCGTTGAGGCGCTGGTTGCGGTAGCCGAAATTGACCGCCGAATACCACATCTGCAGATCGAGGAAGGGCGTGCCGGCCGCATCGTAGACGTAGGAGCCTTCGCAGGTCTCGAAGAACTTGGGATGGTCGGTGTAATGGACGGTATCGCCGTGCGAGCAGTAGGTATTTTCCAGCGCGCGGAGTTCATCCTCGCTGGTCTTTTCCGGGGCTTCGGCAAGTTTGACGATGGCAGACATGGGAATCCTTTTCATCAGGCAGTCGTTGACCGCGAGCGCGGCAGGAATTGCAGCGGCTCGGCCGAGGTGAGGCTGCGAAGCGCATGGGTCACATCGTGGAAGCTGGTGAAGCCCACGTAGGGAATGCGGTGTTCCTCGCAGTAGGTGGCAAGCTTCGCCTTGGCGAAGACGAAGCGGGCGTCGTGCGAGACGCAGAAATCGCTGCGTCCGTCGCCGACATAGATGTGGGTGCTCCTGGCCGCAGACAGGACGCTGCATTTGCAGACACCCGATTGCGGCCGGCAGGTATCGCGCGCATGCGGAAAGGCCAGATCGAAGCGCTCCTCGCCGGCCTCGTGATAGTGCATGAGGCGGTTGGCAATGATGTCGATGCCCGTGATGCCGTGATTGGCGAGAATGCGGCGGATGAAGTGATCGACACCGTCGCTGACGATGGTGATGGCGATCGCGTGTTCGACACAGAAGCGCTGGAAGGCGAAAAATCCCTCATCGATCGCCAGCGTATCGAGAAAGTCATCGATCTCGGCCTGCGATGCCCGAATGAGATCGACCTGGGCGCGCATGCACTGGCGTGCGCTGATCAGGCCCTCTTCCCAGCGCTCCTCGACATCGCGCCATTGCGGCAGGGAAAACTGCGCAAAGACGGCATCGCTCACATCCAGCATCGAGATCGTGCCGTCAAAATCGCAAAAGGCCTGCATCGCCTGTCCCTTCATCAATGTCCGGAAGGGATAGGCGATCAAGCTGAGCGGCAGATTAGGTGAAAATGATGCGAAACTGAATTTGCAAATTTATTCGGGCAGCATGTCCCTCTGGACCGCCGGGCCGCCGGCAATGCCGGTCGAACTGACAGGCAGGCAGAGCCGGATCTCCAGACCATGGCCCCAGGGCGGCTCGTCGAGAGTGACCGCGATACCGAGCCGCTGGGCGATGCCGGCGACGATTGCAAGCCCCAGGCCGCTGCCCTGCTTGTCGAGCGAAAGACGATGGAAGGGACGGAACACATCGGCCCTGTGCTCGCGGGCAATCCCGGGACCGCTGTCGCGGATCATCAGGTCCAGAACATCCCTGCCCTCTTCGCCCAGCACGACTTCAAGGCGCCCGCCCTCGGGTGAATACTTGATGGCATTGTTCAGCAGATTGTCCAGCATCATCCGCAGCAGCATCGGATCGGAATGCAGACAGCCATCGTCCGGGCCGGAAAGGTCCAGCTGGAGGTTCTTGTGCGTCAGTTGATGGCCGAGATCGGCAATTGCCGAGACGACCAGATCATGCAGGTTGACATCCGCGAGGCGCAGCGGCTGGTGGCTGACGCGCGCGAGGCTCAGCATCTGCTCGATCAGATGCATCGACCGTTCGTTGCTGGCCGACAGATCGCGCAGCAGGGCCTGCCGTTCCTCCTCGCTGTCGGCCTTCTCCAGCAATTGCAGCAGAAGCTTTGTGCCGGCCTGCGGCGTGCGGAGTTCATGCGCCGCAAGATCGGAAAACCGCCGTTCGAGGGTGAGCGACACCGCAAGCTTTTCGGCAAAACGGTTGAAGGAGGCTGCCAGAGGAAGAAAGTCACGCGGGAGATCGCGGACCTCGACCGGCGACAGGTCATCCGGGTTCCGCGACCGGATCTGGCGGATGAGATCCCGGATGTGGCTGAGACCGTTGTTGATCACCAGCCAGATGAGCGCGGCAATGGCCGGCACCAGAACGGCAAGCGGCACCACCAGATTCAGGAGGATGTTGCCGACCAGATTTTGTCGCAGCGCCAGCTTTTCGGCGACCTCGATCACCACCGTGGTGTTCGGGACCGGCAGATTGTAGACCCGCCAGCGATCAGTGCCATCGCTGTAGTCCGAAAAGCCGACGGAAAAGGGTTTCACACTCGCGGGAAAGGCGTTGCTGCTGACGAAGGCCAGCGTGCCCTCCTTCCAGACCCGGAACAGATGGGCATCGGCATAATCGTCGGCATCCTCGTTGAGTGCGAGCTGGTTCTCCATGTTGAAATCGAGATCCGGCACCTGCACCGTTCCATGGCGCGGGCCGCGCTCCAGCGGATGGCGCAACAGAACCCACAGCGTATTGGCGTCGTTGATCAGCTCGGCATCGTAAATGTTGTTGATTTCCCGCGTCGCGCTATGATGGGCGAGAACGCCGATAATGACGATCGCCGCCATCAGGGTCGGCAGGATGCGGAAAAAGAGCCTCTGGCTGAGCGTCATGCTGAAGCTTCGACCATGTAGCCGACGCCGCGGATCGACTTGATGAAATCCGTGCCGAGCTTCTTGCGCAAATTGTACACGGTCACCTCGATCGTGTTGCTCTCGATAGTGCTAGAAATGTCGTAGAGGGCGTACTCGATATCATTCTTGGTGACATAGCGCCCGGCGCGCTCCATCAGCACCCGCAGCAGATGGAATTCCTTGGCCGGAATATGAAGCTGTACGCCGTTGTGACGCACAACCATGGCCGCCGGATCGACTTCCACGCCGCCGGAGCGCAGCACGGTGCGGGTGCGCCCTTCGCGGCGCCTCAAAAGCGCGCGGACACGGGCCAGCAGTTCATCGAGATCGAAGGGTTTGACAAGGTAGTCGTCGGCGCCTTCATCAAGGCCCTCGACGCGGCTTCGCACATTGTCGAGCGCGGTCAGCATCAGGACCGGCAGCCCGTTGCCACTCGCCCGCAGGGTCCGCACCACCTCGAACCCGTTGATGCCCGGCAGGTTCACGTCGAGGATCAGCCCGCCATAATCACCGGTGCGCGCCGCAGCGAGGCCGTTTTCGCCATCGCGAAACCAGTCGATGCCATAGGCATGCTTCTCGAAGGCCCTTTTCAGGGAGGATCCGAGGATCTGATCGTCCTCAATCAGAAGCAGTCTCAAGGGGCGCCCTCCGGACAAGCCATCCGCTTTGACCATCACAGCAATTGTGGCGGATCGAAGAAGAAGGCGGCGATGGCGTGAAAGAAATGGAACCCGGATTGCCGCAGGCTCCTGTTTGCCATGGTCCTTCCACTCTCCCGACGGGATGCGGCGATGCGCCCGCCGCCCGCCATGCCGTCCGCGCCTCAGACGGACCGCATCAGGCCACCATCGACCTTGATGTTCTGGCCGGTGATATAGGCTGCCCCCTCGGACGCCAGGAAGGCGATGGTGGCCGCGATTTCGGCGCTGGTGCCGTAGCGCTTCATCGGCACGGCGTCGCGCCGTTCCTCGGTGGCGGGAAGGCTGTCGATCCAGCCGGGCAGCACGTTGTTCATGCGGATATTGTCGCCGGCATATGTATCGGCGAAAATCTTGGTAAAGGCCGCAAGCCCCGCCCGGAAAACGGCGGATGTCGGGAACATCGCGCTCGGCTCGAACACCCAGGCCGTGGAGATGTTGATGATCGCGCCGGCTTTCTGCGCCTGCATGATCGGGGTCACCAGCCGCGTGGGCCGCACGACGTTGAGGAAATAGACATCCATGCCGGCATGCCAGTCGGCGTCGGGAATGTCGAGGAGCGCCTTGCGCGGCCCGTGGCCGGCGCTGTTGACGAGCACGTCGATCCGGCCCCAGCGCGCCATGGCGCCCTCGACCAGGCTCTTCAGTGCCTCTTCCGACTGGTTGGAACCGGTAACGCCGAAGCCGCCGAGTTCCGTGGCAAGCGCCTCGCCCTTGCCGGAGGAGGAAAGGATCGCAACCCGGAAGCCATCCGCCGCCAGCCGGCGCGCTGCCGCCGCACCCATGCCGCTGCCACCCGCCGTTACCAGTGCCACCTTGTCGCCCATTCTGCACATCCTCTTCCGGGATCAAACATCACCGCCAGGAAACTGTCACAACAGATGGGGAATGGCGACCCCGTTTCACGGGAGCATTCGGTTGAAAATCCCGGCGGAAGACCACCGGGATCGCTTCTGGCCGTGGCGTCAACGCTCAGGGCAGACGGCTGCGTTCTGCCTGGCGCATGGTTTCCTGCGCGGCCTTCAGCTGCGCCTTCGTGTACATCAAAGCATGCGAGGCAAGATCATGGCTGTCTTCCCACAGGTTGCGCCAGATGCCGAGAATGCCTTCCAGCGGCTGGCCGACGACACGCGAGGAGAAGCTTTCGAACGTGATCGGACCAGTATAGCCCGACGCCACCAGCGCCCGGAACACACCGGCCAGATCGATGCTGCCCGAGCCCATGTAGCCACGGTGGGAATCGCCGGTATGGAAATAGCCAAGATAGCTGCCGGTCTCGCGGATGGCCGATGCGATGTCGGATTCCTCGATGTTCATGTGATAGACATCGAGATGCACCTTCACATTGTCGGCACCGATCCGCTTGCAGAGTTCGACGCCCTGCGAGGCGGTGTTCAGCACATTCGATTCGTAGCGGTTGACGACCTCGAGCCCGAGCGTGATGCCGCTTTTCGCGGCGACGGCCGCCACCTGACCGAGAATATCGACCGACATCGCGACACCCGCCGCCGTTGTCGGCACGCTGTTCTTCTGGAAAGCGGAATGCAGGATGCCGCAGACATGGGTGGCGCCAAGATCGCGCGCGACGGCAAGGGCTTCCTCGAGCCGGGCCCTGCCGCGGCCTGCCTTCTCGGCATCACCGCTGGAAATATCCGTGTCGGCATCGAGACCGAGCGAGAAATTGATGCCGATACCGTATTTCTCCAGCATGCGGCGGGTGAAATCGACGTCGATGGAACTCGGATCAAGCGCCGGCGCCTCGATGAAATCGTAGCCGACCTCGGCAGTCTTGGCGATGGCGCGCTCGCATTCGCCATGGCTCCAGCCTGCCTCCCAGACGAGGGCGTGGACACCTAACTTGTTCATGGCAATCTCCCTGTGTTGCTCATTGGATCTCTCCCCGATCAACGGGGGCGGTGGGGTGGAGAGACTGCCGGGCGGCGGTGAAGCCACCCGGCGGCTCAATCGTTGAGGATGGCGAGATCGGCCTCGGCACTATCGGCCTTCACGAAGCGCCCGTTCGGCAGGTCGTTTTCGTCCACCTTGCGTGCAGTCTCCGCCTCGGGCAGGCCGAGATCGCGCCAGCGGCGGCTGAGGCGCTCCCGCAGCACGGCCTCGCTGACATCGACGAAGATGGTGAGATCAAACAACGGCTTCAGGCGATCCCACGGCGCCGTGCGCATCAGGAGATAATTGCCTTCACAGACGATGATGCCGGTCTCTTGCCCGATCAGGCGGCCGCCGGCCCGCGAAATCTCGATCGTGCGATCGAAGACGGGCACGGCCACCGTCGCATCCGTGTTCGCCCGCAGTCGTTCGATCATGTGCCGGAAGCCATCGGCATCGAAGGTATCGATCGCCCCCTTGTGGGCACGGCGTCCCATCGCCTCAAGCACGGCATCGTCATAATGGAAGCCATCCATGGGAAAAAGCGCCGCCAGACCGGGGCGGCGGGCATTGAGGCCGGCGACCGCTCCTTCCGCGAGCGTCGATTTGCCGGATCCGGGCGCGCCGGCAACGGCAATCAGGATGCGTCGTCCGCCCGCGCTTTCGAACCGCGCCTCGGCGGCACGAACAATCCTGTCGATGTTTTCAGGCACGGCGGACATGCAGGTCCTCCTCTCCGACAGGCGTTGCGGAGGCGGCGAAGGACAGGCCATATTGCGCCGCCTTGTCGCGCAGGAAGGCCAGCCCCCTGCCCAGCACAGCTTCCGGACCTTCGGACACCGGGCGCCAGAGCGAGATATCGCCCGCCATCCGGGCCGGCATCCCCGCAAAGCTTTCCACCGCCAGCCCGCCGGCAAAGCCGATCGCGGCTAGCGCGGAAAAAATGGCGTCCCAGTCCACATTGCCGTCACCGGGCGTGCCCCGATGGCTTTCAGACATGTGCATGTATTTCAGATGGTCGCGCGCATCGAGGATGCCATTGGCAAACCCTCTCTCCTCGATCGCCATGTGGAAGGTATCCAGATGGACGAAGAGCGTGTCGAGACCGATGCGTTCGATGAGGTCCACGGCCTGCCGCGCCGTGTTGAGAAGATGGTTTTCATAGCGGTTGACCGGCTCGATGCCGAGCAGCAGGCCTTTCGCCCTGGCGTGACGGCCTGCCACGTCGAGCGCCCGCGCGAGATTATCGTATTCCGCAGCGGTTGGCGGAAAGCCTGTGCGTTCGTTCGTGCCGCCGAAGGTAACCCCGCTCAGTGCTTCGCAGCCCATCGCTGCCGCCAGATCAAGGGCATGGCAGAGGTGTTCCGCCGCCGCCTCGGGGTTGACAGAAGCCCAGGCGGCCTGAGGCAGCACCAGCGAGCAGACACCGCGCACGCCATGCGCCTCCAGCAGGGTGCGGCTGTGGGCAGCGTTGATGGCGGTCATGTCGACAAGCGGGATTTCGATGAAGGCGAGGCCGTGCGCCGCTGCCGCCGTGATGGCGTGCTCGGCATTCTGCCGGTTCCAGTCCATGGTCCAGATGCTTGCGTGTATGCCGAAACCCTGCACGGTCATGTCTTCTTTCTGCTCTTGGCGAAGGAGGTGGAGATTGTCCGCGCGGCCATCACGACCACCATCAGCACGCCCCAGAGCGCGGTGGCGAGGTGCTGGTTGGCCCCCATGAGGTTCAAGCCGGACGAGAGAAGCTGGAGGACGATCAGGGCCACGAAGACCGGCAGCACGCGGCCGAAACCACCGAACGGGTTGATGCCGCCGAGAAAGGCCGCCAGTACCGTGATCAGCAGATAGGATTCGCCATGCCCGACGCGCACCGAGTTGAAGCGCGCCAGCATGATCAGCCCGGCAACAGCGCACATCAGGCCGGAAAGCGTGTAGACCAGCACGAGAATGCGGCGCGTATCGAGACCCGAATAGCGTGCCGCCTCGATATTGGAGCCGATCATCAGCAGACCGAAGCCGAGCTTGAAGCGCGTCAGCAGCAGGTGCCAGAGGCCGACGCAGGCGAGAAAGATCAGAAGCGGAACCGGCAGGCCGAGAAGGGAACCGTGGCCGATCGTGGCGATGAAGGCCGGAAAGCCGGAAACATCGCCGCCCCGCGTCAGGAACTCGCCAAGACCACGCAGGAAGATCATCATCGACAGCGTGACAAGAATGGGATGTGCGCGGGTATAGGCAATCAGGACACCGGTCATCATGCCGGCGAGACCACCGGTCGCAAGTGCGGCGACTGCGGCCAGAGCGCAGGCCCCGCCAGAGGCATCTGCGCCGCCATGCGCCTGCAGCACCCAGGCTGCGGCGAGGCCGGCGAGATTGGCCGTGAAGGTAACCGCCAGATTGATGCCGCCGGTCAGCAGCGGCAGCAGCATGGCAAGCGTCAGCAGCCCGAGTTCGGGTAGCTGGAAGGCGACGGAGCCGAAGGTGGCAGCGGAAAAGAAATTGTCCGCACCGATGCCGAAGATCACCAGGACCGCGACGAGGGCAAACAGCGGTCCCGCCATGTCGGCGCCGAGCGTGGCGTTGAGACGCTGGATCAGGCTGTTCATCAGCGAGGACCTCCTGTGCGGGGACGCGCCCTGGCAAAGGCCGGCAGAAGCTTGTCGAGACGCGCCGACGACAGCGTGATGGCGACGAGGATGATGGCGCCGACAATCATCTTGAAGGCAAACGGCGAGACGCCCATCAGGTTGAGGCCGTTCTGGGTGATGGAGACCATCAGAACACCGAGCACGCAGCCGATGACGGAGCCCTTGCCCCCGCCGAGCCGCGCGCCGCCGAGCACGGTTGCGGCCAGCACATCGAGTTCGCGGCCATAGAGGGCATTCGGTACCACTTCCTCGGCATAATGTGCCTGCATCAGTCCCGCGATGCCCGCCATCAGGCCGAGCCAGCCGAACGAGATGTAGTGCATGGCGCCGATATTGATGCCGAAGCGACGCGCGCCTTCCGGATTGTCGCCGAAGGCATAGAGCTTGCGGCCCGTGGTCGTGCGCGAGATCAGGAACCAGGTGGCCCCGCAGCAGATCAGCATCACCACCACCGGCAGGGTCAGTTCCACCCAGGAGCCATCGGCCATCTCGCGTTCGTAGAAGACCACGCGCGTCGTCAGCCAGTCCGGCAGATTGTAGATCGACACACCCTTGGTGAAGAACATCAACAGACCGAAGAAGATGTTGAAGGTGGAGATCGTCGCGACGATGGAGATGATGCTGAGGCGGTAGACCAGGAAGGCATTCACGAAGCCGAGGCCGAGGCCGATCGCCCCGGCGATGAGGAAGCCGAGCGCCCAGTTTCCGCCGCCGACCACCCCGAGGGCCAGCACCGCAAGATACTGGACGACGGAGGCGGCGACGGCGAAGGAAATGTCGATGCCGCCCGAGATCAGCACGACGAGCAGACCGACCGCGAAGATGATGTTGACCGCCGACACATTGAGAACGTCAAACGCATTCGACAGCGTGAGGAAGCGGTCGGTCGCAAGCGACAGGCCGGCTGAGAGCACCAGCATGACGACGATCAGCGCCACCTCGGTGGTGTGGGCGAGAACGAACCTACGCATAGACGGCGGCCTCCAGGTCTGTCAGCGACATCCGTCGCGGGTCGTAGATCGCGCGGATGCGGCCCTCGACCATGTGGATGATGCGGTCTGCGTTGAAATAGACTTCCGGCGGTTCATCCGAGATCAGGATGATCGACAGGCCCTCCGCGGAGAGCTTGCGGACGATATCGAAAATGCCCGCCCGCGCGCCGACATCGACACCGACGGTCGGCGCGTCGAGAATGAGGATGCGGGGATCGGTCGCAAGCCACTTGGCGATGGCGACACGTTGCTGGTTGCCGCCGGAGAGCGTGCGGATCGGATCATCGGGCGTGCCGATCTTGACGCCGAGCGCGGCGATCCATCGCCGCACGACATCGGCCTTGCGCGTCAGCGAGATCAGGCCGCCGGAGAGGATGCGGTCAAGGGAGGCCATGACGAGATTGTCTGCAATCGATTGCGGCTGGTTGAGACCGAGCGACAGGCGATCCTCGGAAAGATAGGCAACGCCTTCGCGGATCGCATCCCGGTTCGAGGCGAAGCGGACAGGCCGCCCCTCGACCTCAATGACACCGGAATGGGCAGGCTTCATGCCGAACAGCGTCAATGCCAGTTCGGTGCGACCGGCGCCGAGCAGGCCGGTAATGCCGAGCGTTTCCCCGCGCCTCAGATCGAAGGAAATGTTCTCGAATTCACGATGGCGCGACAGGTTGCGGACGGAGAGAACGACCGGCTGGTCATCATGATCGCTGGCGATCACTGCATTGTCGAAATTGCGGCCTGTCATCAGTTCGGTGACGCGGGACTGGGTCAGTCCCTCGACCGGAAAGACGCCCACCAGTTCGCCATCACGCAGCACCGTCATGCGGTCGGAAATCTCCAGCACTTCGGCCAGGCGATGGGAGACGAAGACGACAGCAACGCCGGACGCCGACAGCGTTCGGACGATCTCGATGAGATAATCGGTTTCCGACTGGGTCAAGGACGCGGTCGGCTCGTCCATGAACACCAGACGCGCCTCGCCGACCAGGGCGCGGGCGATCGCGACGATCTGGCGCTGCGCGATCGGCAGTTCCTTCAGCGGCATGTGCAGATCAAGCGTCACGCCAAGCTTCGCCAGCGCCCGTTCGGCCGCCGCGTGCACGGCGTGGCGGCTCACGAGGCCGAACCGGCCGTTCACCGCATGCTGGAAGCCGATGTTCTCCGCCACCGTCATTTCGCCGAACAGGGCAAGATCCTGCCAGATCACCTGGATGCCGAGGGATTGCGCCAGCGTCGGCGTCATGGCCGCAACGGGCTTGCCGTCGAACCGCAGTTCGGCGCCCGCTTCCGGCCTGTAGACACCGGTGATGACCTTGATCAGCGTGCTCTTGCCGCAACCGTTTTCGCCGGCCAGGCAATGCACCTCGCCCGGACGCACCTCGAAGGATACGCCCTTCAAGGCCCTGACGCCACCAAAGGTGACGTTGATGTTCCTGAGTGACAGAAGTGGCGGCTCACTCGCCATGGCATGTCTCCGTCCTGCGCGGCCCGTGCGGATGACGGACGACGCGAACTGTCGCTGCGATGTGGGAATGAGGCCGCGGGAGGGCTGCCGCCCGCGGCCGGATCACGCAAGAAGGCTCAGAGGCCCATGCCGACGAGCTTGTCGATACTGTCCTTGTTGATTGCCAGCAACTGGTCGACGATGATGGTGTTGCCGTCCGGATTGACCTTGCCGAGACCCGGAATGTCGTCACCGGCCTTGATGCCCTGCCCCTTGGCCAGACGGTCGGCCAGCGTGACGAAGACTTCACCGGCCTGCTTCGGGTTCCACATGAAGCCGCCCGTCAGCGCGCCGGACTTGATGAGCTTGGCGCCCTGCCCCGGCGAGAAAGGCCCGATGACGAAGACCTTGCCGTCCTTGCGACGCTCCTCGACGGCGCGGCCGGCACCGATCGGCCCCTGCGAGCCGAAGGCGAGAAAGCCCTTGAGATCCGCATTGGCGGCCATCAGGTCGAGCGCGGTCGAGCGGCTCTTGTCAACATCCTCGGCCACGCCGTAGCGGTCGCCAACCAGCTTCATATCGGGATAGTTCGCCTTGATATAGGCAATGGCGGCATCGGCCCAGGCATTGTGCAGCGGCACGGTGAGCGAGCCAACGAAGACGGCATAGGAACCCTTGCCGCCCATCTTCTCGGCCAGAAGCTTGCCGTGCGCTTCACCAAAACCCTTGGCAGATGCCAGTTCGAAATCCCAGTCGGCGCCGACCTGCTTCGGGGATTCATGGGTGATGACCTTGATACCGGCGGCCTGCGCCTTCTTCAGCACGGGCTCAAGCACCTTGGCATCATTCGGAACAACGCCGATGTAATCCACCTTCTGCGCGATGAGATCTTCGATGGCGCGAACCTGAAGCGCCGGGTCGGCGCTGGTCGGACCGACCATGAAGCCCTCCACGCCAAGCTTGGCGCTCTGCTCCTTGATGCCGGCTTCCATGGCATTGAACCACGGGATGCCACCGATCTTGACGACGACGCCGATCTTGGGACCTGCTGCAAGGGCACTCGACGCCAGAAGCGCCAGCGACAGACCCAGTGCGGCTGCGAACATTTTCTTCATGAATCTCTCCTCCTCCTCGAGATCCGAAGGCAAGGAAGAACCGCCCGCGGAAGCGACACGACTTCCGCGCCCGACGTTTTCCGTTCCGGTTGCGGAACGTCCTCCCTTGCCGCCTCCCTGTTGCGACCCATCATGCACAATCGTTGTTGCAACATTGCACAATCGATGGTGCAATCAACTTACCAGCAAAGAGCCTTTCGTCAAGTGGGCTCTTGTCCTACACAGGGACGTGACGGAGAGTGAGAAGGCATGACGACGAGAGAGCAAAAGAAAGCAACCATTTACGATCTGTCGGTCGTCTCGGGCGCATCGGCATCCACGGTCAGCGCCGTGCTGAACGGCACCTGGCGCAAGCGGCGTATTTCGGAGGAGACGGCAGACAAGATCCTGTCGCTCGCCAAGGAGCACGACTACAAGGCCAACCTTCAGGCACGGGCGTTGCGCAGTTCCCGCTCCGGGCTTACGGGCCTGCTGCTGCCGGTCTATGACAACCGGTTTTTCTCGTCGATGGCACAGACCTTCGAGGCACTGGCTTCGAAGCGGGGCCTGGTTCCCATGGTGGTTTCCGGACGCAGAGATCCGCAGGAAGAATGCCGCACGGTGGAATCGCTGATCGCCTATTCGATCGATTCACTGTTCATTGCCGGCGCCACCGATCCGGACGGCGTTCATGACCTCTGTGCAAGGGCCGGCCTTGCGCATGTCAACATCGATCTGCCCGGCAGCAAGGCCTCGTCTGTCATTGCCGACAACCGGCAGGGCGCGGTGGCATTGACGCAGGCCATCATCCGCCACGCACAGGAAATCGGGCCCCTTGGGCCGGATGATGTCTTCCTGTTCGGCGGGCGCGACGATCATGCAAGCCGCGAGCGCATTGCCGGCTTCCACGCAGCCAAGGCGGCCATTTTCGGCGAAAACACCTTCGGTGACATCGAGATCACCGGCTATTCGCCGGGCATGACGGCCGCCGCCTTCGAGCGTTTCTTTGCCCGGCACCGACGCCTGCCGCGCTGTTTCTTCATCAATTCCTCGATCAACTTCGAGGGCCTGCTGCGCTTCATGGCGCACCATCCGGGCGAGGCGTTCGGTGACATCGTGGTGGGCTGCTTCGACTACGACCCGTTTGCGTCCTTCCTGCCCTTCCCCGTCTACATGATCCGGCCCGACATGCCGGCCATGCTCGACAAGGGCTTTGCGCTCCTGGACGCGCCGCCCGCCACGCCTCAGCTCATCATGGTGGAACCGCAACTGGTGCCGCCGCGCACCGCTCTGGAGGGACCGCTCGATGCACTGGATGATCCCTCGACACTGTCCCCCGGAAGCTGACGCACCTGTACCACACCCGCCACCGGCGCCTCCTGCCCGGACCCTGCAAGCGGGAGGAAGATCGGGTCATACGTCCCGTGCTGAAGGATAAAACAGTGCGGGCCAGCCGTTCCAGAAGCTTTTGCGCCCACTCTTCCAGCCGCCGATCACACGGGCAACCTCACGGACGGCGCTGCCGGGATCGGCCGCGTCGACAAGCACGATGGTCGCCTCGCCGCCGGTCTCGAGACGGCGGGACCGGTTGATGATACGCCCCGGCAGGGAGGTCACCATGTCGAAGGCAAGCGCCAGATCCTCCCCGCGCGACACCTGCGCCACATTGGCCTGCAGATTTGCCATGCGGATCAGCGAGCCATCGCCATAGGGGGTAAACGGATTGAGCACGTTGTTGGTGGCAACCGCCGTCACCACGCCCTCGCCGGCCAGACGATGCAGGGGCGCAACGCCACGCGGGGTCAGGACCGGCATCTCACGACCGTTGAGGAACAGATCGGTGGCCGGCAGCGCGACCAGTGCGATGCCTGCCTCTGCCAGCGCACGACCGATCGCCTCGACGCGTTCGGGCAACATGGCGGCAAAATTGGTAACATGACCGATGGTGACGCGGCCACCCCAGCCCCGACGGGCAGTTTCCGCGATCACCGCCGGCAGGTTGGTGCGCTCCGGGTTCAGATCGAAATCGAGATGGAAATCGACATCGACATCATGCTTTTCCGCAAGATCGAAGATCAGTCGGATATGCTCGGCCGGATCGGGGTCGGTATAGGGACAGCCGCCGACGAGATCCGCCCCGTCGGCCAGCGCCTGGTCGAGCATCGCAAGCGTCTCCGGCTCCTGCGTCAGCCCTTCCTGGGCAAAGGCACAGAGCTGGATATCGACGGCGAAGGCGAAATCGGTGCGGATGCGGGTGAGCGCCGCAAAGGACCGGAAGCCGGCGCGCGGATCGATCTCCACGAAGCTGCGCATCGCCGTCGTGCCATGGGCAATGGCCTTTTCCACCACGCGGGCGGCGCGGCGATAGACGTCGTCCTCGGTAAAGCCCGCCTTGGCTTTCGCCGTTTCGCGCACGGCCTCGGCCAGCGTTCCCTCGCAGATGCGGCAGCGATCGAGAATGCAGGCCTTGTCGAGATGCACATGGGCATCGGTGAAACCGGGAAAGGCAAGCGCACCCCGCGCATCCACCTCCTCCACTGCCTCGCAGCGAAGGCCGGCCGCCAGCGCCGCTATACGTCCCTCGGCAACGGCAATGTCGAGGAGATCGGGTCCGGCCGCGAGACGGGCGTTGCGAATGAGGAGATCGAAGGTCATGGGCTCTCCGCTCGTTACAGGGCGATGGCACCGCCATCGCTGCGGGGATCGTGTGCGCCGGTGATCACGCCATCATCGTCCATACGAATGATGCCGGCCTGACCACCCAGCGGGCTGAAGTGATCAAGCATCGAGACGATGTGCCCCCTGGAGGAGAGGCCGGCGACGACATCCTCCCCGGCATTACGCTCCAGCTTCAGGGTGTCGCGACCATCCGAGAAGGTTCTGCCCAGCAGGAAGCGCGGCCGCGACAGAGCCTCGGCCGGATCGAGGCCGTGATCGATCAGCAGGCTGAGCAGCAGCGCCAGCGTCTGCGGCTGGCCATCGGCGCCTTGCGTGCCATAAAGCAGATGCGGCCGGCCGTTCCTCAGCGCAAGCCCGGGATTGAGCGTGTAGAATGGCCGCTTGCCGGGCTGAAGCCGGTTGGGGCTTGCCGGGTCAAGGCTGAAGCCCGCGCCACGGTTCTGCCAGAGCAGGCCGGTGTCGCCGACCATCACGCCGCTTCCCCAGTCATAATAGAGGCTCTGAAGCACGCAGGCCGATCGGCCCTCGGCATCGACAGCCGCGAGAAAGGCCGTATCGCCGTGGCGGTAGACGTCCGGCCATGGGCGTGCGGATTGCGGATTAACCGCCTCAGCCTTCGCGGCGAGCCGCGCGGGATCGAGCAGAGGATCGAAAGCGCCTGCCGCGACGAAATCCGGATCGGCGATTTGGCCGCGATCGAGAAAGGCCTGTTTCACCGCCTCGACCAGATGATGATAGAAATCGGCGCCCTCGCTTGCCATTTCGTCCGGCGCAAAATGGGCGAGCAGGCCCATGATGCCGAGCGTCGTCACGCCCTGCGTCGGCGGTGGCGGGGCGTAGAGCATCAGATCGCGGTAGGCGAGACGGAGCGGCGTCTCGAACCGGGCCTCGGTGGACGCAAGATCGCGCGCAGTGAGAGGCGAGCCGACGGCCGCAAGCCCCGCGGCGATCTCCGCGGCAAGCGCCCCCTCGTAAAACTCGCGTGGCCCATGCGCGGCAATGCGCTTCAGCGTGCGCGCAAGCGCCGGCTGCCGCTGTAGCCCCTGTCCGACGAAACGGGCTTCGAAACCCGGCCAGGACGCGCGCTCGGCGGCGCGAAAATCCCACCAGAAGCGCTGCGACGGGCTGACGACAAACCCCTCATCCGCCAGAAGAATTGCCGGTTCCAGCAGTTGCGACAGCGTTTGCGCACCGCCCCAGCGATCCCGCGACAGATCGAGCAGCCTGCCCCAGCCGTCGACGAGGCAGGCGGAGGTCAGCGTGGAGGCAGGCCCACGCGGCGGAAGCGCCGTGACGCCCGACACATTCTCGGCCGCCTGGCCGATTCCGAGCAGGCTCGTCACATCGCCACGGGCATCCGACAGCATCCAGACCGCATCGCCGCCCAGACCGCAGAAGTGGGGATAGACGACGGCAAGCGCAGAGCCTGCGGCAATCAGAGCCTCGATGGCATTGCCGCCCGCTTTCAGAACCGCGTGCCCTGCCTCGGCGGCAAGGCCGTGCGGGGCGACGATCATGCCGCGCCTGCCGCGTGCGTTTCGGCCGGCCGGCTGCCGATCCGCGTCTCCCTCGCCGCGCGTGCCCGTGCCCGTGCCCGTGACCGTCATCGTCATCGACCAATCATCTTGCCGTTCTCGGCAATCAGCCGGCCGCGCCGGAAGACCCGCCGGTTCTTCGGCACGCCGACGACCGCCTGCGGCAGATGCGGCGCATCGAGCGTGACGAAATCGGCCTTCGCGCCCACCTTAAGGCCATAGCCTGTTAGGCGCAGGGCGCGCGCGCCGGCGTCCGTCACGATGTCGAAGGCGTCGCGAAGCTCCGCATCGGTGTAGAAACCGGAGCGATAACCGATGATCTCCGCACGGCGCAGCATGTCGCCATCACCGTAGGGCCACCAGGAATCGCGGATATTGTCGCTTCCGGAAAAGACGGTAACACCTTCGGCGCGCAGCAGGGCGACCGGCGGGAAATTGTGGTTTCCGGGCGCATTGGTCATGATCGCCACGCCGCTTGCGGCAATTTTTGCCGCGATCTTGCGGGCGGCATCGGCCGAAAGATCGCCGAGTCCATAGGCATGGCTGACGGCGACATGGCCCTGCATGCCGAGCGCCACCGTGCGGTCGCAGATCTCCTCGATGGTAAAGGCGCCGAGCGTGCCGGCATCATGGAGATGGATGTCCACATCCACGCCACGCCGTTCGGCGATATCGAACACCACGTCGAGATGCCGGTCGATGCTGCGGTCGAAACTGGCGGGATCGAGGCCGCCGACCAGATCCGCGCCCATGCCGATCGCTGCATCCAGCAGGTCCGCCGTGCCGGCGCTTTTCAGGATGCCGCTCTGCGGAAAGGCGACAAGCTGGATGTCGATGAGATCGCGGTATTCCTCGCGCACCGCAAGGATGGTCTCGAGCGACGCCAGACCGACGGAGCCATCCACCATGACATGGCTGCGCATCTGCAGGCTGCCGCTGGCGATGCAGAGGTCGAGTTGATTGCGCGCCCTGACATCCATCGGCGCTGCCTTCGACATGTTCTCTGCCTGAAAGGTCACCCTCTCGTGCACATCAAAGCCATTGGTGCAGGGGCGATGCGGCACCCAGACGTCCCCATGGAAGCTGGTATCGAGATGGATATGCCCTTCGACAAAGGCCGGAACCAGCAGATGCCCGGCAATATCGACGGCGACGTGTGCATCGCTTGCCTGCCCGGCCGGATCGATGGCGGAAATTTCTCCATCAACAACCGTGATGTCGCAAAGGCGGCCGTCCATCATCCGGGCATTGGTGAAAAGAGTTTTCGTCACGTGACACCTCTCTCGACGCAGGAACACCACCAGCCAGCATTGTCAGGGCGCGGGCGCAAACCTGAAGGCGGGCCGAAGAATGCCATCGGAAGTCCCGGAAAAGCTCCCATGCGACGGCTTCCGCGTGGCTTTTATCTCTGATCTACGGATAAGATAAATTGCATGCAATCTCAAGATCGATTTGCGTACAAAATTTACGATTCAAAAGGATGCAAAAGTTTCGCTATAAGGTGGGCAATCATGAGAAGCAGCCGAACTCAGAGGGCCGCATGTCCACACAGCAAAGCCGCAGCGATGCGATCTATGCCTCCCTCAGGCGGGCCATTCTCGAGCAGGCGCTGAAGCCCGGGGTGAAACTGCCCGAGGATTCGATTGGCGACACCTTCGGCGTCAGTCGCACCAGTGCGCGCAACGCCCTCCTGCGGCTCGCCGCCGATGGTCTGGTGGATATAAGGCCGAACCGCGGGGCTTCTGTTGCCATGCCTGCTCTTGAGGAAGCCGAGGAAGTTTTTGCGTTGCGCCGCTGCCTCGAACGCGAGGTGATCGAAAGGCTCTGCCGGCGCATGCCGAAGGATGGCATCGACGCGCTGATCTCTCATGTTCGCGAGGAGGAGCGCGCCCTGAAGGCTGCTTCGCCACGCTCGATCCGCCTTGCCGGCGAGTTTCACATCCTGCTTGCGGAACTGACCGGTTCAAAGCTGCTCATCGACTTCGTCAGCCAGGTCGTCTCCCGCTCATCACTGATTCTTGCCCGCTACGGCCGTCCGCATTCCGCCGAATGCGGCATAGACGAACATATCCAGTTGATCGAAGCCCTGAAAAACCTTGAGGCGAACACGGCAACGGACATCATGGAGCACCATCTGCACGCCGTCGAAGACCGTGCCAAGGCGCACGACAAGGAGGCCAGCCCGGACATTGCGGAAGTGCTCGAGCGCTATCGGTCCATGGCCGACAATCTTTAGACGCGGATGAGCGGGCAGCCGGCAGCCGGGCGAAGGGCGAGGTTGCCTCTCGCCTCTCCTGGAAAGCCGACGATCGTTTGGGCGTGATCAAGGTGCAAGGCCTGCCGCCGTGATCCAACCTGCCCGGAGGTACACGGCAGAAGCCTGTGACAGCCTGCTCAAAACTCGGCCACCTGGCCCCATGCGCTCCCGTTCAGGCGCTCCAGACGATAGGGACGCGGATCGACAATCGGTGAACTGCCCGTGACGATATCTGCGACCAGATGTCCGGCGCCGGGCCCGATGCCAAAACCGTGGCCGCTGAAGCCTGCGGCAAGCACGAAGCCCGGCAGGCTCGGCACGTCGGCGATGACCGGCACGCCATCCGGCGTGCTGTCGATGTAGCCCGCCCAGCTTGCGGCAAGGGCCGCATCCTTCAGGTCCGGCAGCAGGGACCTGGCCCGCGCAAGCGTCAGTGCCACCTGGGCTTGATCTGGCACCGGATCGAGAATGCGGTTGCGCTCCATGGGCGTCTGCGTGTCAAGCGACCAGCGCGAGAGGGTTTCGTGCCCCGCCATCACCCCCTGCAGCCCACCAGGCGCCAGGGAACGCCAGCGCTTGGCAAACATCGGCAGAAAATACTGGGCAAAGCGCATCTGCTGCGGCGTGATATCGACCCGTGCCTTGCCGCTGATTGCCAGGCGGAAGTGCTCGCTGCCGCGGCGGGTGATCGAGACGTCCCGGGTGTGAAGGGCGTCGGGAAGATGTGCGCCGTCAAAACGGACATCGAGAATCGAGGAACGGATCGAGGCCTGCGGAAAGCGTATGCCAAGCTGGCGGCAAAAGGACGAGGCCCAGGCCCCGCCGGAGAGGATGGCAAGCGGGGTGCGGATCGTGCCCCACTCAGTGACGACGGCACTCACCTTGCCGCCTGCAGTCTCGATCCCGCGGGCCGCACACATCTGGTGAACGGTTCCACCGAGCGCCGCAACGGCCCGCGCCACCACAGGCGCTGCCCGCACCGGATTGGCGATACCATCGGTCGGGGAGAAGACACCACCCTTCCAGCGGCGCCCGGTGGCGGCCCCGCGCGCACTGGCTTCATCCGCCGTCAGCATGTGAGTGGTCACGCCGACGGTGCGGGCAAAGGCGCCCCACCGCGCCCAGCCGGCAAGTTCCGCCTCGTCATTGCTCAGATAAAACAGGCCGCAGCGGCGAAAGCCGGTATCCTCGCCCGTTTCGGCGGCGAAGGCATCCCACAGTGCAAGACTGCGGGTGGAAATCGGCAGTTCCCGCTGATCGCGGTTCTGCTGGCGGCACCAGCCCCAGTTCCGGCTGGACTGCTCGGCACCGATACGGCCCTTTTCGACAAGCGCCACCTTCAGCCCGCGCCGCGCGAGATAATAGGCCGAGAACACGCCGACAATGCCGCCGCCGATGACGACGGCATCCGCCTGCCTGGGCAGCGCAGCGGTGGTCTCGATATGCAGCAGCGGTGAGGGCATGGTCTTTCTCCGGATGATGACGGCATCTTATCCGCAGGAAACTGCGGGCGATGCCGCAGCGCGGCAATCCACAGCATTTCATGCTGCATATCGGGCGACAGCCGGCGTATTATTGCAGCATGAAATATCATAGGCTTGCGGAAATTCAGGCATCTGCCCGGCAACTGCGCCACAGCCGGACACGCAGATTATGCCGATCATCGGCAGTCTGTCACAACCCATGGAGAGGCCCGTGAAACTGGACCGCATCGACATCAAGATCCTCTCCGAACTGCAAAAAAACGGCAGGATCACCAATGTGGAGCTGGCGGACCTCGTCAACCTCTCGCCCAGCCCCTGCCTGATGCGCGTCAAGAAGCTGCAGAGCGAGGGCTACATCACCGGCTATTCGGCACAGATCAACGTCGCCAAGCTTGGGCAGACGCTGACGGTGTTTACAGAGGTGACGCTGAAGAACCACCGGCAGATCGATTTTGCCCGCTTCCTGGCGGCAGTGGAAAAGCTGGATTCCGTCATCGAATGCCATCTGGTGTCCGGGGGCTACGACTATCTCCTGAAATTCGTCACCGCCAGCGTCGTCGAATACCAGACGATCATGGAGCGGCTGATCGACATGGAAATCGGCATCGACAAGTATTTCAGCTTCGTCGTGCTGAAGTCGCCTATCATCAAGGCGCACATGCCGCTCACGAGCCTGTTTGGGGAACCGCAATAATCGTTTCAGCGCCGTGCAAAGGCGCTGACCAGTTCCGGATCCAGTTCCAGACTGTCGAGCCAACGTGGGTCGAGCTTGGGAACAGAAGAGAACAGCAGGCGCGAATACGGATGTGTCGGCGCCTGCCGAAGCCCCGTCGCCATTTCCTCCACCTTCTCGCCGTTGTACATCACGATCACTTCGTCGCAGATTGCCTGTACGGTGGACAGGTCATGGCTGATGAACATGTAGGAGAGGCCGAGCTCCCGCTGCAGTTCCTTCAGAAGATCAAGGATCGCCGCCGCCACCACGGTGTCGAGGGCCGAGGTAATCTCGTCGCAGAGAATGAGCCGCGGCTCCGCTGCAAGCGCCCGCGCCAGGTTGACACGCTGTTTCTGGCCGCCGGAAAGTTCTGCGGCGCGCCGATGGCGGACAGTACGGGGCAGGCGCACCATGTCCAGAAGGTCGCCGACGCGGGCCTCCCGCTGCCTTCGGTTCATGCCATGATAGAAGGCGAGCGGCCGTGCGAGAATGTCTTCGATCGATTTTGCCGGGTTGAGAGCCGTATCGGCGAACTGGAAGACCATCTGCAGCTTGCGCAGCTCCTCCTTCTGGCGGCCGGCGGCGGAGCGCGCCATCTGGCGACCATCGAAGATGATGTCGCCCTTTGCCTGCGGCAGGATGCCGGCGATGACGCGCGCAAGCGTGGACTTCCCGCAACCGGATTCACCGATGACGCCGAGATTGCGCCCTTCCTCCAGCCGGAAGCTGACCGATTTCAGCGCCCGCATCAACGGCAGGCCATCCGCCTGAACCGGACCATAACCGGCGGTGATCCCGAGCACGTCGAGAAGCGGCGGCTTCCGGGCCGTCATCTCTGGTCTTGCCGGGCTGGCATAGTGTTTGGGCTCGAAGGCCGACAGCAGTTCGCGGGTGTAGGGATGCCGGGGCGCATCGAGAACCTGCTGCGTTGTACCGACCTCCAGGATCTCGCCGCCCTTCAGCACCACGATACGATCGGCAATCTGCGCCACGACGGCAAGATCGTGAGAGACATAGATCCCCGCCATGCCGCCGTTCTTCATGACCGACTTGAAGGCGCGCAGAACCTCGATCTGGGTCGTCACGTCGAGTGCTGTGGTCGGCTCATCGAAGATCACCAGCTTCGGATCTGCAATCAGCGCCATGGCCGCAGACAGACGCTGCAACTGACCGCCGGACACCTGATGTGGATAGCGACGGCCGATCGTACCAGGATTCGGCAGGTTGAGCGCCCGGAACAGTTCCAGCGCGCGCCGCTCCGCCTCCGGCCTTGGCATGAGGTCATGAATGCGGGTGATTTCGATTACCTGATCCATGATCGTCTGTGCAGGGTTGAAAGCGGCAGCCGCACTTTGTGGAACGTAAGACACGTCGGTGCCCCGGATGGCAGCCTTTTCGCGCTCGGACAGCTGTGTCATGTCGCGCCCGGCAAACATCACCCGTCCACCGCTGATCCGACAGCCTGTGCGGGCATACCCCATCAGGCTGAGCGCAATCGTCGTCTTGCCGGATCCGCTTTCGCCGATGAGGGCGACGATCTCACCCTCTGCGACGTCGAGGCTTACACCATGGATGATCTCGATGACACGACCGGCATCGCTGGTGGCTTCCACCTTCAGGTCACGGATTTCGACAAGGTTGGCCATCAATTGCTCCGGTCCCGGATTTTCTGCGGAAGATTGTCGATGAGAAGGTTCACGCCGATCGTCAGGCTGGCGATTGCGACACTCGGAAAGATCACCGCCGGCGCGCCGAAGGGCAGACCACCGATGTTCTCCCGCACCAGGGCACCCCAGTCGGCATCGGGTGGCTGAACGCCGAGTCCGAGAAAGGACAGGCCCGACAGCAGCAGAACGGTAAAGACAAAGCGCAGTCCGAGATCGGCCAGTACCGGCCCGATGATGTTGGGCAACACTTCCGAACGGATCAGGAAGAAGGTGCCCTCCCCCCTGGCCCGCGCCACAGTGACGAAATCCATCGTATTGATGTTGACCGCCAGCGCGCGGGCAAACCGGAAGGCGCCCGGCGTGTAGATCACCCCAAGCGTCAGGATCAGCACCGGAATGGAGGAACCGACACCGGCGACGACGACAAGGCCGAACAATTTGCTGGGAATGGAGTTCAGCGCATCGAGCAGGCGACTGAGAATCGTATCCAGCCAGCCGCCGACCACCGCCGCCGTCATGCCGAGCGTCACGCCGAGCGAGCAGGACAGCGTCACGGCGACCAGCGAAATGCCGACCGTATAGCGCGCGCCCATCAGGATGCGCGAAAGGATGTCGCGGCCGAGATAATCCGTCCCCAGCCAGAACTTGTCGCTGATCGGGCCGAAATAATCGAAATCCACGATCTCGCCAATGGGATACGGCGTGATCCACGGCGCTGTGATGGCGACCATGGCCCAGGCGACGACGATGAGAAAACCGAGAAGACCAACGAGGTTGAGGCTGTAGCCTGCGGCGTGAATGTGGGTGGCGGAGCGCGTCATGTCACTTCAGCCTCGGATTGGAAACAATGGCGATGATATCGGCCGTCGTGATGAGCAGGAGATAGACCATGCAGAACAGCATCGCGCAGGTCTGGATCAGCGGCAGATCGCGCGTGGAAACGGCGTCGACCATGAGCTTTGCAACGCCCGGATAATTGAAGATCGTCTCGACGATGATGACACCGCCCAGCAGATAGGAAAGAGACAGCGCGACGGCATTGACGATGGGACCGAGCGCATTGGGCAGCGCGTGCCGCAGCACGAGCCGAGCGCGCGAGGCACCCTTCAGGAGCGCCATCTCCACATAGGGGGTGTTGAGCGTCTCGATCACGGCTGCCCGCGTCATGCGGATCATCTGAGCCGAAATCACGAAGGAGAGCGTGATGACCGGCATGGCATAGACGCGCAACATCTGGCCGAAGGAATGAATCTCGTTGGCAAACGAGAGTGCCGGCAGCCATTTCAGGTAGACGGCAAAGACCAGCACCGCCGATGTCGCCACCATGAATTCCGGCACTGAAACGACGCCGATCGACAGAACCGTTACCGCCCGGTCGAACCAGGAGCCGCGCCACATCGCGGCGCTGATGCCCAGCGACAGAGCGATCGGCACCGAGAAGACGGTGGTGATGCCGGCAAGCTTCAGCGAGTTGAGAAGGCGCGGACCGATCAGATCCGCGACGGGCATGTTGTTGGCATAGGATATACCGAAATTGCCGGTGAGAATGCCGGCAAGCCACCGGAAGAAGCGCCAGATCGCCGGATCGTCCAGATGCATGGCGGCCCGCAGGCCGGCAACCGCTTCCGGCGTCGCAGCCTGGCCCAGCAGGATTTCCACCACGTCACCCGGCAGCAGAACCGTTGCGGCAAAAACCGTGAAGGACACGATGACCAGCGTGATCACCGCGATCACCAGACGCGCCAGCACGAGATGAAGGACATGTTTGTTCATCGACGATCCCGATCCATGGCGTCGTTGTCGAAGGGTATGCGCCGGACATCCGGGAGAGACCAGGCTCTCCCGGACCGGCCCGCCAAGGGTACGTCAGGCTTCCAGCCAGACATATTCAGCAAAGGCATAGCCCATCATGCCGCCAAGCGGATTTGCTTCAAGCCCCTTCAGCTTGGCGGAAACGGCGTCGACATTAGTCAGGTAGGCGGGGATCACGGTACCGGCCTGATCGGCGATCATCACCTGCATCTCGTCATAGATCTCCTTGCGCTTGGCAAGATCCAGAAGACCGCGCGCCTCCAGCAGCATCTTGTCGAATTTTTCCGACTTGAACTGGCTTTCGTTCCACGGCGCATCGGACGCGTAGAGCAGCGAGAACAGGATGTCCGGCGTCGGACGCGGATTGATGTTACCGAAGTGCATCGGCGCCTTCAGCCAGTAGTTTGACCAGTAGCCGTCGGAGGGCACGCGCTGAACATCGAACTTCATGCCGATCGCGGCACCGGCCTGCTGCAGGATCGTCGCCATGTCGACGGAGGAATTTGCGGCATCGGAGGCCACGACCGGAATGCTCTGGCCGATGAGGCCGGCCTTCGCGAACAGCGCCTTGGCCTTTTCGGGATCGAAGGCCTTCGGCTTGAGGTTCTTGTTGTGGTAGATGCTGGCCGGAGACACCGGCTGGTCATTGGCGATTTCAGCAAGGCCCCTGAGCGCGGACTTCTGGATCACCTCACGATTGATGAGATGCTTGACACCCTCGATGAAGCCGGCCTTGTCGCCCGGCGACATGTCGAGGCGCATGTTGAGATTGGTATAGTTGCCGGCCGTCGTCTTGAACTGAACGACACCCGGCTGGCTGTCGATGAGACGCATCGAGCGCGGGTTGATCGCCGCGGCAAGCTGAATATCGCCGGAGAGGAGCGCGTTGACGCGGGCGGAGTCGTCGGGAATGCCGAAGAACTCGAAGCTGTCGAGATGAGCGCCGCCGGCCTTGAAATAGTTCGGATTGCGCTTGCCGATCGACCGCACGCCGGGCTCGAAGTTTTCGCAGATGAAGGCGCCGGTGCCGTTGGCCTTGGAGAAATCGGTCGTTCCGTCGGCGATGATCATGAAGTGATGCATGGCCAGAATCGTCGGCAGGTCGGCATTGGGGCTTGCCAGCGTGATCTGCACCGTCAGATCATCGATCGCCTTGATCTCCGTCATCTGCTTTGCAATCGAATTGACCTTGGAGCCCGTTGCCTTGTCCAGGTGCCGGTTCATCGAATAGACGACGTCGGCGGCGCTGAGCGTCTTGCCGCTGTGGAAGGTCACGCCCTTGCGCAGCTTCACGGTCCATACCTTGGCATCCCGGGTATCGATGCTTTCAGCAAGTTCCATCTGAGGAACGCCGGTCTTGTCCAGGAAGGTCAGGCGATTGTAGAAGGCGCAGCAACGGACGTAGTCCGTCGATAGCGAGGCCTTGGCCGGATCGAGCGTATCGGCAGTGGACGACGACCAGCCCGCAGCCTTGAGCGACCCGCCCTTCACCGGGGTTGCCGCGACCGCAGAGGTCGCACGGCCAAGGATCATGCCGCCTGCGGAGGCGGCAATGCCACCGGCCAGCAGCAATTGCAGGAGTTCGCGGCGTGTCGCGCCGCGGCGAATGGCATTTTCGACCATGGCATCGTCTGCAACGGTCCAGTTCGTTACCTTGTCAGTCATATCGCATTTCCCCTTTTTTGTTTGATGTGCGATGCCTTGCCTGCGGTGCCGCCGGCTCTTCCCGTCATGGTGTCAGTGGCTGCCTTTCTCCACCGCATCGGCGAGAGCCGCGAGCGAGGTGAAATGATAATCGGGCACCGTAACGCGCTCCGGCGCGATGGTGCCGCCATAGCCGTTCTGAGCGTGCCGACGTTCGATCCAGCAATTGGTCATGCCGAGTGTCCGGGAGATCCCGATATCGTGGTACTGGCTCTGCGCCACGTGCAGGATATCTTCCTTGGCGGCACCCTCGGTCGCCACGAAGGCAAAGACCTGTTCGAAAAAGGCGGGATCCGGTTTCTCGGTGCCCGTGTCGTCGGTCGTGAAGCTGCGATAGAAGGGGTTACCGAGCTCCTCGGAAAAATGCTCGAAGGCCCATCGCCGCGCATTGGTCATGGCAACCAGACGGTAGCGTTTCGCCAACCGCGCCAATGCATCCGCGCTGTCCGGAAAGCCTTTCCAGGTCCTGGCGGACTCGCGCAACCGCTCGCCGCAGGCCGCCGCCACCGGCAGGCCGAGCTTTGGCGCAATCGCCAGATAGACGCGCACGAGATCGTCGGGAAACCGGCCGGCGTCGGCAGCGTAGCGCTCCGCACGGTAAAGCGTCAGGGCCTCCTCCCCGTCAACCGTCACGCCTGCCTCGGCGGCGATGGCCGCGAGGCAATCCTTGATGCCGCCTTCAAAATCGATCAGCGTTCCCACGACATCAAAGGTCAGATACGTGAAGGCAGACAGCGATTTGGCCACGTCACTTTCCTCGTGTGATCGTGCCGGACAGTCCCGGCAGAATAAAATTTCGCAGCCCCTCGGGATCGCTGCGCCTGGTTCCCCGGCGGTTTCCCCTGTTTTTCGGGGTTCTCGCCTTTTCTTGCCTGTCAGTCTGGCACTGCTGCGGCACGGTATGCGCTGAATGGGTCCGGTACCGCGGCAGAAAATTTCGAATCGGGGCGCTTCGCAGTATTTCGGCCAAGCGCCCGTGCCTGCGCACTGTCAGCCCTCAGGCCATGGCCGCGCGGACATCCGGGTCCTCGAGCGTCTGATCGAGGGTTTTTGCGGTCCGCTCGATGATGGCATCGATCTCGGCATCGGTGCAGCAAAGCGGCGGGGCATAACCGAGCGCACCATTGGCAAAGGCGCGGATGACGAGGCCATTGGACCAGGCCCGGTCAAAGATGCGCCGGGATGGTTCGGCGGCAGGCGGAAGCGGCGTCTTCCTTGCCTTGTCCGTCACCAGTTCGATCGCGGCCAGCATGCCGCGGCCACGGACATCCCCGACGAGGGGATGATCCGCAAGGCTCTGCAGGCCGGCCATCAGCCGCGCGCCGGCCCGAACGCCATTCTCGAGCAGCCCGCCTTCGTAGAGCTTCAGTACCGCAAGCCCGACGGCAGCGCTGACCGGATGGGCGGAATAGGTATAGCCGTGGCCGACGGCGGCGGCTCCCGCACCGTCGGCAATCGTGTTGTAGACCGTCTCGGAAAGGAACACGGCGCCCATCGGCACATAGCCTGATGTGAGCCCCTTGGCGACCGTCATCATGTCCGGCACGATGTCATCGTGAGAGCAGGCAAAGAGCGGACCCGTGCGACCGAATCCGGTAATGACTTCGTCGGCGATGAACAGGATGTCGAGCTCGCGGCAAAGTTCGCGCATCGCCTTCATCCAGCCGGTGGGCGGCACGATGACGCCACCGGACCCTTGAATGGGCTCGGCATAGAAGGCTGCCACGCGGTCTGGCCCGATCTCCGCCACCTTCTCGCGCAGCGCCGCCTTGGAGGCTTCTATGATGGCCTTCGGATCGGTACCGACAGGGTTGCGATAGGGGTAATGCGAGGGGATCTTGTGCTGCCAGTCGAGCGGCACCCCGAAACCGCCATGGAAATTCGGCAGCGCGGTCAGCCCCGCCCCCACCGTCGAAGACCCGTGATAGCCCTGCATCAGCGAGATGAACTGATCTTTCCGAGGCCGTCCTTGCGCGTGGTAATAATAGCGGACGAAGCGCACGGTGCTGTCGACGGCATCGGAGCCGCCCAGCGTGAAATAGACGTGGTTGAGATCGCCGGGCGTGCGCTCGGCAAGCTCTGCCGCAAAGCGGATCGCCGCTTCGCTGCCGAGGCTGAAGTAGCCGGTTGCGTAAGGCAGTTCGCGCATCTGCTTCGCGGCCGCCTCGACAATGCTCTCGTGGCCATAGCCGGCATTGACGCACCAGAGACCGGCAAAGCCGTCAATCATCTGATGGCCCTGCGCATCAGTCACGGTCGCCCCCTTGGCGGAGGCAAGGACACGCACGCCTGACGCTTCATGTCCGCGATAGGAGGCAACCGGATGGACGAGATGGGCACGATCGAGTTCGATCAGGGAATTGCTGAACATGCGAGGATCCTTCAGCCGAGCGCCTGGCTGGCGAGTGCGAAACGATGAATGCGGGGAGCGCAGGAGGCGGCGGCGACCGAGCCCGGACGGTGCATGGCAATGCCGCCGCCAACCGGCATCAGCCCATGGGCGACGAGCCAGGGCGCAAGGTCCGTGTGTCCGTCGAGATCGACGCGCAGGAAGGTGCCAAGCGGGCGGCCGGCCATGATGAAGGCGAGAAGTGAGCGCGCCTGCGCAACCGTTTCCGCCACGACAGGACCGATCACCTCGCCGCGTCCGAAGTCACGGATGGCCGCATAGCCCCGGACGACACCGGCATCTTTCAGCACGGCGAACCGCCCTTGCGCGAAAAGATAGCTGATGAGGTCCCTGCGATCAGCGGCGATGGCGCCGCGATCCAGGACCTCGATTTGGGAACGATCTGCGCCAACGGCCCATCCGACATCTGCGGATGGGGCCGGCAGGGCGGCGAGCAGCCCCTGGTGCTGGAAGATCTCACCCGTCTCGACAAAGCCGAGCTTGCGGTAGAGCGGAAGGCCGTCCTCGGTGGCAACAAGCCGGCACGTCCGATCACCCGCCAGTTCGAGCGCCTTCATCATCAGCAGCCGGCCAATGCCGCGCCCGCGCAGGGATTCATCGACGATGACCATGTTGATGGTGGCCATGTCCACCCCGTAGGGCGTCATGAAGGTGGTGGCGACCACGCGCTGCCCATCCATCACCACGAGGCCCTCGCTCAGCCTCAGCAGCATCTGCCAGTCTTCGAGACGGTGCGGCCACCCGGCCTGCCTGGACAGCGTCAAGGCGCCCTCCAGATGCTCCGGCTGCATGGCCTGAAGATCGATCACCGCATTGTCCACATCAGTCTCCCTTGTCATTGCAGCAAGGGTAGAGCGGGCGTGAAAGAAGAACCTCCCAAGCTGGGGGTCAGCACGGCATCTTCGGCCGTCGGCAGAAGTCTTCGCCGCATCTTATGCCGCCACCCGGCAACACCGCTGCTGCAGCGGCAGGAAATTCTGCCGATACCGACCATTTGCGGTAACAGCGCACGCAACTCTCTGCTTTGCCGCAGCCGGGATACGGAACAATCTGCTTCTTGTCCTGCCGAATGCGGTGCGTCCGCACGGTGGCGGTTGCCTATGATGGTTGCCAGCAGAACCTCAAGGGGAAACCAATGCCCACATTCCGTCCGAAATACGTCACCTTCGACTGCCACGGCACGCTCATTCACTACCAGATGGCGGAAGCAGCCATGGACCTTTACGGCGAGCGCCTGGGCAAGGAGGCGATGGATGCGTTCATCCGGAATTTCTCCGCCTATCGTCTGGATGAAATCATGGGGGACTGGAAGCCCTATGCGGACGTGGTTCACAATGCGCTGGAGCGCACCTGCAAGCGCAACAATGTGCCTTTCAAGCCGGAAGACGCCGAGATGGTCTATCAGCGCGTACCGACCTGGGGGCCGCATGCGGATGTGCCGGCAGGCCTTGCCAAGGTGGCAAGCGAGATACCGCTTGTCATTCTCTCCAATGCGATGAACGCGCAGATCATGTCGAATGTCGCCCAGCTCGGGGCGCCCTTCCATGCCGTCTACACGGCAGAACAGGCGCAGGCCTACAAACCGCGCTTCAAGGCCTTCGAATACATGTTCGACATGCTGGGCTGCGGGCCTGAGGACATCGTCCACTGCTCGTCCTCCTTCCGCTATGACCTGATGTCGGCACATGACCTCGGCATCCGGAACAAGGTCTGGGTCAACCGGGGCCACGAGCCGGCCAATCCCTATTACGGATATGTGGAGATCCCCAACATCTCCGCCCTGCCCGGCGTGTTCGGCCTCTGAGGGAAAGCCTGATCCGATGAAGTTCGTCTCCTACTGGCATGACACCGCGCCGGCCTTTGCCGGCGCCAGCACGGCGCCCGTCGAGGGTCATTTCGACGTGGCCGTCATCGGCGGCGGCTTCACGGGGCTCGGAGCTGCTCTGCAGCTCGCCAGGGGCGGTGCGCGGGTCGCCGTACTGGAGGCGGAACATATCGGCTTCGGCGCCTCCGGCCGCAATGGCGGCCACCTCAACAATGGTCTTGCCCATTCCTATCTCGCTGCCAAAGCCGAACTGGGCAAGGAACGGGCGATCGCGCTCTACAGGGCTCTGGATGACTGCATCGACACCCTGGAAAGCGTGATCGCCGAGGAAGGGATCGACTGCAGCTTTCGCCGCGCCGGCAAGCTGAAGCTTGCCTCCAAACCGCAGCACTTTGCCGCCATTGCCCGCAATTTCGAAGCGATCCACGCAGAGGTCGATGCCGAGACGGCCCTTCTTTCCTCCGAGGATCTGAAGGCTGAAGTCGGTTCGTCCTTCCATGGCGCCATGCTCTCGAAGAAGAGCGCCATGATGCACATGGGCCGCTACGTGACGGGCCTTGCCGCTGCCGCCGCCCGTCATGGCGCGACGATCTTCGAAAAGACCCGCGTCGTCTCGCAAACGCAATCCGGGGGCGTACACCGGATCGAAACAAGTCGCGGACGCCTGACGGCCTCCAATGTCATTGTCGCGACAGGCGCCTATACGACACGGAACTTTTCCTATTTCCGTCGCCGCATCATTGCCGTCGGCAGCTTCATCATCGCCACCCGCCCGCTGACGGACAAGGAAGTGGCAGCCACCATGCCGGGCAACCGCACCTGCGTGAACTCGATGAACATCGGCAATTACTGGCGGCTGGCGCCCGACAATCGCCTGATCTTCGGTGGACGTGCCCGCTTTTCCGCCACCTCCGACCAGCGATCGGATGCCCGCAGCGGCGAGATCCTGCGCACGAGCCTTGCCGCGATATTCCCGCAGCTGGCAAAGGTGGAGATCGAGTATTGCTGGGGCGGAATGGTCGACATGACGAAGGACCGTTATCCCCGCGCCGGCTATCACGATGGCTTGTGGTACGCCATGGGCTATTCCGGCCACGGTGCCCAGTTATCCACCCATCTCGGCATGGTGCTGGCCGATGCCATTCTGGGTCGCCCCGACCGCAATCCCCTGCAGGGCCTCGACTGGCCGGCGGTTCCCGGACATTTCGGCAAGCCCTGGTTCCTGCCACTGGTCGGGCTCTATTACAAGGCACTGGACAGGATCCAGTAACGCGCATCGTTCCCCGTTCCTCCCCGCCTGGGGCGGTCCCGACGGCCTCGGGATCGCCCCTTCTTTTCTCAGATCAGGACAGTCCGCCAATATGGAAGGTCTTGAGCTCAAGATATTCCTCGATACCGAACTGCGAGCCTTCACGGCCGAGCCCCGACTGCTTGACACCGCCGAAGGGCGCCACTTCCATGGAAATGGCTCCGGTATTGAGACCGATCATGCCCGCTTCCAGCGCCTCGGCGACGCGCCAGGAGCGCCTGAGGTTCTCGGTGTAGAAATAGGCGGCAAGACCGAAGGGCGTGCCGTTGGCGATCGCGATCGCCTCCTCTTCTGTCTCGAAGCGGAAGAGCGGGGCGACCGGGCCGAAGGTTTCCTCGCTGGCCAGCAGCATCTCCACCGTCGCCTCACCCAAGACGACCGGTGCCGCATACTGCCCGCCGTCCGGCATGGCCGGCTGCGCGGACACGATCCTGGCGCCCTTGGACACGGCATCCCGGATATGACGCTCGATCTTCTCGATGGCAGCCTTGTTGATCATCGGCCCGATCTGCACATCGGCATCGGTGCCGGGGCCGACCTTCATCGCCGCCACCCTGGCAGAGAGCTTTGCGGCAAAGGCATCATAGATCCCCGCCTGAACCAGGATGCGGTTGGAGCAGACGCAGGTCTGGCCGCCATTGCGGAATTTCGAGGCAATGGCGCCTTCGACAGCCAGATCCAGATCCGCATCGTCGAACACGATGAAGGGCGCATTGCCGCCAAGCTCCAGCGACAGCCGCTTGATGGTATCGGCAGAACCGCGCATCAGCAGCGCCCCGACCCGCGTGGAGCCCGTGAAGGAAATCTTGCGCACCTGCTCGGATGCCATCAGCGCATTGCCGATTGCGGTCGGCATGCCTGTGACGATGTTGATCACCCCAGCCGGAATGCCGGCGCGTTGCGCCAGCAAACCAAGTGCCAGGGCGGAAAACGGCGTGAATTCCGAGGGCTTGATGACCACCGTACAGCCGGCGGCCAGCGCCGGAGCCACCTTGCGGGTGATCATCGCATTGGGGAAATTCCAGGGCGTAATGATGCCGCAGACGCCCACCGGCTCCTTCAGCACCAGAATACGACGATCCGCGGTCGGTGCCGGAATGGTCGTGCCTCCGACGCGACGCGCCTCCTCGGCGAACCATTTGACGAAAGAAGCGCCATAGCGGATTTCGCCGCGCGACTCGGCCAGCGGCTTGCCCTGCTCCAGTGTCAGGATCAGTGCCAGATCCTCAAGGTTGTCCAGCATCAGGTCATGCCAGGCTTCCAGCAACAGGGCGCGTTCGGCATGGGTTTTTCTCTTCCAGGTGCGAAAGGCCCGCTCTGCCGCATCGATCGCAGCCTGCGTCTCGGCTGCGCCGAGATCGGGCACCCTGCCCAGCACCTCCTGCGAGGCAGGATCGATGACGTCGACCCTGCGGCGATCCGCCGCCTCCACCCATGCTCCGTCAACCAGCGCCTGCTGGCGAAACAGCGACCTGTCCTTCAATCTGTCGATCATCATCATCTCCTCAGGCGCCGAGCGCGACAAGCACGGCCGCCGTAATGTCATCAGTCCTGTGTTTTCCGGGTATCGTGCCGATGCCGCGTGCAGTGGTTTGCTCCAGCGCGACCATGATTGCCTTTGCCCCCTCGCTCTCGCCGAGATGCTCCAGCATCATCGCCGCAGACCAGATGGCGGCCATCGGATTGGCTATGCCGAGATGGGCGATATCCGGCGCCGAGCCGTGGACAGGCTCGAACATCGACGGCGCGGAGCGGTCCGGATTGATATTGGCGGAGGCGGCAAAGCCAAGACCACCCTGGATCGCCGCGCCGAGATCGGTCAGGATGTCGCCGAACAGGTTCGAGGCAACCACGACATCGAGGCTCTCCGGCGCCATCACCATGCGCGCGGCCATGGCATCGATGTGATAGCTCGTTACCGTCACGTCGGGATATTGAGCCGCAAGCTTGGCGGTGATTTCGTCCCAGAACACCATGGAATATTTCTGCGCATTGGACTTGGTGACGGAGGCGAGCCTGCCGCGACGCGCACGGGCCTGCTCGAAGCCGAAGCGCAGGATGCGCTCGACACCCGCCCGGGTGAAGATGGAGGTTTCGACCGCCACCTCATCGGCCGTGCCCTGATGCACGCGGCCACCGGCGCCCGCATATTCGCCCTCGGTGTTTTCGCGGATGCAGAGAATGTCGAAACGCTCCGCCTTCAACGGCCCCTCGACGCCCGGCAGCAGGCGGTGCGGCCGGATATTGGCATATTGCACGAAGGCCTTGCGGATCGGCAGAAGCAGGCCATGCAGCGACACCGAATCCGGCACCTCCGCCGGCCAGCCGACGGCACCCAGAAGGATGGCATCGAAGCCGCGTAACGTCTCGATGCCATCGGGCGGCATCATGGCGCCGGTCTTCCGGTAGAAATCACAGGACCAGGGAAAGCGGGTTGCAGACAGTGCGAAGCGATGCGTTTTCGCCACCTGCTCCAGCACCTGCCAGGCGGCGTCGGTGACGGGCACGCCAATGCCGTCACCGGGAATCAATGCGATCGTGTAGCTCTTCATGGCCGTGTTCCCTAGAGATTGATCAGCACGCTCTTCGTCTTGCGATTGGCGAGATAGGCCTCGCGACCCAGATCCTTGCCGATACCGGAGCGTTTGTAACCACCGGTCGGCAGGATGTGGTCGCGCGAGCGGCTGTAGCGGTTCACCCAGACCGTTCCTGCCTGCAGCCGGCGGCTGAGCCGCACGGCCCGCGACAGATCACGGGTAAAGAGGCCTGCCGCCAGCCCATAGACCGGATGATCGGCAAGCAGCATTGCTTCCTCCTCGTCGCGGAAAGTCTGCACCGTCAGCACGGGACCGAAGATTTCCTCCCGGACGGCCATCGAATCCTGCGCCACACCGGCAAGCAGCGTCGGCGCATAGAAATAGCCGGGATGATCGATCGCCGCACCGCCCGTCAGGCACTCCGCACCGGCCTCGATGGCCTGTTGCACCATACCATCAATGCGCCGGCGCTGGCGCTCCGAGATGATCGGCGAATAGCTGCTGTGCTCGTCCCAGGTGGGGCCTGCAGCGACCGCGCGTATGCGCCTCACAATGATGTCAAGAACCGGTGCGGCGACGCGCTCTTCCACGACGAGGCGCGAACCGGCCACACAGGCCTGGCCGGCATTGGCGAGGATGCTGGTGGCGATGGCATGGGCGGCGAGATCCAGATCCGCATCGGCAAACACCACCTGCGGGCTCTTGCCCCCGAGTTCGAGCGTCACCGGCTTTACGCCACTGCGGGCGATGTTTTCCATGATCGACGCCCCCGCGCCGCTCGAGCCTGTGAAACTCACCTTGGCGATATCCGGGTGGGCGGTGATGGCAGCGCCGGTCGTCGGTCCGTCACCCAGCACGATGTTGATAAGGCCGGCCGGCACGCCGGCCCGCACGGCAAGCTCTGCCATGAAGAGCGTGGAATAGGGGGTCATCTCCGAGGGCTTCAGCACCACGGCATTGCCGGCCGCCAGCGCCGGCCCAAGCTTCCAGCCGGCCATGGACAGCGGCACGTTCCAAGGCGTGATGGCGCCGACCACCCCATAGGGCTCACTCACGATCATGCCAAGGCTGTCCGCTCCGGTCGGCACCAGATCGCTGCCTTCCTTGTCGGCGAACTCCGCAAAGAAGCGGATCTGCTCCGCCGTGACGGCGATATCTCCGGCAATCAGCTGGCCCACCGGACGCGTGGAGCAGATGGCTTCCAGTTGCGCGAGCCGCACCGCCTCCTCTTCCATCAGGTCCGCCCAACGCTGCAGCACCCGGGTGCGCTGGCGGGGCGCGCAGGTGGCCCAGCCGCTTTCGGCAAGCGCTTTGCCAGCGCTTGCGACTGCCTGATCGACCAGATCCGCCGAGGCGACCGGACAGGATGCAAACTCAACCCCATCTGACGGGCGGTGCATGGGAAGCACGCCGGCTGTCGGAACATGGCGGCCGGCGATGAAGTGTCCCTGCGGCAGATCGAGGCGGTCGGGATCGAAGCTGAGCGACATCGACGGATCGCTCAGGACACGGTGACGTAGATCTTGCGAACGGTCTCGATCGTCTTCCAGACGCCGACATAACCCGGCTTCATCACGAAGCTGTCGCCGGCGCGGTAGATCACCGGCGCCTTGCCCTGCTCCGTCAGTTCGATCACCCCTTCCAGGATATGGCAGAATTCAAAGGTCTCACCCTTGATCGAATGGGTTTCGCCGGGCGTGGCCTCCCAGACACCTGTATTGACGGTGCCATTTCTCGCGCTGTCCTGCGCCCAGGTCTTGAAGGCCGGGCTGCCGGAGATCAGCCGCTCCGGCGCCGGCAGCGCATGCTTTGGCTCGAAGGCAGGGGCGGGATCGATGGTTTTCAGCAATGACATGGTCTTGTCCTTGAATACGAAGGCGGTGGATCAGTAACCGCGCCGCCGGTCGACGAGACCGACAGGCGCAAGGCCGGCACGATGGCGCCGGATATTGTCGATGACGGCACGGGCTGCCGTTTCCGGCTGCGTGACGCTGGCAACGTGGGGTGTGAGGATGATTTTCGGATGCGGCCAGAAGGGATGGTCTGCCGGCAGCGGCTCGGGATCCGTGACATCAATGACGGCACCGGACAGATGGCCATCATCGAGAGCCGCGAGCAGATCATCGTCGTTCAGTTGCGGCCCGCGCCCGACATGCACCAGTGATGCGCCGGCCGGAAGCCGCTTGAACAGATCGCGGTTGAGGACACCGCGCGTTTCCTCCGTCAGCGGCAGCAGACAGACCAGAATGTCGGTGGAGGCCAGCAAGGCCGCAAGTCCGGCTTCGCCATGATGGCAGTGAACGCCGTCGATCTGCCGTGCCGAACGGCTCCAGCCGGCCAGCGGAAAGGCGAAGGGCTTCAGGCGCTCCAGCACCGCCTCTCCCAACTGTCCAAGGCCGAGCACACCGATCCGCCGCTCCATGGCCTGCGGCTGTGCCAGTGGCTGCCAGCTTCCTTTCTTCTGGCTGGCAAGATAGGCGGGCATCTGGCGATGCAGCGCAAGCACCGCCAGGACCACATATTCCTGCATCATGCGCACGATGCCATCTTCGACCATACGCACCACCTGGACGTGATCCGGCACCGCATCGAGGTGAAACTGATCGACCCCGGCCCCGATGGAAAACAGGATTTCGAGATTGCGGTAGCGCCCGATATCCTCCGGCACGGTCCAGGTGATCAGATAGCGCACATCCGAGGGATCAACAGAGGATGCCTCCATCGCGAAGGGAAGATCCGGCAGGGCGGCCGCAAAGGCATCGCGAAAAATCGCGCCGCGCCTGGCATCGGAATGGAAGAGAAAGGTCATCTGTATTCCCGGACATGACGGCGAGCATGGCGTGGCTTTGCCCACGCCTTCACTGTCACGCATCATAGGCCACCCAGCACCCTGCGCCTGCCAAAGCCCCCGCGCCCGGCAGCCGATTGTTTCGAAAGAGGCCGTTCAAGCAGCGGATTGTTTGGCAGAAAACACGCTATGACTGTGCTGCGGCGAGCATGATGCAGATGGGAGAACGACAGCGATGGACAACACAGCCTCGATCCGGCTGGAATCGTTCGAACTTGAGATTGCCGATATCATGGAGGCGGACCTTGCCTCCCTGCATGCGCTTTCGCTTGCCGTGGGCTGGCCGCACCGCCCGCAGGACTGGACGACGGTGCTTTCGCTCGGCCGCGGTATCGTGGCACGCGACAGCATAGGCCGGGTGCTGGGGTCCGCCATGCGCTTCGACCATGCCCCTCACTTCGCAACCGTCGGCATGGTCATCACCTCACCACGGCTGCAGGCACAGGGGGCCGGCCGCACGATGATGGAGCATATTCTGGAAGGCATTGGCGATCGTCGTCTCGGGCTCAATGCCACCCGCCAGGCCCGCCAACTCTACACATCGCTCGGCTTCCAGCGGGAGGCAACGGTCTATCAGTGTCAGGGAGAGGCGGTTGTTCCGCCATGCCCCGATCGTTCCGTGGAGGGCAGTCTCTTGCTCCTGCCCTCGGCACCGTGGGACGAGATCGCCGCGCTGGATGCCCGCGGCTATGGCGCCCTACGCCACCGCACGCTCGAAGCCCTTCGCCCCCTCTCCGCTGGCACCGCGCTGGTCCGCGACGGACGCGTCGTCGCCTATGCGCTCTGCCGGCCGTTCGGACGCGGGCACGTGGTCGGTCCGGTGGTCGCCGCAACGGATTGCGATGCAATTGCCGTCATGCGGCCGCATGTGGAAAGCCATGCAGGCACATTCCTGCGCATCGACACGCGCCAGAAAGGCGGCGCCTTCGCACAGTTCGTGCTCTCCTGCGGCATGACGATCTTCGACACGGTGACCAGCATGTCGCTCAACGGACGCTGGACCAGCCTCCATCCAGAGGCCGGAGAACCGATGGTCTACGGCCTTGCCACCCAGGCGCTGTCCTGAGTGGCGGACTGCTGTCATTCCGACACGGAGAAACGATGCTCCGACGGTCCGTCAGCCCGCCGACCTCGGCACGTAGTCCCGGCCCGGATCGATGCTTTGGGGCCGGCCTTCGAGGAAGAGTTCACCAATGCGCGGCGCTGAGCGGGAAATCACCTTGCCGCCCTTCACGACGTAAAGCCGCGTCGGCTTCAGGCGCAGCGCCTCGATCACGTCAGCGGCCTGCAGGATGACCAGATCCGCCTTGCAGTCCACCTCGAGCCCGTAGCCTTCGAGGCCCATGGTCTTTGCCGAATTGACGGTCAGCGCATCGAAAATCTTCTGCTTGTCCTCGATGCCGCCCATCTGGGCCACGTGGATCGCCATGTGGCCGACCTCCAGCATGTCGGCGGAGCCCATGGAGTACCAGGGATCCATGGTGCAGTCCTGCCCGAAGGAGACGTTGAGCCCCGCCGCCATCAGTTCGCGCACCCGCGTCAGGCCGCGGCGCTTCGGATAGGTATCGTGCCGTCCCTGCAGCATGATGTTGATCAGCGGATTGGGGATGACATTGATCTCGGCTTCCGCCATCAGCGGAATGAGCTTGGAGACATAATAATTGTCCATGGAGTGCATGGAGGTGAGGTGCGAGCCCGCCACCCTGCCCTGCAGACCGTAGCGCACCGTCTCGGCTGCCAGCGTTTCGATATGGCGGGACATGGGGTCGTCGGTCTCGTCGCAATGAATATCGACCGGCAGGCCGCGCTCGGCAGCGATGCGGCAGAGCGCTTCCAGCGAGCGGCGGCCATCCTCCATGGTGCGTTCGAAATGCGGAATGCCGCCGACGATATCGAGGCCCATGTCGAGCGCGCGCTCGAGCGATTTCTCGCCTTCGGCCGCGCGGTAGTATCCGTCCTGCGGAAAGGCCACGAGTTGCAGCGTGATATAGGGTGCCACCCGCTCGCGCACCTCGATCAGCGCTTCTGCCGTGACCAGCCGCGGATCGGAGGTGTCGACATGGCTGCGGATGAACAAGAGGCCCTGGGATACGGCAAGATCGCAGTAGCGCAATGCCCTCTCCACCAGTGCTTCCTTGGTCAGAAGCGGCCGCAATTCGCCCCAGAGCGCAATGCCTTCCAGAAGCGTACCGGACACGTTCATGCGCGGCATGCCGAGCGAGAGCGTGGCATCCATGTGGAAATGCGGATCGCAGAAAGGCGGGCTGACCAGCCGCCCCGTAGCATCGAGTTCCTCGCGAGCTGTGGCATCGATGCGCTTCTCGATCGCCTTGATCCTGCCGCCCGTCAGACCGATGTCAAAACCCTCCCGGCCATCCGGCAGGTTGGCGTTGCGAATGATGAGATCGAACATGGATTGTCCTCCGGTCAGCGCTCCCCGCGCCGATAGGGTTGCATGAGAGCCTGCGGAACGCGCGCACGCCGCGCCATGACGGCAAGAGCGGCAATCGACAGGATATAGGGGATCATCAGAAACAGTTGATAGGGCACCGCACCGCCCAGCACCGTTTGCAGGCGAAGCTGGAAGCCATCGAAGAAGGCAAACAGAAGCGCACCCAAGAGCGCCCGCTCCGGCCGCCACGAGGCAAACACGACGAGCGCGATGCAGATCCAGCCACGCCCCTGCACCATGGTGGGAAAGAAGCTGTTGAAGGCCGACAGCGTCAGGAAGGCGCCGGCCATGGCCATCAACGCGCTGCCGGCCATCACTGCGCCATAGCGCACCACCATGGGGTTGATGCCCTGCGCTTCCGCCGCATGCGGGTTCTCGCCGGTCATGCGGATGGCAAGCCCGAGCGGCGTGCGGAAGACGAGGTAGGCCAGCACCAGCGCCAGAAGGATGGCCACATAAGTCGGGGGCGTCTGGGCGAAAAAGGCCGGACCGACAAAGGGCAGATCGCTGAGGCCCGGAATAGCAATCGGCTGGAACGGCTTGATGGTGGGCGGCGTGCCGGCCACCGGCACGGCCAGACGAAACACATAATAGCTGAAGCTTGATGCAAACAGCGTGACACCGAGACCGGACACATGCTGCGACAGGCCGAGCGTTACGGTGAGGACTGCATGCAGCAGGCCGAAAAGCGCACCCGCCAAAGCGGCAACCAGAAAGCCGGTCCAGAGATCCGCGCCATGATAGACGGAGAGCCAGCCGATCATGGCACCGAAGGTCATGATGCCCTCGATGCCGAGGTTCAAGACGCCGGACCTTTCGCTCAGAAGTGCACCCAGCGTGCCGAGAATGAGCGGTGTGGCGATACGCAGCACGGCAGCCCAGAGACCGGCAGAGGCGATGATGTCAAGAACGGCGCTCATCGGCGGATCCTGTACTGGGTGAAGAAGACCGCAACCAGCATGGTCAGCAGCGACAGCGCCACGATGACATCGGCAATATAGCTCGGGATTCCCATGGCGCGGCTCATGCCATCGGCGCCCACGAACATGGTGGCGGTGAAGAGGCCCGTGAGCACCACGCCAAGCGGGTTGAGATTGGCAAGCATGGCCACCACAATGCCGGAATAGCCATAGCCCGGTGAAAGATCGGTGGTGACATAGCCTTTCACGCCCATGACTTCCACGGCACCGGCAAGCCCCGCAAGCCCCCCGGAGATGCAGGCAACAACGACCAGCGTGCGGCCCAGCGGCACGCCGGCAAATACTGCGCCCGTCGGGTTGAGACCCGCTGCCCTTGCCCGCATGCCAAACACCGTGCGCGACTGCACGAAGGCCAGCACCAGCGCCAGCACAACGGCGATGACCAGCCCGAGGTTAAGACGCGAGCGCGCCAGCAGCTTCGGCAGCATCGCCGCATCGGCAACCGATTGCGACTGCGGCCAGCCGAAGGCGGTCGGATCCTTCAACACGGTGTCGATGAGCATGGACACGAAGAGGACCGCGACGAAATTCAAAAGCAGCGTCGTCACCACCTCATCCACGGAGAAGCGCAGGCGCAGCCACAGAGGCACCAGCAGCAGCACCATGCCCGCCAGCGCCCCGAGAATGAGAAGAGCCGGAATCTGCACGGCGGAGGGCCAGGAGCCAATGAGGTGGGAACTTGCCCAGGCGACCATGATGGCACCGAGATAAAGCTGCCCCTCGCCGCCGATGTTCCACAGACGCGCGCGGAAGGCGACCGCGGCGGCAAGGCCGGTCAGGATCAGCGGCGTGGCCCGTGTCAGGGTTTCCGTGGTGGAAAGGCGCGAGCCATAGGCGCCTTTCAGGATGCGCCAGTAGGCTTCGAGCACCGGCGCGCCGGCAATGGCAATCAGGATGCCGGCAATCGCGAGCGCTGCCGCAACCGCGATCAGCGGCGTGGCGACGACCAGGGCCACCGGTCTGTGTTCGCGCCGTTCAAACCGCATGGATCCCCTCTTCCTGCCGTGCTTCGCTGCCCGGCCATTCGCCTGATATCATCAGGCCAAGGCGGCGGGCCGACGCCTCTTCCGCCGCAATGGGCGGCGAAAGCCGGCCGCCGACAATCGCCTGAATGCGATCGGCAAGCGCCATCACCTCGTCCAGATCCTCGGAAATCAGAAGCACGGCCGTTCCCTGCCGGCGCGCTTCGAGAATACGTTCATGCACGGCCGCCACAGCGCCTTCGTCCAGCCCGCGTGCCGGCTGTGCGGCAAGCAGGATTCGCGGCCGCTCGATCAGATTGCGGCCGAGGATGAGCTTCTGCATGTTGCCGCCGGAGAGCAGGCGTGTGCGGCTGCCGGGCGTTCCGCCGCGCACATCGAAGGCATCGATGATCTTCTGCGCAAAGGCCATGCCCCGTCTGCGATCGACCAGACCGTGACGGGAGAAGGCGCCAAGGCGCTCCAGAACCGCGTTTTCCCAAATCGCCATCTCGCCGATGGCGCCCTCCCTGTTGCGATCCTCCGGAACGCGCCCGATGCCGGCGGAGACCACATCAGCGACCGACAGGCTTTCGACCGGCTTGCCATAGAGCAGCAGGTCTCCGCTCGATCTGACAGCGGTGCCGGAGAGAAGCTGCGCGAGCACGGCCTGGCCATTGCCGGAAACGCCGATGATGCCGAGAATTTCGCCGGCCCGCAGGCGAAAATCCACCGCCTTCAGGCGATCGACGCCGCCGCTGCGCACCGTCACGGCCGCCGCCTCCAGCACAATGTCTCCGGGTGTCGAGGCATCGCGCACCGGGCGCTCGACCGTGCGCCCAACCATCAGTTCAGCGAGTTCAGCCTTGCTGGTTTCGGCAGCCTTGCGCTCGGCCACATGACGACCGCCGCGCAGCACGACCACGCGATCTGCGGTGGACATAACCTCATCCAGCTTGTGCGAAATGAAGATCAGCGAAAGCCCCTGGCGCGCCATGTCCTTCAACGTGGCAAACAGATGCTCGGCCTCGATCTGTGTCAGAACGGCGGTCGGCTCATCAAGGACGAGGATACGCGCCTCGTTGTAGAGCGCCTTGAGAATTTCCACGCGCTGCTGCTCGCCGACCGAGAGGTCGCCAAGTCGCGCATCGGGATCGACCTTCAGACCGAAACGCTGCGAGATGGAGAGAAGCCTTGCGCGGGCCTCCGCGCGCTTGAGGCTGAGCGACCAGAGGCTTTCGGTGCCGGTCGTGACGTTTTCCAGAACCGTAAGATTGGGCGCGAGCGCAAAATGCTGATGCACCATGCCGATGCCGGCGCGGATGGCCGCACGCGGCTTGCCCGGCGGCAAGGCTTCGCCATCCACCAGCACGCGACCGGTATCGGGCACATAATGACCGAAGAGAATGCTCATCAGCGTCGTCTTGCCGGCGCCGTTTTCACCGAGCAGTGCCACGATCTCGCCCTTTGCCAGCGACAGCGAGATATTGTCGTTGGCAAGCGTCGTACCGAAGCGCTTGCTGACGCCCTCGATCTGAAGAACCGGTGTGCTCATGCGGGCCATCCTGCAATCGGGAAACGGTGCTGCCAGCGGCCATCCTGCTCCAGTTCGGCGGCCAGCCGCAACAGCAGAGCTTCTGCCCCCATCGGTGCCATCAGCTGCACCGGTAGCGGCAAACCCTCTGCATCCGCACCAAAGGGCAGCGTGAGCGCCGGAAAACCGGAGGCATTGGCAAGCGCTGCCAGCGGCGCGAAGGCGGCCATGCGGTGGAAATGCAGGTCGGTATCCGTATGATCGCTGGGGAAGGAACCGATCGGCAAAGGCGCGGATGACAGGATCGGGCTCAACAGGCAGTCAATGTCATCGAACAGGCGCCACAGATCGCGGCTGACGAGAACCATGGCATTCAGGCTCTGCCACAGGCTGCGGGCCGACAGCGACAGGCCGCGCTCGATGACCGCCTGCGTCAGCACCTCCGTCTTCGCCGCATCGAGATTGAAGCGCGTGAACGTGTCGGCAAGATTGATGCAGACGATGTCGACAAAGGCGCGCTGGCTGGTGGCCGCAATCGCCTCGACGGCGGAGACGGAGATCGGGACCCATCGATGGCCGGTGGATTCCAGATGGCGCGCCGCATCCTCCACCACATTGCATCGCTCGGGCGTCGTCGGCAGGTCCTTCCCGGTCTCGGTCAGGACACCGATCCGCAAACCACCCGAAGGAGCCGGCTGCGTCGCCACCGGCGGATAGGGTCCATGCGCCTGGCCCGAGAGGACCGCAAGGATCGCATGCGCATCCCGCACGGAGCGGCAGACGGCGAGTTCGGTGGCAATCCCGCCCAGGTGATTGCCGAATTGCGGCCCGGCCGGCATCAGGCCGCGGCTCGGCTTCAGGCCGACAAGGCCGCAGCAGGCAGCCGGCACGCGGATGGAACCGCCCGCATCGGTCGCATGGGCAATCGAGACGATGCCGGCCGCCACGGCAGCAGCGGCACCGCCGGAGGAGCCGCCGGCCGAAAGTTCCGGCGCCAGCGGATTGCGCGCCACAGGACCGATCGCCGGTTCGCTTGCCAGCGACAGGCCGAATTCCGGACTGGTGGTGAGACCGAAGAGACAGAAGCCCGCCGCCCGAAAGCGTTCAGCGAGATCCGAATCAACCATCCCGCCGCGCCGCGCCATCAGGCGCGAGCCGGCAGTGACGGGAAAGCCTGCAAAGGGGCCGCCCAGATCCTTTGCCAGCGTCGGAACGCCGGCAAACGGCATGGCGCGACGGTCCTGAAGCGGCAGACCGTCGATCCGATCTGCCGAGGCACGCCCCTTCTCAGCATCCTCATAGGCAATGGCGCCGAGATCCCGCGCGGCCTGCGCCGCCAAAAGGGAAGCCTGCATGGCCTCCCGGCTGGAAAGGTGGCCGCAGGCAATCGCCTCTGCCAGCGCCGTTGCATCTGCCATCATGGAAAGAATTACTTCGGCTCGTCCATGATCTTCGGCACTTCGAATTTGCCGGCCTTGATCTCGGCGCGCTTGGCCTCCATCGCCGCTTCCGCATCGGCCGGTGCCACGCCCTTGACGTAGACGATATCGCTGCCGCCTTCCTTCATCAGGCCATAGGCGGTGTAATCGCGGCCGGTCGGCTTGCCGGCGGCCACATCGGCGAGCGCGGCGTTGAGGATCGGGCGGAAATTCCACAGCGCATTGGCAAAGACCGTGTCAGGGTAGCGCGGCGTGTAATCGATCAGCGAGCCGATCGACTTGATCTTGCGTTCCTTGGCGGCATCGGCCGTACCGATACGCTCGCCGAACAGGATATCCGCGCCGGCATCGATCTGGGCGAGGCCGGCTTCACGCGCCTTCGGCGGATCGAAGAAGGTGCCGATGAAGGTGACGAGATGCTTGGCGTTCGGGTTGACGGCCTTCACGCCGGCGCCGAAGGCGTTGATCAGCATGTTGACTTCCGGGATCGGCATGGCGCCGACGGAACCGACAACGTTCGACTTGGTCATCTTGCCGGCCAGCATGCCGGCGAGATAGGCGCCGTCAAAATTCCAGGTGCCGAACACGCCGAAATTGTCACCGGCCTGCTTGCCGCTGGAGCCCATCACGAAGGCGGTTTCGGGATAATCGGCAGCCACTTCGCGGGCCTGCTTCTCGACCGGGAAGGTCTCGCCGATGATCAGCTTGGCACCCTGCTCGGCATATTCGCGCATGGCACGCGGATAGTCGGTGCCGGACACGCCTTCGGAAAAGACATATTCGATCACGCCTTCCTTGGCGGCGTCCTGAAGCGCCTTGTGCAGCACCGAGTTCCACGCGTTTTCGACCGGTGAGCCGTGAATACCGGCGACCTTGATCGGTGCGGCGGCGCGCACGGACGGAATGAAGGCGGTTGCGCTCAGTGCAAGGCCGGAAGCAAGCACGCCACGACGGGAGAGAAGCAGTTTATCGGTCATCGGTCACGTTCCCCTGGATTTTACCATTTGGTAAATGGATAGAGATCGCCCATTTTGAAGTCAAGAAAACAAATTGACCACGGAATAAGCAGAGGCACGCGTGCCATGCCCTATTTTGGGCGAAAGTTCATCCGGAAACGCTGCCTGTCCACCGCTTTCCACATGCAAGAACGTCGCAGGGCCGCAGTAAGAGAGCGGCGGGCAAGCCGGTTGCGCCATAACGATGGTCGCAGGACACCAGTTCCTCCCGCCTCAACCTCGCTCGGCTGCAGAGTTCGCCGGTCATCGCGCAGCACCGGTGCGAACGGCCGCGACAATAATTCCTCAACTCGTCGAACCATTCGCCAGCGGGATTCCGCTGGCCACCGTTTCGATTTCATTCGCAGATTATTCCCGTTTCGTTTCCGTGCATATTCAAGGTTGCGAAAATGAGGACACGATTCGGTTGTGCGGTTGCGCCTGCACGGCCCTTCCTGCTCGGCAATGCGGATCGCACATGCCGTCAGATATTGCCCGGTGCAGACAGCCTGAAGCTGAGGGTGAAATGGAGACCTTCCCGTCGGAAATCTGCGTCGATCTGCGGGTCGTGGCTCGCCGGAATGGCAAGACGGATCAGCTTCGACCCAAAACCTTCCCGCTCGCTTTGCTGGACGGCGGGACCACCCCGCTCCATCCAGGTAAGCGTCAGACGCTCCTCTGCCGTCAGCCAGGTGATCGACAGGCGCCCCTCCGGGCCGGAGAGACTGCCGTATTTCAGCGCATTGGTGCCGAGTTCGTGCAGGATCAGAGAAAGCGCCACAGCCAGTTCGGCCCCCAGCAGGCAGTGAGGGCCATCCACGCGAACGGTTCCGCCGTCGATATCATGCAGCGGCCGCATCACATGCTCGATGAGTTCGTGCAGCGAGGCGCCTTGCTCATCTTCCGAGAGGAGCACGTCATAGCCGCCCGCCAGCGCCTGCAGCCGCTTCTGGAAAGAAGCCATCTGCTCGTTCTGGCCGCGAAAGGTCTGGCGGACGATCGCCTGGATGACGGACAGCGTGTTCTTGACCCGATGCGAGAGTTCGCGAGCCATCAGCCGCCGCTTCTCTTCCGCCTGCGCCGACAGGCGCCGCTGCCGGTCGATCTCGTCGAGAAGGCCATCGATGGAGGTCCCGACAAGGCCGAGTTCGCCGCGATCCGCCCGCATTCCGGTGCGTGCGGCGAGATCGCCATCCCGCCAGCGCGTCACGGTGCGCACGATGTGCTGTACCGGCTCGAGGATGAAGCGCTGGCCGACATAATTGGCCGCAACGAAGGCAATCAGGCAGCCGGAGAGGATAAAGAGAATGCCGGTCAGCGCCGCCGTGTTCAACTGCGCGAAGGCTTCGTTGCGGGCAATCCCGGCGCTGACATAGAGCGGGTTCTTGTCCGATACCGGCTGGTAGCCGAGGATGCGGGTCGTGCCATCCTGGCTGACCACTTCAAGGGACCCGGGCGCGGATGCCGTGATCAGATGGCGATAGGCCTGCGGGATGGTGGTTCCCACGAAGGATTGCGGATCGGGGTTGCGGGCCACGATGACGCCATTGCGGTCGGAAATGGTCACAGAGCCGCCGGCGACGATGTCCCTCTGGAATACGCGGGCCTGCAGCCAGTCCAGCCGCAGCCCGGTTGCGATCACGCCAACCGTTTCCCCATTGCGCTTCAGACGCAACGCAACCGGCAGCACCGCACGGTTCGATACGCGGGCAATCGTGTAGCCGGCAATGACGACATCGTCCGAAACAAGTGCGCGGCGCACATACTCGCGGTCGGAAAAATCGGTTCCTGTCGGCCAGTTGAGACTGTCGCACAGCAGGCGTCCGTTGCGATCAAGCACGAAAATGTTGCCGACATAATCGTCCAGGCGTGCGGAGACGGCGTTCAGCGTCTGGCCGCAGGCGGCCGGATTGCCGTCGGTGATGGCCGGAATGGCGGCCGTGGCAATCAGCAGGCCGCGCAGCCCCTCAAGAATCGTTTCGATCTCCATGGAAAACTGTTGCGACGAACGGATGGCCTGCTGGTGGATTTCGGCCTGACGCTCGTTGCGCAGCTTCAATTCGTTATAAGCCAGCATCGCGAGCGCGGGCAGCAGCGCGATCAGCGTCATCACCGCAAGGCGTATTTTCATCGTCGTGCCTCTGATAGAAACGCCCGCGCGTGCAACCTGATAAATAAGATGGATGTCATGAACCTAGCTGCGTTGCGCCCGCACCTCAAGCGCCGTCTGCAACGTCGGATCACGGCACAACAAGAACCACGGATTGCAGGCTGCCCAGACCTTCGCGACAGGGTCGATGAGAGAGGCGATCCAACCCGGAAAATCGCCGCCACGGCGTTCTTGTGCACCGACGAAAAGCGAGACAGAATCGGAATGCTGCTCTAGGAAGAAGGCCGGATGATCGCCAGCCGAACGAAGGATGCCCCATGGCCATACTGCCCGTCACCGTCTTTCCCGCTCCGAAGCCCGTGACCCTGCCGGTGGCAGGGTCGGATGCCGTCTTTCCGGTGCGGCGGGTCTATTGCGTCGGCCGCAACTATGCAGACCATGCCATCGAAATGGGGCACGATCCCTCCCGCGAGCCGCCTTTCTTCTTCCAGAAAAACCCGGACAATCTGGTGACCGACGGGCGCTTTCCCTATCCGCCGTTGTCCAGCAATGTCCATTTCGAGGTGGAACTGGTGATGGCATTGAAGACCGGCGGGCAAAACATTGTTGCCGAACAGGCGCTCGACTGTGTCTGGGGTTACGGTGTCGGCATCGATTTCACCCGCCGCGACGTGCAAGACGGGCTGAAGAAGGCGGGGCGCCCCTGGGAAGCGGCCAAGGCTTTCGAGGCATCGGCGCCTGTTTCGGCGCTTGTCCCGGCCTCCAGGGTGGGCCATCCGCAGACAGGCGCCATCTTCCTCGACGTCAACGGCGTGCGAAAGCAGTCCGGCGACCTCAACCAGATGATCTGGAAACTGCCGGAGATCGTGGTAGAACTTTCGAAGCTCTTTACGCTCGCTGCGGGCGACGTCATCATGACCGGAACGCCAGCTGGCGTCGGTCCCATCCTGCGGGGTGACACGCTGTCCTGCGGCGTCGATGGCATCGCGACGCTGGAAGTATCGGTGGTGTGACGCTGGCACTGCTAGGCGTTCAGGCTTGGTTGCGGAGAAGCGAGAACAATGCCGATTTATGCCCTCGGAGAGTTTTCACCGAAAACGCCGGCACCGGATCGTTTCTGGGTGGCGCCGGGCGCGCATGTGGTCGGCAAGGTGGAGATCGGCGAGGATGTCGGCATCTGGTTTGGCGTGACGATCCGCGGCGACAATGAATGGATCACCATCGGCAACGCAACCAACATCCAGGAAAACACGGTGATCCACACCGACTGGGGGTTCCCGACGGTGATCGGCGCCGGATGCACCATCGGTCACGGCGCCATCATCCACGGCTGCACGATCGGCGACAATTCACTGATCGGCATGGGGGCGACGGTGCTGAACGGTGCGAAGATCGGCCGCAACTCTCTGGTCGGCGCCAATGCCCTGGTCACCGAGGGCAAGGAATTTCCCGACAACGCGCTGATCGTCGGCGCGCCGGCCAAGGTGGTGCGCATGCTCGACGACGAGGCGGTGGCCCGCCTCAGGCAGTCGGCAGACAACTACAGTGCCAACTGGAAGCGGTTTGCGGCGGACCTGACGCCCCTATGACGGAACCACACGCTCCGCTGCCGAAGCCTGACGAGATCGCCGGCGCGCTGCCGCAGGACAAGCTGCTGGCGCCGCTCATCGAGCGCAGCCTGGCAGAGGCTTGGTGGCGGCTTCGTTTTCCCGAACCGCTGGAAAGCATCTACCAGAGCCACATTGCCCGCCAGAAGTGGCTGCAGACCAATATTGGCGGCGGCCTGTGCCTCGTGGTCTTCAACACCGGTGCCTATCTCGATTACATCGGAAATCCCGGCAAGATCTGGCTTGCGGTGTTCCTGCGGCTGGTGGTGGTGACCATTCCCTGCGCGCTGTTGTTCTGGTTCAGCTACCGTGTCCGCGACCACCGCAAGCGCGACGGCATGACCGCCGGCGCGATGCTGCTGATTGCCGTGGTCGTCAACATCCTGCTGATCATCCGCGGCTCGCCGCCAACACAGATCGCCTTCAGCATGGCGCTCATGGTGATCATCGTCAACATCGTCCTGCCGCTGTCGGTGGTCATGGCTTCGGTAGCCAGCGTCGGCGCGGTGGTGATCACCGCTCTCTTCCGGGCGAATTACGGCCCGCTCGTTCAAGGCGAACCGCATCTTCCGGTCATCTTCGTTACGATCACCTGCATCATCACCCTGCTGGCCAATCATCGGCTTGATACGGCGCTGCGCCGCCTCTACCTCGTGCTTCTGCGCGAACAGTTGCGCGGCGAGGAAGTCCGACGCGAAAACCGCGACCTCAACACCTTCTCCTATACCGACACGTTGACCGGCATTGCCAATCGCCGCCGGCTGGACGAGACGATGCAGCGCGCCTGGCAGAAGGCCGAGACGACACAGGAACCGCTGGCGCTGCTGATCATCGATATCGACCATTTCAAGCGCTACAACGACACCTATGGCCATCCGGCCGGCGATGCCTGTCTCAGGCGGGTTGCTGAAGCGGTGGCGGGCTCGATCCGCTCCGGGCGCGATCTGGCAGCCCGCATGGGGGGTGAAGAATTCGCCGTGCTTCTGGAGGATTGCGACATCGACACTGCGCATCTGGTGGCAGAGCGCATTCATGCATCGCTGGCGGCGACAAGCCTCACGGCGACGGCAGGGCTTTTCGGTGAACCGGTCACCGTCAGCATCGGTCTCGCCGTCACCTATCCCTTCAGCGGCGGCACGATCGAGGATTTCATCACGGCCGCCGACAGCGCGCTCTACATTGCCAAGCATCGCGGGCGCAACCAGACCTGCACAGGCTCCAGCGCCGCGTGAAGGCCAGCGAACAGAAAGCCTGTCAGCCGGCGCAGGCGCTGCAGAGACCGCGCAGTTCGATCGTGGTCTTCTCCGCCTTGAAGCCCTTGCTGCGGGCAAAATGCGCCAGACGATCGTCGATCGCATGATCATGGAACTCGCTGACCTGCCCGCAGCTTTCGCAGATCGCAAAGGCCACCGTGCCGTGATGACGGCAGCAGGCTTCCGTGGTGTGCGAGCAGGCGACGAAGGAGTTGAGGCTTTCCAGACGATGGACGAGCCCGAGTTCCAGAAGTTTTTCCAGCGCGCGATAGACCTGCAGCGGTGCACGGAAACCGTGGTCGCGCAACTTGTCCAGAATGGTATAGGCGCTCATGGGGCCTTCGGCCCGCGTCAGCGCGTCAAAGACCAGCGCCTGGTTCTTGGTCAGGTTCGTCGGTGCATTCATCGGCGTTCTCCGTCAGGCTTTGCGGTCTGGGCAAGCCCCTTGCCGAGCGAAGGCAGAAGGCTTGCGATGAAGAGAGCAAGGGCGGCGACCACGATCGACGGGCCGGAGGGCGTATCGGCCTGAAGCGAGCCGAACAATCCACCGACGACCGCGAGCGCGCCAAGAAGCGATGCAAGCACCGCCATCCGTTCCGGACTTGCCGAAAAGCGGCGGGCGGTCGCAGCCGGGATGATCAGCAGCGCCGTGATCAACAGGATGCCCACGATCTTCATGGCAATGGCAATCACCAGCGCCATCAGCAGCATGAAGAACAGCCGCGCACGGCCGGGGTTCAACCCCTCCGCCTCGGCAAGATCGTGACTGACCGTCGAGGCCACCAGAGGCCGCCACAGCAGCACCAGGCAACCGACGACGAAGGCGCCGCCCAGCCAGATCAGCAGGATATCCGTGGTGGTGACCGCGAGAATATCGCCGAACAGGAAGGCGATGAGATCGATGCGCACCCAGGACATGAAGGCAACCAGCACGAGGCCGATGGCGAGCGTGGAATGCGAGAGAATGCCGAGCAGCGAATCCGCCGAAAGACCCTGCCGGCGCTGCAGGAAGAGCAGCAGAAACGACACGGCCACCGCCACGCCGAACACACTGAGCAGCAGATTGATCTCGAAGAACAGCGACAGCGCGACGCCAAGCAGGGCCGAATGCGCCATGGTATCCCCGAAATAGGCCATGCGCCGCCAGACGACGAGGCAGCCGAGCGGTCCGGTGGTCAGCGCGAGACCGATGCCGGCCAGAAGCGCACGGACGAAGAAGTCATCAAGCATGGCGGTGCGCCTCCCCGGCCCCGGCGTCCCGAGGGTCGTGATGCGCATGGTCGTGGCCAGGATGATGATCGTGACCGTCATGGATCCCATGGGCACGCGGATGGCCGTGATCATGGTCGTGATCCTGGCCTTCGCCATGATGATGCCCGTCGTCGGGATGGCAATGATCCGTGACGCTGCCATCCTGATGCAGCACGCGGCCATCCGGCAGGTGCGTGTGGTCGTGCCGATGGGTGTAGAGCGCAAGTCCGGCGCCCGGCGCGCCGAACAGCTTTCGATAATCGTCGCTCTGGCTGACGGCCGCCGGCGTTCCCCGGCAGCAGACATGACCGTTCAGGCAGACCACCGTATCGGTACCGGCCATTACCATATGCAGATCATGCGAGATCATCAGGATGCCGCAGCCGGTGCGGTTGCGGATCTCGCCGATCAGGCCGTAGAGTGCCGTCTCGCCGGCGAAATCGACGCCCTGCACCGGTTCGTCCAGCACCAGCAGATCGGGCTTGCGCGCGATGGCGCGGGCCAGCAGCGCGCGCTGGAATTCGCCACCGGACAAATGCTGCACCTCCGCCTTGCGCAGATGCGGGATTCCGACCGCCTCGAGCGCAGCCGCAAGATCGGTTTCCGCCAGCCGGCCGGTCAGATGCATCAGCCGCTCGACAGAAAGCGGCATCGTCCAGTCGATCGACAGCTTTTGCGGCACATAGCCAATGGCAAGACCGTCCGCGCGCTGCACGGATCCTTCATCGGGCCGCAGCACGCCGATCGCAAGCTTCGCGGTGGTGGACTTGCCGGCACCGTTCGGTCCGATCAGGGTGACGATTTCGCCGCGGGACAGGGTCAGGTCAACACCACGCACAAGCCAGCGCCCCTGCCGACGGATGCCCGCATTGGCAAGCGAAACCAGCGATTGCTGGCGGGCGGAGGACGGCATCAACATCAAATTTCCTGTTCTGGTGTTGCCCTCTGCTATTACACACGTTATAGCGTTACACAACCGATGTAATAACATAACACCAACATTCAAGGAGCGACCGGATGAGAAAACCCGCCGCCATCCTCCTCGCCTCGGCAAGCCTTGTGGTTGCCACGGCGGCACATGCCGCCCCCGATGTCGTGGTTTCGATCAAGCCGATCCACTCGCTGGTGGCTTCGGTCATGCAGGGTGTTGCAGAACCCAAGCTGATTGTCGATGGCGCTGCCTCGCCGCATACCTATTCGATGAAGCCCTCCAATGCGAAGGCGGTGGCGGATGCCGATATCGTCTTCTGGGTCGGCCCGACCATGGAAGCGTTTCTCGACAAGCCGCTCGATGCACTGGGCGGCAAGGCCATGGTCGTTGCGCTCGGCGATGCTCCGGGCCTCGAAAAACTGACCTTCCGCGAAGGCGGCCCCTTCGAGGCGCATGACGACGGTGACGAGCAGGGCGAGGGCCATGACCGCGTGACCGAAAAGGCGCATCATGACGATCACGGCCACGATGCGCATGAGGCACATGCCCACGAAGGGCACTCCCACGAGGGCTTCGACACCCATCTGTGGCTCGATCCTGAAAATGCCAAGGCCATGGTGAAAGAGATCGAGGCGCGTCTGGTGGCAGCCGATCCTGCCAATGTGGCGATCTATACCCGAAACACGCTCGCGCTGCTGAAGCGCATCGACGCACTGGATGTCGAGATCGCCGCCACGGTTGCACCGGTCAAGAACAAGCCCTTCATCGTGTTCCATGACGCCTACCAGTATTTCGAGCACCATTACGGGGTTAAGGTGGCGGGCTCCATTACGGTCAGCCCGGAAACCGCACCCGGCGCCGAACGGCTGAAGGAGATCAAGGCAAAGATTGCCGGTCTTGGCGCGACCTGTGTGTTTGCCGAGCCGCAATTCACGCCCAAACTGATCAATGTCGTGACCGAAGGCACGCGCGCCAAGTCCGGCGTTCTGGATCCGGAAGGCGCGACGCTGAAGGCAGGCCCCGACCTCTATTTCGAACTGATGCGCACCATCGCGACATCGCTCAACGATTGCCTCGGCAAGGACAGCTGATCCAGCCGAGCGTCACTCTGCGATCAAGGCGGCAGGTCCGCCTTTTTCTTGAACCAAACATGTTATGTTATAACAAAAAGGACATCGACATGGACCAGCGGCTTCCCGTTACGGTTCTCTCCGGCTTTCTCGGTGCCGGCAAGACGACGCTTCTCAACCACATCCTGACCAATCGCGAGGGTCTGCGCGTCGCGGTGATCGTCAACGACATGAGCGAGGTGAACATCGATGCGGCGCTGGTGCGCGATGGCGGTGCCGAGCTTTCCCGCACCGAGGAGCAGCTGGTGGAGATGACCAATGGCTGCATCTGTTGCACGCTGCGCGACGATCTTCTGAAGGAAGTCCGCGCGCTCGCCGAACAGAAACGCTTCGACTATCTGCTGATCGAATCCACCGGCATCGCCGAGCCGCTGCCGGTCGCCGCCACCTTCGAATTCCGTGACGAGAACGGCGAAAGCCTCTCCGATGTTGCCCGTCTCGACACCATGGTGACGGTGGTGGATGCGGCAAACCTGCTGAAGGATTACGGCTCCGCCGACTTCCTGGCCGACCGTGGCGAAACCGCCGGCGACGGCGACAACCGCACGCTGGTCGATCTTCTCGTCGAGCAGATCGAGTTTGCCGATGTGGTCGTGCTGAACAAGGTTTCGACAGCGACGCGGGAAGAACGTGCTGCCGCCCGCGCGATCGTTGCCGGGCTGAACCCCGATGCGCGCATCATCGAGGCGAATTTCGGCCATGTCGCCTCAGGCGACATTCTGGGTACCGGACTCTTTGATTTCGCCAGGGCCGAGACGCATCCGCTATGGTTCAAGGAACTGCACGGGTTCCGCGACCATGTGCCGGAAACCGAGGAATATGGCATCCGCTCCTTCGTCTACCGCGCGCGTCGTCCCTTCGATCCGGCCAAGCTGCATGCCTTCATCAACCGGTCCTGGCCGGGCGTCATCCGCGCTAAGGGCTTCTTCTGGCTGGCCACGCGCCCCTACCATGTCGGTGAGATCTCACAGGCCGGCGCGCTGATCCGCACCCAGAAGCTCGGCCTCTGGTGGGATGCCGTGCCGCGTGAACAGTGGCCAGAGGACCAGGGCTTTCGCGCCGGACTGGCCCGCTACCTCGATCCGGTCTGGGGCGACCGCCGCCAGGAAATCGTCTTCATCGGGGCAGATCCGATGGACGAGCAGTGGATCCGCAACCATCTCGACATCTGCCTGATGCCGACCGACCGTTTTACGCCGGACCGCTGGCGCGACCTGCCGGACCCCTTTGCCAGCTGGAGCCAACGGGCTGCCTGAGGCTGAAACACAAGGCCGCCGGCATGACCGGCGGCCTGATGCAATGACACTCCGGTATCAGCGTCCCGATACGATGCTGGCAATGACGCCACTGGCTGCGCCGATCAGAAGGAACTGGTTGTCGACGCGCACCCACTGGTAACCGCGGGGCGGTGCGGAGAGGCGGTAACGGCGATAGTCGCGCACCTCGGCGAGGCGTGCCCGCTCCGCCCGGCTCAAACGATGCCCCTTCTTCCAGTGCGGCTCACGGACGATCACCGTCTTCTTCTCGATCACGACCGTCCGCTCATGGGGCCGGTGCCGGTCGCGGTCCGGCCCGCGAAACTCCTGGGCCTCGGCGATCGGCGCGGCCAGAATGGTGGCGACGGTCAGAAGGGAAAGAATGGTCTTCATCGGATGTCTCCTCGTTCTTCACACCTGAAGGCTAGAGGTTGCCGACTGAACGCCAGATGAACCACCACATTACAATTCTGCAATGAAATGAGGGTGATGAACGCAATTCCTGATTCCATTCCTCATCGGCTTGAATCAGATTCTCAACGAAAAGGGCCCGGCAGATCGCCGGGCCCGAAGGCATTCCAGGGAGCCGGTCCTTACCGGGACGGACCTTCGCGCTCGGCAGAGGCGGCCCAGAGGTTGATGTCGGCATCCTTGGCGAAGACTTCGATTTCCGCGAGTTCCTCGGCCGTGAAGTCGGGCTTCTCCAGTGCCGCCACGCAATCCACCACCTGTTCCGGGCGGCTTGCGCCGATCAGCGCGGAGGTGACGCGACCGCCACGCAGCACCCAGGCAATGGCCATCTGCGCCAGCGTCTGGCCGCGCTTTTCGGCAATGGCGTTGAGGCCGCGCAGGTTGTTGACGTTGCGCTCGTTGAGGAAGGCCGGGCGCAGCGACTTGCCCTGCGCGGCGCGGCTATCCTCCGGAATGCCGCCGAGATATTTCGACGTCAGCATGCCCTGGGCGAGCGGCGAGAACACGATCGAGCCGATGCCGAGATCGTCCAGCGTGTCGAGCAGGCCGTCTTCTTCCACCCAGCGGTTGATGATCGAATAGCTCGGCTGGTGGATCAGGCAGGGCGTGCCGAGATCCTTGAGGATCGCGGCGGCTTCCTGTGTGCGCTTCGAATTGTAGGAGGAAATGCCGACATAGAGCGCGCGGCCGGAACGGACGATGTGATCGAGCGCGCCGCAGGTTTCTTCGAGCGGCGTATCCGGATCGAAGCGGTGCGAATAGAAGATATCGACATAATCGAGGCCCATGCGCTTCAGGCTCTGGTCGCAGGAGGCGATCAGATACTTGCGGCTGCCCCACTCGCCATAAGGACCCGGCCACATGTTGTATCCGGCCTTGGAGGAGATGATCAGTTCGTCGCGGTAGCCGGCAAAATCGGTCTTCAGGATTTCGCCAAACGCCAGTTCCGCACTGCCCGGCAGCGGGCCGTAATTGTTGGCGAGGTCGAAATGGGTGATGCCGAGATCGAACGCGGTGCGGCAGATGTCGCGCTTGCGCTGGTGCGGCGTGTCATCGCCGAAATTGTGCCAGAGGCCGAGCGACAGCGCCGGCAGCTTCAAGCCGGAGCGGCCACAGCGGTTGTACTTCATGCGGGCATAGCGGTCTGCGGAAGGTGTCCAGGCCATGAGTGTGTCCTCCATCGATGTCAGGGCAGGTCTCGTCCCGGCGGGGACGGGCACCACGCGCGGCAAAATCGGCGCGCGGCAAAAACGAAAAAACAGGGCGCGTGACGCGCCCTGCCCGATCTCCGCTCTCAGGCGTTGAGGCCGCTGCCCCAGGGGCCGTGATGCTTGTCGACGCCATCGACACGGTCGAAGCCATGCGCGCCGAAGAAATCGCGCTGCGCCTGGATGAGGTTGGCCGTGCCGCGCGCGCGGCGGTAGCTGTCGAAATAGGCAAGCGCCGAGGCGAGCGCCGGAACCGGAAGCCCGGCCATGACAGCCGTCGAGACGACGCGACGCAGCGACGCATCCGTCTCCTTGACGAGCTGCGAGAAGGCCGGCGTCACGATGAGGTTCGCCACATCCGGCTCCTTGGTGAATGCCGAGGTGATCTCATCGAGGAACTGCGAGCGGATGATGCAGCCGGCGCGCCAGATCTTTGCGATCGTCGGCATCGGCAGGTTCCAGCCATATTCCTTCGACGCTGCCGACATGACGGCAAATCCTTGCGCATAGGCGCCGATCTTGGCGGCCAGCAGCGCGTTTTCGAGGTCATGCAGGAAGGAGACACCGTCTGTCGCCGGGAAGGCAACCGTCTCCGGCAGCCCGAGGATTTTTTCAGCCTCGACGCGCTCCGCCTTCTGCGAGGAAAGGATGCGGCCGGCAACGGCGGCTTCGATGCCGGTGGCGGCAACGCCCAGATTCTGCGCCTCGATGACGGACCACTTGCCGGTGCCCTTCTGGCCGGCAGCGTCGAGAATGACATCCACCATCGGCTGGCCGCTGATCGGGTCGGTGGCGGCGAGAACCTTCTCGGTGATCTCGATCAGGTAGGAGTTGAGGCGCCCTTCGTTCCAGCGACCGAAGACCTGGGAAATCTCGGAGGCCGAGAGTTTCAATCCATCGCGCAGGATGCCGTAGATTTCGGCGATCATCTGCATGTCGGCATATTCGATGCCGTTGTGGATCGTCTTGACGAAGTGGCCGGCGCCGTCATTGCCGAGCCAGGCAACGCAGGGGTCACCGTTGAATTTGGCGGAGATGGAGGTCAAAACCTTCTCGACGCGCTTCCAGCTCTCTTCCGTGCCGCCGACCATGATCGAGGGACCGTGGCGGGCGCCCTCTTCGCCGCCGGAGACGCCCATGCCGATAAAGGTCAGCGGGCTATCCTTCAGCGCATCGAAGCGGCGCATGGTATCGCGGAAATTGGCATTGCCGGCATCAATCATGATGTCGCCTGCCGCGAGATACGGCTTCAGCAGCTCCATCTGCTGGTCAACCGGATCGCCGGCCTTGATCATGATGATGATCGGCCGCGGCGGACGGATGGCGGCGGTAAACTCTTCCAGCGACTCGCAAGGAATGATCTGTCCCTGCAGTGCACCGGCCTCGGCGAAGAATTTTCGGGTCGCTTCGGGGCTGCGGTTGAAGACGGCAATCTTGTTGCCTTTTTCCGCGATGTTGAGAGCCAGGTTGGAACCCATAACGCCAAGGCCGATAAGGCCGATTTCTGCCTGTTCCACGGGAGTGCCTCCAATACGGTTGGGTGGCTGTTTTGGCACTCTAACTGACGAACGGCAAGGTCAGGCCCCACTGAAACGGTTTAAAATTTGCGCCGGCAGGGTTGCAGCACGCGCAGGCCCGCGCGCCCGCTTGGCGCCGGACTTGCCTTTCGCAGCACTTGCGCCATAACGAACATTGCAGGAACAGGATGGAGGTTTCGGATGTCCCCGATGACGGCCAAACTCGTGCATCTGTCGATCGATCGCGACTGGCGCGCGGTCTACGACTTCGCCCGCCAGCCGGACAACATGGCCCATTGGGCCTCCGGCCTCGGCGCAGGCCTCACACGTGACGGCGAGGACTGGCTGGCCGATGGCGGGCCGCTCGGTCAGGTGCGGGTGACATTCTCTCCGGCCAATGACTTCGGCGTGATCGACCATGTCGTGCACATGCCCTCCGGCCTCAAGGTGCACAATGCCTTCCGGATCGTGCCGAACGGCGACGGCGCAGAGGCGATCTTCATGGTCACACGCCTGCCGTACCAGAGCGAGGCGCAGTTCGAACAGGATGCCGCGCATGTGCTGCGGGACCTGTCGACCCTGAAGGCGATCATGGAACAGGAAGGCAGGGACGCCGAGGACTAATACCAAGTGTCGATCAGAGGAACCGACAGCAAAAGGCGGGGTCAGCCCTTCAGGCTGTGCTTGATGTTCCAGCGGTCGTGATACCACAGCCACTGTTCCGGATGCTCCCGCACCCAGCTTTCCACCTTGTCGTTCAGCATCTGGCCGGTCGCCTGCACGTCGATGGCCCCCTTCTCGTTACGGGGAATCTCGATCCTCGGCTCGATCTCCAGCCGGAAACGATTGTTGGGCAAGCGGATGCAGCGGGCGGGATAGACCTCGCAGTCGAACTGGCGCACCAGCTTGGCCAGCAGCGGATTGGTCTGCACCGGCCGGCTGAAGAAGTCGGTCTTGAGCCCCTTCTGGAACTTCTGGTCCACCAGCACGCCAATCCCCTTGCCGGCCTCCAGCTGACGCGCCAGCGCAAAGGAAGAACCGGCATGCGAAGGCACCAGCTTGCCCATGCGGGCCGCGCGGAAGGAGAACACCTTTTCGGCGATATAGGGATTGTTCGGCGGACGGAACATCACGGTGACGTTGAGGCCGAAGGCGTTGCCGGCCACCGGAAGCAGTTCGAAATTGCCGGTATGGGCGGTAAAGACGATGAAGGGCCGCGGATTGTCGCGCAGGTCGAGGAAGATCGGAATGCCCTCCACCTCGACCCGGCCCGGCTCCGTCGCCTGCGGATCGAAGTCGAAGAGGCGGTCGAGGAAGACATATTCCGCCGCAAGCCGCCCCATATGGCCCCAGGAGGCCACGGCAATCGCCGCGCGCTCGGCCTCGGTCTTCTCCGGATAGGCGTTGGCGAGGTTCACCAGCATCAGCCGGTGGCGCGGCGTCAGCGGGCCGATCTGACGCATCAGCCAGTCGATGAAGCGGATCGCCGGATCGGCGGGAAGCAGCTTCAGCAGATTGAGGAAGCCGAAGACTGCCTGCGCCACCAGCCATTGCTGGGTGTGGCGCAGGGCCAGCACGATCCGCGTGATCAGCATCTTCAAGGGATCAGTCCATCCTCAGAACGATTTTTCCGAAGATCTGACGACCTTCCATGCGCTCGAGCGCCTTGTCGATCTCGCCGAAGGTGACTTCCGTATCGATGACCGGATGCACGATGCCGCGCGCCATCTTCTGCATGGCGTTCGCCATGTTTTCCATGCGGCAGCCGAAGGAGCCGAGCAGCTTCAACTGCTGCTGGAACAGCATCATCAGGTTGACTTCGGTGGAGACGCCGGAGGTGGAACCACAGGTGACGAGACGTCCGCCGCGCTTGAGAACCAGCATGGAGCCGGCCCAGGTATCCTTGCCGACATGTTCGAAGACGACGTCGACGCCCTTCTTCTTCGTCAGCTTGCGCACCACGCCCTCGAACCGGTCCGTGCGGTAGTTGATGACGTGGTCGGCGCCGAGTGCCCTCGCCTTCTCGATCTTGTCGTCCGAACCGACCGTGGTGATGACCGTGCAGCCCATCTTCTTGGCAAGCTGGATGGCCGCCGTGCCGATGCCGGAGCCGCCGGCATGCACCAGGATCGTCTCGCCGGGCTCGAGCTTGGCATTGTCGAACAGCATGTGCTCGACGGTGCCGAAGGTGACCGGCGCCAGCGCCGCGCCGATTTCATCGACGCCGGGCGGGGCCGCAACGAGCTGGCGGGCCGGGATATTGATCTTTTCCTGCGCAAAGCCATCGAGATGGAAGCCATGCACACCCGCGACGTTCTCGCAGAGATTGTCGCGCTTTTCGCGGCAGGGCTTGCAGAGGCCGCAGGTGCGCGCGCCATAGACGGACACCAGCTGGCCGGGCAGCACGTTCGACACGCCGGGGCCGATCGCTTCCACCACGGCGGAGGCTTCCGCGCCGATCGTCAGCGGCATCTTGCGCTTGGCAAAGGCCATGCCGCGCCAGCCCCACACATCGATGTGGTTCAGCGCCACCGCCTTGACCCGAAGCGTCACCTCGCCCGGTGCCGGCGCCTCCGGTTCCGGAATGTCGGTCGCTTCAAGACGGCGGTCATCGATCAGTTGCAAGGCGCGCATGAGTGTTTCCCTTCGCCCGGAGGCGTCAAAGAGTGTTGGGGTCCGGGGATCGGACGAGTTTGGAACCGGTCTTTAGGCCGGCTCCGCCGTCATGACAAGGCTGGCATTCTGACCGCCGAAACCAAACGAGTTCGACAGCACCGCCCTCACCTGCTGGTCCCGCTTCACGTTCGGCACGACATCGAGCACGATCGTCGGATCCGGATTGACGTGGTTGATGGTCGGCGGCAGCGTGCCGGTCAGCATGGTCTGGATGGAGAACACCGCCTCCACCGCTCCAGCCGCCGTCAGCGTGTGGCCGATCATCGACTTGTTGGACGAGCACGGGATGGCGTCTTTCAGCCGGTCGCCGAAGACGGCCAGCATCGCGCCATATTCCATCTTGTCATTTTCCGGGGTCGAGGTGCCGTGGGCATTGATGTAGCCGATGCCGCCTTCATCCATGCCGGCATCTTCCAGCGCCGCACGGATCGTGGCAATCGCGGGACCGCCATCCGGCGAGGAGCGCGTGCGGTGGAAATGGTCGGCCTTTTCGCCGCAGCCCTTGAGGATGCCGAGCACCCTGGCGCCACGGGCCACCGCCGATTCCAGCGATTCCAGCACCAGCGTTGCGGCCCCTTCGGCAATCACGAACCCGTCACGGTCCTTGCTGAACGGCTTCGAGGCCTTTTCGGGTGGATCGTTCTGGGTGGAGAGGGCCGAGAGCAGCGAGAAGCGGATCAGCGCTTCGGCGCTGACGGAACCGTCGGTCGCCACGGTCAGGGCACGATCGGTACGCCCCTGGCGGATCGCCTCGACGCCGAGCTGAATCGCGGTCGCGCCGGACGCACAGGCCGTCGACAGCGTCACCGGCAGGCCGCGCGTGCCAAAATGATCGGAGAGGCGTTCTGAAATCGAGCCGAACTGCACAGCTTCGAGGAAGACCGGATCGGGACGTTCGCGCATCGCGGTCAGGAAGCGGTCGTAGGCATCCGCTTCGGCGGATGGCGGCGGCGCGCGGTCGGCGAGTTCGAAGCGGGCGCTCCATTCCGGTTCCACCGGCGGGGCAGCGAGAAACAGCGGACCGGCGAAATCGCCGGAAAGGCCGGCCTGCGCCAGGGCCTCGGTCGTGGTTTCGCGGGCCATGGCGAAGGAGCGCTCCACCGAATTCGGATAGGGCACATCGATGAAGTCCACCGTGCCGGAAATGCGCGTGGAGAGGCCCTCGGTCGGGAACCGCGTCGTCTTGTGGATGCCGGACCGGCCCGAGGTCAAGGCGGCCCAGTTATCCTGCAGCCCCTGGCCGAGCGAGGTGATGACGCCCATGCCGGTGACGGCAATGATCGGGCGGCCGAGATGGTCTTTGAAAGCAGCATTGCTCATGATGTCATCCTCAGCCGTTCTTCGACAGCACGGCAAGCCCTTCGCCGCGCAGGTAGCCGACGGTGGTCACCACGGCATGGGTCGCACCGCCGTTCATCGGCTTTTCGTGATCCGCATCGAAGACCGGCACCTGGGCGCCGTGATCGAGCGAGAGAGCGGCAAGCGCCAGTCCCAGCGGGAACTGTGCTTCCATGGCATGGCCGGTCATGCCGCCAAAGCCACGGATCGTGGCGCCCGGAAATTCGGCTTCGAGCGCGGCACGCTCGCGGGCGGCGAGATCGACAAGACCGCTTGAGCCGGAGAAGACGACGAGATCGCCGGGCGTCACATCGGCGGCAAGACCGCTCATCCGGCCGAGACGCTTTTCAAGCCCGCGGTCGTCACGATTGCCGCGATCGCCTTCGATGGCATCCATGACCGCGTAGATATGTGCGCCACGGGCTTCCGCATGCGTGCGGCTTTCCATCACGAGGAAGGCGCCGACCGAGCCCATGATCATGCCGCCGCCGTTTTCGACAGCGCGCGACCAGAGCGGATGCCAGTCACCCGTCGCGTGGGCGCGGATGCCCTCGACGAGCAGCAGGATATCGGCACGCTCCGCCACGAAGGCACCGCCCACCAGCGAATGGGTGGACTGGCCGGACTTGATACGGTGATAGGCGGTTTCCACGGCGGAAATGCCGGCGGCCTCTTCGCCCATGAAGGTGCGCGAGGAACCAGTGACCTTGTGCACGATGGAGATATTGCCGGCGAGCAGGTTGGAAAGCTGGGCGAGGAACAGCGTCGGACGCAGTTCGGTGGTCAGCTTCTCGTTCAGCAGCATCTCGCGGTCATTGCGCTTCAGCGCCTCGTCAACGATCAGCGTATCGACCTTGATGTCGCGCTCGCCGCCGCCGGCCGCCACGATCATGTCCATCGTGCCGCAGGCTTCCGCATTGTCTTTCAGGCCCGCATCATCGAGCGCCAGCCCGGCGGCGAACACCCCGAGACGCTGCCAGTTTTCCATCTGGCGCTGGTCGCCGCGCTTGGCGATCTGCTGCGACCAGTCGATCTCCGGCATGGGATGCACGGGATAGGGCTTGAAGCGATCCGTTTCCACGGGAGGGCGCGCGGAGGCCCCGCCGGTCAGAAGCGCCACATGCGGCGCCTTGCCGACGCCCTGGCACGTGACGATGCCAAGACCAGTGATCACGACATCCTTGTCTGAACTGCTCATTTCGAGATCATCCTTCTCACCCGCCGTTCACCGGCCTCTTCAGGCGCGGGCGGCCAGTGCATCCATAAGCCCGACTTCGCCGGCACGCCGGCGCACGATCTCGGCCAGCGGCACCTGATCGAAGGGCATGGTGCGCAGCTTCAGCTGCGCGTCGCAAACCTTCTTGCCGGCCGACGAGATCTTTGCCTTCGTCACCGCATAGCCCGATCCCTCATGCTCCAGAAACGCCTCGATGTCGAGAACCGCGTCAGGTTCGACGAAGGTGCGCATCTTGGCGCCATCGACGGACATCAGGAAGGGCATGGCGGCAAAGTTCGTCGCGCCGAGCACGAGAAAGCCGCTCGCCTGCGCCATGGTCTCGATCAGGAGGACGCCGGGAACCAGCGGCATGCCGGGAAAATGGCCTTCGAAGACCGGGCTTTTCGACGGCACGACCGAGCGTGCCGTCAGCGTTTTCGCCTCAAGATCGACCGCTTCGACGCGATCGATCATCTGGAAATATTCAAGAAGCATTCGCCTCGCAGCCGGCTTCTCAGCCCTTGGCTGCCCTCAGCTCGTCGATCTTGGCGCAGAGGTTCTTCAGCACGAAGTATTCCTCGGTCGAAACCTTGCCTTCGTTGACTTCCTGCGTCCACTGCTCGAGCGGGATCTTGATGCCGAATTCCTTGTCGATCGCGAAAACGATGTCGAGGAAGTCCAGGCTGTCGATGCCGAGGTCATCGATGGTGTGGCTTTCCGGGGTGATGGTGTCGCGGTCGATTTCGCTCGTTTCGGCGATGATATCGGCAACTTTGTCGAAGGTAGCGGTCACGCTCTTATCCTCTGAAGTCTGATCGTTTGATGTTCCACATAGGGAAAACCGGCATCAATGCCAATGGCCTGCGATGCCGGGAGGGAAATTTTGCACCTGAACTGTTGCGCAAACAGCATCTGGCGGGACTGCAACGCCCGGTCAGGCCGCCCTGCCGTCCACAAGTGCTGCCCGGATGGTGGAAAGAACGCCGTCCGGCTGCACGTCTGTGGTGATCAGCTGGCTCGGATGACCGTCCCAGGGCCCCGGCGGGAAACCGCGGCCATCCGGCTTCTGGATCGTCTGGCCATCGGCAATGCCGCCGCACACGACGCGGATCGGACCGCTGCGCGTCTTAAACAGGTCGGGCCGCACGAGATAGACGCAGGCGCAGCTGTCATGCACCACCATGCCGTCGCCGACGCGGCTCTTGTAGAAGTCGATGTAAAGCTGCGAGATGTCGGAGAGGAGCTTGATATCGGCGCGGCCGCCGGCCACCATCTCGGCGAGGAAACCGCTGGTCATCACGGTCTGCATGGTGACGTCGAGGCCGACGACGACCACCCGCCACGGCGCGGTGAAGACGAGGTCGGCGGCTTCCGGATCGCCATGGATATTGGCTTCGGCAGCCGGCGAGACATTGCCGTTGATGTCGAAGGCGCCGCCCATGATGATGACCTGCTTCACCAGGGCTGCCACATCCGGATCGTGCTTCAGGACGAGCGCCAGATTGGTCATGCGGCCGACGGCGATCAGCGTCACCTCGCCCGGATGGGCGCGCACGGTATCGATGATGAACTGGTAGGCCGGACGCGGATCGGCCGTGCGCGACACGGCTTCCGGCACCGGCACGTCGCCGATGCCGTTATGCCCGTGAATGGCGGTCGGCCAATAGCTGCCGCCGCGCGCGGGATCGAAGGTGTGGCCGGCGCCCTGTGCGACGGGTGCCGGAATATTCCAGGCTTCGCCGAGATAGAGCGCATTGCGAGTGGTAATCTCGATCGGCGCATTGCCGAAGACGGTGGTCACGCCGATCAGATCGATCTCAGGGTGCCGGTGGAGAAACAGCAGCGCCATGGCATCATCAATGCCGGGATCGGTGTCGAATATGACCTTGTGCATCGCAAGCATCCTGCAGGTTTGGAAAGCGGCGCACCATAGCGCCGACTTGGGCAGACGCAAGGGCGCGCCGCGCTTTTCCCGCACAAGGCCGCCGGGCACCGGTCCGAGCCATCTTGCCACCCTGCGCCCGTAGTGTCACAAGGCGCGCGCACCACGTCTTCCATGGCTTCAAGCCCCCCGAGTCCCGCCTTGCACGACCTTGCTCCCCACGTCATCACGCTTCTGTTTCTCGCCGCCATCTTTGCCGGATTCATCGATTCGATTGCCGGTGGCGGCGGCCTGATCACCATTCCGGCGCTTTTGCTGGCCGGCATTCCACCGCTCGAATCGCTGGCGACGAACAAGGTGCAAGGCCCATTCGGCGCCGCCTCCGCCACCATCGCCTATGCCAGGCGGGGCCATGTGAAACTGAAGGAACAGCTGCCGATGGCCGCCATCGCCTTCGCCGGCGGCGGCGCAGGCGCATTGATCGCTTCACATGTGCCGGGTCGCTTTCTGGGTGCGGCGATCCCCTTCCTGCTGGTCGGCATCGCGCTGTTCTTCGCCCTGAAACCGAACCTCTCCGACGAGGATCGCACGCGTCGGCTGACGGCCGGCATGTTTGCGATCACCGCCGTACCGGCCGTCGGCCTCTATGACGGCATTTTCGGCCCGGGCGCCGGTTCCTTCTACATGCTGAGCTTCGTGCTTCTGGCCGGCTTCGGTCTCTTGAAGGCAACAGCCCATACCAAGCTTCTGAACCTCGGCTCCAATCTCGGTTCGCTCTGCGTGTTTGCGGTGAACGGGGCAATCTTCTGGAAGCTTGGCCTGATCATGGGTGTTGGCCAGCTGATCGGCGCGCAGATCGGCTCGCGGCTTGCCATGCGCGGCGGTGCGAAGCTGATCAAGCCGCTGCTCGTCATCTCCTGCATCGCCATGGCAGCCAAGCTTCTCTCCGATCCGGCCCATCCGATCCGGATCTGGCTGGGGATCTGACGCAGCCCCTCGCTCGCCCGTCAGCCCTTCATCTGGAGCGGCAGGCCGGCGGCGATGAAGAACACCTCGTCCGCCATGGCGGCCACTGCCTGATGCAGCCGCCCCGCATGATCGCGGAAGGCCCGCGCCATACGGTTGTCCGGAACGATGCCGAGCCCCACCTCGTTCGAGACGAGGATGACGGGGCCGGCAAGCTGCCGCAGGCTTTGAGCCAAGGCCGTGCCTTCGCGATCGACCTCCGCTTCCGCCATCATCAGATTGGTGACCCACAGCGTCAGACAATCCACGAGAACGACACGCTCCGGCCGTGCCACCTGTTGCAGCGCGGACAACAGGTTGAGCGGCACCTCATGCGTCACCCATCCCTCGCCGCGATCGGCGCGATGCTTTGCGATGCGGGCGCGCATCTCGTCATCGAAGGCCTGCGAGGTCGCGATATAATGGCGCTCAAGGCCGCTTTCGCTTGCCAGCTCTTCCGAAAACCGTGACTTGCCAGAGCGCGCGCCGCCCAGCACCAGAGTGATCTTGCCGGTCCGGGACGATGTCATGCATGCACCTGAGCGATGGAAGAGAAGAAAGCCGAGCCGGCCTGCCGGGACATGGAGCCATGAAAAGCGGCGAATTCGTAGATCAAGAGGTCGCCGCCCGGCTGATCATGGTCCGTCCCGACAGGCCATGACCGGCTCACGGCCTGCCGCCGCACCCTGCGGCGACACAATCCGTAACCCGGCGCCGACCCCGGATGGGATCATCGATCGGCCCGCCCGGTCGCGCGCCCGAAGACACATCAACCGTCGTCTTCAAGGTGCGCGAAGTGGCTTTCCCTGTCAACCGCGTCGCAATTTCGTCGCATGATCCATTTGCGACATCCAATGCCGCGCCACGGCTTTGCGAGATCGCGGGCAAAGGCGTAGTGCGAGCGCCGTAACAAGACGTGCCAGACAGAACCGGCGCCACCCAAGGAAACACCCATGCTTTATGTGTTCAGAACCGGCGATCGCCTCTCCATCGCCTGGGATTCGCGTGCTCCCCAGCGTGCGACCGAAGATCGCCTCACGCAGCTCGACACCCGCCGCCGCTGGTTCGGCTTCATCCGCACCGGAAATGCCGGCTGACATAGTCTGTCGAGGAAAAAGAAACGCTGACCGGATAAGCAATTCGCGATCGCTTGATCGATAAACGGCTCCGGTACGCACTACCCATCCGGAGCCTCATGGCCTTGCCACGCCCGACTGATAGCCGCTGAAGTGTTACCGAGCGGTTAGTTTTGGTGAAAATTCCGCGTTCCTTCGATTTTTTTTTGAGTGTCCCATTTTCCCGTTCGCATGACGACGAGGACGCTAATCGAACAGGCTTTGTCAAACCTCGGGCCTGACAATTTCGCCCCGCCTGTTCCTGTGTCTGCAAGGGCTTCAGCACCTGCGCAGTTTGCGTGCAGACGCTTATTTTTAAACACAATCCTGAATTGAGCTTGCCACCCATATCAGAATCTTCGAAATGAACGGGGTCGGCCAAAGGTTGATTTTCCGTGGGGAAACCTTAGGCTCCATCAACTGTCACACGTCGTGCGTAACTTCGGCAAATGCCGGATTCGCGGGCAGGCCATTGAATGGAGGCCGGAGTGAAACCGGCCCCGCATGTATTGTTGCTGTTCGACCTGTCGAACGGCAATACACAGCAAGTGTCGAATGTCTGTTGTACTTCAAGGTGAAGAAATCCGGTCAAGACTGGGAGGTCTTATGACGATGAAACAACTTATCGCTTCCGCCGCCATTGTGGCGGGCTTCTATGGCTTGGCCGGGGCGGCCCAGGCCGCGGACTGCGGCGATGTCTCCATTGCCGAAATGAACTGGGCGTCTGCCGGCGTTGCCGCGCATGTCGACAAGCTGATCCTCGAAAAAGGGTATGGCTGCAATGTGACGCTGGTGACCGGCGACACCATGCCAACCTTTACGTCGATGAACGAAAAGGGCCAGCCGGACGTGGCGCCGGAACTGTGGGTCAATGCCGTGCGCACCGCCCTCGACAAGGCGATCTCCGAGGGACGGCTGATCCAGGCCGCACCGCTTTTGTCTGACGGCGGCGTCGAAGGCTGGTGGATCCCGAAGTTCCTCGCCGACGCCCATCCCGATATCAAGACCGTGCAGGATGCCCTGAAGCATCCGGAACTGTTCCCCGCCCCGGAAGATCCGTCGAAGGGTGCGGTCACCAATTGCCCGGCCGGCTGGAACTGTCAGGTTTCCACCGCCAACCTCTATCGCGCGCTCGGTGCGAAGAAGCTTGGCTTCGACCTCGTCGATACCGGCTCGGCCGCCGGCCTCGACGGCTCGATCGCCAATGCCTTCGAAAACAAGAAGGGCTGGCTCGGCTATTACTGGGCGCCGACTGCCATTCTCGGCAAATACGATATGGTCCGCCTTTCCTTCGGCGTTCCGCATGACAAGGCCGAGTGGGACAAGTGCACCGCCATTCCGGACTGTGCGGACGCCAAGGTCAACTCCTATCCCGTCTCGGATGTCTTCACGGTCGTGACAAAGGACTTTGCCAAGAAAGCCGGCGTCGCCATGGACTACGTGAAGACCCGCCAGTGGGACAACCAGACCGTCGGCAAGGTTCTGGCCTGGATGGACGGCAATCAGGGCACCAACGAGGATGGCGCGCGCTACTTCCTCAAGACCTACCCGGCCATGTGGACCAAGTGGGTGTCGCCGCAGGTCGCAGACAAGATCAAGGCGTCGCTCTGATGTAGTGCCGAACGGCCCTGCCCTCCCCGGCGCAGGGCCGTTTTTCGTACGCGCGGGCGCGCTTGATACGGCGCCGGCAGCGTCATCGGGCCGTGGGCGTTCTGAGGGAAGGCCACGGCTGAACGACAAGAAGAAAAAGGGGGAATGATGGCAACCTGCTCCATCCTGCCGGATATCCTGTGCAGCTTTCCGGCGGTCAGCGACAGTTACATCCGCCTGGCGCGCAAGACCATCGATGACGGCTTCCGCGCCCAGGTGCGATCGCATGCACACCTGATCGATGCCGTGGTCCAGCCGCTGCAGGCCTTTCTGAACTTTCTGGAAAAGCTGTTCGTCAATTCGCCGTGGATCGTCGTGCTGGCGGTAATGCTGGCAATTGTCTATCTCGCCAGCCGCAGCAAGGCCATCACGCTTGGAACCGCGTTCGGAATGGTGCTGATCGGCGTGGTCGGGCTTTGGGAAGACACGATGGTGACGCTTGCGATCGTCACCGTCGCCACCTTGATCGCGATCATCATCGGCATGCCGATCGGTATCCTGATGGCGCGTTCGGACCGGGTGCAGGCCGCAATCAACCCGGTGCTCGACGTGATGCAGACGCTGCCGAGCTTCGTCTACCTGATCCCGGTCGTGGTGATCTTCGGCATCGGCAAGGTGCCGGGCCTGATCGCGGTCGTCATCTATGCCGTGCCACCAATGATCCGGCTGACCAATCTCGGCATCCGCCTCGTCGATCGCGACGTGCTGGAGGCGGCCGATGCTTTCGGCTCCTCGCCGGGACAGAAGCTGTGGAACGTGCAGATGCCGCTGGCGCTGCCCACGATCATGGCCGGCATCAACCAGACCATCATGATGTCGCTTGCGATGGTCGTCGTCGCCTCGATGGTCGGCGTTGGCGGGCTCGGCAAGAACACGCTGCAGGCGATCAACAACCAGTTCTTCACCTTCGGCTTCCTGAACGGCTTTGCACTGGTGGCTATCGCCATCATCTTCGACCGCGCCAGCCAGGCCTTCGGCAAGCGGCTGCAGAAACACACGGAGGTGGTGCATGGCTAGTCACGGCATCGAGATCCGCGGCCTCTACAAGATCTTCGGCCCGAACGGCAAGGCGCATGTGGAGGCCGTCAAGGCGGGAATATCCAAAACCGAGCTGAACGAACGGCACGGCCATGTTCTCGGCCTGAAGGACATCAACATCGCGATGCCCGGCGGCTGCATCACCGTGGTCATGGGCCTTTCCGGCTCCGGCAAGTCGACGCTGATCCGTCATATCAACCGGCTGATCGAACCGACCGTCGGCGAGGTGATCTATGACGGCCGGGACATCTGCCGCATGTCGCAATCGGACCTTCGGGAATTCCGGCGGCACAAGACGGCGATGGTGTTCCAGAAATTCGCGCTTCTGCCGCATCGCACGGTGATGGAAAATACCGTCTACGGCCTCGATATCCAGGGCGTGCCCCGCAGCGAAAGCCGCAAGAAGGGGCAGCGGTGGATCGAGCGTGTCGGCCTGTCGGGCTTCGAGAACCATTATCCCAACCAGCTTTCGGGCGGCATGCAGCAGCGCGTCGGGCTGGCCCGGGCACTCACCAACGATGCCGACATTCTGCTGATGGACGAGGCCTATTCGGCGCTCGACCCGCTGATCCGCGTCGATATGCAGACCGTTCTGCTCGACCTGCAGGCGGAGCTGAAAAAGACCGTCGTCTTCATCACCCACGATCTGGACGAGGCGCTGAGGCTTGGCGACAAGATCGCCATCCTGCGCGACGGCGAGGTGATCCAGCAGGGCAGCGGGCAGGAGATCGTGCTGCGCCCCGCCGATCCCTATATCGCCTCCTTCGTGAAGGAGGTGAATCGCGGTCGTGTGATCCAGGTGCAGACAGTGATGACGCCGGCGGCCGGCATCGCGGGCACTTTCGCGTTGCCGAGCGGCACGACGCTTGAAACGGCAGCCAAGCAGATGACGGCGGCAGGCGTCAGCGTAGCGCAGGTGCTGGACGGGGATGGCAAGCCAATCGGCCAGATTGATCTGACATCGCTGATTTCGGCCATGGTCACACCGGTCGGCCACGAGGATACGGCACAGATCGCCGCCGAATAACGCCAATCCGGCAAGGCTGGCGCAAGGCCGCTCGGCAAAGAGAGGAAAGGCTGCCGGACCAAACGGCGGCTGTGGAGGAAGGCGTCGAGATGAACAATCCGCTGCAGGATCTGCTGGCCAAAAAGGGCGTGCTGCTGGCCGATGGCGCCACCGGCACAAGCCTGTTTGCCATGGGGCTGGAGGCCGGCGAGGCCCCGGAACTGTGGAACGAAAGCCATCCCGAGCGCATCGACACGCTGCATCAGGATTTCGTCGATGCGGGCGCCGACATCATCCTCACCAATTCCTTCGGCGGCACCCGCCACCGGCTGAAACTGCATCATGCTGAGGATCGCGTCTTCGACTTCAACAAGCGTGCCGCAGAGATTGCCCGCAGCGTTGCCGACCGCGCGCCGCGTCGGGTGATCGTGGCGGGCTCCGTCGGGCCGACCGGCGAATTGCTGATCCCGCTCGGCGCCTTGTCCTATGAGGATGCGGTCGCAGCCTTCCGCGAGCAGATCGAGGGGCTGAAAGCCGGCGGCGCGGAGATCGCCTGGATCGAGACCATGTCGGCCGCCGATGAAATCAGGGCTGCAGCGGAAGCAGCCGTCGCCGTCGGCCTGCCCTTCGTCTATACCGCCTCCTTCGACACGGCCGGCCGCACGATGATGGGCCTGTCGCCGCGCGACCTGCCGGACGTGGCAGGTGCCATGGGCGATGGACCACTCGCCGTCGGTGCCAATTGCGGCGTCGGCGCCTCCGATATTCTCGCAAGCCTGCTCGACATGACCGAGGCGGCACCGAACGCCACCATTGTCGTCAAGGGCAATTGCGGCATTCCGGAATTTCGCGGCGCCGAAATCCATTACTCCGGAACCCCGCCCCTGATGGCAGATTACGCAAGGCTCGCGCGAGACGCCGGTGCCAAGATCATCGGCGGCTGCTGCGGCACCTCGTGCGGTCATCTCGCCGCGATGCGCGCAGCCCTTGACGAGTATACACCGGGCCCCCGCCCCACCATCGAAACGATCGTGGAACGGATCGGCCCCTTGCGCAACAAGACCGCCAGCGAGGCCGGCGGCGAAACGGGACGCGAACGGCGTCGCCGCAAGACCTGACGTGAGACGAGCATGAGCACAACATCCACCATGGCAACCCGTGAAACCGTCGCCGAGGCGCTTGGCGGCATGGCCGGCGAGAACCAGTCCTGGCTGCAGTTGTTGATGGAAAATCCCGTCAGCGACGACGCCTTGCTCGACGGGTTGCATCTTTACCTGCACCGCGCCTCGGAAAGCCGTTTCCTCAATACGCTGAAGCTGCAGAAATGCGGGGAATGGCTGGGAAGCACCGCCCCCGGCCGCCTGCAGATCCGCCTGATGGAAGCCGCGCGCTCCAGCCAGCATCCGGCCTTTCTCGCCTTCCGCGACGGTCTGTCACGCTCCGGCGGCATGGCGCGCGCCTATCCCAAGGCCCGCGTCTGAGGCAGGCCGCGCCCGCGCCGCCTGCCGTGCCCCGTTGGGGAAGCGGACGATCTTCCCCACGGCTTTTCATCCCGTCGTCTCAGCGGCCATAGGGCCGCCAGACTTCCTTCTGGATGGTATCGGCCACCTGCGCGGCCCCGCCTTGCTCCCTGGCGGCATCGGGCTCCCTTCAAGTGAACGCGTCCGGCATGCTCTCCTTGCGTTTGGCGTTGAAGGCCAGCAGAGCCTCGTCTATGGCCGGATCGAGGGGCGGCGCCTCATAAGCCTCCAGCCAGGCGCGGCACATGGTATTGGCGCGGTCCTCAATCCGCTTGGCGCCTTCGATCTCCCATTGTTCGAAGGAATTGTTGTCGGAGAGCGCGGAACGGTAGAAAGCCGTCTGGAAATTGGCCTGGGTGTGAGCGCAGCCGAGATAATGCGCGCCCGGTCCCACCTCGCGGATCGCCTCCAGCGCCTGGCCGCCCGTGGAGAGGTCCACCCCTTCCGCCATCTTCTGCAACATGCCGAGCTGGTCCTGGTCGATCATGAACTTCTCATAGGAGGAAACGAGCCCGCCCTCCAGCCAGCCGGCCGCATGCAGCACGAAATTGGTGCCGGCCAGCAGCGTGGTGTTGAGCGTATTGGCGCTTTCGAAGGCGGCCTGCGCATCCGGCACCTTGGAGCCGCACAGCGCGCCGCCGGTGCGGAAGGGAAGCCCCATGCGCCGTGCCAGCTGGGCCGCCCCATACGAGACGAGCGAGGGTTCGGGGGTGCCGAAGGTCGGCGCGCCCGATTGCATGGAGATCGACGCGGCGAAGGTGCCGAACAGCACCGGCGCGCCGGGACGGATCAGCTGCGTGAAGGCGGCGCCTGCCAGCACCTCGGCCAAAATCTGCGTCAGCGTGCCGGCGACCGTCACCGGGCTCATCGCGCCGGACAGGATGAAGGGCGAGAGCACGCAGGCCTGGTTATGCCGGGCATAGACCTTGGCCGCCCCCAGCATGGTCTGGTCGAACACCATCGGCGAATTGACGTTGATGAGGTTCAAAAGCACCGTGTTGTTCTCGACGAAATCGTCGCCGAACAGGATCTTGCACATCGCAACCGAATCCGCTGCCCGCTCGGGCGCGGTAACCGAGCCCATGAACGGCTTGTCGGAATATTTGATGTGGCTGTAGACCATGTCGAAATGCCGCTTGTTGACGGCGATGTCGACCGGCTCGCAGACGGTGCCGCCCGAATGGTGCATCGAGGGCGCCATATAGGACAGCTTCACGAAATTGCGGAAATCCTCGATGGTCGCATAGCGGCGGTTGCCGTCGAGATCGCGCACGAAGGGCGGGCCGTAGACGGGCGCAAAGACGGTTGCCTTGCCGCCGATCTGCACGCTGCGGGCCGGATTGCGGGCGTGCTGGGTGAAGACCGAGGGCGCCGTCTTCAGAAGCTGGCGGCAAAGCCCTTTCGGGAAATGCACGCGCTGGCCGCGCACATCGGCGCCAGCCGCCCTCCAGAGCGCCAGCGCCTCCGCATCGTCGCGGAATTCGATGCCGATCTCTTCCATGATCGTGTCGGCATTGGCCTCGATCAGCGACAGCCCCTCCTCGTCCAGCACCTCGTAGACACCGATGCGCCGCATGATGAAGGGCATGGAAGGAGACGGGCCGCTGCCGCCGCGCGCCGCGCGACGTGCGGCTGATCCGCGTTCGCCGCGCCCCCGACGCCCCCCCTGGCCCTCGTCAGTCTGATTGTTTGCGTCCATGCTGGCTCCTCCTCACAGGCTTCCTCGGGCTCGGCGATGATGCCATGGTAGGCCAGCGCCCCGCAAACAATGGTCCATCTGCGGCACCGCATGGTTGAGAACGGACATCGACCATTCCAATTGCGTCGCGAATGATGGGTGTGCCGTCGCATTCACGCTTCAAATTCGAGACGGCATGACGTTACACTGCATTTGCGGGCAGTCTGGAGGAGCCTCTGCCCGCGACCTGCATCGCGATCTCCAACCTGTGGAGCTGACCATGTCCGATGATGAGATCATTCTGTCCGAACTGTCCGACGAAGAGCTTGTGCAGCAGATGCACGACGATCTCTATGACGGGCTGAAGGAAGAGATCGAGGAAGCCACGCATATTCTGCTCGACCGCGGCTGGACGCCCTATGACGTGCTGACCAAGGCGCTGGTCGAGGGCATGCGGATCGTCGGCATCGACTTTCGCGACGGCATTCTGTTCGTGCCGGAGGTTCTGCTCTCCGCCAATGCGATGAAGGCCGGCATGACGATCCTTCGGCCGCTTCTCGTCGAAACCGGGGCGCCGAAACTCGGCAAGATGGTGATCGGCACCGTCAAGGGCGACATCCACGACATCGGCAAGAACCTCGTCGGCATGATGATGGAGGGGGCCGGCTTCGATGTGGTCGATCTTGGCATCAACAACCCGGTCGAGAACTATCTCGATGCGCTGGAACGCGAGAAGCCCGACATCCTCGGCATGTCGGCGCTGCTGACCACCACCATGCCCTACATGAAGGTCGTGATCGATACGCTGAAGGAAAAGGGTATCCGCGACGACTATATCGTGATGGTGGGCGGTGCGCCGCTGAACGAGGAATTCGGCAAGGCAATCGGTGCCGATGCCTATTGCCGGGATGCGGCCGTCGCGGTCGAAACCGCGAAGGAGTTCATTCGCCGCAAGCACAATCAGCTGGCGGCCGGCTGAAACCGAAAAGCCGGCCCTGCGGCCGGCTCCCCTCGCCGTTTGCGGACGGTTCAGCGCTGACGATCAGTTGGCGGCGCGTTCGACGCGGCGGCCGGCGTCCTGCGTGGCATTCACGGTGTTGGCTGCATCCTGGCCCATGCCGCGGATCGTGTTGCCGCAGGACGAGAGCGAAAGCATGGTGGCGAAAAGGGCGGCGATTACAGTGAAGGTCTTGGCCGTCATGATGGTGAACTCCAGTGGAATGGGACAGGATTGTGTCGGAAACAGCATTTCCGCCTCTGCAACGTTCCAGAGGCAAAAAGGTTCACGTGATTGCGTGCGGCGCGATTGCACGTGAAATTCTGGCCGTGATGCGGCAGCAGGGACTGGAGCATATCGACCTGCATTGCCTGCCCGCCATCTGGCATGCCTATCCCGAGAAGATCGTTCCGGGGCTGGAACTGGCTGTGGCGGAGGCAAGGGCCGCCGGCTTCGAGGATATCTTCTTTGCCTATGCCGATTGCGGCACGGGCGGTGATATCGACCGGCTCTGCGAACGGGAAGGCATTCGCCGCATCGAAGGGCCCCATTGCTATTCCTTCTTTTCGGGCAACGCGCTGTTTGCCGCACGCGCCGACGAGGACCTGAGCGCCTTCTTTCTCACCGATTTTCTGGCCCGCCAGTTTGACGCCTTCGTCATCGAGCCGCTGGGGCTCGACCGGCACCCGGAACTGCGCGACATCTATTTCGGCAATTATCGAACCCTGGTCTATCTGGCGCAGGAGGAAGACGAAGCGTTGCAGGCAAAGGCAAAACAAGCCGCCGAGCGGCTGGGTCTCGCCTATGAATACCGATTCACAGGATTTGGTGATCTTATAAAAGCGATCGCTTTCATTTAACTGTTTTTTCCGCGGCCTCGCCTATATGTTCCGCCAATCGAGACGAGCGGAACACGATGCCGGACACGCGCAACGCAAAAGTAATCCTGATGACATCGGGCGGGCTGAACCCGCAGATCATGATCAACGCCTTGGCGCGACAGTTCCCGAAACTGCACGTGATCCAGGAGAACTACGAGACAAAGCGCGAAATCTACCGGCGCCGCGTGCGCAAGCTTGGACGACTGACCGCCCTCGGGCAGCTCGCCACGATGAGCCTGTCCCGTGTCGGCAAGAACCTTGCCATCCGCCGCACGGAGGAAATCCTCGAGGAATACAAGCTCTGGGCCGGCGAGAGCAAAGGTGTTCCGGTGACGCGGGTGGAGACACTGAACAGCAAGGATACACAAGCGCTGATCCAGCGACTGCAGCCTGACGTGGTATTCCTGATTTCCTGTCGTCCGCTATCGCGCGGCACGCTGGCGGCAATCCGTTGTCCCCTCCTGAATTTTCATGCCGGCATCAACCCCACCTATCGCGGCCAGATGGGCGGATACTGGTCGCGGGTGGAGCGCGACGAGGAGAATTTCGGCGCGACAGTCCATCTGGTCGATATCGGCATCGATACCGGTGATACCCTTTACGAGGTGCGGGTAAAGCCCTCCCGCCGCGATACGATCTCCACCTATCCGCTGCTCTTGACGGCGGCCGGCACAGGCATTGCCGCCCAGGCAATCGAGGATGCGATCAACGGCACGTTGCAGCCGCGGCGCCCTGCGGGACGCTCCGAACTCCGGTTCCCGCCGCCAGTCTGGACCTATCTCCGTCACGGCCTCACGCGCGGCATCTGGTAGGCCCGTGAGCGACGGCGTGTGCGTGTTTGCGCCACCACGCGTCGCGCCGAGCGCAGTCCCACCGCTCCAGCCCATGCATTCTGGCCTATGAGGGAGGATGAAGCGCATGGCCGATCGGATCATTGTCTACTGGCGTGACATACCGGCCCAGGTGATCATCCGCCAGGGCCGCAAGACAGCAAAGCGCGAACTGTCCCTCCGCTTCACCGAGGCGATCGACCTGTGCGCCATGCGCAGCGGTGCAGCCGAAACCGACGCCTATCTGGCCGAGTGGCGCAAGGGCGACCCCATGCCCGTTTCCGACGATCTGGAAGCGGAAGCGGACCGCGCCGCGGCGGATCTGGAAGGTACATACGATCAGGAGAGGCTCGTGGCGCTTGTGAAGGCAGGCGGACGCGAACCCGCGTGAGGCATCAAGGCGGCCGGCGCGGGAACACCCGGTCGACCCCATCCGGAGGCAAGGCTTGACATGACCAGAACCATCGTCGCATCCGCCAGCCGCGAAATCGTCATCGGCTTCGATCAGCCCTTCTGCGTGATCGGCGAGCGGATCAACCCGACAGGGCGCAAGAAGCTTGCGGCGGAAATGATCGAGGGCAATTTCGAGACGGTGATCAGGGATGCGCTGGAGCAGGTGGCGGCAGGCGCCACCATGCTGGACGTCAATGCCGGCGTCACCTCCGTCAATCCCAACGAGACCGAACCCGCCCACCTCGTCCAGACGCTGGAGATCGTCCAAAACCTCGTGGACGTGCCACTCTCCATCGACAGTTCGGTGACGGCCGCCATCGAGGCGGCACTGAAGGTGGCGAAGGGCCGGCCGCTGATCAATTCCGTGACCGGCGAAGAAGAGAAACTGGAGGCCATCCTGCCGCTCTGCCGCAAATATGACGTACCGGTGGTGGCGATCTCCAACGACGAGACCGGCATTTCGATGGATCCCGACGTGCGGTTTGCCGTGGCGAAGAAGATCGTCGAACGCGCCATGGATCACGGCATCAAGCCGGAAGACGTGGTGGTCGATCCGCTGGTGATGCCGATCGGGGCGCTCGGCGATGCTGGCCGGCAGGTGTTCCAGCTGCTGCGGCGCCTGCGGGACGAGTTGAAGGTCAACACCACATGCGGACTATCCAACATCTCCTTCGGCCTGCCGCACCGGCACGGCATAAATGCCGGCTTCATTCCCATGGTGATCGGGGCCGGCATGACATCCGCCATCATGAACCCCTGCCGCCCGCAAGAGATGGAAGCCGTGCGCGCCGCCAATGTTCTGAACGGCACGGATGCCAACTGCGCCAACTGGATCATGACCTATCGCGACCATAAGCCGGCAGAGCCCGGCGCTGCCGCAGCGCCGGTGGCGCCGCCGCCCGCAGCCGGGGGACGGCGCGGCGGACGGGCCGCCCGCGCCGGCGCCGGGGCGCGCCTGGAATGACGCTCTTGCGGTTGCCGCCCGTCACGCCTGCTGCATCGTCGTGGCCAGCCTCGCGCAGGCCGACCGTGACAGGATTGCGACAGGTGGAATGCCAATCTGCCTTCGTCCCCCGCCCGTTCATGAGGAGCCGGGCCACGGCGACAGAAAGGCCGCATCATGCAGTATGACTGGACCGGGGCGGAGCACCGCCGCCGCATGTTCTTTCGCTTCGGCTTTGTTGTCGCGTCCCTGACGGCGCTGACGGCCGTCGGATTTGTAAAGTTCCTGTAAAACCCATGCGCCCCGCATCGACGGCGTTCTGGCCGGTGCGGGGTTCCCTGACAGGGGAAGCCGCCAGCGGCCTCCCGGACGAGACGAAACGGATGGCGCCCGCGGCGCCGAAGAACAAGGCGAGCGACAGACATGGCCGACACCGATCCGCTCGTGCTCTTCATGCCCTCCGGCAAGCGGGGCCGCTTCGCCGTGGGCACGCCTGTGCTGGAGGCAGCGCGCCAGCTTGGCGTCTATGTGGAAAGCGTGTGCGGCGGACGCGCCACCTGCGGACGTTGCCAGATTTCCGTGCAGGAAGGCCAGTTCGCCAAGCACCAGATCACCTCCTCGCTCGACCATCTGTCCCCGCCCGGTGCCCGCGAGGCGCGTTATGACGAGGTGCGCGGCCTGCCGGCGGGACGCCGCCTCTCCTGCTCCGCCACCATTCTCGGCGATCTCGTGATCGATGTGCCGCAGGATACGGTGGTGAACGCGCAACTGGTGCGCAAGAGCGCCGACGACCGCATCATTCAGCGCAACCCCGCCATCCGCATGTGCTATGTCGAGGTGGACGAGCCGGACATGGAAAAGCCGCTCGGCGATCTCGACCGGCTGAAGGCGTCGCTCGCCCGCGACTGGCATTTTGACGATCTCGCGGTGGACACCCACCTGCTTTCACAGGTGCAATCCATCCTGCGCAAGGGCGGCTGGAAGGTAACGGCCGCCATTCATCAGGATCCGTCTGCGGACCGCGCTCACCTCATCGCGCTCTATCCCGGCCTGAAGAACGAGGCCTATGGCATTGCCTGCGACATCGGCTCGACGACGATTGCCATGCACCTGTCCTCGCTGCTTTCCGGCCGCACGATTGCGTCCGCCGGTACACCGAACCCGCAGATCCGCTTCGGCGAAGACCTGATGAGCCGCGTCTCCTACGTGATGATGAATCCGGACGGCCGCGCCGCGATGACGAATGCCGTGCGCGAGGCGCTGAACGGGCTGATCGACCGCGTCTCCGCGGATGGCGGCATTGCCCGCAGCGATATTCTGGACAGCGTCTTCGTCGGCAATCCGATCATGCACCATCTGTTCCTCGGCATCGATCCGACCGAACTGGGCGGGGCACCGTTTGCGCTCGCCGTCTCAGGCGCGGTTCAGGCGCGCGCCAGCGATCTCGGGCTTGCGATGAACGACGGCACCCGCAGCTATCTCCTGCCCTGCATTGCCGGCCATGTGGGGGCGGATGCGGCCGCGGCGACGCTCGCCGAGGGGCCACACCGGCAGGACGACATGATGCTGCTGGTCGATATCGGCACCAATGCGGAAATCGTGCTCGGCCATTCCGGCCGCATCGTCGCGGCTTCCTCTCCCACGGGTCCCGCCTTCGAGGGGGCGGAAATCTCCGGCGGCCAGCGCGCAGCCCCCGGTGCCATCGAGCGGGTGCGCATCGATCCCGTCACGCTCGAACCGCGCTTCCGCGTGATCGGTATCGAGCCCTGGTCAGACGAGCCGGGCTTTGCCGAGGCCGCCGAGACGATCAAGGTGACCGGCATCTGCGGCTCCGGCATCATCGAGGTGGTGGCGGAACTTTACCTCGCCGGCATTCTCTCCGAAGACGGCGTGATCGACGGTACGCTTGCCGGGAGAAGCCCGCGCATCGTGGCGAACGGGCGCACCTTTTCCTATCTGCTCTCTGACGGCGAGCCGCGCATCGCGGTGACGCAGAACGATATCCGCGCCATCCAGCTTGCCAAGGCAGCGCTCTATGCCGGCGTGAAGCTGCTGATGGACCGCCAGGGTGTGGCGACGGTCGACCGGATCGGTCTCGCCGGCGCGTTCGGAACCTTCATCGATCCCACCTATGCCATGGTTCTCGGCCTCATTCCGGATTGCGATCTGGGGCGGGTCAAGGCTGTCGGCAATGCGGCTGGAACTGGCGCGCGCATGTGCCTGCTCAACCGTGATCACCGCCGGGAAATCGAGGCACTGGTCGGCCGCATCGAAAAGATCGAAACCGCGCTGGAGCCGAGCTTCCAGCAGCATTTCGTGGACGCCATGGCGCTGCCGAACAAGGTGGACGCCTTCCCGCATCTGTCAAAAGTTGTCCGCCTGCCGGAGCGCAAGGCCGAGAGCGGCGAAGGCGAGGCTGGCGGCCGCAGGCGCCGCCGCAGCCGCGATTAAGCACCCGTGCGGATGCCGAAGGCGCGTCAGGCCGCCTCCCGCTCCATCTCGCTATAGGCCTCGCGGATGCTTTGCGCCACCGCCTTGGCCGGCACCGAGAGGTCACCGGACGACAGCAGCCGCACATCGAAACTCATCAGGTCAGGCAGCCCTTCCTTGACGCCAAGGATCGCCATGTCATCGGTGATGTAGGAACGCGGAAACGGTGCGATCGCGAGATCGGATACGACAGCCGCGCGCTGCGCCATGGTGTTGGCACTGAGATAGGCGATGCGATAGGGCCGCTTCATGGTTTCGAGCCCGGCCACCGCCACCTGCCGCCAGATGCAGCCATCTTCCCATATCGAAATCGGCAGCGGATCGCGCAGATGCGCCGTGCCGCAACGGGCACCGGCCCAGACCAGCTTGTCCTTGTACACGAGTTCGCCGACCGCCGCATGCGGACGCTGCGAATAGTTGATCAGCGCCAGATCCAGCCGCTGCTCATCGATGCGCCGGCGAAGGCGCATGCTCATGTCCACCGTCACATCCACCATGATGCCCGGAAACTTTCCTGCAAAATCCTTGAGGATGCTCGGCAGCAGGCGTTCGGCAATGTCGTCCGCCGCACCAAGGCGCACGATGCCGGAGAGTTCCGGCATCAGGAAGCGCGACACCGCCTCGTTCGACAGCGCGATCATGCGTCGCGCATAGGAGAGGAGCATCTCGCCATGCGGTGTCAACGTCACCGATCGCGCGTCGCGCAGAAACAGCGTCACTCTGAGTTGCTCCTCCAGTTTCTTGATCTGCATGGAGACAGCGGACGGCGTCCGCAGCACGGCTTCCGCGGCGGTGGAGAAATTGCCGGTATCGGCGATCGCGACGAAGGTGCGCAGCACGTCGTTGTCGAGCAGCGGCAGGGACGGGCGGAAGGGCAGGTTCATCGGCTCATCTTTCAAATTAGCTGAACATAAGCACCATATCATTTCGTTTGATTGATCGTCAATCACCCTGCATCCTGCCAGCGTGGATCAAGGAACACCACAAAATGTCATGACACATATAAAATCCATTCGATTGATTGAAGGATTGGATGCGCGCATGACTGATCCGCCCGGGCCTTTCCCGGGCGTGATGCAACAGAGAAGGATACGAGACATGACGATCATCATCGATCACCGGCCGGTCCGGCGGAGCAGCCGCTGGTTCGGTACGCGCACCTCGGGCCGGACGACGTCCGGTCTGGTTCAGACATGGCTTTCCACCAGCCTTTCGGCACTTGGCTACTGGATCAGCAGCCAGCAGCGCGCCTACCGGCGGCGTCAGACGGAACGGATGCTGGAAGCCCTGCCCTTCGACCTGCGCAAGGACCTCGGCTGGCCGGCCAGCGACATGCAGAAGCCGGAGCGCAACTGACATGCCCGATTGCGACATGGCCTTTTCCCGCATCCGTGACAGCCATGGATGCGGGATTTCTATTTTATTCGTTACTGATGCAACCTGGCCCAAACTTTAGCCAATTGAACTTTCTCCAGGCAAAGCTTTTAGGCAGTCACAAAAATGCAAGATCAGCCGCGAGAACTTTTGTATCCGCGACGTGAATACCGATCTTGATGTCGCATATCGAACATTAAGAGGCTATATTTTCACGCGAGGAATAGCAGGCCGCCACGGAGCCCTCGCGATGAACAAGCCCCAACCGAAAAAACGAACGCTCGTCTTCTTTCTCATTCCGCACTTTACCATGCTTCCCTTTTCCGCCGCCGTGGAAACGCTCCGCATCGCCAATCGCATGCTCGGCTATCCTGCCTACGACTGGCGCATTGCCTCTGTCGACGGACAGAAGGTCTATTCGTCGAGCGGCATCGCCATTGACGTCAACACCTCGCTTGCCGATGAACGCCGACATCTCGGCGGCGAACACCGGCCCAACATGGTGCTGATCTGTTCCGGCATCTACGTGGAAGAATTCAACAACAAGTCGGTGAACGCCTTTCTGCGCGAGACCTATAATCGCGGTGTGGCCGTCGGCAGCCTCTGTACGGGCGCGCATGTGCTGGCCCAGGCAGGACTCCTGAACGGCAAGCGCTGCGCGATCCATTGGGAAAACCTGCCGGGCTTTTCCGAAGCTTTTCCGCAGGCGGAGGTCTATGCCGACCTCTACGAGGTGGACAGCAACCTCTATACCTGCGCCGGCGGCACCGCCTCGCTCGACATGATGCTGAACCTGATCGGACAGGATTTTGGCGAGACGCTGGTGAACCGCGTCTGCGAGCAACAACTGACGGACCGCGTGCGCAACCCGCATGACCGCCAGCGGCTGCCGCTCAGGGCGCGCCTCGGCGTGCAGAACGGCAAGGTGCTGCAGATCATCGAACTGATGGAAAGCAACCTTGCCGAACCCATGTCGCTGATCGAGATCGCCGATGATGTCGGCCTGTCGCGCCGCCAGATCGAGCGCCTGTTCCGCCAGGAAATGGGCCGCTCGCCGGCCCGCTACTATCTGGAAATCCGGCTGGACCGCGCCCGCCATCTGCTGGTGCAATCCTCCATGCCGGTGGTGGAGGTGGCGGTCGCCTGCGGCTTCGTCTCGGCCTCGCACTTCTCCAAGTGCTATCGCGAGGTCTATAACCGCTCGCCGCAACAGGAACGCGCCGAGCGCAAGCTGACGCTGAACACGTCACGCACCGGCGTCGTGGTCTGACGGCAAGCCCCCGTCAACGCAAATCCGCCGCAGCCTTGCAGCACGCGGCGGATCGCGGGGAGAAACGTTTTGTCGCGCGGCTTGCCTGCCCCTCGCCTCAAGCGACGCGTGCGTTACGCTGGGCCTGCATGGACTTGATCTGCACCAGGGTGTCGAGGTTCTGGTTGACGCGGCAGTAGAATTCCTCGTCGATGAAGGGGCGCAGCATGAAATCATTGCCGCCGGCCTTCAGGAAGCGTGCCGACAAAAGCCGGTCTGTGGAGGAGGATACTCCGATCACGCGCAGTTCATGCGAGCCGCGCACCGAGCGGATTCGCCGCGTCAGCTCGAATCCGTCGATATCGGGCATGTTGTAATCGGTCACGACAAGGCCGATATCGGCATTCTTCTTGAGAAGATCGATGGCCTTGGCACCGCTTTCGGCGACACTGACGCGGAAATTGTAGCGCTTCAGGCGGGTGGAGAGCAGCGCACGCGCCGTCGGGCTGTCATCGACGATCAGCACATGGTGGCGATGGTTGGTGAGGAAGCGGCAGACCGATTCGACCAGCATTTCCACCGCGAAGATGCTGTCCTTCAGAATGTAGTCGACGATGTCCTTGGCCAGCAGCTTTTCGCGGGTCTGCTCCTGGAAGGTGCCGGTGAAAACGATCGTCGGGATGTTCAGATCAAGCAGGTATTCGAGGGCCTCGCCATTTTCGGCACCGGGAAGGTTGATGTTGGAAATCGCCAGGGTCACCGGCTCTTCCGACAGTTCATTGGCCATCATCAGGTCTTCATAGGTCCGGCAGATCTCGACCTCGATGCCGAAGATTTCCTTGAGCCGCTGACGGATCATCGAGGTGAAGACGTTGGAATCCTCTGCCACGATGATGCGGGCATCCGGAAACTGTTCGCCCGAGTAATGCATTCCCGATAAACCCAAGTATGTCATGGCCCGCCTTCTTTATATTCGCGATGACTTGACAATAGGCATCGGCGCTTGCCGAACCCTTAAGCGCGACAAGCGGAACGGGTGAAATCAAGCGAAAAAGGCGGCCCCGGAAGGCCGCCTTGCAATCATGGTCAATCAACTCTTTTAAGCTGTTGCGAAATTTCGCCTCAGGCGCGAATGGCGGCATTGTCCGGGTCGAATGGGCTTTCCGGAACCACCGTCGCGTCGTAGAGCGAACCCAGGATGCGCACCTTCAGCCGCGTTCCATCCACCGCATAGGCAGGCTTGACCATGGCCAGCGCCACCGACTTGCCGATGCGCCAGCCGTAGCCACCGCTCGTGACGCGGCCGGCAAGTGCGCCCGTCTCGTCATAGATTGCCTCGGAGCCGCGCGCATCCACATCCGTATTGCCCTCCAGCGTCAGCGTCACGAAGTTCCAGCGCAGGCCCTTGTCACGGGCGGCCAGCATCGCGTCACGGCCGATGAAGTTCTTTTCCGGGCGGATGAAGCGGTCGAGACCGGATTCGAAGGCGTTGTATTCGATGGAAAGCTCGCGGCCCATGTTGCGATAGGACTTCTCCACGGCCATCGACACCATGGCGCGGATACCGAAGGGCTTGATGCCGAATTCGGCGCCGGCTTCCATCAGCCGATCGAAGATGTAGGCCTGCATTTCGATCGGGTGATGCAGTTCCCAGCCGAGTTCGCCGATGAAGTTGACGCGCAGCGCATGGGCGCTCGCGACACCGACGGAGATCGGCTTGCCCGTCAGCCACGGGAAATCCTTGTTCTCGAGGCTGGTGCGGGTGAGCTTCTTCAGCACCGCGCGCGACTTCGGGCCGGCAAGAACCAGCACGCCGTATTTCTGGGTGATCGGCTGCAGGGTGACCGACCCGTCCTTCGGGGCAAGGCGCCAGAGCAGGTCATGGTCATGGGCTTCCAGACCGCCGGCCGAGACGAGATAGAAGCGGCCCGGCGCCCATTCGTAGACGGTGAATTCCGCCTTCACGCCGCCGGCCGGCGTCGGCACATGGCAGAGCGCGATGCGGCCGCGCTTCTTCGGGATCACATTGGCAAAAATGCTGTCCAGCCAGTCGCGCGCGCCGGGGCCGGTCACTTCCATCTTGGCAAAGGGCGACATGTCGAGAACGCCGACATTCTCGTGAACGTTCTTCACCTCGTTGCCGACATGCTCGAAATAGTTGGATCGGCGGAACGACCACTTCTCGACGTAACGGCCGTCTTCGAGAGGGGCGGCGTAATTGTGATTGGTGATGACGTCGGCGCCAACACCCTTTTCCGTTTCCGGCAGTTCATAGCCTTCCGGCGCATACCAGTTGGCACGCTCCCAGCCATAGAGCGAGCCGAAGACGCCACCGAGTTTCTTGAGGCGGTCATAGATCGGCGTGGTCTTCAGCGGACGGGCGGCAGCACGCTCCTCGTCGGGATAATGCATGGTGAAGACATTGGCATAGGCCTCCTCGTTCTTGGCGATGAGATAGCCTTCCGTCGCATAAGGACCGAAGCGGCGCGGATCGACGCCCATCAGATCGACGGTCGGCTCGCCGTCGACGATCCATTCTGCCAGCTGCCATCCGGCACCGCCGGCGGCGGTGATGCCGAAGGAATGACCTTCGTTCAGCCAGAAGTTTTTCAGGCCCGGCGCCGGACCGACGATCGGATTGCCATCCGGCGTATAGGCGATCGCGCCGTTATAGACCTTCTTGATGCCGACTTCGCCGAAGGCCGGCACGCGGGCAATTGCCGTCTCGATATGCGGCATCAGGCGGTCGAGATCCTCCTGGAACAGTTCGTACTCGCTCTCGTCGGACGGACCATCGACATAACAAACCGGCGCACCGACTTCATAGGGACCCAGAATGAGGCCGCCGGCTTCCTCGCGCATGTACCAGGCCGAATCCGATTCGCGCAGCACGCCCATTTCAGGCAGACCCTGTCTGCGGCGTTCCTGGATCGCCGGATGCGGCTCGGTGACGATATACTGGTGCTCGACCGGAATGACCGGGATGTTGAGGCCGACCATCTCGCCGGTCTTGCGGGCAAAGGAACCGGTGCAGGAAATGATGTGCTCGGCGACAATCTCGCCCTTGTCGGTCGTCACCTGCCACTGGCCATCGGCCAGCTGCTCGATGCCGGTCACCGTGGTGTTGCGGTAGATGGTGGCGCCACGATCGCGCGCGCCCTTGGCGAGTGCCTGAGTGAGGTCGGCCGGCTGGATATAGCCGTCGTCCGGATGCTGGATGGCGCCGAGCAGGCCGTCCGTTTCGCAGAGCGGCCATATTTCCTTGACCTGATCTGGCGTCAGGACATTCACCTTCACGCCGATCGTTTCTGCGATGCCGGCATAGTACATGTATTCGTCCCAGCGGTCCTTGGTGCGGGCGAGACGGATGTTCGAGACCTTGGAGAAGCCGACATTCATGCCGGTTTCTTCCTGCAGCTCCTCGTAGAAGCGGACAGAATATTTATGCAGCTGACCAACCGAGTAGGACAGGTTGAACAGCGGCAAAAGGCCGGCTGCATGCCAGGTGGAACCGGAGGTCAGTTCCTTGCGCTCGATGAGGACGACGTCGCTCCAGCCCTTCTTCGCCAGGTGATAGAGGGTCGAAACACCGACCACCCCGCCACCGATCACTACCGCCCGTGCCTGTGTCTTCATGAAGCAAAATCCCCTCTGGACGAAACGGGCGCGGCTGGCCGGCGCCCGTGCATAGCTTTTCGAGCGGACTATGCAGTTCCGCGGGTTTGGCCAAACGCCTGTTTACGACATGCGCACAGCTTGCCGCGACGAGACCAAATTTGACAAGCGACAAAACTGCAAGGGCTTGGACACGTCAGGCCTTGCCTTCGATTGCCCCTGCCCCGGGTGTCTCCTTGTCCACCTGCGACGCGGGCTGCAATGGCTGGCCGCCGCGTCCTTCCGGCCGTGTGGTGACTGTGCCCAGGATCTTCACATCCTGGTGCGGATAGGGAATGTCGATCCCCTCCTCGCGGAAGCGCTTCAGGATGTCCATGCGCACCTTGTTACGCACGCCGATGCCCTCGCTCATGTCGGACAGGAAGAAGCGCAGTTCAAAATTCAGCGAGGACGGCCCAAAGCCAAGGAAATCCACGTGCGGCTCCGGATTGCGCAGTACGCCGGGCATGGCAAGCGCCGTTTCCATGAGAATGTCGATCACCCGTTGCGGATCGGCCTCATAGGCGACGCCCACCGGGATTTCAGCGCGCTGGACGCGGTTGCGATGCGTCCAGTTGCCGACGGATGCGTTGATCAACTCAGAATTCGGCACGATGATCGACTGCTTGCGGAAGGTCTCGATCTCGGTGGCGCGGACGGAAATGCGCTTGACGATTCCCTCCGTCGTACCCGTGACGATGTGGTCGCCCACCTTGAACGGCCGCTCGACCAGCAGGATCAGGCCAGAGACGAAATTCGACACGATGTTCTGCAGGCCGAAACCGATACCGACAGAGAGGGCGGAGGCGACCAGCGCAAGGCTGGAGAGATCGATGCCGGCCGCCGAGACGCCGATCACCACCGCAAGGCCCACACCGAGATAGCCGATGCCGGTCTTCACCGAGTTGCGCACGCCCGCATCCACATGGCTGCGCGCCATCACGTTGCGATCGATCCAGCTCTGTGCCCAGCGGGTGGTGGCATAGCCCGCGAAAAACAGCAGGATGCCGCCGAGAATACCGACCAGCGAGATGGAGATGCTGCCAATCGAAATCTTCGTGAACAGCCGGAAGGCAGCGCTCTGGATATCCTGGATCTGGAAGCCCCAGGTGAGCAGGATCAACGGCACGCCGAACAAAAGCGCAAGGCCATTGATGCTGAGCCCGGCACCAAGGCCGATCTGGTCAAGGGCCACCTCGCCCAGCCTGAAGCGCTCGGCGAGATAGCGCCCGAAGGCCGTCTTGGCGAAACCGCCCTGCTTGCCGACGGCGCGCCCCGAGAGAATGCCGATATACATGGTCACCAGCATGGCGCCGGACAGCACCATCTGGGTTGCGGCAAAGCGCGCCACGCCGAGATAACCGCTGAGCACGCACAGAATGAGGCCAAGGCCGGCGAGACGCAGCAGCGCAGGAATGCCGCGCGGAAAGGGACGCCCCTGACCGTCCATCTGCCGGTCCTCCGGCAGAAGCGGCTTGAGGAAGGACATCACGATCAGGATCAGGCCGATCAGAACGGAGGCCGTCAGGCTCTTGACGATGGCGAGCACCACCGGCGAGTTGAGCGACTCGCTGATCTGGCCGAGCAGATAATCCAGTCCGTTGATCACAGCCATGCTGACGATCAGCCAGTAGAGCTGGCGTGCGCCATGATTGGTGACCCGCGCCAGCCGCCAGTTCGGATAATCAGGCGCAAAGACCAGCGCGCTGAGACGCGCAACGAAGAAGACGAGCCAGAGAAAGCCGAAGAAGGCCCCGATGATCGGCGCCACATCCAGACGCAGAACATTGAAGCTCATCATGAAAAAGAAGCTGGAGATGAAAAAGGCCGTCAGGGAGGCCGTCTGCACCATCAGCGACCAGAAGGCGAAGGAGAGCCGCGTGATATAGGGCGGATCTTCCATGTGAAGGTTGCGGTTGACCATGCGACCGAACAGGCGATAGCCGCCGACCAGGAAGACGAGGGCCGCGCCGAGAGACAGCACCACGGCCGACAGGAACTGCAGCTTCTTGAACTTCCAGGCAAAGCTCAGCCAACCGGAGAGCGCATCCCGGAAGGTATGCACCTCATCGAGGAAGGCGGTGCCCGCGTCCACGAACACATCCAGCGACAGGTCGGTGTGCTTCAGCAAATGCTCGGCAAAAAGCCGACGACGCATTTCCGTGATGCTGGCGGAGAGCTTTCCAGTGGCAGCCGCAATCTCGCTTGCGCCGCTGGAGACGGCGTTGAGTTCGTTGCGTTCTGCAATCAATCGATTGCGCTCGACGGTGACCGCCGGCGCTTCCGCAGGCTGGCCGGCACGCGGCGCCTCGCCGATCTCGGTGATGCGGGCCTGGATCTGCCCCAGCCTGTCGCGGATATCGGCCATGTGCTGGGCAAGCTGGGCGGCCAGATCATCCGCCTTCAGCTTCAGCTCCGCGAGCTGGAAATCCTCCTCCGCATCGCGCGACTTTTCCTCGCTGAGCGCCGCAAGCTGCGCGCGCGCCTTCTCGATGGCCGTTTGCATGGCCACCGATCGGGAATCCGGATTGCCGAGCGACCCCTCCTCAGGCTTCGCCGACGGCGCGGCGGCCGCGCCGTTCGCAACTCCCGCAGGCGTCATGGCCGCGGCAGGCGGCGTCGAGACCACGGGCTGCTGTTGCTGCGCGCCTGCCCCCGCTGCCATGAACGGCAGAAGAACGAGGAAAAGGCGAAGGGCACCGGACAGGGACGGGAAGGCAGATCGCATCAACGGGCAAACCTCGTGCTGGTGAGGACCAGTCCATAAATTCAACGGGGCCGAAAGAAAAGCGCCGCCGGCCATGATTCGGCGAGCCTTTCCTTTCAATCGCCCGGATGGGCAGAACTATGACCGATGCCCGTTCCGGAACATTGGCGTTTCCCGCACGTTCACCGAACGCCAAGGAACACGCAACGTCCAACCGGAGGGTAAGGTCATGGAACAGGCAGGGATCGGCTGGCTCGCAGCCATCATCATCGGCGGCATTGCCGGCTGGCTCGCAGAGCAGTTCATGAAAAGCAACATGGGTGTGCTGATGAACATCCTGCTCGGCATCGTCGGCGCCATCGTCGCCAATGCCATTCTCGGCGCCTTCGGCATCATGCTGGGCGGCTGGCTCGGCTATCTGATTGCAGGCTTCATCGGCGCCTGCATCCTTATTGCACTCGGTCGCCTCATCCGCCGATAGACACCACAGGACGGCAGACCGGTTGCTCCGTCCAACCGGCCTGCCATCCGAATGCCCTCACGGCAGCCGCAGTCCGCTGTCGTCAAGCCCCAGATGGCGGGCCAGCGCCTCGACAACCAGATTATGGTCCTCGCGCTGCGGCAGCCCGGACACGACGACGGTACCGATGCAGCCAACACCATTGACATGGATCGGAAAGCCGCCGCCATGCGCGGCATATTCCGTCGTGGCAAGCCCCCACTTCGCCTCCAGCGTCGTTTCCTCGGCCTTCAGCTCGAGGCCGATGCCGTAACTAGAGCGCTGGAAGCGGTGTACGAGGTTGCGCTTGCGGTAGATCCAGTATTCGAAATCAGGCTTGGCTCCCGGCAGCGCGAAATAGACCGCCTGCATGCCGTTGATGCGCAGATCCGCCGAGAGCACGTAACCGCGCTCCACCGCCATCCGGCGCAGATCCGTGCAGACCGACCAGGCGCTGTCGAGATCGAAGCGGTCAAAACGCAGAATCTTTTCCTGCTCCTGCACCCGCGCAATGTCGTCCTGAATGGTCATCACCCCTCATCCTCCCTGTCATGATGGACATCTCATCAAGTCGCCAGCCTAGCCTCGGAGTCCCTCAAAACGCATGCGTTTTTTTTCGATTGCCAAAACGCCTTGTTTTCCGGGCGTTTTGGTGTGCGGTGCATAATTTTCGCAATCCAAGACGAAGATTTTTTGAAAAGGGCGCTGGACAACCCCAAACTTCCCCTTTATACGCCCCCTCACACCGACGGCGCCGCCGGAAACGAGGCGCTGAAACGGGGATGGGTGATTAGCTCAGTTGGTAGAGCAGCTGACTCTTAATCAGCGGGTCGTAGGTTCGAGCCCTACATCACCCACCAAAAATCTCTAGACAAGTCCAAGATTTACAACAATCCGCTGACACATCGGTTGTGAGGCTTGAGGCTGGAAAAAGCCTCACGTGAATGCCCGACGGGCTATAATGAGCTTCGGGTGCTATGTCGCCCTGTGCGGACGATAGCTTTCGCCCCCCCCTCGACCTGACGAGAAATTGGCAGAGCCGTCGCAGACGGGCCGGAACAGAGCCTGCTGAGCCACCAAGTTTGCCGATGCAAGACGCGTGACATCAAGCATTTGCGCGGATTCACGGCGCTTGTCGCAAAAATACTTGCCGGCTAATGACCGCTTTTCTATGGCCGCATTCACGTGGAAGCCGCGCCGCCCGGTCCTCCCCCGATGCCTTTCTCGCCGTGTGTCAACGCGGGCGCCGCCCTTGCCGTCGGGGCGAGGCTCCTTGCCGCCGCCGCCATGATGAGACGTGAGGCTCGGCCAGAGCCGAAGGCTGGCCGACCTCAGAACATCCGGGGAATGACGTCTGTCGGACCGCCCTTATCCATCACCCGGTGCTTCAGCGAACCCAGCCCATGCAGGAGGATCAATCCCAGCAGACAATAGGCGCCATATCGATGGAGCGTCTGGAAAACGACAAAGGCGCTATCATTTTTGGGAAGCACTTCCGGGAGATGAGAGATGACGAAGAATGGAATCCCGTCGCTCTCGGAGAAGCTGCTGGAGAGAGAGTATCCGAGGAGCGGCACGAGAAACGTCAGGAGAAGCAGAGCGCGGTGCACTGCGTGCGACAGATGTCTCTCCCAAAGACTGAGTTGCGGTGGCGTCGAGGGCATGATCTTGCTGTAGCGCCAGCGAAGCGTAATGTGGACGAGGGCAAGCAGCCAGACGAGAACGCCAAACTGCTTGTGGTTTGGATAGAGCAATGAAGCGGTCAACATGTCGCTTTCAGGCAGCCGCGTCATGTACCAGCCGGAAGCGAGAAGTCCGATCACCAGAACGGCGCGCAGCCAGTGCAGACAGCGGATCGGTAGCGGGTACTTGATTGCGGGTCTTTGCGCGGTGAGAGGTGGCATCCCCATACGCTCCATCGTGAGGGTTTACGCAGGTCAGATTGATTTTGTGAACGATCACAGAGACTGCAGGGAACTCAGAACATCTCGCACCCTTCTTTTCGCGGTTGCTGCGCTTTGCCTGCCCCTCAGTGATCGGTCAGCGTTGCGTTTTGATCGAGGAAGTGTGGAGGTCGTGTGGAGGCGACGCAAAGTCACGGCTTGGCCGGCATCTTTAACGCCCGTCTCACGCAATCCCTTGGTCACGGAGCCGCCTCTACGATGGAGCGCGACGGCATATCTCCTCCTGCACGGTCGGTGGCCTGAGGTCTGGTTTCTGCGGAAGGTGGAGCGTTGGAGGGCCTGCATCCGGCCACCGGGCCAAGATCGTCGCCAGGTTTCCGAAAACAGTTCGGGCGGCGCATGGCTGCGGCCGCCCGTGAAACGAACGTGACTGGCGATGGATCAGGGATCAGGCGCGAATGTCGAGCGCCTGCTCTTCATCTTGCGCGAAAAGATGCTGCAGCTCCAGCTGCACGGCATTCATGAACAGCGCGGCCTGATGGGAAATGTCGAGGGCGGAGGCACCCTGCCGGCCGAGCGTTGCGGCGAGGCTTTTCATCTCGTCGCGCCAGAAGCGGTTGGCGTCCTCGCCATTGAGGGTGAGAAGGGCTTGCGCGCAGCGCTGGATGTCTGCCCTGCGCCGGTCGGCGGGAAAATGTGCAAGCGCCATAATATCTCCTCATACGCACGCATCGAATCGACTCAACGTCTCGAACAATCGCCTGAAGTGGTTCCCAAATCCTAAACGGAATCGAAAGAAGTCGTTTCCGTTCCCACGCCGGGACACCCCGCCGAAGGGCAATAATCCTTCAGCACCAGGACTTTGACGCCTCGGACACGCCATGCGCCAGACCTTCGCGGATCAGCTGCTGGCCGATCGACTGGCCGTTGCGCAAGACGACACGCCACTTGCGACCACCCCCGTCTCCATCCGCGTTTGGCCAGTCCACCAGTTCGAACTGACCCTGGTTGAGGAGAGTCCGCAGGCGCACCTTGGCAGCAAAGCCCCTCTGCCGCTCGGCATCGCAGCGTGCCCCGTCGGTCTGGGGCGCACGGATATCCGCCAGGCGTATCGCCTGTTTCTTGAACCAGAACAGGTCACCGCCTGCGACGCAGTTGTCGAGGCCCGACTGGCCACAGAAATAGAAGGTGCCGGAATAGGCTTTTCCGAGCAGGCTTTCCTGGCCGGAGAGCGCCGCCGTCTGCACGGTAGCGACCGGCATGGGCGGACGTGGCTGCGGCGCCGGCGCTGCGCGCGCCATCTCCGGTGATGCCGCGCGCGCGCCAGAACCGGTGGCGCCCACAGACGGCGAACCGGCGTGGCGTGCGGATGCGGTCTTCATCGGGTCCGGAAGATGCGCATTCAACCAGTTCCGCACGGGCCCGTTGTCATGCAGTGCGATGCCGCCGGCAACGACCACCAGCGCCGCAATCCAGAGCCGCGTGCCGATGACCGACTTCTTCTTGCCGCCCCTTCGACGGCGGGATGATGCTGCTTTTGCCATATCTGTCCCATCCTGATGCGCCGCATCATGATCAGGGGAGGTTTCCAAAGAGTTTTCATCGGAAAATTTACAGCGTTTTTACCCTTTCATCGTTGCCTGCTGATGACAGCACCGAAAAAGCAAGGCATCGGCAGAGACCACGGCGGCCGAGACGAATCTCTATTTGCCCGATTCAACAGTTTCTAACCTCTGCAATTTAGCATCCCGTCAGATGTCCGCCCCCCCTGCCCCGTCCGAGACGAAACGTGATGCTCCGTGTTGACCGCCGGCCCGTTGGAACCTTTGCCGCCATGCTGGCCGGCCTGCTGGGTCTCGTGCTGTTCGGCCTCTGGCTGGAGGAAACGGCACGCCGCGCGCAGGTGGCACAGGTTCGCGAGGCGCTGCACCAATCCTCCCTTTCGCTCGGCCAGCACGCAGCTGACATGATCGAGGTCGCCGAACTGACGCTCGCCATGGCCCGCGCCACGCTCGCCCGGCAGCCCGACATGAGCGCCATGCAGGCGCTGCTTGATGACCAGATGGGCGACATGGCAGGCCATGCCCGCCACATCGAGCGCATCGTGTTTCTTGACCGGCTGGGCAACGGCACAGCGAGCCTTGCTCCCGCCAGCGAACAGACACGTCTCGGCGCAGATCTTGCCTATTTCCGGCATCACCGGGAAGACGGGTCAACCGACCCTTATCTCGGGGCACCAACGGCAAGCCTTGTCACTGGTGAGCCGGTGATTCCCGTCAGCATCCGCTTGGAGGATGCCCAGCAGAACTTCGCGGGTGTGCTTGCGGTGGAAATGCCGCCGGAGGTGTTCAGCCAGCTGTTCAGCCGGCTTGCCTCAAAACCGGGTGGCATGGGCGCCGTTCTGCGCAATGACGGAACACCGATCGCCCTTGCGTCTTCCACGCCTCTCCCCGCGGATTACCGCATGCCCTGGTCGGAGGTCATTGCGCCCCTGGCGCTTTCCGCGCCGGGCACCGTTACCGACACGGTATGGCCGAACGATGAGCGCCGGCGACATATGGCAGCGGCCCATTTCGATCACCCGGCCATCACCGTCATCGCCGCCGTGGACGATGAGGAATTGCTGTGGACCTGGCTGGCGGATGCCCGCTCACGACTGATCATCGGCGGCCTTCTGATCGGCATGGGCCTGATTCTGACGCTACGCTGGTGGCACCGGGTGACCCTGCATCATGAAAGCCTGCGCCTGCTGAAGCAGACCAAGGAAGAATTCCGGCTGCTGGCCGATGCTTCCGCAGACATGATCGAAAAGCTCAGCCTGCAGGGCGTGCGCGAATATGTATCGCCCGCCTCCCAGCACATCCTGGGCCTTGCGCCTGACGAACTGGTTGGCACCAGCATCCTGGACCATCTGCAGCCGGAGGAGCGGGCGCAGGCGCGGCACGTCCTCGAAAACCTGCGGCGTCGCGCCGCCACCGAGCGGGTGGTGGTTCGCTATCTGCGGCCGGACGGGAGGGAAAGCTGGCTCGAAACCTCCATCAGCCGTCTGCATGACAGCCATGGCGACGGGACAGGCATGGTCGCCATTACCCGCGACGTGACAGCGCACAAGCAGCATGCCGACCAACTGGATGCGCTTGCGCACATGGACGGACTGACAGGGCTTCCCAATCGCCGGTCCTTCGATCTGCGGCTTGAAATGCTGGCAAGCGCGGCTGCGGCAACGGGCAAGACGTTTGCCCTGCTGATGATCGATATCGACCGGTTCAAGCTCTATAACGACAGCTACGGGCATGCCGCGGGCGACGCATGTCTGAAGCGCATCGCCTCGACAATTTCCCAATCGCTCCGCAAAACCGATTTCGCCGCGCGCTATGGCGGCGAAGAATTTGCCGTGATGATAGAGGGGATCGACCAGACGAGCGCCCGGCTTGTCGCCGAAAAGATCCGCAAGCGGGTTGCGGGCCTTCGCATCCCGCATGACCGCAATCATCCCTGGGGCTATGCAACCATCAGCATAGGCGTGGCCGAGTGGGAGACAGAGATGGCGAAAGACACCGGTTCGCCGGGCATCATCGAGGCTGCGGATCAGGCACTGTACGCTGCCAAGGAACAGCGCAACCGGGTGATGATCCTGTCCGGCAACGGCAAGACCACCGACCACGGCGCCGCACGCCGCGCCTGAACTCCGCAGCCCGGTGCCTCGATGGAACCTCGCGCGGACAAGGCGACCCACCCAAAGGCGATGGGCCACCTGCACGGTCGTGACCCTCCCTGATGAGGCCGATCACTCGTGAACAGACAGCATATGCAAAAGCAATCCATTTGCAGTGTCCGTCCGGATCGTGCGCGACAGCATCGGCGACTGCCCTGGAGGCCTGCCCTATCATGATGTCCGCCGGCCGCGGGTCGAGAGATCGCGCGTGTGCCGAGGTGCAGCTTGCCTGTCTTGCGGCCCTGTCTTGCGGCCCCGGGTAGCGGCCCTGGATAGCGGCAAGGGCAGCGAGGAGGCACCGGCCTGTTTTGCCGCAGCCATGGCGGAAGCCCGGCGCACTGAGGTGAAGACCGGCACGGGAAGAACAGGAACAAGCCCCGCCTGATCGCGTTAGGCCCGGAGACAGTCCGGGATATAGCGCAGGAACAGGCGGCCCATGACACGTGTATCGACCGATGCGACCACCGCGGAGCATGCCCTTGCCGGCCCGCGGATCTATTTTGTCCACCCGCTGGCCCTCCGCGGGGAAGACGCCTGGGAGGCGGTGTTCAAGCATGCCGCAAACCTCGGCTTTGATACGGTTCTCACGGCACCGCTTGCCGTCCGCGCTCCTGGCGCCAGCGTCTTCGTCACGGTGGATCCGGACCGCCTCGCCCCGGAACTGGGTCTTGGCGAGGCGCTGGAGGAGGGACTGTCACGGCTTTGCACGCTTGCCCGCCGACACGGCATTACCCTGATGATGGATCTGGTCATCGATCGTCAGGCGATCGCAGACGGTGACACACAGATCTCCCCTCCCGCTGATCCCCGTCTCTCGCCAGACCGCGCCGGAAGCCGTCCCATTCCGCTGGACGACACAGCTGCCTTGCGCCAGCACGACAGCGCATGGCGCGCGCGGATCAGGCGAATGCTCGACGCAGGCATTGGCGGGTTCCGATGCCTCGGTCTCGACCGCATGCCGGCCGAGATCTGGCAAGGCCTGATCGCCGCCGGTCGCGCCGCATCACCCGACGCTTCCTTCCTCGCCTGGACGCCCGGCACACCCTTTGCGCTGCGCCGCCGCCTTCCCGATCTCGGCTTTGACGGCTGCTTCTCCTCGCTCGCCTGGTGGGACCTGGAGAGCCGCTGGTTCGTGGAGGAATACGACATCCAGCGCCGCTTCCGCTGGCAGATCACCTTTCCGGAGGCGCCCTTTGCCCGACGTCTCGCCCACGGGACAGACAGCGCCGAGATCCGTACGCGCCGCGCGCGCCAGGCCCTGCATCTGTCGCAATCGCTGGGCCAGGGGCTGATGATACCGATGGGCTTCGAATACGGGGCAACGGCGCCGCTCGATCCGACCTACGGGGATGGCGGGGGCTTGCGCGCGCTGGCAGAGCGCGGGACATATGATCTGTCGGCAGAGATCTGCGCCGGCCATCACCAGGCAAAGCGCGCCGACGACATGTTTCTGCGCCAGCCGTTGCAGCTCATTTCCAGCCCGCAAAGCCGGGCGCTAGCCCTGATGCAGAGCGACAGCGAGAATACCCGCCGCGCCGGACATGTGAGGCTCGTCGTCATCAACCGGGATTTGCGCCGGACGGCACCGGCGCCCGTGAATGCGTTGCGCGAAGCCGCCTCCGGCTTTCTGCCGCTAAGACGCCGCAATCGGTCAGGTGACCCGCCTTCGGAGAAAGACGCGCTTGTGCCCCGACTTCAACCGGGCGAGTTGCGCCTGCTGGAAGGAGTGGCCTCGCCGGCCATCGAAAATGCCGTACCGGCTCCGGACATCAACGAGGCGGTCAACGCGCCGCGTCTCGCGATCGAAGCGATCACACCAGCTGTGGATGGCGGCCGCTTTCCCGTCAAGCGCATCATCGGCGAAACGGTCGTGGTCGAAGCCGACCTGTTCGGCGATGGTCATGATCCGATCTCGGCCGCGCTGTTCTGGCGTGCTGTCGACGAGGAGGAGTGGACCGAGGTGCCGATGCGTCTCATCGAAAACGACCGCTGGCGCGGCTCGTTTACCCCTCGCCGCATGGGTCGACATGAGTTTGCGGTCGAGACCTGGCGCAACCCCTTCCGCATCTTCCGCTACGAATTCGACAAGAAGCATGAGGCGCGCCTCGATCTCACGCTCGAAATTCAGGAGGGAACCCGCCTGATCCGCGTTGCGACAGAGACGGCAGATGGCGAGACGGCGCAGCGCCTGCAGTCGCTTCTGCAACAGCTGGACGAAGCCCAGCAGGCCGACCGCATCGCTCTTCTCTCCGCTCCCGAGACCTTTGCCCTGATGGCGACCGCCGACCGGCGGCCTCACCGTGTCCGCTCCCGGCCGATCCCGCTCGATGCGGAGCGGCGCGAGGCAGGCTTTGCCAGCTGGTACCAGATCTTTCCGCGCTCCCAGAGCGGCGATCCGAACCGTCACGGCACGTTCGACGACGTGATCGCCCGCCTGCCCGCCATTCGCGAGATGGGGTTCGATGTCCTCTACTTTCCACCGATCCACCCGATCGGCAAGACGAACCGCAAGGGGCGCAACAATGCGCTGAGCGCCGGCCCCAACGATCCCGGCAGCCCCTATGGCATCGGCTCGGACGCGGGCGGCCATGACGCCATCCACCCCGAACTCGGCACCTTCGAGGATTTCAGCCGTCTGGTTGCGGCAGCCGGTCAGCACGGTCTTGAGCTCGCACTCGATCTCGCGATCCAGGCATCACCCGATCACCCCTGGCTGAAGGATCACCCCGGCTGGTTCGACTGGCGGCCGGATGGAACAGTGCGCTATGCGGAAAATCCGCCGAAGAAATACGAAGACATCGTCAATGTCGATTTCTACGCGAGCGATGCGGTGCCAGCTCTCTGGCTCGAACTGCGCGACATCGTGCAGCTGTGGATCGACAACGGCGTCAAACTGTTTCGCGTCGACAACCCGCACACGAAACCCTTTCCCTTCTGGGAATGGCTGATCGCCGATATCCGCAACCGGCATCCCGACGTCGTCTTCCTGTCGGAGGCCTTCACGCGGCCCAAGGTGATGTACAGGCTCGCCAAGATCGGCTTCTCACAGTCCTACACCTACTTCACATGGCGCAACACCAAGGGAGAACTGGAAAGCTATATGCGCGAGATCACGACGGAGGCGCCGAAGGATTTCTTCCGGCCGCACTTCTTCGTCAACACCCACGATATCAACCCGGACTTCCTGCAAAACGCACCGCGCTCGGCCTATCTCATTCGCGCGGCTCTTGCCGCGACACTCTCCGGCCTCTGGGGGGTCTATAACGGCTTCGAGCTTTGCGAGGGCCGGCCGGACGCCAAGCGCAAGGAATATGCAGACTCGGAAAAATACGAGATCCGCGCCTGGGATTACGACCGCCCCGGCAACATCAAGGCCGAGATCGCCCTCTTGAACCGCATCCGCCGCGAAAACCCGGCTTTGCATTCGCATCTGGGCCTCCGGCAACTGATCGCCTGGAACGACAACATCATGTTCTACGAAAAGGCCAGTCCCGGCCGCGAGAACGTTCTGCTGATCGGCGTCAGTCTTGATCCACACAATGCCCAGGAAGCCGATGTCGAGATCCCGCTCTTCGCATGGAACCTCCCGGACCATGGCGCACTTACCCTGGAAGACCTCGTCACGGGCCAGACCTTTGTGACGACCGGCAAGTGGCGACGGCTGAGACTGGAGCCGGACCGGCCCTTTTCGATCTGGCGCGTGCGGTAACGGGAGGAGAAAACCATGGACGTCACACAAAGCCCGAAGGCGCAGCAGAGCGATCCGAACCTGCAATGGTACAAGGATTCAATCATCTACCAGCTGCATGTGAAGTCGTTCTACGATGCCAATGGCGATGGCATCGGCGATTTTGCAGGATTGACGGAAAAGATCGACCATATCGCCTCACTCGGCGCGACCGCGATCTGGCTTTTGCCCTTCTTCCCCTCGCCGCGCCGCGACGACGGCTATGACATCGCCGATTACGGCAATGTCAGCCCGGATTACGGTACGCTGGACGAGTTCCGCGCCTTCGTGGAGGCGGCACACCAGCGCAATATCCGCGTGATCATCGAACTCGTCATCAACCACACCTCCGACCAGCATCCCTGGTTCCAACGCGCCCGCAATGCGCCCCCCGGCTCGCCGGAGCGGGATTTTTATGTCTGGTCGGATACCGACCAGAAATTTCCGGAAACGCGGATCATCTTCCTCGACACGGAAAAGTCCAACTGGACCTGGGACCCGGTGGCCGGCGCCTATTACTGGCACCGCTTCTACTCCCACCAGCCAGACCTGAATTTTGACAATCCGCAGGTGCTGGACGAGCTTCTGAACGTCATGCGCTTCTGGCTGGAAACAGGCATCGACGGCTTCCGTCTGGACGCCATCCCCTATCTGGTGGAGCGCGAAGGCACGATCAACGAGAACCTGCCCGAGACGCACGACATCCTGAAAAAGATCCGCGCCGCACTCGACGCCACCCATCCCGGCAAGATGCTTCTCGCCGAAGCAAACCAGTGGCCGGAGGACACCTCCGAATATTTCGGTGCCGGCGACGAATGCCACATGGCCTTCCACTTCCCGCTGATGCCGCGCATGTACATGGCGATTGCCAAGGAAGACCGCTTCCCGATCACCGACATCATGCGCCAGACGCCAGAAATCCCGGAAAACTGCCAGTGGGCGATCTTCCTGCGCAATCACGACGAACTGACGCTGGAAATGGTGACCGACGAGGAGCGCGACTACCTCTGGACGATCTATGCCGCCGATCGCCGCGCCCGCATCAATCTCGGCATCCGCCGACGTCTGGCGCCCCTGATGGAGCGCGATCGCCGCCGCGTGGAACTGATGAACGGGCTGCTGCTGTCCATGCCCGGCACGCCGGTCATCTATTATGGCGACGAGATCGGCATGGGCGACAACATCTATCTCGGCGACCGCGACGGCGTACGGACGCCAATGCAATGGTCACCGGACCGCAATGGCGGCTTTTCGCGCGCCGACCCAGCCCGACTGGTGCTGCCACCGGTGATGGACCCGCTCTATGGCTATGAGGCGCTGAATGTCGAGGCGCAGAGCGTCGACACCCATTCGCTCCTCAACTGGACGCGCCGGATGCTCGCGCTGCGTGGCCGGCACCCGGCGTTTGGCCGCGGCTCGCTGCGTTTCCTCACACCGGGCAACCGCAAGATCCTCGCCTATCTGCGCGAACATGATGGTGAGACCATTCTTTGCGTCGCCAATCTCTCGCGCCTGCCGCAAGCGGTGGAACTGGATCTCGCCGAGTTTCAAGGTCGCGTGCCGGTCGAACTGACCGGCATGTCCCCCTTCCCGCCGATCGGCCAGCTGACCTATCTGCTGACGCTGCCGCCCTTCTCCTTCTACTGGTTCCAGCTTGTTGCAGAGGCGGACGGTCCGGCCTGGCGCACCGAGCCCCCGGAGCAGATGCCGGACCTGACCACATTGGTATTGCGGCGCGACCTGACGGAACTCATCGACGAGGAACGGCTGTCGCAGGCGCTGTCGCGCGATATCCTGCCGGCCTACCTCGCCAAGCGCCGCTGGTTCGGCTCCAAGGGCGAGTGGCTGAAGAGCGCTCGGCTTGTGGCCGCACAGCCGATGGGCACCACCCACAACATCCTGCTCGGCGAGCTGGAGGCGGAACTGGAAGGCCACACGGAAACCTACCTCCTGCCTCTGTCCACCGTCTGGGACGACCAGCAGCCCTCCGCGCTTGCCCAGCAGCTTGCCATGGCGCGCATCCGTCAGGGCCGGCGCGTCGGTTTCCTCACCGATGGCTTTTCCGTGGAGGCACTGGCCCACGGCGTGCTGCGGGGACTCTGCGAACGCTCGCTCCTGTCAGGACGCACCGGCACGCTGGAATTCCTCGGCACCGACCAGCTGGACTGTATGGCGATCAGCGACGAGATGACGGTGCGCTGGCTGTCTGCGGAGCAATCCAACAGTTCGCTGATCGTCGGCGATCTCGCAATGATCAAGCTGATCCGCCACATCTTCCCGGGCATCCATCCGGAAGTGGAGATGACGCGTTACCTGACGAAGGTCGGCTACGCCAACACGGCACCGCTGTTGGGGGAAGTGGCGCGCGTCGCCCCCGATGGTGCACGTTACACGCTGATCCTCGTGCAGGGGGCCATCCGCAATCAGGGCGATGCCTGGAACTGGATGCTGACCAATCTGCGCCGGGCGCTCGATGAGATCGGGCTGACCCAGGCGGAGCCAGAGGCCGTGGACGACATGATGCGCCCGCTGGTCACTATGGCCGGCACCATCGGCACCCGGCTCGGCGAACTACATGCGGCGCTTGCGACGGACACGGACGAGGAGGCTTTTCGCCCGCTGCCCGCCCGGGCCGAGAATGTGGAACTCTGGCGGCAGAGTGCAGTCGGCCAGATCGAGAGGGCATTCTCGATCCTCGCCGATCAACGCGCGGAGCTGGAGACCGACACGGTCCGCACCGTGGATGCGCTCCTCAGCCGTCGCGACGAACTGCCCGGACTTGCAGCGGAACTGGCGCAGGCTGCCGAGGGAGCCATGATGATCCGCAACCACGGCGACTTCCACCTGGGCCAGGTGCTGATTGCCGAGACCGATGCCTACATCATCGATTTCGAGGGCGAGCCGGCACGCGATCTGTCGGAACGCCGGGCGAAAACCATTCCGTTGCGCGACGTGGCCGGTCTTCTGCGATCCCTCAGCTATCTGGCTGCCACTGCGGAGCTGGAAAACGAGGCGGTGACCGAAACGGAGAGCCCGGATCGCACGGCAATGATCCGCCGCTTTACGCAACAGGCGGAGACCGCCTTTCTGGAAGGCTATCTCGCCGCTGTCGAACAATCCGAGGCGCTCCGCGTCGATCCCGACCGACGCCGACGCATGCTCGACCTCTATCTTCTGGAAAAGGCCGCCTACGAAATTGCCTATGAAGCCCGCAACCGGCCCAAATGGCTGCCCATCCCGCTCGCCGGCTTTGCCGCGATCGTGGACAGGCTGACGGAGAAGACCGCATGAACATCGAGCGTTCCGAACTGATGACAGGAATAGATCGCGCGGCGCTGGACGCCCTGGTCGATGGCCGCCACGGTGATCCCTTCGCGCTTCTTGGCCCCCATCCGGCCCAGGGAGCAACGATCATCCGCGCCTTTCTTCCGGGCGCCGAGGGGGTGGAGATCCTCAGCCGAGATGGCAGCGGTACGCGCTTTCGCATGCATGCGATCCATCCCGGCGGCATCTTTGCCGCTGCCATCGATCGGGGGGATGCCTATCGCCTGCGCATCCAGTGGCCCGAGGCCGTGCAGGAGACCGAAGACCCCTATGCTTTCGGCCTGCTCCTTGGCGACCTCGACCTGCACCTGATTGGCCAGGGCACCCATTACGACCTCGGCCGCACACTCGGCGCCCGTGCCATGGAGGTGGACGGTGTCAGCGGCGTACGCTTCTCCGTCTGGGCGCCCAATGCGCGGCGCGTTTCGGTCGTGGGCGATTTCAACGCCTGGGACGGGCGGCGTCATCCGATGCGGCTTCGCCAGCCCTCCGGGGTCTGGGAGCTTTTCGTGCCCAGACTTGGGCCGGGCGACCGCTACAAGTTCGAGATCCTCGACCGCAACGGCACCGTGCTGCCGCAGAAGGCCGATCCCGTGGCGCGCGCCAGCGAAGCAGCTCCCGCCACCGCCTCGATCGTCGCTGCCAGCCAGCCCTTCCGCTGGACGGACGACGACTGGATGCGCAGCGGCGCAGCCCGTCGCGCCGGCGAAGGGCCGATCTCGGTCTACGAGGTACATCCCGGCTCCTGGCTCAGGATCGCGGAGGAAAGTAATCGCGTGCTTGATTGGGTGGAACTCAGCCAGCGCCTCATCCCCTATGTCCAGAAGCTCGGGTTCACCCATATCGAGTTGATGCCGATCATGGAGCATCCCTTCGGCGGGTCCTGGGGTTATCAGCCGCTGGGGCTGTTTGCACCGACTGGACGCTACGGCACGCCGGAAGACCTCGCCTATTTCATCGACCGCTGCCATGCGGCCGGGATAGGCGTCCTCCTCGACTGGGTGCCGGCGCATTTTCCGACCGATGTCTGGGGCCTTGCCCGTTTCGACGGCACGGCGCTTTACGAGCACGAGGATCCGCGCGAGGGCTTTCACAAGGACTGGAACACGCTCATCTACAATCTGGGCCGTAACGAGGTGAAGGGCTTTCTGATTGCCTCGGCACTGGAATGGCTGGAGCATTTCCATATCGATGGCCTGCGTGTCGATGCGGTCGCCTCGATGCTCTATCGCGACTACTCGCGCAAGGACGGCGAGTGGATCCCGAACAAATACGGCGGACGCGAAAACCTCGAGTCCGTGGAATTCTTCAAGCACCTCAACAGCATCATTCACCAACGCTGCAGCCATGCCTTCACGGTGGCGGAGGAATCGACCGCCTGGCCGGGCGTGACCAAGCCTGTCGAAGAGGGTGGCCTCGGCTTCGATTTCAAATGGAACATGGGCTGGATGCACGACACGCTCCACTACATGGAAAAGGAGCCGATCTTCCGCCGGCACCACCACGGCATGATGACCTTCGGCATGGTCTATGCCTATTCCGAACGCTTCATGCTGCCGCTCAGCCATGACGAGGTGGTGCACGGCAAGGGCTCGCTGATCGGCAAGATGCCCGGCGATGCCTGGCAGAGGATGGCGAACCTGCGGGCCTATTTCGGCTTCATGTGGGCGCATCCCGGCAAGAAACTGCTCTTCATGGGTGGCGAAATCGGCCAGTGGACGGAATGGAACCATGACGGCTCCATCCACTGGGATCTGCTCGACAGGCCGGAGCATGCGGGCCTGCAACGCCTGGTGGGTGACCTGAATCGGCTCTACCAGGCCGAACCCGCACTGCAGTTCGCAGACCTGCACCCGGAAGGCTTCGAATGGGTCATCGGCGACGATGCGGAAAATTCCGTCTTCGGGATGCTTCGAAAGACGGGCGACGGCAAAAGCCTGATTCTCGCGCTCAGCAACATGACGCCCGTGGCGCGCGAAGGCTACCGGGTCGGCGTGCCGCAGGAGGGCCGCTGGCAGGTGGTACTGAACACGGATGCCGGGCTCTATGGCGGCTCGAATCTCGGCCAAGTCGAAGTCTGGACCGACGCGGAAAGCGCGCATGGCCATCCACAGTCCGTGATGCTGACACTGCCGCCGCTGGCAACGATATATCTCAGGTGGACGGCCACCGGAGGCTGATCGCAACGGTGGTCATGGAGAACCCGCCTGCCTGCTGCAGGCGGGATCTCGGCATCACGACAGATGTGAAACGACGTCACTCCTGCGATCCAGCCAGCGCGAGACAAAGGTGACGCTGCCGACGAAGACGGATTGGCCGCGCTGGTCCCGGACCTCGAGCACGATGGACATGGCGTCGCGGCCGAGCAGATCGTCTCTCGCCATGTCGGAAAGAATGCGGTGCGCCTCGCGCTCCACGGCCTCGCGGCCCTCCAGTTCCATGGGCACCGGTCCATACAGCGCGCCGTCATTGAACACATCGAAATAGTAATGGGCCATCGCTCTTACCTCGCCTTTCGTTGGTCCAATCAACCACCCTAAATTTTTGTTCCCGCCTCTGGCACAAAACTGCGCGCCATCTGTTCACCCCTCGACCGAGACGGGAAGTGATATGGCAGACACGGACATGATCGAGCCTTTGCTGCTCAATCTGGAACAGCGCGACCGGCTGAGCGACGACGAGCGGGAAATGCTGCGGATGGCAATCACGCGGGAACGACGGGTCGCAGCCCAGGAAGACATCGTCACCGAGGGTGACAGACCCCTCACCAGTTCTCTCCTGCTCGATGGCTTTGCGGCCCGCTACAACATCACCGGTGACGGACAAAGACAGCTCACCTCCCTGCATGTGGCCGGTGAATTCATCGACCTGCATGCCTTCCTTGTGAAGACGATGGACCATGGCATCATCGCGCTCTCGCCGTGCCGCATCGCAATGGCGGATCACAGTGCGTTGAAGACCATCACCGAGAGCGCCCCGCATCTCGCACGGTTGCTATGGCTCGACACCCTCTTGCAGGCGGCCATCAGCCGGCAATGGATCGTGGCCATGGGCAGACGCTCCCGCGCGGCTCACCTGGCGCAGATCATCTGCGAGCTTTACATGCGCCTGCAGATCGTCAACCGCGTTGAGGGCGGCAGCTTCCACTTTCCTCTGTCCCAGACCCAGATGGCCGACATCATGGGCCTCTCCACAGTGCACATGAACAGGGTGATTCAGGAGTTGCGCGCTGCAGGATTCGTGACCTGGTCAAGGGAGCGCATTACAATTCTCGATTGGGGAAGACTGCAACGTTTCGCCGAATTCGATCCGGCCTATCTGAATATTCGAAGTGAACCGCGCTGAACGCTCACGGCAAGTGATTCTGCAAGCATTTTATCCGCAGAAGCCCCAGCAAAAACATGATGAATGATCGGTTAACATCCTTGATCCTGCCAGATGGCGCCCATATTAAGCCCCACCTTACATTGGACGACAGACATGAATATTGAGTCTCTTCTTGAATGTCAGGAGCGCGGTGCGCGGGCGCGCATCCTGGGCGCGGTTGCAAGCGACAATCCCTATCTGCTGCGTACGGTTCCGGACATGGACCCGGATACACAGCAGCAGATGCGCGAGGCCTGGGCCTTCGGCTGGACGATCGAGGATGCCATGCGCCGGATCGATACAGGCTTTTACGGCTTCTTAATCCGAGATGAAGCTTTGCAGCAGACACACAGCCGCGTCGCTTGAGCGGCGCGGCCTCTGCCGGTTAAGGGACCGGCAGCCGGCATGTCCTGCCGGTCAGGGGCTCGCGGACCCCCTTCTCACATGAGTTGGTGAGCCCCGCCTTTTTGAAGGCAAGCCGTTCCGCACCTTCCGTTTCGACACAGAAAGAGCGCATCGACACCTGAGGCGGAGGCGAGCTTTCCGGCTGGCTCTTCGGTGTCGCAGCGTTCCATCCAGCCGTCACCGGCATATCAGCGTCGCAACGAAAAACCCCCGGCGCAAGGCACCGGGGGTTCTCGAAACTGTCAGAGGCGCGTGCGTCTTATTCGGCGTCGCCTTCAGCGGCCTTCTTCTTCGAAGCAGCCTTCTTCTTCGGGGCCGGAGCTTCTTCGCCCTCGGCAGCCTCGGCAGCGTCAGCCTTGGCAGCCTTCTTCTTCGGGGCAGCCTTCTTCTTCTCCGCCGTGTCGGCGTCTTCAGCAGACGCTTCGTCGTCAGCCATCAGCTCGTCCTTCGTCACGGTCTTGTCGGTGACGTCGATTTCGGAGAGCAGCTTGTCGATGACCTTCTCTTCGAAGATCGGAGCGCGCAGCGAAGCGGCGGCACCGGGCGTATTGCGGAAGAAATCGAGGATTTCCTTCTGCTGGCCCGGGAACTGCTGCAGCTGGGCGTAGAGAGCGCGCTGCATTTCTTCTTCGGTCACTTCGACGCCGGCCTTTTCGCCGATTTCGGAGAGAACGAGGCCGAGACGGACGCGACGTTCGGCAAGCTTGCGGTATTCCGCACGGGCTTCCTCTTCGGTCGTGTCTTCATCAGCAAAGGTCTTGCCGGACTGCTGCAGGTCGGTGTTGATCTGGCGCCAGATGTTCTCGAACTCGGCGTCGACCAGGCCGGCCGGGGTATCGAACTTGTACATCTCGTCCAGCTGGTCGAGGATCTGACGCTTGACCTTCTGGCGGGTGACGTTGCCGTACTGGCCCTCGATCTGGCCGCGGACGATTTCCTTCAGCTTGTCGAGCGATTCGATGCCGAGCTGGGTGGCCAGCTCGTCGTTCAGCTCGAGGCCAGCCGGGGCCGCGACTTCCTTCACGGTGATATCGAAGGTGGCTTCCTTGCCGGCGAGGTTGGCAGCCGGATATTCGGACGGGAAGGTGACCGTGATGACCTTCTCTTCGCCAGCCTTCAGGCCAACCAGCTGCTCTTCGAAGCCCGGGATGAAGCGGCCGGAACCAATGACGAGATCGGCATCTTCGGCAGCGCCGCCATCGAAGGCAACGCCATCAACCTTGCCGAGGTAATTCATGGTGACGCGGTCGCCGGTTTCGGCAGCGCCATCCTTGGCGGCATAGGTGCGGGCGTTTTCGGCGATATTGAGGATCTGCTCGTTGACCTCGTCTTCCGAGACTTCAACGACTTCGCGGGTCACCTTGATGCCGCTGGTCGGCTGCAGTTCGATCGGCGGAATGACTTCGTAGGACAGGGTGAATTCGAAATCGACCTGAGCGTTGAGGATCTTCTCGGCTTCGGCTTCATCCTCGGTCATCGAGATCTGCGGCTGGGTGGCCGACTTCTCGCCACGCTCGGAGAGGATGGCAGCGGGGCGGTCGCGCACGATCTCGTTGACGAGCTCGGCCATCACCGACTTGCCGTACATCTTCTTCAGGTGGCCCATCGGCACCTTGCCCGGACGGAAACCGTTGACGCGCACCTTGTCCTTGGCTTCCGCCAGGCGCTCGTTCATGCGCTGTTCCATGTCCTTGGCCGGGATTACGACCTTGATTTCGCGCTTCAGCCCTTCAGCGAGCGTTTCGATAACCTGCATTGTCATACCTTCATATCATGCGGCGGTGCTCACACAGCCGGGGTTTCCATGAGCACGACGCCGGAACCTGTCGCCGGTCGTGGCTTCGATGCAATCTCGTTTGCGCTGGGGCTCATGCTGCCGCCAGGCGGATCAGGCCTGCGGCAATGCTGCCGCGGAACTGGTGCGGGTAGAGAGACTTGAACTCCCACGCCTTGCGGCACCAGAACCTAAATCTGGCGTGTCTACCAATTTCACCATACCCGCGCCCCGATACCACGTCGAAATTCCTCGCGCAGAGGCCTTCCGGAGCGCGCGTCTCTATAACAACCGTTTTTTCCCCACGCAAAGGAAAAATGACAACCGCAGCACCGTCTCCCGGGCGCACATCCCCTCTTCAACAGACAAGCCCGCGGCAAGGTTAATTTACCAAATTCTAATGGATTGGCGATAGTGTGGTTCGCGATGATACAGAGCCATGAGGTGAGGGAATAGCTCGCATTCCCTTATTGCACTGCACAAAATGCGGCAATTCGCTATAGTGGCTTCAAGAGGAACAGAGATGTTCCAACGACGTGGCGGTCGGGAGCTCTGCTTCGCAAAGGCCTCGGGTATTTTCCCGAACGAATTTCGTGGTTTCGCACTCCTCCTCCCGGCGAACCACGATGGACTGGCGATACTCCTCCTCCCGATCGCCAGTCACTTTCCTGACGCCCACCGGTCCTCCTCCCCCGGTGGGCGTCTTCATTTGTGCGCCCCGCCCTGGCAACAGACCTTCCCCAGCTCCAATCCTGCCCGTTTTTCGCTCATTTGCGGCCATCATCCTTAACGATTTTGGCGGAGCAATGCGCGTAATGCATAGGTGTCATACAGGATGGGCGCTGTTCTTATACGCGGTGCAGCATATACTGCATTCAATCGATTGAGAGACATGCCGATCGGCCCTGCCACGGCGCAACAGAGACCAAAGGACGAAAACCATGAACATCGCACGCTCGCTCAACAACTGGCGCAAGTACCGTCAGACCGTTTCCGAACTCGGCCGCATGTCGGACCGCGAACTGACCGACCTCGGCATTGGCCGCTCCGACATCCGCCGCATCGCTCGCACCGCCGTCGGCATCTGATCTGCAACGACAGGCGGCCCTCGGGCCTCTTCCAAAACGCCTCCCATTCCGGGAGGCGTTTTTTTGTGCGCCGTTTCCACGCCGCGTCCAATCTGCCGCTTAAATTTCGGCCAAAGATGCAAATTTCGGCACCACATTGCACAAATGCATGGCAGTCGCTTCGATTTTGCACTGCACAGTCATATTATGCGGATGTATAAGAGCGCCATCGCCGGCAACGAGATCGTGACGACCACGGTTCGACCGGCAGGCAAAACAAAAGTCTTGAGGAAACACCCATGAACCCGATTCGTCTCGCCAAGAGCTGGATCAGCTACCGCCGCACGATGAACGAGCTCGGCAGTCTTTCGAACCAGGCCCTCAGCGATATCGGCCTGACCCGCTACGACATTCGTTCGATTGCATCCCGTTCGTTCCGCTGATTGGCGGAAACATGATCCTGCAGCCCGCGCCATGACAGCGCACGGACAGCAGAACGCATGACCAGCCCCCAGGCATCCGCTTCGGGGGCTTTATGCTGTCTGGAAGCAGGCATTACGAGACGGGGCGCAGAACATGTCTGCGCCCCGTCTCGTCCCTCTGGCGAAGGCCAGGGGGTTATGGCTGGATCGGCTGACGATCCATCAGCTTCAGCGTATGGTCGGCCTGGACCTGGTAATGTTCCACATAGGCATGGCCCTGGTCGATCACGTCCTGCGAGACCCAGTCACCGACCGAGTGGATGCTGAGACGGCCATTGGCGGCGTGCCGCAGGTCTTCCGCGAAGACGACGGTGCTGGCGCCGATCAATGCGGCAAAGGTAAAGGCAATTACGCGTTTCATTTCGCTTCGCTCCTCAAATGATCCGGAAGACCTGAAGGTCTCCGGTTACTGACTTTCCAACAGTTGCGAATCCACAAATTTCAGGCGTCCGTCCGGCTGGACGATGTAGGTGACGCTATAGGCGTCAGAGCCGGCATAGATCTTGTCGTAGACCGGCGTTCCGGGCGGTGCCTTCTGCAGATGGGCCGTCGCTTCCGTCTTGTAGACCTGATCGCGGATAGCATCATCCGGGATCGGGCTGGCGGCGAATGCGGCAGTCGTGCCGGCAAGGGTTACGGCGAGGGTCGCGGCTGCAATCAGCTTGGCCATGGGAGTAGCTCCTTCTTCTGTTTCCTCGCGCCGTTCATTGCGACGCACCATGGACATGGGAGGAAAAGAGAAGCGAAACAACGGCAACACTGCTCACCTTAGCGTGTCTGTTTCGCGAACGGTCGTGAAGGATACGCAACGCCGAAGATTATATTTTTATTTCAATGACTTGAATTCTCGAACCTGCGCTTGCGGAGCTGGATTCCATCTCTCACAAGGATGTGAGCCATGGCAATTTCGCAATGGCATCCCACCAGACATGCGATTTACGCAACACGGTGCACTGCGGGGCAGCATCATGCCCCTTCCACAGGACCGCGTTCACAGGACGAGGAAGCGATCCCCGGCCGCACCCCGCATGACCCGGCCGTAACCGTCGATAAGGCGCCTGCACAGTTGCGCCACCGTGGGAATGTCATCGATGGCGGACACGCCCTGCCCCGCCGACCAGACGCTTTTCCAGGCCTTGGCCTCGCTGCCCAGGTCCATCGGACCGTGCGACACGAGTTTCTGCGGGTCGAGACCCGCCGCCACAATGCTGGCGCGCAGGAAGTTGGCGTTCACGCCGGAGATGGCGTCCGTGTAGAGGATGTCTCCCGCACCAGCCTGCAGCGTCATCTGTTTCTGGGCCTCGCTCACCATGGATTCCTGCGTCACCAGGAAACGGGTCCCGAGATAGGCGAGATCCGCCCCCATCAGGCGGGCCGCTGCGATCTGTTCGCCCGTGCTGATCGCGCCGGACAGCAGGATGGTGCCCTCAAAGAAGGAGCGGATTTCCGGGATGAAGGCAAAGGGATTCAGCGTGCCCGCATGCCCTCCGGCCCCCGCGCAGACGGCGATGATGCCGTCGACCCCGGCCTCCGCCGCCTTTTCCGCATGGCGCCGGCTGATGACATCGTGGAAGACGAGACCGCCATAGGACTGCACGGCCTTCACCACATCCGCAACGGCGCCAAGCGAGGTGATCACGAGCGGCACCTTGTGTTCGACGACGGCCTTAAGATCGGCTTCGAGCCGCGGATTGGAGCGGTGCACGATCAGATTGACGCCGAAGGGGGCGGCAGCGGGATGCGGCGCCAGTCGCTGCCGGATCTCGTCCAGCCAGGCTACAAGACCCTCGGTCGTGCGCTGGTTCAGCGCCGGAAAGGTACCGACCAGCCCGGCGCGGCAGGTTTCCACGACGAGATCCGGTCCGGATGCCAGGAACATGGGCGCCGCAACAGCCGGCAGGCGAAGCGTCTCGAACGATTTCGGCAATGGCATCATGTCCTCCCCAGGCACACGCGATGTCTAATCCTCGGGCACAGGTATAAACCGCAGTTTACGTAAACGGCAAGTTTTGAATGCTCCTGCGATCCGACCGCAGGGAAAGCGGGATAGGGAAACGGAAAGGGCGCGGGGAAGATCTCCCCGCGCCCTTGTGCAATCCTCGGCCTTCACGCGTCTCGGGAAGGCTTTTCCGTCTCGCGGCGCCGGCGGGCAGGAGATGGTCGCCCGCTCCACCGACCACCCTTAGTGGTGACCGCGGGCGGCCGCCACCATATCGCGCAGCATGTCTTCGCGTCGAACGCCCTGGCGATAAAGCTCCATGGTGATGGCAGCCAGTCGATTGGTTTCCTCCTGATCGTCATCGGGGCAGATCTCGGCCCGAAGGCGCTCAAAAACCTGCTGGCACCGCGCCAGATCCTCGGAATTGAGAGGATCATCGCTCGGCCTTTTTTCGCTCCTGATCATCAGGGTCTCCTTGCATTTCGAATCACCGCAGTGGCCCGGCGGCTGCCATAGGCCTGAACAAGGCGGCGACAATCTGTCTGTTGGTGGGTGCGGGGCTGACCATGGGGCGCGCTGCGCTCCGCACGCCGTTCCTGCCCATGGGCTGCCACGCATTGTCGGGGAAGGTCAGCGGAAGCGGACAAGACCGCACGCCGGACAAGACCGGACGGTCTGCACCGGCGGTTCCATGGCGCACATCGTCATAGCAACATGAATGATCGGTATCGGCATCGTCCTTCTCCCGCACGGCCCCAATAACGGACAAGCCGGTTTGCGGTTCCGGCGCGGTGAAAAGATTTTGATTCCGCCGTGCGCGGTGTCAGACGTGGAAGGTGCCGGAGGCAACCTTGACCGCCTGTCCACCAATACGAGCACGCGAAATGCCGCCATCCTTCACATCCATGTGAAGGTGGATGTAGGACGGGCGCCCCATCTCGACCCCCTGCTCGATCAGGAGCGGGTGATGCCCGTCCGGGAGCGCATCGAACTGGTGGATAGCACCGGCCAGCGCCGCCACGGCACCGCCGGTCGCCGGATCCTCGGCAATGCCCATGTCGGGCGAGAACATGCGGGCATGAAAGCGTGCGGCATGGTGTACGCCGCCCCGGCAATAGGCATAGACCGAGGCAAGCCGCCCTTCGACCAGGGGCGCCGCACGCTCCCACAGCGTGGCATCGAAATCGATCGACTCGGCGGTTGCCAGATTGTGCAGCGGAACCATCAGAAACGGCACGCCGGCGGTCCAGATTTCCGGTACGTGATTCTCGAAGCCGATATCGGCAAGCTTGACGCTGAGCGCGTCGGCCAGTCCCTGCCGGTCAAGACCAAGCGGGATGCGCTGCGGATTGCGCGGCAGATCGAATTCGGCAAAGCTTGCCTGCCTGTCCGAAAGCCGCACGGCACAGCGAACGGGACCGACATTTTCCTCCAGCACGCAGACAAGATCGAGATCCGGCCGCTCGTCCGCATGTCGCCGCTCGGCAAGCGCAATCGCGGCACCGACCGTCGGATGGCCGGCAAAGGGGAGTTCACGGGTGGGGGTGAAGATGCGCAGCCTTGCCGCATGGGCCGGATTTTCGGCCTGCTGCACGAAGACGGTCTCGGATAGGTTCATCTCACCAGCCAGCGCCTGCATGGCTTCGTCCGTCATGCCATCGGCGTCGAAGACCACGGCCAGCGGATTGCCCTGCAGCGCCTTGTCGGTGAAGACGTCGTAAATGGCATAGTTCAGACCCAAGGAAGCCTCCCTCTTTGTCGCGGCACCATCACGGCCCGGTGATAAGATGCGGGCCAAGGTGCCCGAGACAACCCGGCGGATCAACCCGCCGCGTTCATCCTGCGCGCGAAAAAGAACGCGAGAATGATCGGCGTCAGGTCGTGATAGCGATGCGCATGGCCCTCGTCGGCCGTGAGCGCGAAGACCGCATCGATTTCCGGTTCTGTTTCGCCCTGCATATGGCGCTCTACGCGCCGGCAGATCTGTTCGGCGCTCTCCGACAGGTGGAAGAAGCGGAACACGAAGAATCGGCGTCCGAAATGCACGGCATAGAGCGCCGGTTCTGCCGTCGCCTCCCGCTTGAGATCGATTCCCGTTTCCTCCAGCACCTCGCGCGTCATGCTGCCCAGCACGTCGCAGGTGCCGTCGTCGCGCACATCAGAGAGGTCGAGCGAACCGGTCGCGAAATAGACCTTGCCGGCATTGGCTGTGTGGGGCGCCATGCGGATCGCGATCGGCAGGCCATCAGCGGAAATCGGCACGGCGCTCGCATTGAGAAACAGGCCTTCGGTCGGGCTTACCTGCTTGCGCCACCACAGCGTGGTGGCAAAGCCGGTGGCGCGTGCCGTGGCATGGATCACGCCCTCCCGCAGCACCATCTCTTCGGGCAGCAGCACTTCGCCATTGAAAAGAGCCGGATTGGCCGCAACCTCCGCTGCCCAGTTTTCGGCAATCTCGGCGGCAGCCAGCGCCTCCAGCCGATGGCGGCCGGGAGCGACCCGCATCTCGATGCCGGCGATCTTAAAGACGGTGCGTTCCGGCGGCCAGGCATTCAGCGGTTCAGTCACGGTCGGGCTCCGGTCGGATGGACGACGCAGACCTGCACTCTCTGCGTCTCTGGGAATGAGGAAGGGACAATAGCGCCCTCTCCCGCGCTTACAACCGCCAAGCGGAGCGGATGACGACGCGGATGCGCTCGCCGACCGTCACGGGACGCCGGCTGAAGGCGCGCAGTGTCTGGCCATCGGGGAGCCTCAGGCGCAGCGCATGGCGCTCCCCCTCGAACACCGCAGTCTCCACCACCACGTCGAGGCCCTCATCCGAGATCACCACATCCTGCGGACGCACCAGAACATCGGCCAGATGGGCGCCGGGCTTCGGCCCGAAGCAGGCCTGCAGGGCTGGCCATTCCAGCGCGCGATCGGCGCCGACCGGCCAGGCGAGATGCAGGATGGCGCCCTGCCCGATCAGACCGCCTACCAGACGTCCCTCCGGTCGGGCATAGATCTCCTGCGGCGACGCCAGCTGCAGCAGACGTCCCTCGGCCATGACGGCGACGTCGGTTGCCAGCGCCATGGCTTCCGCCTGGTCATGCGTCACATAGATCATGCTGGCGCCGGAGCGGGCGTGGAACTCGCGGAAGGTTTCCTCCATCTCCTGGCGCAGATGCCGGTCGAGATTGGCAAGCGGCTCGTCGAGCAGCACCACGTCGGGATCGGTGACCAGGCAGCGGGCAAGCGCCACGCGCTGGCGCTGGCCGCCGGAAAGATCGGCGGGACGGCGGTCCGCATAGGCTTCCAGCCGCACGGCTTCCAGCGCCTCGCGGATCTTGCGGTCGCGCGCCGCGCGCCCCACGCCGCGCACCTTCAGCGGATAGCCGACATTTTCGGCCACCGACATGTGCGGCCACAGCGCATAGGACTGGAAGACCATCGCCATGTTGCGCTTTTCCGGCGGCACCATGGCATTGACATCCGCAAGACGCCACTCGCCGAGAAAGATCTCGCCATCGCTCGGCTGTTCGAAGCCGGCAATCATCCGCAGAACCGTGGTCTTGCCGCAGCCGGAGGGGCCGAGCAGGGCCAGGAAGCCGCCTTCGCGAATGTTGAGAGAAACCCCCGTGACAGCCGGCTTGCCTGTACCGAAATCCTTGGACACATGGTTGAGGATCAGCTGCGCCACGGCACCACTCCTTTGGGCAGCCGGTTCGCCATCAGTTCGAGAAGAACCATCATGACCACCACCATCGCCACCACCAGCACGGAAAGCGCCGAGGCGAGGTTGAAGCTGCCGCTGTCATCGAGATTGTAGATCGCAACGCCGAGCGTCTGCGTGCCGGCGGACCAGAGAAGCGCCGAAACCGTCAGCTCGTTGCAGGCGATCAGGAAGACGAGAATGACCGCCGCCCCGGCGGCCGGTGCGACGAGCGGGCCGAGAATATCGCGCATGCGCCGCCCGAAGCCCGCGCCCGCCAGCCGCGCCGCCTCCTCCAGCGAGGGGTCGAGCTGGCGAAAGGCGCTGGCGATCGGCCGGAGGCTCACCGCAAGGAAGCTGGAGAGATAGGCAAACAGCAGGATCCAGAGCGTGCCGTAGATCGATACGCCGATCAGCGGCAGCGGTGCCGCAAACAGCAGGATGCAGGCCACCGCCAGCACGATGCCCGGCAGCGCATAGGGAATATCGGCAAGCGCGCTGATCACCGCCGCCAGCCGCCGCCGGCTGCGCGCCACCATATAGCCCATCAGCACCGTGATCAGCAGCAGCCCGAAGGCGGTGGCAAGCGACAGGCCGATGGAATTGGCAAAGGCCGTTCGCGTTACCGCCTGCCGCAGGATCACCTCCTGGTAGGCAAGGGTGGTGGCGGTCTTCAGCGTCAAGGGCACGCCATAGGCGGGCGCCAGCGAACTGGCGACGAGGGCGGCAAAGGGCATAACGAGGATCGCCATCAGCACCAGCCAGAGCAGGATTTCGCTCGCCACGCGCCAGGCCTTCAGCTGGAAGACGGCGGTACGGCCGGAAAGACCGATGATGCGGTAATCGCGGCCGCTCAGCACTCTCTCCTCGACCAGAAGGCCGGCAATCGACAGCAGCGCGATGAGGCCGGACAACAGCGAGATGTCGCCAAAGGTATTGGCGCCGAAGCTTGCGAATTTCGCATAGATCAGCGTCGTCAGCGTATAGATCGAGGCCGGAATGCCGAGGATCGCCGGAATGCCGAAATTGCCGACATTCGAGACAAAGGCCATGGCGGCGCCTGCGGCAAAGCCCGGCAGCGTCAGCGGCAGGATGATGTCCCGCATCACCTGCAGCGCCGAGGCGCCGGAAAGGCGCGCCGCCTCGATGCCATCGCGCGGCAGCGCCAGAAGGCCGGCGCGCAGCGACAGATAGACGAGCGGCGCATTCTGCACGCCGAGCAGCAGGGCAAGCCCGCCCAGCGAATAGAGCGGCTGCGGACTGCCGAGCGGCGGCGCCATGCCGACGGCCTTGAGCAGCGTGCTGGAGGGGCCCGTGAGGCCGATCCAGGAAAGCGCCGTCACCTGCGGCGGGATCATCATCGGCAGCATGAAGAGGAAGCCGAGAATTCCGCGGCCGCGAATATCGAACAGGGTCAGCAGAATGGCAAACACACCGCCGAGCAGGACCGAGACCAGCATGCCGAAAAACGAGGTGGTCAGCGTGTTCCACAGCGCCGTCCACAGCGCAGGATCAGAGAGAAGCCCGTCACCGCCGCCACGGATGAGCGACAGGATGCCGGTCACGGCAAGCCTCCCCAGCGGCAGCACGCTCAACAGGAACAGGGAAACAAGGATAAAGGGAAACAGCCAGCGTGGCTGGCTGCTTCCCCCGAAAGCGTGGCGAGGCATCAGAGCGCCGGTCAGTTGCTGCCGAAGATCTCGGAGAAGGTCTTCAGATCCTTGTCGGTGTTCTTCAGCGCCTCGGAGGCATTGAGCGGCATCAGCTTGATCGTTTCGCGGGCCGGAAAACCGGCCGGAACCGGCATGCCGTTGCGGGCCGGGATATAGCCGAGCTTCAGGAAGCCTTCCTGCCCCTTGGCCGACAGCACGTAATCGACAAACTTCTTGGCGGCGTCGGCATGCTTGGTGCCGCCCATGATGGCAACCGGCTCGGTGACGGCGGAAACGCCTTCGGCCGGGAAGACGAATTCCACCGGCGCGCCCTTGGCCTTTTCGCGGATCGGCATGTAATCGACAACGACGCCATAGGCCTTCTCGCCGGTGGCAACCGACTTCAGCACGGCACCGTTGCCGCCGGAGGCCGTCGCTCCATTGGCCTTCAGCGCGCGGTAGTAATCCCAGCCGAGGCTGGCATCGCCGGTCAGCGTCTGGGCATGGATCAGCGCAGCGCCGGAGGTGAGCGGGCTCGGCATGGTCACGAGACCCTTGGCTTCCGGCTTCACCAGATCCTTCCAGCTCGTAGGCTTCATGGAGGCCTGCGTGTTGTACATGATGCCGGTGGTGATCAGCTTGGTGGAATAGTAGTAGCCGTCCGCATCATAGAGCGAGCCGTCATAGGCCTTGGCCTCGGGAGACTGGTAGGCCAGCAGGCGCTTGTCCTGCTTCAGGCGCTCGAGCGTCACCGTGTCGGAGATCAGGAGCACGTCAGCCACCGGATTGCCGGCCTCGATCTCGGCCATCAGCTTGGCCATGATCTTGGTCGTTCCATCCCGCACCCACTCCACCGTGATGCCCGGATTGGCAGCCTTGAAGCCATCGACGGTGGCCTGCGCATCCTCGTTGGGCTGGCTGGTATAAAGCACGAGATCGGCGGTATGCGCCGACGCGGTCAGTGCGCCAAAGGCGACGAGAGCGGTAAAAGCGGAAAGAAGCGTCTTCATGGGGCAGTCTCCTTGTCTCGGTTGCCCCCGCTTAACCATGGCCGTCTAACAGAGATGTGACAAAGTCGACTGGCAGAGGCAGGAATGGCAACCGGCGGGCGCCGCACCATCTCGGCCTCTCCCCCGCAGCCCCCGTCAGAGACGGGAGAGAAGCTCGGTTTTCTTGGCGGTGAATTCGGCTTCGGTCAAAATGCCGGCTTCGCGCAGCGCGGCAAGCTTTTCGATCAGCGCCAGGATGGCCGCACCGTCCGCCGGCGCCGCAACGACCTCGGGCTTGACCATCGGCGGAACCGGCGGGATCACCGAGGGCTCGGCGGGACGAGGCTCGGCCACGTCCTGTACGGATGCCGCAGGCACCGGAACCGGGAAAGCCGGATCGGCAGAGGCGCCGGCATTGCTGTCCGGTGCGGTGGCGGGCGCTGCCTCATCGACGCGCCGCAGGCTGCTGACGGAAAATGAACCGTATTGGCTGGAAAAGGTCAGGCCGGTATTGGAGCCCTGCTGCTGTCCGACGCCCGAGATAAAATGGTCGCCGGTGTCGTAAAGATGTACGCCCGCACCGTCCTTGATCGCGAGGCGGCGATGGTTCGGAAACACCGCATAGGCGCTGTCATTCTGCGCGCCGGTGCTGGAGGGAGAGCCCAGCCACTGCGGCCACCAGGCCGAGGCAGCACCGCCGGCGCTCGGCAGGTGGATGCGCCCCGACGACAAGGCCTGCGACAGGGCGTTGCAGAGCCCGTCCACCGTGTTCTTCAGCCCATAATTGAACATGTCGCCAACCATGGTCATGCCGCCCAGCATCCATTGGCCGCTGCCGCCGAGTTCGCCGATGTTGAACTGCGCCATGGTGCCCTGCCCGCGCTGCACCGCCAACAGCATGGCAAGGGCCGCGTCCTCGCTGACCCCGTATTGACGGGCGATATCGATGAGTACGCGGCGTGTGTCTTCGGAAAGGCCCTGCATCCGCTCGTCCTTCTGCCGTCTCAACCGGATGCGACGGCACCCGGCGGCGGCATGCCCTGTCATGGCACAGCGCCGCCGGGAAAGCGAAGGGATTCGCGACGAAACGCGATCGGACGCGGCAAAGGCCCGCGGCAGACCTCAGGCGGCCTTGGCTTCCGCGTTGCGGATCAGGCGGCCGAGACGCTGGATGCCTTCCTCGATCATCGCCTCGTTGGCGCAGGAGAAGGAGAGGCGAAGCGTGTTGGCACCGGAGCGATCGGCAAAGAAAGCCTGGCCGGGCACGAAGGCCACCTTTTCCGTTTCGATCGAGCGGGCCAGCAGCTCCGCCCCATCCAGCCCCGCCGGCAGCGTGACCCAGATGAACATGCCGCCTTCCGGCTTCGTCCAGCTGGCGCTGGCCGGCATGTACTTCGCAAGAGCCGCCAGCATCGCATCGCGGCGCGCGCTGTAGGCGGCCTTGATCTTCGCCACCTGCGCATCGAAAATCCGCTCGGCAACCGTTGCGATGGCGATCTGGTTGATCGTCGAGGAATGCAGGTCGGCCGCCTGCTTCATCAGCACCAGCTTGCGGATGACCGACATGTTGGCGACGACGAAGCCGACGCGCAGGCCGGGCGCCAGCGTCTTCGAGAAGCTGCCGGAATAGATGGTGCGGGTGTTCTCGATGCCGCCCTTGCGGGCAATCTCGATCGCCAGCAGCGGCGCGATCGGCTCGCCATCGTAGCGCAGCGACTGGTAGGCCGCATCCTCGATGACGGCGATGTCGAGTTCGTCGGCCAGATCCAGCACCTTCTCGCGGCCCTGGCGATCCACCGTCTCGCCGGTCGGATTGGCGAAATCGGCCGAGAGATAGGCAAACTTCACCGCGCCGCCATTCTTCGCCGCCGTGTCGCGATAGGCGTCCGGCGTACGGTTGCCGTTCGGCGTCAGCTGGTCGTAGTTCGGCTCATAGGCATTGAAGGCCTGCAAGGCGCCGAGATAGGTCGGCCAGGTGACGAGGGCGGTATCCTTCGGCGACAGGAACAGCTTGCCGAGATAATCCAGGGCCTGCTGCGAACCGGAGGTGATGAACACGTTATCGACGCTGCAGGGAATGCCGATCTTTTCCATTTCGCCGACCAGCCATTCGCGCAGCGGCTTGTAGCCTTCGCTGACCGAATATTGCAGCGCGGCGTTCACCTGCGGGCTGGAGAAGATTTCCGCATAGGCATCCTTGAAGGCCGCATCCGGAAACAGCGCCGGATCGGGAATGCCGCCGGCAAAGGAGATGATGTCCGGCCGTTCCAGAAGCTTCAGCAGTTCGCGAATTTCGGAAGCGCGCATCCTGGACGAACGCGTCGCAAAGATATGATCCCAATCGAGCACCGATGTTTCCTCATATTTCAATTCTTCTGCCATCTGCTTTACACAAATTCCAACAGGTCAGCAATACTGACCTATCGAAAAGATCCCCTCCCCGGCATGTTTTTGACGGATGGCGACCTCCTCCGGCTCCTCCCGGATGGCTGCATGAACAGCGGGCACGCTTTCCTAACAGAATCGCCTGACACCGGAAAGCAGCACGACAAGGGCGGCGGAACCGGTCCGCCGCCCTTGTCGTGACAATAGTGATTCTCGAAAGCGGTTCAGGCGTGACCGGTCATGCCGAGGAACTGGCGCAGTTCCGGCGTCTGCGGATGGGCAAACACGTCCTCCGGCGGCCCGATCTCGTGCACGCGCCCCTGATGCATGAAGACGACGCGCGAGCAGACATCGCGCGCGAACTTCATCTCGTGGGTCACCATCAGCAGCGTCATGCCCTCCGCCGCCAGTTCGCGCACGACGGCCAGCACTTCCGACACGAGTTCTGGATCGAGCGCCGAGGTGATCTCGTCGCAGAGCAGCGCGATCGGCTGCATGGCAAGCGCGCGCGCAATCGCCACGCGCTGCTGCTGGCCGCCAGACAGCTGGTCGGGATAGGCATCGAACTTGTGGCCGAGGCCGACGCGGTCGAGCATCTTGCGGGCCATGACCTCGGCTTCGGCCTTGCCCGTCTTCTTCACCACCATCTGCGACAGCATCACATTGCCGCCGGCCGTCAGGTGCGGAAACAGGTTGAACTGCTGGAAGATCATGCCGACCTTCAGGCGCAGCGCCTTCAGATGCACCTCGTCGTCCGCGAGCTGGGCGCCGGCAACGGAGATGGAGCCGCCGCTGATCGTTTCCAGCCCGTTGATGCAGCGCAGAAGCGTCGACTTGCCGGAACCGCTCTTGCCGATGATGGCGATCACCTCGCCCGGCTGCACATCGAGATTGATGCCCTTCAGCACCTCGTTGGCGCCAAAGCTCTTGCGAACCTCAGTGATTTCGATGAGCGACATTGAGCTTCCTTTCGAGGATCTGGCTGCTCTTGGACAAGGGCCAGCAGAGCGCGAAATAGATGAGGGCCACGAAGCCATAAACGGTGAAGGGCTGGAAGGTGGCATTGGTGACAACGGTTCCGGCCTTGGAAAGCTCGACGAAACCGATGATGGAGGTGAGCGCCGTTCCCTTGACGACCTGTACCGAGAAGCCCACGGTGGGGGGGATGGCAATCTTCAGCGCCTGCGGCAGGATCACGTAACGCATCTGCTGGAGGCGTCCCATGCCAAGACTGGCCGAGGCCTCCCACTGGCCGCGGGCGATGGATTCCACACAGCCACGCCAGATTTCCGTGAGGAAGGCCGCCGACCACAGGATCAGCGCCATGCCGGCGGCAAGCCAGGCCGGCACGTCAACGCCGAACAGGCCGAGACCGAAGAAGGCGAGAAACATCTGCATCAGCAGCGGCGTGCCCTGAAACAGCTCGATGTAATAGCCGATGGCTTTCGACAGCCAGCGCCGCGGGCTGATGCGTGCGAACAGCAGCGCAAGGCCGAGCAGGCCGCCGCCAATGAAGGAGACGAGCGACAGCAGCACCGTCCAGCGGGCGGCCAGCAGCAGGTTGCGCAGAATATCCCAGGTGGTGAATTCGATCATGCCGCCGTCCTCCGCGGAAAGAGTGCCCGGCCGACAAGGGCCATGACCTGGCGTACGAGGACGGCCAGCACCAGATAGATGACCGTGGAGACGATATAGGCCTCGAAGGCGCGGAAGGTGCGCGACTGGATGAAGTTGGCGGCGAAGGTAAGGTCCTGTGCGGCGATCTGCGAGACGACGGAAGAGCCGAGCATCACGATGACCACCTGCGAGGACAGGGCCGGCCAGATTCTCTGCAGCGAGGGTACCAGCACCACATGGCGGAAGGTTTCCACCGGCGACATGGCAAGGCTGCGCCCGGCTTCGAACTGGCCCTTCGGCGTTGCCTGGATGCCGGCGCGGATGATCTCGCAGCCATAGGCGCCAAGATTGACGACCATCGCGAGATTGGCGGCCGTCAGTTCCCCCATCTGCACGCCAATCGACGGCAGGCCGAAGAAGATGAAGAACAGCTGGATCAGGAAGGGCGTGTTGCGGATCAGCTCGACATAAAGTCCGACCGGCGCCTTCAGCCAGCGCGGCCCGAGCGCGCGCGCCCAGGCGCAGAAAATGCCAAGCAGAATGCCGAGCACCCCACCGACGGCAATGAGTTCGAGGGTGATCATCACCCCCTTGAGGATATCCGGCGCATATTGCGGCAGCCAGCTGAAATCCAGATGATACTTCACGGGGTTTCTCCCGATGAGCAGCCGAAGGATGCGAGGCGAAGGCAAAGCCCCCGCCCCGCGTGGGAAATGCGGCTTACAGATCTGCCGGGATGTCCTGGCCAAGCCACTTCTGGGCGATCTTGTTCAGCGAACCGTCCTTCTTGGCGGCACCGATGATGGCGTTCACCTTTTCCAGCAGGGCCGGCTCGTTCTTGTTGAGGCCGATGAAGCAGGGCGAGTTCTTGATGAGGAACTTCAGTTCCGGACGCTGCGGCGGGTTCTTGGCAAGAATGGCGGCTGCCACCACGTTGCCGGTGGCCACCACCTCGACCTGACCGGAGAGGAAGGCGGAGATCGTGCCGTTATTGTCCTCGTAGCGCTTGATCGTCGCGTCAGCCGGCGCAACCTTCGTCAGTTCCAGATCCTCGATGGCGCCGCGCGTGACACCGACCGTCTTGCCCGACAGCTCTTCCGGCTTGCTGACCTTGACGCTGGCAGGCGCAAAGACACCGTTGAAGAAGGGCGCATAGGCCACGGAGAAATCGATGACCTTCTCGCGGTCCGGGTTCTTGCCGAGGCTGGAGATCACCAGATCAGCCTTGCCGGTCTGCAGATAGGGAATGCGGTTGGCGCTGGTGACCGGCACCAGTTCCACCTTCACACCCAGCTTCTCGGCGATCAGCTTGGCGGTATCGATATCATAGCCCTGCGGCGCCATGTCGGTGCCGACGCTGCCGAAGGGCGGAAAATCCTGGGGAACGGCGACGCGCAGCGTGCCACGGGCGGTAATGTCGGACAGGGCATCGGCATGCGAGGCACCGGCAAAGCCGAGCGAGGCAGCAAGAACGGTGGCGGCAACAAACAGTCTTCTGGTCAGCATCAGGGGTCTCCTTCTGGGGCTATCGGTTGATGATCTTGAGTATGGGAGAGGCGGAGGGCGCCTCGGTATCGGGCTGCAGACTGCGGCGCAGGTCGGCGAGCGGGTCCGGCCGACGCGTGAGATCCAGCCCCTCCTCCACCTCATCGAGATGGCGAATGGCGAGGGCTGCGGCCGCTTCGGGATCGTTCGCCTCCAGCGCCGCCACGATGGCGCAGTGTCCGTCATGTGACTGCAGGGCGTGAACCACCGACTGATACATCAGGGAAATCAGGATGGTGCGGGCGGTCAGGTCCCGGAGCACCTCGGTCAGCACCGGATTGCCGGCAATTTCAGCGAGGCGAATATGGAAATCGCCCATCAGACAGGTCAGCCGCTGCCGATCGGCTGCGGCAATGGCCTGCCTCTCATCCTCGAGATGCCGGTGCAACGCTTGCCGGTCTTCAGCCTTCAGGCATGGCATGCTCCGCAAAAGACCGGACTCGATGATGCGGCGCGCGCCATAGACATGCCTTGCCTCTTCGGCCGAGGGTTCGGACACGAACCAGCCGCGCCGGGGACTGACGGTGACGATACAGCGTGCCTCCAGCCGCATCATGGCTTCCCGCACCCGGGTACGGGAGACGGAAAACAGGGCGGCCAGCTGGTTTTCGCTGAGGCGGGCGCCGGGCTGAATGCGGGCCGACAGAATGGCATCGACAATAGCCTTGTCGATGGACTGGAGCTGCGGCGGGACTGTGGACAAATCTTGCATACAAGACTGGAAAGCAACCCGCATGCCAAAGCTGAAAACGGCAAAGGCTCTGGCCGTCTGATGATTGCGGAATGCCGCATATGCCGATCAAGCAGGCGACAGGCTGCGAAAAATCAGGCAGGGCGCTGACGAAAAAGGCCGGGAGGAAGACCGCCCGGCCATCGATCCGCTCCTGAAAAGCGTCTGGTGCGATCGACAATCGCCGAGGTGGCCCAGAAGACCCGCCGCCTCCCCGGAGCCGACCGGATCCGGCGGCACCAATCCCGGATAACGGGATACAGGCTCAACCTCGACAAGGCCGCGCGCATGCTATTGCCGCGAAACCGCGGTCTCACATTCGCTGGAAATGCCCCAGAGTGTCCGGTGAAAACCGGATCACCCGCAATGCTCGATCTCTTTGTTTTCACGCAGTCCGGACGCAAAACCGCTGACACACTTTTGGCCCGGACGTGCCTAGAACCGCAGCTTCCAGTCCGCCTTGATGCCATGGGCAGCCGTGCCATCGCCGAATTGGCCATCATAACCGATCGACAGGCTGCTGTTTTGCGTTGGCGCCATCGAGACGCCGAGCCCCAGCACGACGGCGTCCTTCGCCGCCTTGACGCCGGCAACGGTGAAACCGTCGCCACCGGAGAGGAAGGCCATCCGGCGATCGGTGGCGTCATCACCGAAGGCATGACGCCAGCCCGCATGCGCCGTCACGGCGGCATTCTCCAGGCCTGAGACCGGCACATCCCACGCAAGGCGCAGGCCAAGCGGCATAGATCGCCGATTGGGTCTGCGACGTCACGTCCCCGGCATTCTCGGCGCGGATATCGCCGTGATACTGGATCATGCGGATCGCTTCCGCATAGGCCGTTACATCACCGCTGTTGGTGACGGAAACCAACTCGCCGCCCGTGGAATCGTGGCCGCCATCGGCATAGATGCCGCGATCGCTGTCCGAGGACAGGTTGCCGGTGTTGACGATGGAGACGCTGCCGTCATTCGTTGTGGCTGTCAGCGCCGGGCTGCCGCCTGTGCTGGTGATGCCCGCCCCGCTGTTGATGGTAATGTCGCCGCCCAGCTCGACCCGCACCCACAATCCACCGAAGCCGCCGTTGTTGACGATGGTCACGGTCGGATCCAGCCTAATGTCGATGCTGTCCACCCGCACCTTCGGCGCAACGTTGATGCCGCCATAGTCCGGCGTGTTGATGGTAGTATTGCTGACGGAGAGCGTCAGTGCGCCAAAGACATCCGGATCGGTATCGGACGGGAAGAAATCGATCTTGTTGTCGCTGCCCGAAATCGTCAGCCCGTCGACACGGAGCAACGCATCTCCCTGCTGTGGTTGAACATAGACACCGTCATTGCCGCACTTGATGGTGATGACGTCCCCCGTCACCGCACAGCCGGCAAAGGCCGGATCCGCAGCGCCAACCATCGAACCCAGAACAGCCGTCACCCCCGACAATTCCGCCAAAGGCCGTATGGCCAAGCAACCACGTCCTTCGGCACCGCAACCTGACATCCCCCCTCATGCTTCCACCCCGAATCTTTATCATGATTAAGGGTGACCTCACCTATAAGGCGGATCAACCGCTTTGCGGGAATTGCAGTCGAACGCCGACACAAATCTGAAATTCCGGGCAGCGTTACTTTTCAGCAACTCAAATTGCACGATCAATCCCATTTACAGGACAGACCTGAACATCCCGCTCCCAAAACCAGGCCGGGAGGCACGAACAAAACTTCCGATCAACACCGATCATCGAAGAAAGTACGCTAGTGGCGATGAGACTATTGCATTGCAATAAAAACTGCAGAGGACGGGCAGTGGATATCGGAAAGCCCCATCGCAACACAGCGCGGCCCAAGCAGCTGGCAATGCAGAAACGCAAAGGCCGGACGCTTTCGCATCCGGCCCAGAGGTGGCAGAGGCTGCGCCCCTCATGCCGATAGGCATGGAGGTGGCGCAATGACAGCAATCAGTTGCGGGCCTTGTCGACCAGCTTGTTCTTGCCGATCCAGGGCATCATGGCGCGCAGCTTGGTGCCGACTTCCTCGATCTGGTGGCTGTCGTTGAGGCGGCGGATGCCCTTGAAGCGGGCAGCACCCGAACGGTATTCCTGCATCCAGTCCGAGGTGAACTTGCCGGTCTGGATGTCGTGCAGAACGCGCTTCATCTCAGCCTTGGTTTCAGCCGTGATGATGCGCGGACCGGTGACGTATTCGCCCCACTCGGCAGTGTTGGAGATCGAGTAGTTCATGTTGGCGATGCCGCCTTCGTAGATCAGGTCCACGATCAGCTTCACTTCGTGCAGGCACTCGAAATAGGCCATTTCCGGCGCGTAGCCGGCTTCGACCAGCGTTTCGAAACCGGCGCGGATCAGTTCGACCAGACCGCCGCAGAGAACGACCTGCTCGCCGAAGAGATCGGTTTCGCACTCTTCCTTGAAGTTGGTCTCGATGATGCCCGAACGGCCGCCGCCGACGCCGCAGGCGTAGGAAAGCGCGAGTTCAAGCGCGTTGCCGGACGCGTTGTGATGAACGGCAACGAGGCACGGAACGCCGCCGCCCTTCTGGTATTCGCCGCGCACCGTATGGCCCGGACCCTTCGGCGCGATCATGACGACGTCGACGGTCGACTTCGGCTCGATCAGGCCGAAGTGAACGTTGAGGCCGTGGGCAAACGCAATCGCGGCGCCATCACGGATGTTCGGGGCGATGTCGGCCTTGTAGATGTCGGCCTGCAGCTCGTCCGGGGTCGCCATCATCAGGAGGTCGGCCCAGGCGGCAGCTTCGGCAACGGTCATGACCTTGAAGCCATCGGCCTCGGCCTTCTTGATGGTCGGCGAGCCGGCCTTCAGCGCGATGACGACGTTGCCTGCGCCGGAATCCTTGAGGTTCAGCGCATGCGCGCGGCCCTGGGAGCCGTAGCCGACGATGACCACGTTCTTCGACTTGATGAGGTTGAGATCGGCATCCTGATCGTAATAGACGCGCATGTGACTTCGTCCTTCCCTATGCGTTGTTATAAGGGTTGAGTTACCTGCCCGCGGACGCCCGCTGGGCGCCCCCGGTATCCTGGGAAACGCCGTGCAGATGCAGGAAGGCGTCGACCGCCCTCGCCGCCTGGCGTTGATTGTCCTTCAGCCCCGGCTCGCCGAGCAGCATGCGCACATGCAGATCGGAGACAATGAGGCCGTAAAGCGTGTGATAGGCGCTGTCAGCATCGGTGAAGCGCAAAAGGCCGGCGCGGCGCCCCGCCTCCATCAGGCCGATGGCACGCCGATCGATCTGGCGACGGCCATGCTCGATGAGCAGGCGACCGAGCTTGGAGCCCTCGCGGCTCGCCTGGCCGATCGCCAGACGGTTGAGAGCCAGCGACACCTCGCCGGAAAGAACTTCCAGCAGATCGCGGCCAAAGGTTTCCAGATGCTCGCGCAGCAGCTCGGCAGTCAGGCGCCCGGCACTGCGCTCGAAGGTGCGCACCTTGCTCGCCTGATGGGCGATCATCGCCGCCAGCAGGCCGTCGCGATCACCGAACCACTTGTAAAGACTTTCCTTGGAGCAGTTGGCCGCGCGGGCCAGACCGGAGGTCGTCAGCGCCTTCTCACCACCATCCACCAGAAGCTTGAGCGCCTGTTCCAGAACGGCGTTCTGGCGCGGCGAAAACTCCGGCATTTCTGACAGCTCGGCGGACACCTCGAAAACCTCCCCTGTTGCGTACCGTACCGTACGGTTCCTTTCGTTTAAAAGGACGGGGTCACAACGTCAAGGGGCTTTGCCACGGATCTGGAAAGATTTCACTATTGGCGCTAAGCAGAGAACCGTGAGCACACCGGGAGGCAGAACACCGCCATGCGCAGCAGATCGGCAACCATGACCGCCGCCGCGGGTCTCGTCCTGGCGACGCTGCTTGCTGGTCCGGCAGACGCAGCGGAAAAGCGGTGCGGCTGGGTGCAGAATCCCACACCCGGCAATTTCTGGCTGGACGACCGGGAGGGTTCCTGGACCATCCTGACGCAGGGCGACCGCGCCGAGCCCGAGGGGATCGACGCTCTGCCGGATCTCTCCGCCGGCGAGTTCGTCGAGACCAACGGCCATTACGGTTATGCCTGCGCCTGCATGTTGAAACGAACCGGACCGAGATGCGAATCACCCGCATCAACAGCGTGCAGCAACTGCCCATCGCGAAATGCCGCAATGACCGGACGCTTCCACGCGCCGGCGACTGAAGCACCGGCATCGCGCCGCATCACCGAGGCAATGGTGAGCCACTCCACCATCACCGATCCGTACGGCCATCAGCCTACAGCCACGTCGCGCCAAACCGCCACGACAAGCCTGCACCCTTTCATTTGATGGATCTGTCCAGTCAATCCGGCATCACCGAGGTGTGAAGACGCGCCAATTCGTGTCAACGCGCCCGCAGACCTGACACACGGAAAACGCAAGCGCCTGAAACGCTTCGACTTCGATTGTCACAAACAGACGCACGCGGCCAGCACATTGCTGCAATGCAAAAACACGACAACTCATACCGATTGCGATGCAACATGCGCATGACTAAGTCTCCCGGGCAGGAAGATCGCCTTCCGCGAGAACACAGAAACTGAGGAAACACCCCATGCGCACCCTGATTGCCGCCTCGATGATCGCCATGCTGGCCGGCGCAACACTGGCTGAAGCCGCCGCTCCCAAGAAGGCACCGGCCAACAGCCATCCGCAGACAACGCAGACCTCCACCCAGCCGCAAGCGACCAAGCAGGCCCCGGCTCCCGCACCGTTCAAGTGGCATCACCGCAACAAGTTCACCGGCTGAACTCTCACGTCACGGAGATGCGGGGGCGGGCACCGTCATGCCCTTCCCCGCGTCCTGTTCTCTCAACCGGCTGGGGATCAGCCGGCCAGTTCGGTCTGGTCGAAGGCAAGTCTCGCTGCCCGCACAGCCTCATGATTTTCGGTCGCCCAGCGCATGACCCTGGACAAAGGCGCAAACAGCGAGCGTCCAAGCGGCGTCATGCTGTATTCCACGCTCGGCGGCTTGGTCGGAAACACCACGCGCGCCACATAGCCATCCCGCTGCAGATCGCGCAGCGTCTGGGTGAGCATGCGCTGTGAAATATCGGGAACAAGGCGACGCAATTCGCCAAAGCGATAGGGCCTCTCCGAAAGCGCCAGCAGAATGAGCGTCGACCACTTGCCCGCAATATGGCTCATCACATCCCGCACCGGGCAGTTGTCCGCATTCCACTCGGACATGCACTCGGTCGTGGCGGGCAAAAGATCGGCAGGCGTCCGCTGGTCCATGATGGTTCCCTTCAGGTAACGATCTCCCGCGAAACTGCCTTCTTTACAGCATGCGGTCAATTCCTATTCTAGCGCTACTCTCAAAAAGAGAGCAAGCTTTACCGCGGCGACCGGCCGCGACAGAAGGAACAACAGATGACCAAAGTTCTCGTGACAGGCGCCTCGGGTCAGCTTGGCCGCGGCGTGATCGCGCATCTTCTCAAGGACGGCAAGATTGCCGCTGCCGACATCGTGGCCGCCAGCCGCAATCCGGACGCGCTTTCGGACGTCGCAGCCCAGGGGGTCGAAACCCGCGCCGCGGATTTTGATGATCCCGCCGGTCTGGAAGCAGCCTTTACGGGCATTGACCGCCTGCTCATCATTTCCGGCAACGACCTTGCCAATCCGGGCAAGCGCCTTCAGCAGCACAAGGCAGCCGTTGCGGCAGCCGCAGCCGCCGGCGTGAAACACATCTTCTACACCTCGATGCCGAACCCGGACCAATCGCTTGTCAGCTTTGCGCCGGATCACCTCGGCACCGAAGAGGCGATCAAGGCGACCGGCATACGCCACACGATCATTCGCAATTCCTGGTACCTCGACAACTACTTCATGAGCATGCCGCACAATCTGCAGGCGGGCACATGGTATACCTCGCAGGCGGGCGGCAAGGTCGCCAACATCTCGCGTGACGACTGCGCGGCCGCTGCAGCCGCCGCTCTGGCAAACCCGCCGGCAGGCAGCACGACGCTGACGTTGACGGGAGCAGAGGCGCTGACGGCAGAACAGATCGCAGCTGCGATTTCCGAAATAGCCGGCAAGTCGCTGACCGTGGTCCAGATTTCCGATGAACAACTGGCCGGCGGCATGCGCGGTGCCGGACTGCCGGATTTTGTGGTGAACATGCTCGTCTCGACGGATGCCAATATCCGCGCCGGCAACTTCGATCTCGTCACCGCTGATTTCGAAGCGCTGACCGGCCGCAAGCCGCAGGCGCTTGCAGCCTTCTTCGCCGCACACAAGGCAGCACTGGGCTGAAAACGGTCCGCTCGCCGACGGCAGATTGATGCCGTCGGCGAATGATTGACTCAGTCAAATAAATGTCGGACAAAGTCTTTGATAGGAGGCGCCGCATGTCCGACATTCTCGATAGCATAAGAAGCTTCAACCGCTTCTACACCGATCATCTCGGCCTGTTGTCGCAGGTCTATCTCCAATCCCCCTATTCGCTGACCGAAGCCCGGGTGATCTATGAGATCGGCGCCAGACCGGGTGTCACCGCCGCGGAACTGACGCGCGACCTTCATCTCGACGCAGCCTATCTCAGCCGCATCCTGCGGCGCTTGCGCAGCGAGGATCTGGTTCACACAGAACCGGACGCGCATGACCGGCGCAGCCAGAACCTGTTTCTGACGGAAACCGGCCTGGCAAGGTGGCGAGAGCTTGGTGAACAGTCACGCCAGCAGATTGACAAGTCCCTCGCCGCTCTGGATGCGGCAAGGCAGGTCGCGCTGGTGAAAGCCATGCGAAGCATACAGTCGCTGCTGGAGGGTAAGTCGGTCAAAGCAGGCCCAATCGTGCTGCGCTCGCACCGCCCAGGCGACATGGGCTGGGTGATCGAGGCACAGACCCGCTTCTACACCGAAACCTTCGGCTGGAACGACCAGTTCGAGGCGCTGGCCGCAGAGGTGGCGGGACAATTCCTGAAGACCTTCGATCCCGCACTGGAGCGGGGATGGATTGCAGAGCGCGCGGGAGAGAGGCTCGGCTCCATCTTCATCGCCAATGGCGGCGATGGGATCGCAAAGTTGCGGTTGCTCTATGTCGATCAGGCAGCGCGGGGCATGGGTCTTGGCAAGCTATTGGTCGACGAGGCCCTGCAGTTCGCCCGCCGCTGCGGCTATCACCAGATCAAGCTGTGGACCAACGACAATCTGGCAGCCGCCCGTGCGCTCTATCTGAAGACGGGCTTTCGCCTGGTGTCCGAAGAGCGTCACAGCCTGTTCGGGCCGGAACTGACAGGCCAGACCTGGGTGCTGGATCTGAAGACGGACTGACGCTCTGCGCCGCTTCGGACGCTCCTCAGATCTTTTCGCCGCAGGCGCGGCGGAAGCGACGAACGGTTTCGGCCATGCCGTATTCCAGCGCATCGGCCGTCAGCCCATGGCCGATGGAAACTTCCGCCAGATGCGGAATGCGGGCTGCGAGCGCAGGCAGATTCGCCACCGTCAGGTCATGACCGGCATTGACGCCGAGGCCCTCGACCTTTGCCGCATCGGCGGTCCGTCCGAGCAGGTCAAGAAACACACTGGCCTCTTCCGGCCTGTCAAAACAGCCGCCATAGGGGCCGGTGTAAAGCTCGATGCGATCGGCGCCGGTGGCCTTGGCAAGCCGCACCGCCGCCTCATCGCCATCGCCATCGGCAAACAGCGAAACGCGCATGCCCTTCTCTTTCAGGCGCGCGACGATGGGCTTCAGCATCTCGCCCTGGGTGCGGAAATCGAAACCATGGTCGGAGGTGGCCTGGGCCGGATCGTCCGGAACCAGGGTCACCTGCTCCGGCTGGGTCTCCTCGCACAAGCGCAGGAAATCCTCACTCGGATAGCCTTCGATGTTGAATTCGGCGGCCGGAAACTCGTCATCGATCAGGGCCCGCAGCACCGGCAGATCGGAAAAGCGGATATGCCGCTGGTCCGGGCGCGGATGCACCGTAAGCCCATAGGCGCCCGCCTTAAGCGCCACGCGCCCCAGATGCCGGACATCCGGCCAGGGCAAATCGCGACGATTGCGCAGCATGGCGACGGCATTCAGATTGACGGACAGCTTGGCGGGCATGGCAGAAGATCCTCGGCTGGGAGTGGCCGAATGTCTAAAGCAAAGCCCGTTTGCTCGGCAACGGATTTGTCGGCGGCAATGCAAGCAAATTGCTGAAGCATCTATCAATTTCCGTGGTGCCTCGGGCGCACGGCCGCTGGCGGACTTGAATTATGGCAAAACCATGATTGCCAACTTGTAACGTGACCGCAGCGACATCCACGGCTAGCTAGGGATACATCGGACCATGCTTACCTTCGGAAAGACCGACATGCCCTCCATCCTGATGCGTTACGCCACGCCCTTCATCACCGGCCTCTTCCTCGTTTCGCTGATCTCGGGGATCGCGCTTTTCTTCCACTGGGGTCCCGGCCAGTTCCACGGCATCCACGAATGGCTGAGCATGGTGCTGATCCTGCCCTTCCTGCTGCATCTTTGGAAGAACTGGCGGCCGATGGTGCTTTATTTCAAGCGGGTGCCGATGGCGGTTGCGCTGGTCGTGTCGCTTGCCGCATCGCTGGCCTTCTTCATTCCGCTCGGCACCTCCGGTGGCGAACGGGGTGCACCGCCGCAGGTGGCGCTGATCCAGATGGTGACGAAGGCAAAGCCCGCACAGGTCGCCGCTCTCGTCGGAAAAAGCGAGGAGGACATCATTTCCACGTTGAAGGCCGCCGGCTTTGCCGCGGCGGCGTCCGATCTGTCGCTCGCCGAGATCGCCAGATCCTCGGGCAAGAGCGACCGGGAACTGCTGGGTCAGGTCACGGCGCTCGGCCGCTGACGGCAAGGGTTTGCGCGATCACCGGACGATGGTGATCGTCTCGGCGGCGCGGGTGATCGCGGTGTAGAGCCAGCGCTCGCGGGTATCGCGAAACGCCCAGCTTTCATCGAACAGCACGACATTGTTCCACTGCGAGCCCTGCGCCTTGTGCACCGTCAGCGCATAGCCGAAATCGAACTCGTCATAGCGCTTGCGGGTGGACCAGGGGATTTCTCCTTCCTCCTCGAAGGCCTGCTTCAACAGCTTGATCTTCGCCGCACCCCGATCCATGTCGTCGTCCTCGGGGCGGATCATCAGGTTGATGCCGGGCTTCACCGTTTCGCGCGAGGAGCTCATCACCTGCCAGAGCGAACCGTTCAGCAGGCCCTTGGCCGGATCGTTGCGCAGGCAGACCAGCTTGTCGCCCGACTGCGGATAGGCCTGGGAAAAGCCCTTGAGTTCGCGCAGACGCTGGTTGTAGCGGCGCCGCGTCTTGTTGGTGCCGACCAGCACCTGATCGGCCTCCAGCACCAGCGGCTGGGTGACCTCGTTGCGGGAAATCACCTGGGCGGTGCCGTAATCGCCATACATGATCTCCTTGCCCTCGCGCACATGCATGGCAAGCTGGATGATCGGATTGTCGCGCGCCTGGCGATGGATCTCGGTCAGGAGATAATCCGGCTCCTGATCGGTGAAGTATCCGCCGCCCGAGACCGGCGGCAGCTGGCCGGGATCGCCGAGCACCAGGATCGGCGTGCCGAAGCTCATCAGGTCCTTGCCGAGCTGCTCGTCCACCATCGAGCACTCGTCGATAATGATCAGCGCCGCCTTGGCGACGGGGCTCTGCCGGTTGATGGAAAACATCGGCGCAATCGAGGTCTTGCCGGTTTCCTCGTCCTCCACCGCCTCTTCGCCGCGCGGGCGGTAGATCAGCGAGTGGATCGTCTTCGCATTGGAGGCGCCGCGCGAGCGCAGCACCTGCGCCGCCTTGCCGGTAAAGGCCGCAAACAGCACGTCGCCATCGACATTCTCGGCGAAATGCCGGGCAAGCGTCGTTTTGCCCGTGCCGGCATAGCCGAACAGGCGAAAGACCTGGCTGCGGCCTTCTTTGAGCCATGTCGAAACGGCCTTCAGGGCCTCGTCCTGTTGCGGTGCGAACTGCATTCCTCTTCCTTCACGGATTCGGAACAGAATAGCAACCTGAAAGAAGGATCAGACCCCTTGGTGGGTCGAGCATCGCAGCGGATCATTCTCCAGCACGATTGGCTCGCCATGGGGTGTTGCCTCGGCCGCGCGCTGCCAGCTTTGCTGCAGGGCCAGCACCATCCCCTCATCAGCCACGCCCTTGTCTCTGAGAAGATGCGTCAGCGCGGCCACCCAGGCGTCGAAATAATCAGAAGCATCCGCCGCCCGGCCGTCGCGATGAACCTCATGCGCGAGATGCTGCGCCCATTCCGTCCAGGTAAACAGTCCGCGCTCATGCAGATGCACGGTCAAGGCGAAGGCCTGCGCCTGCCAGGGTTCTGCAAACACCGGATCTCCCTCCCGGCTGCGTGGCAGGCCGGGGGAGGAAACAAGGGCCGAAGCCACATCACACCGGCTCAAGATAGCTCTCCCAGGCATCGATCGAGACCGTGAGCGTCGGATCGCTTCCCTCGCCCCAGATTTCCGGGCCATCGAACACCACCGTATAGACCCATTGGGGGTTTTCACCCTGACCATGGGCATTATCATCGGGAAAGACGAAGGAGCCCTGTACCGACTCGACAAGACCCGTCTTGCCGCGGGCATAGCGTGGCAGGCGCGTATGGGTGGTCGGATGAAAATTGCGGGTCCGCACGCGGGCACCGGCAGCAAAGCGCGGCGCTTCCGCGACGGGCCGGTCGCAGGGCCCGCCACGCGCCAGAACGGCCGGCACCATTTCCGCCGTCAGCACACGCTTCGGCGCAGCACCAGCAGCACGGCTTTGCCCGAGAGCGATTTCGTCCGCCGCCACAAAACCATGCCGCTGCAGCAGAACCTCCAGAGCACGGATCCAGATCTCGTAATAGCTGGCGGAGAGATAGACGGCGGGCGGAATATTTTCCCGAGCGTGCCGGCTTTCATCGATCGTCCAGGCGCCAAAGGCGCCGCAGGCCAGCGTGATTCCAAGCGCACGTCGCTCCCAGTCCGCATGAAACCAGGGCTCGTCCACCTCAGGCGCGACAGGCCCGAAGCCCATCTGCCCACCCAGATCATGCGGCCCGTTCATGTGGACACCTCCGGGCGGTGGAGAAGACCGGTACCGATCATGCTGTCGCGCGTGACAAGGCTCGCGAGATCTGTCTCGCTCCAGCCCTCGGTGCCCGCCGGTCGCTGCGGCACGACGAGATAACGCAATTCCGCCGTGGAGTCCCATACGCGGATGTTTACCCCTTCCGGCAGCATCACGCCGAATTCGGCAAGCACGCCCCGCGGATCGATCACCGCGCGCGAACGGTAGGCTGGCGCCTTGTACCAGACTGGCGGCAGGCCAAGCACGGACCAGGGATAGCAGGAGCAGAGCGTGCAGACGACGAGGTTATGCGTGTCTTTGGTGTTGAAGACCGCCCGCATATGTTCTCCCTGCCGACCGGTATAGCCGAGGCTGGCAATGGCAGCGGTCGCATCGCGCAAAAGCCAGTCGGCGAAAACCGGATCGCTCCAGGCCCGGGCAACGACATGCGCTCCATTTCGCGGCCCGACCTTCGTCTCATAGGTCTCGACGATGACGTCGAGCGCAGCCGGATCAATCAGACCCTTCTCCGCCAGGACTGTTTCCAGCGCCCGCACACGCGCCTGCATGTCCGAATAATGGTTGTCGTGATCATGATCGTGATGCTCGCCGCTCACGGACAGTTCTCCTTCCATCGGCACCGACCCTCACCATGCGGGAAAGCACGCGCCATCGCAAGAAGATGTGATTCGGCAACGCATTACAACCAAAGGAACAACCCAAGATAGAGATCGATTGCTTTAACCAGAAAAGGAATATTTTCTGAAAAGGATTATTTTCCATAAACTCCATCCAATGAACGGAACAAATCATGAATAAATAACGGAAAAATCCGGATAAAATCTAAAAGGAATTTATTCTTAAGTTTTGCATTGAAAGCTGAGTCTCACTCAGCGAGCCATCTCCAAGACAACCTGGAGATGAAAATGAAACATTCCCGCACTTCTAACGCAGCATCCTCTCCCTTCCCGTCCAGCCGCCTTCACATCCAGCCCGCATCGGAGGACGATCCGCGGGCCTTCTGGGCGCATGCATTGGCGCCACTGGCCGTGGCAGCGTTGCGCCCGTCCCCCGACGGGACAGATACCGCATTCCTTACGGCCCATCATGCCGGCCTGTTCCTGCTTCTGCACAGCCATCTGCCGGCACTGGCCCTGCAGCGCTCGCGCCTGCGATGCACGGAAGACGGGCTGGACCATCTGGTGATCACCTGCCTGCTGAGCGGGCGCGCCCGCTGGCGCAGTGACCGATTGGCGCGGCTCGAACCCGGTGATTGTGGCTTCTGTGATCTGGCAAGCCCGCTTGCGCTGCGCACCACCGGCGGCACCCAAGCACTGCATTTCATCATCCCCAGACTGGCACTGCCAGCCAGCGTGGCACCCCTTGTGCCGATACGGGAACGCCGCTTTGCCGCCGGCAGCAGTTCGGCCCTTCTGTTGCAGGGACTTGCCGCCACGCTGCTGCGCGCCTTGGCCGCGCCGGCCCCGATGGAGCTATCCGCCTTCTCACGCCCGTTGATGGACCTGATGGCGCTGATTCTCGGTCCTGCCGGGAAAGACGCGGGCACCGCCGCGCATGCGGACCTGCGTCGGCGTCTGCGACGGCACATCCAGGACAATCTCGCCTCCGACGGCATGACTGCGGACAGCATTTGTGCCGACCTCAGACTGTCGCGCAGCCAGCTCTATCGCCAGTTCGAGGGCGAGGGCGGAGTGGAAACCTATATCCGTCGCCGGCGGCTTGCCCGCAGCCTTCAGATGCTGAGCGACCCCGCATGCGCCGAGCGCCGCATCGGCGAGATCGCCTACGAGGCGGGCTTTGCCGACGAGGCGCATTTCAGCCGGCTGTTTCGCCAGCATTACGGGCTTTCCCCGCGCGCCTTTCGCAAATCCGGCAGCGTCGCGCCCGCTTTACCGATCGGGTCGGGCAATAGCCAGGACGCCAGTGCCACCTTTGCCAGATGGCTTCGACAGCTGTGAGCATCGATCGCGACCGGAGACGCTGGTGCAAGTTTTTGGAACGGGAGGCCAAGACAGAATGTGAGGTTGTGTATAAGTTCAAAAACAACCGAGAGACGAAACCAGTCTCCGCCCACACCGAAAAGAATACGGAGAGGAAACCCATGACGCAAGACCAAAGCCGCGTCGACGACCCCGGGGTAGCCGTGCGCACGATACGGGCTGCAGCCCCCTCTCCGGTCAGATTGTCCCTTTCCCGGCCCTGACAGGCCGGCCCACCGATCCCTCCGTCGATTTCCTCCGCCCAGGCGACGGACGGGATGGAGCCGGTGCCTGCCGCACCCCACACCCCGGCACCGGCTCCCCCTCACCCCAACGAAAACGTCCAACAGAAAGGCATATCTCCATGACGTCCTATTCCCTGACCTGCCTCAACAATTCGACGCTCTCCGGCAGCTTCGCCGTCTTCCAGAAGGCGCCGCCGACCACGGTCCCGGGCAACATCTTCTCGCTCGCCTGGTTCACCCGGCCGACGGCACCGAACACCAAGGTAACCTTCACCTGGAACCTCGACTACAGCTTCGTCTGGTCCGAAACCGGCATCCTGCAGCCCGGCATCAACTTCAACGCCTCGCAGGTGGTGCCGGCCAATCCGAACGGCCAGAACCTGATCCAGCTGAAGCTCGACAATTATGGCGCGACGACCTTCGCCAACCAGAGCGCCAGCGGCGCCATCGGTTCGCTCACCATCGAGCAGCTGTCGAACGTGGCCCCGAACCGTACCTCGGTCGGCATCGGCATGGCCGGCTCCGGCACCTTTGCCGTGCAGGCACAGCCGAACATGACCGCCGTCTTCACGCCCCACCCGAACTACTGGGTGATCTTCGGCAATTTCGAGACCGGTGACGTCATCGACATCGAGGATGTCACGGGCGCCGTCGAGGTGACCTATGGCGGCGCGCTGACCTCGCGCACGGCAGTGCTCGGCCTCGACAACATGATCACGGTCTCCTGATGCCAGACGGTGGCCGCACGATGTGCGGCCACCACAACCTTTCCGGTTCGAGAGGAGAGCCGCCATGCCCGATTATCGACTGATCTGCGCCAACACCTCCCGCATGCACGGGAATTTCTCGATCTATCAGATGCCGCCTCAGACGGAGAGCATCCAGCAGGTTGTCAGCCTCGCCTGGCTGTCGCGCCCCGCTCCTCCCTCGAGTTCGGTTACGTTCACATGGTCCACGGCGATGTCCTTCGTCTGGGGGGAACGCGGAAGGTTCCGCGGGCGATCCTATTTCGCCGCCTGCCAGCAGGTTCCGGCCCATCCGGAGCGGGAGAACCTGATCGATCTGACCTCTGAGGAGTTGGGCTCGCCGTTTTTTGCAAACCTGCGCGGCGGCGGCCCCTCCGGCGCGCTGACCGTGCGGCAGCGCAACGCCATCTTCAACTATCCCGTCCATGTGGGAATCGCGATCGGCGGGTCCGCCGTCTACACCGTCGAATTCCAGGCCAACATCTCGACCAGCTTCATCGCCCACCGCGACCGCTACTGGGTGACGTTCGGCGGCTACAGCCCCGGCGAGGCCATCGATGCCACAAGCGTGACGAATGGCGTCGTGCTGGACTTCAGCCCGATCAACCCGACGCTGAGCGTGGTCATGGGGCCGGACAACATCCTGCGGCAGACCGGACCCTAACACGGACGCCGCATCACAGCTCCCGACCAATCAACTGAATGAAGGAGGGAATCAACGACAGATCGAACACACAGACACCTTACCCTTCACCTTGAGACGACACAAAACATCAAAGGAAAAAGCGATGAACATCAGAGCAAAAACCATGGCTTCACTCATCTTGTGCAAGATGATCAACCATAGCTTCGCCACGGCGGCATTCATCCTGTCTGTGACCGCCCTCCTGTCGCCGCAGATCGCAGCGGCGGATACGATATACCGCGGACTGCTGATCGATAATCAGGGCGCGCTCGATCTTCGTGCACAGCGCTTCCCGTTCAATCCGACGCTCTCCTTCAACAAGGACCTGCAGCAGATTTTCAACGCGCCCTCCAATTTCCGCTGCGCCCTGCGAATGGAAACCGCGCAGCCGATCCCCAATGTCGGGAACAGTTCTTTGTTGCGTGGGTTTGCCGTGTTTCAGGCTACCTTCGATGAAAATCCGCCTGCAGTGCCCGTTGGACATGTCAGCGTGACGCCTGCTCCCAACATTGTCATGCAGGATCCGTCGGCCGAGTTCGCCAACGGCCTTCGCGCTGACGCCCTGCAAAACCCGCAGGCTTTCAACGATCTGCATATCGTCGGAGTGCCCGGCCGCGAATCCACTGACGACTGCCAAGATCGTCCGAAGTCGTTCAATTGATAACACATCAGACTGCGGCGCACGTCACAATCAGTGCGCCGCAACGCAACGGGCCGTCTTCACATCCCCTGCGGGCCGCGGTTCATCGCGGCAATGCCGGTGCGGCAGACCTCGATCAGGCCGAGCGGCTTCATCACCGCCACGAACTGGTCGATCTTCGAGGATTTTCCGGTGATCTCGAAGATGAAATGGGAAACCGTCGCATCCACCACCTTGGCGTGGAAGGCATCCGCAAGGCGGAGCGTTTCGGCGCGGCCTTCGCCGGTGCCGGCCACCTTGACGAGGGCGACCTCGCGTTCGATCGGGCGCTCCTGGCCAAGCTGGCTGGCGCGCACCGTCAGGTCCACCACACGGTGAACCGGCACGATGCGGTCGAGCTGCGCCTTGATCTGCTCCAGCACGCTCGGCGTACCTGTCGTGACGATGGTGATGCGCGACAGGTGTGCCTCATGCTCCGTTTCGGAGACCGTCAGGCTTTCGATGTTGTAGCCGCGGCCGGAAAACAGGCCGATGACGCGGGCCAGCACGCCCGGTTCGTTGCTGACGAGAACCGAGAGCGTATGGCGTTCCTGGCGGGCACTTTCCTGCTGGATGAAGTAGGCCGAGCCGGTGGGTTGAAGGTGTGCGTTCATGGATGCGTTCCTCTCAAATGTCCGGTGGCGGCTCAGACGAGCTGCCGGCCCTTCGCGTCGATGGCATTGGCAACGGCTTCGTCGGTCGCCTCGTCCGGCAGCAGCATCTCGTTATGCGCCTTGCCCGAAGGGATCATCGGGAAGCAGTTGGCGAGATTGGCGACCCGGCAATCGAAGATCACCGGACGGTTGACGGCAATCATCTCGGCGATCTTGTCGTCCAGTTCCGCGGGCTTGTCGCAATACATGCCGACTGCACCATAAGCCTCCGCCAGCTTGACGAAGTCCGGCATGGCTTCCGTATAGGAGTTCGACAGACGGTTGCCATGCAGCAGCTGCTGCCACTGGCGCACCATGCCCATATACTGGTTGTTGAGGATGAAGATCTTCACCGGCAAGCCGTACTGGATGGCGCAGGACATTTCCTGGATGCACATCTGGATCGAGGCGTCACCGGCAATGTCGATGACGAGCGCTTCCGGATGTGCCACCTGCACGCCGATCGCCGCCGGCAGGCCATAGCCCATCGTGCCGAGGCCGCCAGAGGTCAGCCAGCGGTTCGGCGCCTCGAAGCCGAAGAACTGCGCCGCCCACATCTGGTGCTGGCCGACTTCCGTCGTGACATAGGTCTCACGCCCCTTCGACGCCTCATAGAGCCGTTGGATCGCATATTGCGGCATGATGACATCGTTGGAATTCTTGTAGGCGAAGGAATTGCGGGCGCGCCAGCGGCTGATCTGCTGCTGCCATTCCTCCGTCTGTGCCTTTTCGGGCTTCTTCGGCAAGGCGCGCCACAGGCGAACCATGTCTTCCAGAACGCGACCGACATCGCCGACGATCGGAATGTCGACGCGGACATTCTTGTTGATCGAGGACGGGTCGATGTCGATGTGGATCTTGCGCGAGTTCGGCGAAAACGCATTCAGGCGGCCGGTGATGCGGTCGTCGAAGCGTGCGCCGATGCAGACCATGACGTCGCAATCATGCATCGCCATGTTCGCCTCGTAGGAACCGTGCATGCCAAGCATGCCGAGCCAGTTCTTGCCGGAGGCCGGATAGGCGCCCAGGCCCATCAGCGTCGAGGTGATCGGGAAATCCGTCAGCTCCACCAGTTCGCGCAAGAGCTTGGTCGCTTCCGGACCGGAATTGATGACCCCGCCACCGGTATAGAGGATCGGGCGACGGGCAGACGCCATCAGTTCGACGGCGGCGCGCACCGCGTTCAGGTCACCCTCGACCTTCGGCTTGTAGCTCTTCTGGACGACATGATCGGCCTTCGGCGTGTAGGTGCCGGTGGCAAACTGGATGTCCTTCGGAATATCGACGACGACTGGGCCCGGACGGCCGGTCTGGGCGATGCGGAAGGCTTCGTGAATGGTGGCCGCCAGTTCGTTGACGTCCTTCACCAGCCAGTTGTGCTTGGTGCAGGGGCGCGTGATGCCGACGGTATCGCATTCCTGGAAGGCGTCGGAACCGATCAGCGTGGTGGGCACCTGGCCGGTGAGGCAGACGAGCGGGATCGAATCCATCAGCGCGTCCTGCAGCGGCGTCACTGCATTGGTGGCACCCGGACCGGAGGTGACCAGCATCACGCCGACCTTGCCGGTGGAGCGCGCATAGCCTTCCGCCGCATGGCCGGCGCCCTGCTCGTGACGGACAAGAATGTGCTGGATGTCGTCCTGCTGGAAGATCTCGTCATAGATCGGCAGCACGGCGCCGCCCGGATAGCCGAAAACATGCTCGACCCCGTTGTCCTTCAGGGCTCTCAGAACGATTTCCGCCCCTGTCATCCGATTGTCTGTGTCCGTCATGTCAAAAAGTCCGTCTGCTTTGATTGTCACGAGGCCGAAGCCAGATTGAAGGCATAAAAAAAGGCCCCTTGAGGAGCCTTTGGTAGCGCATGGGTGGCTATCGCCGGACGGTTACACCGTCCTGCCCATGCGCCTTCCCACCACGATAAGTGCGTTCGATACGATCATGGGAAGAACCGTTAGCCAGAAAATTGCGGCTCGTCAACGCAAATGCGCAACAAAACATCAGGCCTTGTCGTAATTCGCCCGCAAAACCGGCAGTTTCCGCAATCCTCCCGCAAGGGCCTGTTAAGCCCGGTGGCTCTAGTCTGGCCGCATCACCGGCACTGGCCGGAATGCGCCGCTGCTCCCACCCGGACCGAAGGGTTTCCCCTTGCACGATCAAAACCCTGCCCTCTCCGCCCGCCTGCCGGACCGGCGCGATGCCGAGGCGGCCGGCAACCGTCTGCTCGGGCGCGTGGTGGCCTGCACAGGTGCCCGCGCCACGATTGCAGCAAGCTCGGAGGCCGGCTCGACCACCCATGCCGAACTCTGGGCCGTCGGGCGGCTGGTCTCCATCGATGTCGGCCGCAACCGCGTGGTCGCGCTCGCCTATGCCATGCAGGCGGCCACGCAAGAATGGTCGGCCACGGATGCCAACGCCTTCCGGGTGGAGGTGGAACTGCTCGGCGAAGTGCGGGTGGGCGCCGATGGCAGCGACCTGTTTTCGACCGGCATTTCGCGCTATCCGCATCTCGGCGCGGCCGTGCACCGCATCCGCGCCGGCGACCTGCAGCGCATATATGATCCCGGCACGCCGGACAGCTGCAGCATAGGCCGGCTGACGCAGGATGCGGCAATCGATGCGACGATCCACATTCCCTCGATGCTCGCCAAGCATTTCGCCATCGTCGGCTCCACCGGCGTCGGCAAATCGACGGCGGCGACGCTGCTGCTCCGCAAGGCGATCGAGGCCGATCCGAAGCTGCGCGTGCTGATCCTCGATCCGCACAATGAATTTGCCGCCGCGTTTCCGGATCTTGCCGTGGTGATCGACACCGACACGCTGGACCTGCCCTTCTGGCTGATGCGGCTCGAGGAGTTTTCCGAAGCGGTGTTTCGCGGCCGTCCGCCAGTGGCCGAGGAACTGGATGTGCTGCGCGACCTGATACCGGAGGCAAAACGCGCCTTTCGCGGCGGCGATCCGGGCCGACGCCCCGCAGATCGCGGCACGATCACCGCTGACACGCCCGTGCCCTACCGGATGTCGGACCTGATCGCGCTGATCGACGAGCGGATGGGAAGGCTCGACGGACGTGACGAGAAGCCGGCGCTGCGGGCGTTGAAGGTGCGGCTGATGTCGGTCGTCAATGATCCGCGCTACCAGTTCATGTTCTCCAGCAATACGATCCATGACACGATCCTGGAGACGATCACCCGCATCTTCCGGATTCCGGGCGGTGACCGGCCGATCTGCACCTTCCAGCTGGCGGGTATCCCCTCAGAAGTGGTGAATTCCGTCGCCTCCGTGCTTTGCCGGATGGCTTTCGAGATTGGCCTGTGGAGCGAAGGCGCGGTGCACATGCTGGTGGTCTGCGAGGAAGCGCATCGCTATGTACCGGCCGATGCCACGCTCGGCTTCCTGCCGACGCGCCAGGCCATTGCCCGCATTGCCAAGGAGGGCCGCAAATACGGCGTCTCGCTCGGCATCATCACCCAGCGCCCCGGCGAACTCGACCAGACGATCCTGTCGCAATGTTCCACCGTCTTCGCAATGCGCCTTGCCAATGAGCGCGACCAGGAGATCATCCGCTCGGCATTGCCGAATTCCGGCGCCTCGACCGTCAGCTTCCTGTCGGCAATCGGCAATGGCGAGGCGATTGCCTTCGGCGAGGCGATCAGCGTGCCGATGCGCTTGACATTCGAGCAGATCGAACCCCACCGGCTTCCGACAGCCCACGGCCTTGCCGCACGCACAGCAGAGACCACGCCCGAAACGGTGGATCTGCGCCGGATCGTCTCCCGCATGCGGTCCATTGCGGAACTGGATATTTCCGATTTCCAGAAAAGCGTGCTGGGAAGCCTGCCGGACGAGGAGCCGGATCTGTTTGCAACCCCTGCGCCGTCCTCGCCGATGGATGCCGCACTCGAACCCTATCGCCCGGACATGCTGCCCGGCACCCGGCTATCGGCCCATCCGCCAGAGACGCGGCTGATCCGGCGCGAATGGTCACCAGCCAGCGGCTCGTCCATCACGTCCGGCTCCGGCAGCAATGAACGCTCCCCGCGCGATCCGTTCCGCCCGCCGCGAGAGGGCTGGCGCGAGGAGTGAGCACTCTGGGCTGAGGACCGGGGTTCCCATCCGCAAGCCCGGCGCTGAACCTCCGTCAGGCCAGCGGGTCGAAGCGCATCCAGCTCTCGTCCATCTGGTTGCGGAACCAGGTCATCTGCCGCTTGGCATATTGTCGGGTCAAAGCCGAGCCCCGCTCGATCACCTCGGCGCGGCTCATGGTGCCAGCCAGCAGGGCGGCAATTTCCGAAACACCGATTGCCCGCATGACCGGCGCATCCGGCGCCGGTTCAAGCGCCAGAAGCGATTGCACCTCGCCGATGGCGCCGGTCTCCAGCATGCTCTCGAAGCGACGGTCGATGCGCGCATGCAGCGCCTTGCGATCCGGCAGCACGACAATCTTCTCCGCCTTGTCCGGATCGACCAGCATCGGTCCGCGCGCGGCCTGGAAATCGGCAATCGAACGACCGGTCGCCGCAAAAACCTCCAGCGCCCGGACGATCCGCTGGCCGTCGCCGGGCATCAGACGTGCGGCCATGGCCGGATCGCAGGCGGCAAGTTCTCCATGCAGCACCGACGCCCCTTCGCCCAGCAGCCGGGCGCGAAGAGTGTCGCGGATATCCGCCGGAATGGCCGGCATTTCGGAGAGGCCACCGGTGAGCGCCTTGAAATAAAGCCCCGTGCCGCCGACAAACACCGGCAGGCGGCCTTCGCGGCGCAGAACCGGCAAAAGGACCTCCACGTCACGCAGCCATTCGCCGGTGGAATAGGCGGTGGTCGCCGGCACATGGCCATAGAGGTGATGGGCAATGCCCTGCATCTCCTCTTCGGCAGGGCGCGCGGTCAGCACCCTCAGCGTGTCGTAGACCTGCATGCTGTCGGCATTGATCACAACGCCGCCATGCCTCGCCGCCAGTTGCAGCGCAAGCGCCGACTTGCCGCTGGCCGTCGGCCCGGTTATCAGGATGGCCTCGCAATTGTCCCGAAGGTTTTTCATCATGGCTTTCGTTGCCACGCTCATTGCCCATCCGTCAAATCCCGTTCTCACAGGAAAACTGGGAGAACAGGCCGCCGAAGCGGTCAAAGCCGCAGGCCTTTACTGGCTGGCGGACGGCGTTGCCTGCGATCTTGCGTTGCGCGACGAGACCGATCCGAAGGCAGCGGAGGCATCGCTTCGCGCCTTTCTCGCCGGCCAGCCGGTGGATGTGGTGGTGCAACCGGCAGAAACGCGCCGCAAGAAGCTTCTGATCGCCGACATGGATTCGACCATGATCGGCCAGGAATGCATTGACGAACTCGCCGATGTGGTAGGCCTGAAAGACAAGGTGGCGACGATCACCGCCCGCGCCATGAATGGCGAGATCGCCTTCGAACCTGCACTGCGCGAACGCGTCGCCCTGCTGAAGGGCCTGCCGATCGGCGTGGTGGACGAGGTGATCGCCAAGCGCATCACGCTGACGTCTGGCGGGCCGCAACTGATTGCCACCATGCGCGCCAAAGGATTTCACACCGCGCTCGTCTCCGGCGGCTTCACGGTGTTCACCAGCCGGATCGCCGCCATGCTCGGCTTCCACGAAAACCGCGCCAACATTCTCCTGGAACAGGATGGCGTGCTGACCGGCGAGGTGGCGGAGCCCATTCTCGGCAAGCAGGCCAAGGTGGACGCGCTGGAAGAGATTGCAGCGACCCTCGGCATCTCCCCGACAGAAGCCATGGCGGTCGGCGATGGTGCCAACGATCTCGGCATGATCAAGCTTGCCGGTGCGGGTGTCGCCCTGCATGCCAAGCCGACGGTGGCCGCCGAGGCGGGCATGCGCATCGACCATGGCGACCTGACGGCGCTTCTCTATATCCAGGGCTACCGCAGAAGCGACTTCGCAACGCCATGAGCGAGCGCGATCCGGTCGTCATTGCCGAAACGCCGCGGCTTCTCCTGCGCAGCTGGCTGGAGCGCGACCGCGATCTGTTCCGCGAAATCAATGCCGATCCGAAGGTGATGGAGTTCTTTCCGTTTCGCCGCAGCCATGCCGAAGCGGACCAGCTGATGGACCGCGTCAACGGCATGATCCGCGACGACGGGTTGGGCTTCTACGCGCTGGAACTGAAGGAGACCGGCGAGGCCATGGGCTTCTGCGGGCTGGCGCCGGCCAACATGCCCGAAATCTTTCCCATCGGAACGATCGAGATCGGCTGGCGTCTGGCAACCCGGTTCTGGGGCAATGGCTACGTGACGGAGGCGGCCGAAGCAACGCTGACGCATGGCTTCGACCAGCACGGCCTGCCGCACATCATCTCCTTTGCGGTGGCCGGCAACGCCCGCTCCATCGCCGTCATGCGCAGGCTCGGCATGCAGCACCGCCCGGATCTCGATTTCGACAGTCCCCGGGTGCCCGACACACATCTGCATCTCAAGCGGCATGTGACCTATCAGCGCCTGTGCCCGGCAGCAGCGGCAGGCGATATGGGGTAAAGCGCCGAGAGCGGGGCACAATGCGCCGCTCTCCAGAACTGCCGGCTTTCGGACCAATCCTACTCCAGCGGCAGCGCCACGAACCGCAACTGGCCGCTCGCGCCAGCAATCATCATGTGTGCATTGCGGCGCCCCTCGCCCTTCAGTTCATCGATGCGATCGCTGACATCGCCGGGAGTCGAGACGAAGTCCTGCGCCACTTCGACAATCACCTCGCCCGCCTTCAGGCCCTTGTCGGCAGCCACCGAACCGGGCTCCACGGAGGTGATGACCACGCCTTCCACGCTCTCGGCAATGCCGAACGTCTTGTGGCGCGCATCGTCCAGAATGGTCAGCGTCATGCCGAGAAGCTCGACCGGATCTTCCGGTTTTACGTCATCCTGGCTGTCGCTTCCCTTGCCCTGGGATCCCTTGCCCTGGGCTCCCTGGTTCGGGCTTCCCTTGTCGGCACTGCCCTTGTCCTCGCCGGCAGCCGGATCCTGGCCGGCATCTTCCGCCGCAGCACTGTCTTCCAGGCGGCCGAGCGTCACCTTGACCGTCTGCTCCTTGCCGTCGCGCAGGACCACCACATCGACCTGCTTGCCGACAGGGCTCTCGGCGACCGCGAGCGGAAGATCCCGCATTTCCTTGACCGGCTTGCCGTCGAAGGAGAGAACAACGTCGCCGGCCTTGATCGTGCCGTCGTCCACAGGACCACCCTTGATGACGCCGGAAACGAGGGCGCCGCGTGCACCACTCAAGCCAAGGCTTTCCGCAACATCATCCGTGACCGGCTGGATGCGCACGCCGAGCCAGCCGCGCCGCGTTTCGCCGAATTCGATCAGTTGCTGCACGATATTCTGGGCGAGTTCCGTCGGAACCGCAAAACCGATGCCGATCGAGCCGCCGCTCGGGGAAATGATCGCGGTGTTGATGCCGATCACCTCGCCGTTCATGTTGAACAACGGACCGCCGGAATTGCCCTTGTTGATGGCCGCATCCGTCTGGATGAAATTGTCGTAGGGGCCGGCATTGATGTTGCGGCCGCGCGCCGAGACGATGCCGATGGTGACGGAACCACCAAGCCCGAACGGGTTGCCGATGGCCATCACCCAGTCACCGATGCGCATCTTCTTGGAATCGCCGAAGCGCACGGATTTCAGCGGCGTCTTCGATTCCACCTTCAGCACGGAAAGATCGGTCTTGGTATCCGTGCCGACCAGCTTGGCTTTCAGCTTGTTGCCGTTCGGGAAGATCACCTCGATATCATCGGCGCCCTCGATCACATGGTTGTTGGTGACCACATAACCGGAGGGATCGATGACGAAGCCGGACCCGAGTGAACTAACCTTGCGGTTGTCCTGCGGCTTGCCCTGGCCATCGAAGAAGTCATCGAACAGGTCCTGGAAGGGAGAGCCCTCGGGCACGACAGGTTTCTGCGGCCCGCTGCCCTGGCCTTTCACGCTCTGCGAGGTGGAGATGTTCACCACGGCATCCAGAAGGCCTTCGGCGAGATCTGCAACGGAGGCCGGCCCGCCCGGCACACGCGCGGACGGCGCCGCCTGCACGGTTGTCTGGGCACGCACCGGCCCCGCAAACGACGTGGCCGACAGCGTCAACGCCATCACGGTCGCCAGGGAATGTCGCAGGGACAATCGAAGGGGGTTCACCATCAGGCATCCTCGGTTGCAAATCGCCATGTGTCACAAAGCATAAGGCGGAAAGAGGGCGGAGGAAATTACCTTTTCGTGAGTCCCCAGAAGATGAACACCCCCTTTGAATCGAGAAGGGGCGGCTTGAAGCCGCCCCTTGCCGGGATCAGTTGGACGGAGCCGCAGCCGGTGCCGTCGGAGCCGCCTGTGCCGGATCGCCGCTCTGCTTGAAGTAGCGGAAGAACTGGCTGTCGGGCGACAGAACCATGGTCGTGTTCTTGTCCGAAAGCGCGCCGACATAAGCACGCATCGAGCGGTAGAACTCGAAGAAGGCAGGATCACGCGTGAAGGCTTCGGCGAAGATGCGGTTGCGCTCGGCATCGCCCTCACCGCGCATGATTTCCGAATCCCGCTGCGCTTCGGACACGATCTCGACGACCTGACGGTCGGCGATGGCGCGGCGACGCTGACCGGCTTCGTTACCGCGGGCGCGAATCAGCTCGGCCTCGGCCAGACGTTCCGCCCGCATGCGCTGATAGGTCTGCTGCGAGACTTCGCGGGTCAGATCCGTGCGGCGGATGCGGACATCGCGGACCACGAGACCGAGCGATTCGGCGGCGTTCTGCAGGTCGGCACGCACTTCCTGCATCATCGAGGAGCGTTCGTCGGAGAGCGCTGCCGAGAAGTTGCGCAGACCGTAGACGCGGCGAAGCGCTGCATCGAGACGGGTGCGCAGGCGCGCTTCCGCCGAATCGCGATCGCCGGAAACGGTCTGGCGGAAGCGGCGGGCATCGGTGATCTGGTAGACCACGAAGGCATCCACTTCATAGAAGGCACCGCCGCGCACCTGCACGCGGATATTGTCGAGATCGAAGCGAAGCGCGCGATCTTCGATGTACTGTACACGGTCGGCATCCATGAAGGCGAAGGGCAGCTTGAAGTAGATGCCCGGCTCGGTCTTCACGTCCTGGATATTACCGAAGCGCAGCACGATGGCCTGCTGGCGCGCACTCACCACGAAGATGGAGGAGTAGGCGAGGAACAACAGGATCGCCACACCGATGATGGTGGCCGGGAGACGGTTCGAAGTCATGGGTTGCCTCCCCGGTTCGCGGCGCCGGCTGCCTGGCTGTTCTGACGCATCATCTCGTTCAGCGGCAGGTAGGGCACGGCACCCTGCTTTTCGTCCAGGATGACCTTGTTGGAATTCTTCAGCACATTCTCCATGGTTTCCAGATAGATGCGGTCACGCGTCACGTCCGGAGCATTGCGATACTCGTTGTAGATCGAAACGAAGCGCTGCGCTTCACCGGTCGCCTCGTTGACGACGCGATCCTTGTAGGCGGAGGCTTCTTCGCGAACCTGGGCTGCCTGACCTCGGGCCTGACCGAGCTGCTGGTTGGCATACTGGTTGGCTTCCTCGACGAAGCGATCCTCGTCCTGCTCGGCGCGCTGGACTTCTTCGAAGGCATCGGCCACTTCGCGCGGCGGCGCGGCATCCTCGATCGGCACCGCATTGATCGCAATACCGGAGCCGTAGGTATCCATCGTACCCTGGATGATGTCGCGCACTTCCGTGGAGATCTGCTCACGGTTGTCGCGGAAGACATCCTGCGCCGGACGACGACCGACGACCTCGCGCATGGCGCTTTCGGCGACCTGCTGGAGGGTCGCGGTCGGCGCCTCCAGATTGAAGAGATAGGTGCGCGGATCGGTGACGGTGAACAGGACCGAGAACTGCACGTTGACGATATTCTGGTCGCCGGACAGCATCAGACCTTCGGAAGAGCTGGCATTGCCACGCCCGCCAATGTTCAACTGCTGCTCTGTCACCTTGACGATCTCGACGGTCTCGATCGGCCAGAAGTGGAAATGCAGGCCCGGACCGGAGATTTCGTCCTTCGGCTTGCCGAAGCGCAGCTCGACGCCACGCTCATCCGGCTGCACGGTGTAGACGGACTGGATGCCGACGAAGGCAAGCACGATCAGCAGAACGATGAGGAAGGCACCGCCGTTGAAGCCGCCGGGAACAATGTTGCGGAGCCTGTCCTGGCTGCGGCGGATGATATCCTCCAGATCCGGCGGACCACCATTGTTGCCACCGCCGCCCCCGCCACGCGGACGATTGGGGCCTTGACCCCATGGCCCCTGATTGTTGCCGCCGCCGCCCCCCCAGGGGCCGCCGCCATTCTGATTGCTCCAGGGCATCAAAACCTCTTTGTTCGTGTCACTCCCACCCCGCCAGCCGCCGCATGGAACACGCAGCAATCGGGTCATGCCCCGTTATAGGTATGCGAAGGGCTGCTTTCAACGCAGGGCAGTCTCACTTCCCGGTGTAAGGTAACGAAATGTTTCAGTTTGCCGCAGGCCGGCGACGATAAGTTGTGAAAAGGGTAGGAAAGCTGTCCTTCTCACCGGCCGGCACCGCGATCTCCTCGACCTTCTCGAAGAGGGCAGGATCGATGGCCGGAAAGAAGGTATCGCCATCGGGAATCTGTGTTTCCACATGGGTGATGTAGAGCCGGTCGGCATCGTCTATCGCCTGGGCATAGATCTCGCCGCCACCGATCACGCAGATTTCCGCGGCACCGGTTTCGACGGCAATCTGCCGGGCCAGCACCAGAGCCTCCGGCAGCGACGCGACCATGCGGCACCCCTCCACCTGCAACGCGGGATTGCGGGTAATCACCACATGCGGGCGCCCCGGCAGCGGTCTGCCGCCAAAACTCTCGAGCGTCTTTCGCCCGAGGATCACCGGTTTGCCGAGCGTCATCGCCTTGAACCGCTTCAGATCCGTCGACAGCTTCCACGGCATGTCGCCATCGCGACCGATGACGTTGTTTTCCGACACCGCGGAAATCAGGACAACGGGAACAGGCGCGTCGTTCATACCGCCACCGGTGCCTTGATGTTGGGATCCGCTTCGTAGCCGACCAGTTCGAAATCCTCGAAGCGGAAACCGAAGATGTCGGTCACGTCGGGATTGATCCTCATGACCGGCAACGCCTTCGGCACGCGCTGCAGAAGGGTTTTCGCCTGCTCGAAATGGTTGGCATAAAGATGCGCGTCACCCAGCGTATGGATGAAGTCGCCGGACTTCAGCCCCGTTACCTGCGCCACCATCATGGTCAGCAGCGCATAGGAGGCGATATTGAAGGGCACGCCGAGGAAGATATCGGCGGAGCGCTGGTAGAGCTGGCAGGACAGTTTCCCGTCCGCCACGTAGAACTGGAAGAGGCAGTGGCAGGGCGGCAGCGCCATCTCGTCCACCTGCGCCGGGTTCCAGGCAGAGACAATGTGGCGGCGTGAATTGGGGTTTTTTTGGATGCCTTCGACAAGGTTTTGGATCTGGTCGACGCTGCCGCCTTCTGGCCGCGGCCAGGAACGCCACTGGTAGCCATAGACGGGTCCCAGTTCGCCCTTGTCGTCTGCCCACTCATCCCAGATGGAAACGCCGTTTTCCTTGAGATAGGCAATGTTGGTATCGCCCTTCAGGAACCACAGAAGCTCGTGAATGATGGAGCGCAGGTGTAGCTTCTTCGTCGTGAGCACCGGAAAGCCCTCCGACAGATCGAAGCGCATCTGGTAACCGAAGACGGAGCGCGTGCCGGTGCCGGTGCGGTCGCCGCGATCGGTGCCGTTCTCCATCACGTGGCGAAGAAGATCGTGATACTGTTTCATGCCCTGTCCTGCCGTCCAGATTCGTCGCGCGCATCATAGGCGGGCGGACCGCCAAGATACAGGGCCGGGCGAACCAATCCCCGCCTTTCGGGCTTGCCGCCCCGCCCGCTTTGCCGCGAATGGGATGAGGCCGCCAGAGGCATCCCGAATCGCAAGGCCGGAGAGACGATCCATGACCACTCCCCTTTCCTTCCGCCAGGTCGACGTGTTCAGCGGCGAGCGGCTGCGCGGCAATGCGCTGGCCGTTGTCCATGACGCAGACGGCCTCTCGGATGCCGACATGGCCGCCTTCGCCCGCTGGACCAATCTCAGCGAGACCACCTTCCTGCTGAAACCGACAAGGGCAGGCGCGGATTACCGGGTGCGCATCTTCACGCCGCGCGAGGAACTGCCCTTTGCCGGCCATCCGACGCTCGGCTCCTGCCATTCCTGGCTGGAGGCCGGCGGCAGGCCCGCCGGCGATCATGTGATACAGGAATGCGGCGCGGGCCTCATCCCTGTGCGGCAAAGCGGCGAGACGCTTGCCTTCCAGGCGCCGCCCATGCTGCGCACCGGCGCCGTGGAGGAGGCAATCCTCGTCCGCATCATGGAGGGTCTCGGCCTGCCGCGGGAGGCAGCGCTGGCGGCGGAATGGGTGGACAACGGGCCGGGCTGGCTGGCGGTGCTGCTCGCCTCGCGTCAGACGGTTCTCTCGGTCACGCCGGATTTCCAGCGTCTCAGGGGCATGCGCGTCGGCATCTTCGCCCGCTGCACGGCCGATGACGCCACCGATGCCGATATCGAGGTGCGCGGCTTTACCGCCGCAGGCTTCGAGGATCCGGTGACCGGCAGCCTGAACGCCGGCCTTGCCTGCTGGCTGACGAGCGCAGGCCTTGCGCCGGCACGCTATGTCGCAGCCCAGGGCACCGCGATCGGCCGGGCCGGCCGCGTTGCGGTCGAACAGGACGGCAATGGCCTGTGGATCGGCGGCTCAGTGGCAACGGTGATCACCGGCACGATGACGCTGTGAACCCGGCCTCACCCCGCAGAAAGGCGCGCCGATGACGTTTGCACGACAGAGGCCTTTTCATCCTCCCCGGAAACTCCTATATGGGGAGTGCCGGGGCTTGCTCCGGCTATGGCAATAAACGGTCGGTGTAATAAACCTATTGGACCCGGGGGCGGTACCCGGCGCCTCCACCAGAAACCGGTCGGTCTTTTCCGTGTGAAAGACCGGCTTCTGATGGGGGCGAAATAGGATCGACAAGGGCGTAAAGATCGAACTTTTGCTCGGCATGATACCGCCGTTATCGGGTCACAAGTGTAGTTGCAAACGACAACAACGCTAAGGAATACGCTCTCGCTGCCTAATGGCGGTGCGGGAATTCCGCTCCAAGTCCTCTAGGTTAGCCCCTTGAGGCGGGGTCCGAAGGCACCTGGCAACAGAAGCCTTCACCTTCCCTTTTCCCTGTTTTTCGCCAAGACCATGCCACAGGCACGTGCGGGACTTCCGCGAGCGGCGGAGGTGCCTTATAACAGGCAATGGCAAATCGCCGGAACAAGACGAAATTGATTGGAAGAAGGCACCGATGGGGCAGGATCACATCCGTTACGACATTCTGGCACAGGACGCCCTGCGCGGCGTCATCCGCAAGGTTTTGACCGAAGTGGCCGCCACCGGCCGGCTGCCGGGTGATCATCATTTCTTCATCACGTTCCTGACCGGCGCGCCGGGTGTTCGCATCTCGCAGCACCTCAAGACAAAGTATGTCGAGCAGATGACCATCGTCCTGCAGCACCAGTTCTGGGACCTGAAGGTGACCGACACCCATTTTGAAGTGGGCCTGTCCTTCTCAGACACGCCGGAGAAGCTGGTCATCCCCTTCAACGCCATTCGCGGCTTCTATGATCCTTCCGTGAATTTCGAGCTGGAATTCGAGGTTCCGCTGGCCGAGGAAGACGAAAGCTCTGCGGAAATCACCGCCTATCCCGTGGAGACTGCGGCCAAGCCGCAGGCCGCGGAAGAACAGGGTGCCGGCGAGGAGAAGAAGCCTGCTTCCGTCGTTTCCCTCGATGCCTTCCGCAAGAAGCAGTAAGCCCCGGGAGGTGCGCCGATGAGTGGGGATGTCGTCAATCTTCGCCAGTTCCGCAAGGCCAAGGCGCGCAGCGAAAAGGACAGGCAGGCGGACCAGAACCGCCTGACCTTCGGTCGCACGAAGGACGAAAAGAAGCTCACCCGGGCGCTGAACGACCAGGCCGCGCGTCGCCTCGACCAGGGACGCCTGGAGCCCAGGGGCGACGACGACAAGGCTGAGTGACCTGCCCTCACATGATCAAACCGCTTTGTTTCCAGACACTTGCATCCATTACCGGAATCAGTTCGAAAACCTCTTGAATCAGGATGTGAGGTGGTCGTGATCCGCAAGCATTCAGCCACGCTGCACGGCCACCGCACCAGCTTTTCGCTGGAAGACGCCTTCTGGGCGGATCTCAAGGCCATCGCGGCCACGCGCCGCATGAGCCTAGCCGGCCTGATTGCCGAAATCGACGATGCCCGCGAACCAGACAGCAATCTCTCCTCGGCGCTGCGTCTCCATGTGCTCTCCTGGATCAAGCAGCATGGGGCGCCGAAAGCCGACGGGTTGACGGGCGAATAGCCTTCCTCCGCCTTGGACGGGTTAAAGGCCAACGCGGCGGCAAGCGTCTCGACCACACCGTCGCGCGCGAGACGTCCTGATCAGTTGCCGGCCGGCGCGTTTGGCATGGCTGTTCCCGGCCGCATCAGTTCACCCAATGGCGGCACCTGCAGCACGGGCGCCTGTTCGCGCTGGAGACGCTCGATCTCCTGACGCTGCCGCTCGGCCTCCGCCTGGCGCCGCTGCTCGTCCTCGCGGCGGGCCTGCTCTTCCTGCTGTGCCTTTTCACGGGCCACGCGACGCTCGTTCTCGCGCGCGGCATAGAGCATCACCTCGCGGCGCAGGCGCTGCTTTTCGAGCACGCTGGCCTGCAGGGTTTCAACGCGTCGCCGTTCCCGCTCGAAGGCTCTTAGCGACAGGAAATTGGTCATGGCCTCGACATCGAGGCTTTCCTCCGGATCGGCCAGATCGCCGGAATAGGACAGCCGGATTGACGGCTGCCCGCCCTCGATGGCGTTCTCGCCTGCGTCGTAGGCGAGTTGCAGTTCGGCACCGAGCAGATGCCGGGGAATGTTGACACGCAGCTCGCCGCCCAGCGAGAGATCACCCGCCCGCGCCATCAGATTCTGCGCCCGCACAAGACCGCCATTGATGGTGAAGGGCACGGAGACGGTCCCGATCTGAACGCTACCGGCATGCACGAGGTCGCGGACGAACGGCAGCACCTTTGCGGCGGTCACCTCGCCCTCGATCGCATCCGCCTTGGGCAACAGTGCCGGGAGAAGATTGCCATTGATCATCGGCAGGGACACGTCACTCAGACGGATCGCCCCGGAACCGCTAACGGCGGACAAGAGATCGCGCGGGCTCCTGGCTGTAGCCTCCGCCGCAAGCTCGCCGCCGAGGCGACCGCGAAGGACCGGTGTGTCGCCCTGCCGCCAGGCAAGGGCCGCGAGATCGGCACCGTCGACGGAGAGGCGCGTCTGGAACAGGCCAACGCCGCCGCTGTTCGACAGCGAGAGCCGGCCGGCCACCCGTCCATTCATCCAGGTCCCGGCCAGATTGTCGATGGCAATGCCGCCGGACTTGGCGGCAAGCCGGCCGGACATTTTCTCCACCGTGCCGAAACCTGGCGTCGTCAGCGCTGCCGCCGTCACATCCGCCGTCACATCCCAGCCGGCAAACAGCGGCGCCGCGAAAGGTTTGGCCGAGACCGCCCCCGTGCCGGCATCGTTCAAGGGCCCGTAGACGGCCTCCGCAAGCCAGGACAGGTCGAGCGTGCCAAGCGACAGCCTGGCGGAGACGGTCGGCACCAGAGCGGCGCGATCCATCAAGACCTCACCCGAAACGGCATTGCCGGCAATCGTGCCGGTGAGGCCGGAGATACCGATCGTCTTCGCGGCCACCGTCATGCTGCCGTTCAGATCGAGCGGCAACCCGACTCCGAACTGCGGCAGGCCGAGCCCTGTCGTCATCAGCGTCGGCTCGATGTCGCTGCTCTGCAGGCCGAGGACAAGCGTGCCCTCGCCGAATGTCTGCGGGGATAGCGCCAGCGTCCCTGCGGCCGTAAAGCGGGTGCGGTCGGTCTGGTAGGAAAGCTTCGTCGTGGCCGGTGCACCATCGACGCTGGAAAGATCGAGCGACAGCGTGGCTCCGGAATCGCCGTCGAAAGGCAGGATGTCGAGGCCCGCCTGCCCGAGCAGCGTGGACGCCTCAGGATTGCTGGCCGTGACCGCCACGCGCAGTTCCGTCGGCGCCGTCAGATCGAACAGATTCGGCAGCGCCACATCCCCATCCACCTTGCTGCCATTGGAAGTGCCCGTTACCCGCGCTGCAAGACCATTGCCGAGGGTGACGCTCGCCTGAAGGCTGGTATCGGCATAGAAGCCGGCATTCGCGGCCAGCCGGTCGAGCAGCGGATGACGCGGCAATTGCTGACGCAGCATGGCGATGAAGGCTTGCGGGTCTGCCGCGTTGAAACTCAGTGACCCGCTGCCGGAATAGGCGAGGAAGGAGCCCTCTGCCTTGCCGCGCGCCGAGATCCTCGCCCCGGCCAGATCACCGATCGTCAGCCGTTCCAGCGAAACCGAACCGGCCCCGAGCGCGAAGGTGGTTTCCACCTTGTTGGCGGCGATGCCGAGCATCGTCAGCCGATCCGCCTTCAGATGCGCGGCCAACCGGTGATCGAGGACCATCTGACCGGCATCCTCGTCGGTCAGGAGCGAACCCAGCGCGCGCAGCGCATCGAGGTCAATCTCGTTACCGGACAGATCCATGCTGAAATCGGGCATGCGGTCGGCATGCGACTGGCGCTCGACGCGGCCCTTCAGCAGGGCCGGCCCGACAGCCAGTTCCAGCGATTCAAAGCGCTGCAGTTCCGGCGTGAGATTGACGCGCGCCGAAAAGCCGGCGCTCTTCAGCTGGCGTATGGCGGGATCGACCTGTCCCTTCAGCCAGTCGGCAAGCCCCGAGGGCTGGGTCGAGGCGAGCAGCATGGTGCCGACGAAGGAGGGACCATCCTGCAGCTTCAGCAGCCCCTGGGCCTCCACCTGGGTGCGGCCCGGCAGAACGGCGACCGCATTGTCCACATTCCAGCCATTGCCGGCCGGGCGCAGGTTCAGTTCGACCTCACGGATCGTCGTGCCGCCGGCCACAATCGCCGGAAGGCGGATCGTGGCGCGTCCCGGCACCGGCGGCACAGGAATGCGCGCCGCCATCTCCACCAGCGCATTCAGCCGGCGCTGCGCCGAAGCATGCGGATCGCGCGCCGTCTTGCCCTTGACGGCGTCGCTGGTGAGACGGTTCACATCCACCTGCTGTCCTTCGGCCGTCAGCAGAAATTCCGGCTTGTCGCCGGTATCGAGGGTTGCCTCACCGGTGACAACATAGGGATTATCGAGCGCGCCCGCCTCCAGCCGGTATTGGGGAATGCGGATACGGTCGTTGGTCAGTTCGAACTTGCCCTTGGTGCGCGGCGGCGGTGGCGGCTTGACGCCCGGGGCAACGACCGGGCTTACAGGCTGCTCGACGAAGGCGAGATTGAAGTCACCCTTGTAGGCCGGACGGTCATCCGCAACAGATAAGGCGCCGTCCATCTGCACCTCGACCGGCTGCACATCCGGCCAGAGCTTCAGCCGCAGCGGCACGACATGCGCATTCGTGTCCGCCTCGGCGCTGGAAAGCGAAAACTTCGCCTCGTAGCCATCGAGGGTGGCATTGCCTTCGGCCCGCCAGGGGCCCGCCAGCGAATGCGCCGACATTTCCGCGGTCAAACCGGTCAGCCGGCGCGTGCGACCGCTGGCCTCATCGATGAACTCCACCTCGCCACCGATGACATGGACATCCTCCAGCACCACGTTGCGGGCAGGGATTTCGGCGCGGCTGCCGCGCATCCAGTCCAGGCGACCGTCCTTCAACAGGCGAATGCGCGCCTTTGGCCGATCAATGCGCATGTCGAAGATACGCGCCTCGCCGGAGAGGAAGGGAGCAAGTTCCATATCCATGGAAAACTGCGCCACCTGCACCAGCGGCGTGCCGTCCACGTCCTGCCCGACGCGCACATCATGCAGCGTGACGGAGGGAAAGGGCAGGATGCGCGCATCGACGGCACCATGCACCGTGACCTTCTTGCCCAGTATACGGCTGGCCTGGTCCTCGAAGTCACGCCGGAAATTGGACCAGTCCACGAAGAACGGCGCCAGCAAGGCCGTGAACAGGGCGACAACCACGAGGCCGCCGATCAAGAGCATGATCCGTCCAAGCACCTAGTCATTCTCCTTGTCTGGCGTTTTCGAGTTTAGGTCCGCCAGTACATGCTTCAAGCCACAGGCCGGTGAATGTTCACGCGCCCGGACGCAAGATCTTGCCGGGATTGAAGATATCCTGCGGATCGAGCGTTTTCTTGATGGCCCGCATCAGGGGCAGCGACGAACTCGCCTCCTGCTCCAGAAAGCTCATCTTGCCCTGGCCGATGCCATGCTCGCCGGTGCAGGTGCCGTCCATCGACAGCGCCCGGCGGTTCAGCCGCTCCACAAAGGCTTCGGCCCGGGCAATATCGGCCGGATCCTTTTCATCGAACAGCAGCAGGATGTGGAAGTTGCCATCGCCGGCATGGCCGACGATCGGCCCCAGGAACCCGCTGTCGCGGATATCCGCATGGGTCTCGGCCACGCAATCGGCAAGCCTCGAAATCGGCACGCAGACGTCGGTGGACAAGGCGCCGAGATGCGGCGCCAGTGCCCGCGCCGCCCAATAGGCATCGTGACGCGCCTTCCACAGCTTGGCGCGCTGCTGCGCGTCGCCGGTGAACTGGAAATCCTCGCCGCCGCATTCGGCGGCAATCATGGAAAACTGCTCCGACTGCATCGGCACCGTGTCCTCGGTGCCGTGGAATTCCACGAACAGCGTCGGCTTCTCGTCATAGCTCAGGCCGGAATAGGCATTGCAGGCACGCATCTGCATTTCATCGAGAAGCTCGATGCGCGCGACGGGGATACCCATCTGGATGGTCATGATCACCGCATCGCAGGCAGCCTTGACCGTGGGAAAGGAGCAGACCCCGCCGCCGATCTTTTCCGGAATGCCCTGCAACTTCAGGGTGATGGAGGTAATGACGCCCAGCGTGCCTTCGGATCCGACGAAGAGGCGCGTCAGGTCATAGCCGGCCGACGACTTCTTGGCGCGCGTGCCGGTGACGATCTCCTCGCCGTCGGCCGTCACCACGGTCAGCGAGAGGACATTGTCCTTCATCGTGCCGTAGCGCACGGCATTGGTGCCGGAGGCGCGCGTTGCCGTCATGCCGCCGATCGAGGCATTGGCACCGGGATCGATCGGGAAAAACAGCCCGGTATCGCGCAGATAGGTGTTCAGCGCCTCGCGGGTGACGCCCGGCTGCACCGTCACGTCGAGATCCTCGGGCGAGACGCGTAGCACCTTGTCCATGCGGGAAAAATCGAGCGAGATGCCGCCGCTCGGGGCATTCACCTGCCCTTCCAGCGACGAGCCGGTACCGAAGGGAATGACCGGCACCCGATGCGTGGCGCAGGCCTTTACCACAGCCTTCACATCCTCGACGCTTTCGGCGAAGACCACGCCATCCGGGATCTGCCGCGGCAGATAGGTGGTGGTGTGGGCATGCTGTTCGCGAAAGGCCTGACCGGTCTGGAGTTTTTCGCCAAGCTGCTGCTTCAGGATACCGAGCACAGAGGCGATGCCCCCCTCGTTGCGCTGCCCGGTCTGCACGTCTCTCATTACCATGGTCATGCCTCCAGATCCGGCCGGTCATGGCCGTCAGTCTCTTCCCCGCTTGGTAAGGGAGACATCCGGGGTTGTCCATATGCGAAACAGGTGCGGCCGTCTTCGCCCGCCCCTGCTTCGTCCAGCGACATACCTATTCCGCCGCCAGCAGCGGCTTGTCCTCGGCATTGGCAGCGCGATGCCCCGCCCGCTCCAGTTCGTCCTGCAGCCGCTGCTCCTCATGGGCATGCGGCTTGGCGAAGCGGGCAAGCAGAAGATAGGCGACAGGCGTGATATAGAGCGTCACCAGCGTCGCCATCCCCAGTCCGCCGACAATGACCCAGCCGAGCGCGATGCGCGCTTCGGCACCGGCTCCTTGCGCCAGCACCAGCGGCACACCGCCGAGAATGGTGGCGATCATCGTCATCATCACCGGCCGCAGGCGCAGGCTGCAGGCCCGTTCGATCGACTGGCGAACACCCTCGCCGTGGTCCCGCAGCTGATTGGCGAACTCCACGATCAGGATGCCGTTCTTCGCCATGACACCGACGAGAAGCACGAGACCGATCTGGCTGTAGACATTGAGGCTCGATCCCGTCAGCACAAGCGCGAAGACGGCGCAGGCCAGACCGAGCGGCACCGTCGTCATGATGATGACCGAGGACAAGACACTCTCGAACTGCGCTGCCAGCACCAGAAAGATGATGGCAATGGCAAAGCCGAAGGTGATCGCCATGCCACTCGAATTCTCGCCAAGCGTCTTGGCTTCGGCAAGCGGCATCAGGCGGGCGCCGTCCGGCAGGAGGGGTGCTGCCAGGCGCTGCACCTCGCTCAGGGCATCGCCGAGCGATACGCCGCTCTTGAGGCCCGACGACAGCGAGACGGAAGCAAGCTGCTGCTCGCGGTTCAGCTCCGGCGCCACAGCCCCTTCCCGCAACGTCGCGATCGTCGATATCGGCACCACCTTGCCATCGCCGGTGCGCAGGAAGATGTTTTCGAGATCGGTCGGATCGTTGATCGGCTGCAGGCTGGAGGTGAGCTTGACCGGGATCGCCTCGCCCTGAACGAAGACGTCAACCACCGAACGGCCGTCCAGCAGCGCCTGCATGGCGGCGGAGAGACCGGAAATATCGATACCGAGATCGGAGGCACGCTCACGATCGATGGAGACGGAGAGCTGCGCCTGCGTCGGCTCCTTGTCGAGCCGCGGCGTCTCGAACGCGGGGCTCTGCTCCATGGCTTGAACAAGCTTGATCGCCGCCTGGGTCAACCGCGCATGATCGGCACCGACGAGCGCGACCTGCAGCCCGTTGCCGGCGCCGCGGATGCGCAGGCTGTTGCTCTGCAGTGCAAAGCCGCGTAGCGCCGGAACTCTTGCGGCGGCTGCGTTCACGTCATTGGCGATCTCGTTCTGGCTGCGGCTGCGTTCGTCCCACGGTGCCAGCGTCAGCACCATGAAGCCGCTATTGGTGGAATTGCCCATGCCGGAAATAGAGAAAATGTTCTGGATTTCTCCGGAATCGAGCAGCGGCTGCAGGTTTTCCTCCACCCGTTTCAGCTGGTCCTGCGTGTATTCGAGGCTGACGCCCTCCGGCGCCGTCAACCTGAGCTGGATCGCCGCCCGGTCCTCACGCGGCGTCAGTTCGTTCTTGACGGTTCCGAACGTGACGAAGGCGGCAAAGCCGAACAGCAGCGAGCCGGCGATTACCACCAGCGGCGCATTGAGACAGAAGCGCAGGCTTACGGCATAGGTGCGCGCAAAGAGATCGCCGAAGGCGGAGAGCAGCCCCTTCGGCTCCTGCATCGGCCGCGTCAGCATGCGCGAGGCCAGCATGGGGCAAAGCGTGAGTGCCGTGATCGAGGAAAGCCCGACCGCGAACGCCAGCACGAAACCGAATTCACGGAACAGGCCGCCGATCTGGCCTGGCAGGAAGGAGAGCGGAATGAACACGGCCGCCAGCGTCGCCGTGGTGGCGAGCACGGCGAAGAACACCTGCTGCGTGCCGATGACGGCGGCGGCCCGCGGCCCCATGCCTTCGCTGCGCCGGCGCACGATATTTTCCAGCACCACGATCGCATCGTCCACGACAAGGCCTGTTGCCAGCACGATGGCAAGCAGGGTCAGGATGTTGATCGAGAAGCCGACCAGATAGATCGCCGTCAGCGTGCCGATCAGCGCCACCGGCATGGTCAGCGCCGGGATCAGCGTTGCCCGCCAGTCGCGCAGGAACAGATAGAGCACGACGACGACGATCAGCGCGGACAGGCCGAGCGCCAGCTCCACCTCGTGCAGGGCGCCGCGAATGAAGACAGCATCATCGCTGGTGATGAAGATGCGCGTGCCCACGGGCATTGCCTTCTGCAACTCGTCAACCACCGCCTTGATGCCGGTCGAAATATTCAGCGTGTTGGACTGTGCCTGTCGGATCACGCCAAGACCAATGCCCTGCACGCTGTTGGAGCGCAGCGTGGTGGACCGGTCGTCCGGCCCCAGCATCACATTGGCGACGTCGCGCAGCCGGATCCTGTCCTTGATCAGCACATTGCCGAAATCCTCCGGCGTCGCGAGGTTTGCGGTGGCGCGCACCACGATATCCTGCGTGCGGCTGGTGAGCGACCCCGCCGGCACGTCGAGGGCCGCGCTGGCAAGCGCAGTCGCCACATCGGCCACCGTCAGACCGCGACTGGCGAGCGCCGCCTGATTGATGTCGACGCGAAAAATCTTCTCCTGGTCACCGTAGAGTTCCACGTCGGCAACGCCATCGACGGCCGCCAGACGGTCGGTGATCACCTTGTCGACCATCTGCGTCAGGTCTTCCATCGAGAGCGTCGAGGAAGTGACGGCAAGACGCATGATCGGCTGCGAATCGGAATCCGCCTTCACGATACGGGGCTCGTCGGCATCTTCGGGCAGCTGGAAGGTGACGCGGCCAATGGCATCACGCACGTCATTGGCGGCCTCGGCCAGATTGACCGAGTCGGAAAATTCCATCGTTACGCGGCTCGAACCGAACTGCGAGGAGGAAGAGAGCGCCTTCAGCCCGCTGACGCGCGCCACGGCCCCCTCGATCACCTGGGTCAGTTCCTGATCGACCGTCTGCGGCGAGGCCCCGTCATAGGTGGTTCGCACCGTGATGACCGGCTGGTCCACGTCCGGCAGTTCGCGCACCTCCACCCCCACCAGCGCCGCAAGCCCCGCAACAACCAGCAGGGTATTGAGGACGGCCGCGAGGATCGGGCGGCGGACGAACAGCGCCGTGAAGGTGGACTTTCCGTTGTCCGTCGAAAGCCTGTTGTGATCGCGCGGGGTGTTCTCGCTCATGTGCGCTGCGCCTCCGCCACCTTCTGCGGGGACGCCCCCTGCACCCGCAACGGCTGGCCCTCGCGCACCCGCTGCAGCCCTTCGGTCACCACATGATCGTCACCCTCCAGCGCCGCTTCCACCAGCACGCGGTCGGGATTGCGCTGGATGATCTTCACCCGCACCTTGCGGGCCTTTGCCTCTTCCACCGCCCAGACATAGGCACCCTCCGCATCCCACTGGACCGAGAGCGGATCGACGGCCGGATAGGAATCGCCCGGAAAGCGCATGGCCACACTGAAGGACATGCCGGCGCGCAAGAGGTCGCTTGCATTGTCGATGCGGGCGCGCACGCGGATGGTGCGGCTGGCGGAATCGACGCGGTTGTCGATCGACTGCACCTCGCCGCGGAAGGTCTGGCCGGGACGGCTGACGGCGTTTGCCTCCACGGCAAGGCCGGGCTTCAACTGCGTGACGAAGCGTTCCGGCGCCCAGAAATCGACGAGGATTTGCGACCTGTCGTCCAGCATCACGATGCTGGTCTGCGGGGTAACGTTGTCGCCGATATTGACCGCGACGATGCCGGCCACGCCATCGATGGGCGCCACGATGTCGCGACGGCGAAGGTTGAGTTCGGCAGTGCTTAGCGCAAGCCGCGCCGATTCCTCGGCAATCTGGGCATCCAGCACATCGAGCCGCGCGACCGACTGCAGATTCCTGTAGGATTGCGACTTCTCGACCGCGCTGCGCAGCGCCACCTGCGCCTTGTCGCGTTCGATGCGCTGCTCGTCGTCATCGAGGCGCGCCAAGATATCGCCCTTGCGCACCTTCTGGCCCGAAGCGACACGGATTTCCGTCACGGTCCCGCTGGCCTGCGGCATCACCACCACCGACTGGATGGCCTGTCCGTCACCAATGGCATTGAGGTGATCGTTGACCGTACCGGTCTCGACCTGCCGGGTGACAACCAGCACACCGCGCGCCGCGCCACTGCCCTGCCCCGCCTGGCCTGCGCCCTGCGCAACCTGCTGGGCCCCAGACGGAAGAGATGGCTTGCCAGTGCCTTGGGCGCCAGTGCCTTGTCCGGCAGGCGCGAGGAAGGACACCAGCGGACGAGGCACTCCGAGGTTCACCAGTGTCGATGCAGCATCCGGACGAACAAAAAGCCAGAGACAGAGGCCGCCCGAAAGAACGGCAAGACTGAGGGTGACTTGCTTCCAGATCCGCATCACAACTCCCGAACTGACGACTTATGCGCGAAGTATCATGTTTTGTGAAAACGACGGCAATGCCAACGTGTCCAACCTTGCCGAAATGTAACGTTTGCGCGATCACTCTGACGTGAGCATGACACAGGCCGCCGCAAATTTGCCGCAGCACCGACCGGTTCTGCCGCATTTGTCTGCAAATGCCGGTCGCTCTGGAATAAAACCAGAACATGCTCTATGGCCTTGTCGCCCCGGAATCATTAGATTGGCCTGATGACGAACAGTTTCGATGACATTCCGTTCTTCGACGAGGAACCGGATCACGCCCCGCGCCGCACACCGACCACGCCGCCCGTGCCGCCTGCTTCGCAGCAGAGCCAGCCTGCCACCGGCGGCCTCGGCATTGCCGCGCGCGCCATGGCGGCCCGCGACCAGCACCGGACGCCTGATTATCTCTCCGGCCTCAATCCGGAACAGCGCGAGGCAGTGGAAACGGTGGACGGTCCTGTCCTCGTGCTGGCCGGCGCCGGCACCGGCAAAACGCGCGTGCTGACCACGCGCATCGCCCATATTCTGGCGACCGGCCGCGCCTTTCCGAGCCAGATTCTCGCCGTCACCTTCACCAACAAGGCGGCGCGCGAAATGAAGGAGCGCATCGGCGTTCTGGTCGGCGGCGCAGTCGAGGGCATGCCCTGGCTCGGCACCTTCCACTCCATCGGCGTGAAGCTTCTGCGCCGTCATGCCGAACTGGTCGGCCTGCGCTCCGATTTCACCATTCTCGATACGGACGACGTGATCCGGCTGATCAAGCAGCTGATCCAGGCGGAGGGCCTCGATGACAAGCGATGGCCGGCCCGCCAGTTCGCCGGCATGATCGATGGCTGGAAGAACAAGGGGCTGACGCCCAAGGATATTCCGGAGGGCGATGCGCGCGCCTTTGCGAACGGCAAGGGCCGCGAGCTTTATGCCGCCTATCAGGCGCGGTTGAAGACGCTGAACGCCTGCGATTTCGGCGATCTGCTGCTGCACCCCATCGATCTCTTCCGCCGCAACCCGGATGTGCTGAGGGACTATCACCAGAAGTTCCGCTATATCCTGGTGGACGAGTATCAGGACACCAATACCGCGCAGTACATGTGGCTGCGGCTGCTGGCCCAGCGCCCTAAGGACGTGCCGCAAAATGTCTGCTGCGTCGGCGACGACGACCAGTCGATCTATGGCTGGCGCGGCGCGGAGGTGGACAATATCCTGCGCTTCGAGAAGGATTTTCCAGGCGCCAAGGTCATCCGGCTGGAGCGGAACTACCGCTCCACCGAACATATCCTCGGCGCGGCCGGCCACCTGATCGCCCATAACGAGGGCCGCCTCGGCAAGACGCTGTTCACCGAACGCCGCGAACCTGACGACGAGAAGGTGGTGGTGCACGCCGCCTGGGATTCCGAGGAAGAGGCGCGCGCCGTCGGCGAAACCATCGAGCAGCTGCAGCGCGGCGATTCAACCGGCAAGAAACACAATCTGAACGACATGGCGATCCTGGTGCGCGCTTCGTTCCAGATGCGCGAATTCGAAGACCGGTTCGTCACGCTTGGCCTGAACTATCGTGTCATCGGCGGCCCGCGTTTCTATGAGCGGCTCGAAATCCGCGATGCGATGGCCTATTTCCGCCTCGTCTGCCAGCCGGCCGACGATCTCGCCTTCGAGCGCATCGTCAACACGCCGAAGCGCGGCCTCGGCGACACCACGGTGCGCGCGCTGCACGATTACGCCCGCGCCCGCGACATCCCGATGCTGGCCGCAGCCGCCGACATCATCGAGACGGACGAGCTGAAGCCAAAGGCGCGCAAGGCGCTGTTCGACGTGATCCAGAGCTTCAAGCGCTGGTCCGAGCTTCTGGAAAACACGCCGCACACGGAACTGGCCGAACAGATTCTCGATGAATCCGGCTATACCGACATGTGGAAGAACGACAAGTCGGCGGAAGGCCCGGGCCGGCTGGAGAACCTGAAGGAACTCATCCGCTCGATGGAAGCCTTCGAGAGCCTGCGCGGCTTTCTCGAACATGTCTCGCTGGTGATGGATGCCGAGCAGAACGAGGACATGGATGCGGTGTCGATCATGACGCTGCATTCGGCCAAGGGTCTGGAATTCGAGACCGTCTTCCTGCCCGGCTGGGAGGAAGGCCTGTTTCCGCACCAGCGGGCGCTTGATGAAGGCGGCCGCTCCGGTCTGGAGGAAGAGCGCCGCCTCGCCTATGTCGGCCTGACGCGCGCAAAACGCCGCTGCCACATCTGGTTCGTCTCCAACCGGCGCATCCACGGGCTCTGGCAATCCACCATGCCCTCGCGCTTTCTGGACGAGCTGCCGCCGGCACATGTGGATGTCGCCGAATCCGAGAGCAGCTATGGCGGGTACGGACGCGGCGGCTACGGCCAGTCACGCTTCGACAAGGCCGATCCCTTCGCCAATTCCTATTCGACGCCCGGCTGGAAGCGCGCCCAGGCCAACAAGACCGATGCCACCCGCGACAACTGGGGCAGCCGCTCCGGCCATGCGGTGGAACGCATCGGCTATGGCGAAAGCGGCCCGCGCGCGAAGACGATCGACGGCGAACTGATCGCCAAATCCGTGGCCGACACGCCGTCCAGATTCGCGGTCGGCGACCGCGTCTTCCACATCAAGTTCGGCAACGGCAATGTCGTTTCCGTCGAAGGCAACAAGCTGACGATCAACTTCGACCGCGCCGGCGAAAAGCGCGTGCTGGACGGGTTTGTGGAGCGGGTGGGCTAACCCCCGCGTCCAGCCTTGCCGGCAAAGAGACGAGGCGCTACCTCTCCTTGCTCTGCAGAAGGAGACCCGCATGCCCCTGTCCGACACCGATCTTGTCGATCTCGTCCGCTGGCGCAAACACCTGCATACCATGCCGGAGATCTCCGGTGACGAGCATCAGACGGCGGCGGCGGTGGTACGGTTTCTGGACGGCGCTGCGCCGGATGCGATCGTCACCGGGCTTGGCGGCACCGGCGTCGCGGCTGTGTTCAACGGTGCCGCGCCGGGACCGACGGTCATGTTCCGCGCCGAGCTGGATGCGCTGCCGATTGCAGAAATATCGGAGATTGCGCATCGCTCGCGGATCGCCGGCAAGGGGCATATGTGCGGCCATGACGGGCACATGGCGATCCTTGCCGGCCTGGCCCTCGTCTTCGGCCGCGCGCGGCCGGCGAAAGGCCGCGTGGTTCTGCTGTTCCAGCCCGCCGAGGAAAACGGTGCCGGTGCCGCAGCCGTGCTGGCCGACCCAGAGTTCCGGCCGCTGACGCCGGATTACGCCTTTGCCCTGCACAACATGCCGGGCATTCCGCTGGGTGTCAGCTGGATCAAGGAGGGGCCGGCCAATTGCGCCTCCTGCGGCCTGAAGATCACCTTTTCCGGCAAGACGGCGCATGCCTCGATGCCGGAAACCGGCATGTCGCCGGCGCCGGCCATTGCGGCCCTCATCCCTGCCTTGTCCGCCCTGCGGACCGGCACGCTCGCTGGCGGCGATCTGGTGCTGGCAACCGTGACCCATGTCACGATCGGCGAGCCGGCCTTCGGGATCGCCCCCGGCCATGGTGAGTTGTGGGTGACGCTGCGCACCGTCTGGGATGCCGACATGGCGGATCTGCGGGCGCTGACGGAAGACATGGCGCGGGCAATGGCCGCCGAACACGGGCTTCAGGTGAGCTTCAGCGATCACGACGAATTCGGCCACTGCGTCAACCACCCCGAGGCCGCGGCCATCATTCGCCGCGCGCTGGAAGCGGAAGGACTGCCGCATGGCAAGGGCGAGGCCTTTCGCGCCTCGGAAGACTTCGGGCGCTTTGGCGCGATCGCGAAATCGGCGATGTTGTTTCTGGGGGCCGGAGAGACGCATCCAGCCCTGCACAATCCGGATTACGATTTTCCCGATCAGCTGATCCCGACTGGCGCGCATATCTTTCTCGCCATCGCTCGGGACCTGCTTGGCTGAGGCCTGGCCTCAGCCGTCGCGCTTCAGGTAGTCCATCAGCGTGCGGCGATTGCCGCCCTCATCGGCAACCGGGGTGGCCGCCACGCCCGAGCCGCTGCCGCCGCGCGGGTTGATCTTGCGCAGGGCCGCCATCGGGATGGTGCCGTCGTGGCGGTTGACGATGATCATGTGCGTCACCTCCCCGCGCCTGTAGGCATTGAGGAACTTGTTGTAATCGGCAAAGGCCACGCAGCCGTGGGAATCGCCCGGCGCGCTGCGCAGGAGATAGGTATGGGCCAGCAGACCGGTCCGGCCAAGCGGCGCCACGCCGTCGGTCGGCGTCAGGCGGATGGCTGCCACGCCATGGAAGGGTGTTTCACGCATCGACAGCTTGTATGTGCCGGGCGGCGTCGGGCCGCGCATCTTCACATGGGTGAACTTCGGATTGTCGCGCATCTCGCCGATGCCCGAATGCGCTTCCATGACCGTGCCGTTCGGCATGTAGACCTTGGCGGCCGTGATGTCGTAGACGGCGATCTTCACATTCTGGTCCGGCCACGGCACGGCGCGGCTGATGTTCTTGGTCGGATTGTCCGGGCGGGCGAAGGCCAGCGCCTTCGGAGCATCCTCCTCCTCGTCATCATCCGCCTCGGCCACCACCGGCTGCGGCTTGATGCGCGAGGCGGGCTTGCTGTCAACCGGCTTCGTCTCTGCGGAAGGGGCGATGGCCATGGCAAGCGCATTGGCCGCCGGGCGGCGGATCGGCAGCGGCCCCTCCATCGGAAGACCGGTATCTGCGCTCGGTCCCACGGCTTCGGCCACCGCCAGTTCCGCAGAACTCTGCAGATCCGCCACTTCCACCTGCCCGTCTTCGGCATTGCCCACAGGCTGCGCATCCCAGGCCGTCTCGGTCGGCGGTGCCACCAGAACACTGTCCTGCAATGCAGAAACGAGCGCACTCTTCACGTCAGAGGTGGAGGGGCGCTTGTTCGTCAGTGCGGCAAACTGCTTTTCCGTCTCTTCCCGGGCGATGGCCGCGGCAAGCCCCTGCTTCACGCTCGGGTCGGCCGGACGCAGCGCCTGCAACTGCGCCATATGCGCACCTTCCAGACGGCCGGCCTTTTCAGCCGCCCCTCCGGCCAGGCGGGAAAATTTGGAAACGCGGATCACGCGATCGGCCGAAATCTGCTGCGACAACGGCTTCAGATCGAGCGATGCACGCATATCATAGGAAAAATCGGTGGGCTTGATGCTCGCCACGCTGTGCACCGTTGCCAGCGCGCCGATCATCCAGGCACCCGCAGCCAGTGTCGTACCCACCAGCATCGCATATTTGACGAAACCACCCGAGACCGCATCGCTGGCATTGAGCCTGGAAGATCGGGAGACGGATCGCTCCGTCGCAAAAGCCAGTGCCATGATACGCGTCACCCTTTACTCGCAACTCGGATACGCGGCGCTGAAGCGCCGTACACGGACGGGAAGCCCAGACAGGGCACACGGCCTAAGCCCACGCCCGCACACTTCCACGAAGTGCGATCAGGATGACGAATTATGGTAACCAATTTCTTTACGTGGCCCCTCTTGAGCGTCATGCCCATTATAGCCGGATGCTGACAGAAGTTTAGCGAAAATGCGAAGATCGCGCGGCAATGCCGCAGCAAGGCCCGGATCCGCAGGCCTGCACGGGCTTCCGGCGCCTGTTTGAGCGGCAGCAAGGGCGGCTTTGCCGACATGGTAAAAATTTTCTCAGCAGCCCCGCTTAAGATCACGTTTTCGGGAGGATGAGGGTGTTTCGAACGACGGCACATGGGGCCGGACGCGGTGCCGCGCGAATCATCCGGCACGCATCGGCTGCCATTGGCAGTGAAAGGCACCGGTCGGATCGTATTGCAGCTTGATTGCCGCAGGCGGGCTTGGCATCCTTTGCCGGCAAAAAGACCGGGGAGAACGGACCATGAAGGCCCTTTTGATCATCGACGTGCAGAACGGGTTCTGCCCGGGCGGCAACCTGCCGGTTCCGGAGGGTGACAAGGTGGTGCCGGTCATCAACCGGCTGATCGAGGACGGCTCCTACGATCTCGTGGTGGCCTCGCAGGATTGGCACCCCGCCGATCATGGCAGCTTCGCCTCGCAGCATCCGGGCGCAAAGCCTTTCGACATGGGAACCCTGTCCGGAAAGCCGCAGGTGCTGTGGCCGGACCATTGCGTGCAGACGACGCCCGACGCCGATTTCCATCCGGATCTCAACACGGATGCCATCGACTACATCCAGCAGAAGGGTGAAAATCCTGCCGTCGACAGCTACTCGGCCTTCCGCGACAACGATCAGGCCGCCGTGACGGGCCTTGCCGGCTACCTGAAGGCACAGCAGGTCAAGGAACTCGACATCTGCGGGCTGGCCACCGATTACTGCGTGAAATTTTCCGCCCTCGATGCCCGCGACATGCTGCCCGACGCCAAGGTGTGCTTCATCGAGGATGCCAGCCGCGGCATCGACCCGGAAGGGGTCAAGGCCGCCATCGCCGAGATGCGCGAAAAGGGTGTCGCCATCATCACCAGCCGCGACGTGTTGTCGGACTGAGGATCGCCGCTCCCTCCGTCACCGCCCCGCCATCTCCGCCCGTCGAGAAAACTCCCGCACGGCAGCAACCCGACCGGCCGGCTGTGTGTTGAAGTGCCGCACGACCATCAGAATCCTGCATGGCAGCGTCAATTCTGTTGGCTTGTGCTTCGCCTCGCGTTTGCTTACGAGCCCGCGATGCACAAGGAAACACGCATGCATAAGACGCATTTCTGGCAGGGTGCCCGAACCGGGCTCGTGGTAGGCCTGTCGACCGCCCCTTTCGGCCTGCTGTTCGGCGCCGTGGCCGTCGATGGCGGCGTCTCGCCGCTGGAAGCCACGATGATGAGCGGCATCATCTTTGCCGGCGCCAGCCAGCTGGTCGGCGTCAAACTGTTCGGCACCGATGTGCCGGCCTGGCTGGTCGTGCTGTCGGTGTTTGCCGTCAACTTCCGCCATATCCTCTATTCGGCGGCCCTGACCCCGCATCTCGACGGCAAGAACCTGGCGTCCAAGGCCGGCATCTTCTTCTTCCTCACCGATCCGCAATTTGCCGAGGCGATGAAGCAGGTGGACCGCACCGGGCGGCTGGAGACCGGCTGGTATCTCGGTGTCGCCGCCATCATCTACCTGCTCTGGGTCCTGAGTTCCGCGCTCGGCGCCGTGTTCGGCAGCCTGATCGGCGATCCGGTCGAACTTGGCGTCGACGTGCTGCTGCCGGTCTATTTCCTCGGTCTCGTGCTGGGTTTTCGCAGGCGCCCGCTGTTCGGGCTCGTGGTTCCGGTCAGTGCGGCCGCCTCCATCATCGCCATGCATGTGGTGGGATCGCCCTGGCATGTCAGCCTCGGCGCGCTGGCGGGGATCGTCACCGCGCTGATCGCCCATCGTCCGCCGCCGGCTGCGGCCGAACGGGAGGCACGCTGATGGACAGGCTCACCGATCTCCACACCGCGCTCGTCATCCTCGCCGCCGGTCTTGCAACCTACCTCACCCGCATCGGCGGCTATCTGCTGGTGAGCCGCATGGCCCGCATTCCGCCGCGCATGGAAACAGCGCTGAATGCCGTTCCGGCCGCCGTGCTGACCACGCTGGTCGCCCCCGCCTTCTACGATGGTGGCCTCGATGTGAAGATTGCCATGGCGGTTGCGGTTCTGGTCGGGCTCCGGTGGCAGGGCTTTGCCCTGATCGCGGCCGGATGGGGCACAGCCATGGTTCTGCGCCACCTCGTCCTGGCCTGATGACCCATTGCCCCGCAGCGCATCCGCATGCGGGGCCACATTCCGTTCACAGCGGCGCGGTCGCCCGTTCCAGCCAGTCGCGCACATCCGGCTCGGCAATCAGCGGCGCCAGCTTTTCGCGCACGGTGGCGTGGTAGCTGTCGATCCATGCCCGCTCTTCCGCGGTCAGCAGCGCGGTCAGGATCAGCCGTCGGTCGATCGGGCACCAGGTCAGCGTCTCAAAGCCCATCATCGGCAGGTCGCCACCCTCGATCGGCTCGAGTTCCCGTACATAGATCAGGTTCTCGATGCGGATGCCAAACGCGCCGGGGCGATAATAGCCGGGCTCGTTGGAGAGAATCATGCCCGGCAGCAGTTCCTGCGTGGACACGCGCGAAATGCGCTGCGGCCCCTCATGCACCGAGAGATAGGAGCCGACGCCATGGCCGGTGCCATGCGCGTATTCGGCGCCGGCCTTCCACAGCGCAATGCGCGCCAGGGGATCGAGATCGCAGCCGCGCGTGCCCTTCGGGAAACGCGCCGCGGAAATGGCGATCATGCCCTTCAGCACCAGCGTGAAGAACTTTTTCTGCTCTTCGGGCACCGCCCCGAGGGCCACCGTGCGGGTAATATCGGTGGTGCCGTTCACATATTGCGCGCCGGAATCGATCAGGAACAGCTCGCCCGCCTGCAGGCGCCGATCCGTTTCGGTCGTCACCCGGTAGTGGATGACCGCGCCATGCTCCCCTGCCCCGGAAATCGTGTCGAAGGAAATATCCTTCAGCGGATTCTGCAGGCTTTCGCCGACCCGGGCGCGAAACCCTTCCAGCGCGGTGACGGCGGAAATCTCGGTGACGCTCTCCGGCACCTGGCTGTCCAGCCAGTACAGAAAGCGCACCATGGCCGCTCCGTCCTGCACATGCGCCTCCGCCGAGCCCCGGAGCTCGACGGCATTCTTGATCGCACGCGGCAGGCGGGCCGGATCGGCGGCCTCGACCACGATGCCGCCGGCCGCCGCGATCGCCCGCGTCAGCGCGATCGAGGCGATATCGCCATCGACGAGGATTTTGCGGCCGCCTGCGGCATGGACTGCCAGCCGATCGAGAAGGGCGGCGGGTTCATGGCGCGTTGCAAGCGCATCGAGATGCGAGGCAGCCTCGCCCAAAACCTTGGCGGGCTCGATGAACAGCTCGGCTGCACCTTCCGCTGTGATGATCGCACGGGCGAGCGGATGCGGCGTGTGGGGCACGTCGGCACCGCGAATGTTGAAGATCCAAGCAATCGACGAGGGATCGGCAACCAGCAGCGCATTTGCGGCCTTGTCCGCGACGGCAGCGGCCATGGCGGCGATCTTTTCAGCCGCCGGCCGGCCCGCATGCTGCTCCTGCTGCACGCTGACGACACCCATCGGCGCGGCCGGACGATCCTGCCACAGCGCATCAACCGGATTGCCGTCGAGGATGACGAGGCTACCGCCACAGGCCGATAGCGCGGCTTCGAGGCGCGCCACGTCCTGCCCGCTGTGCAGCCAGGGATCGATACCGAGGCGCAGCCCGCGCGATCCATGGGCCGCGATCCATTTGTGCGGCGGTTCGCCCACCAGGTCGCCGGCCGTGAAGGTTGCCTGATCCACCTGCTGCACGAGCTGCGTGGTGTAGCGGCCGTCCACGAAGACGATCGCCTGCTGACGCAGGATCAGGGCGATCCCGGCAGAACCTGTGAAGCCGGTCAGCCAGGCCAGCCGCTCGGCCGAAGCCGGCACATACTCACCCTGAAACTCGTCGGCGCGCGGCACGAGAAAGCCATCGATCCCGAGGGCGTCGAACCTTGCGCGCAGTGCCTCGACGCGGGCCGGGCCGAGCGCGGGGGACGAGGTGGTTTCAAAGGACTGGAACATGGATCTACTTTCGCTCCGGATGTTGCCGCCGGGCGCCGCAGGACGCCCCGTTTGCCTGTGCGCCGAAGGCGACGCCTTCACCGGTCGTGTCTCAGGTGGATCGTCACCCAGCCATTGCGCCAGAGGGTACGGACATGGGCAAGGCCCGCGCCCGAATAGGCGGCAATCACCTTCCAGCGCTGCGCGGCCAGAATGCCCGACAGGATGACGTCGCCGCCGGGCGACAGATGGGTCACAAGCTGCGGCGCCATGCGGATCAGCGGACGCGCCAGAATGTTGGCAATGATCAGATCGAAGGGACCGTGCCGGTCGAAGGCGGAAGAATGGAAGCCCGGCGCCGTTTCCAGCGAAAGCCCCTCGACAATGCCGTTCAGGCGCACATTGTCCTTCGCCACCCGCACCGCGACCGGATCGATATCGGTCGCCAGAACCGGAATGCGGCGCAGCTTGCGCACGGCTATCGCCAGAACGCCGCTGCCGGTCCCGAGGTCGAGCGCATTCTTCGGCGGATGGGCGCGCATCACCTGCTCGATCATTTCCAGGCAACCTGCCGTCGTGCCGTGATGGCCGGTGCCGAAAGCCTGGCCGGCATCGATCTCGATCGCGACATCGCCGGTGCGCACCTTGTCGCGGTCATGCGAACCATGCACCAGGAAACGACCGGCGCGCACCGGCTTCAGCCCTTCCAGCGACTTGGCGATCCAGTCGATCTCGGGCAGGTCCTCGCGCTCGATCACAAGTCCCGGATAGGCTTCGGCAATCGTCTCCTCAAAGCGCGCCCGGACGGCGTCTTCATCCTCACGCATCATGTAGACGGAGGCCTCCCAGCGATCGGCCTTCTCGTCCACTTCGGTGGTGCCGATGGCAAAATCCTCCTCGCCGAAACACACGGAGAGCAGCTCGAGAATATCTTCCGATTCCCGTTCGGTAACGGTGACGAAGAGGCGGATTTCACTCACGGTCTGGCTCTTTCTACGGCTTCATGGCGTGCGGCATGTCGAAATGAGGGGCAGCAATGCCACAAAACCGCAGCCCGCTTCAAGAAGCAGCGCAGGACCCGCAAAGGCTTGTCAGCCCTTCAGCAGGTTTTCCAGCTTCTTCACCGCCGTTTCCGGATTCTCGCCATAGGCGATGGTACCGGCAAATCGGCCGCCATGGTTCAGCAGGAAGACGGAGGCTGTGTGATCCATGGTGTAGTCGCCATTGGGATCCTTCTCATCGACGGGCACCTTGCGGGCATAGACGCGAAAGCCCTTCACCATCTCGCCCACCTTGTCGACCGGGCCGGAAATGCCGACGACGCGATCCGTCACATTGGTGATGTACTGCTTCAGTGTATCCGGCGCGTCCCTTTCCGGATCGACGGTGACGAAATAGGCATTGAGCTTGGTGCCGTCAGGGTCCACCTGATGCAGCCAGCCGTTCATTTCAAAGAGCGTGGTGGGGCAGACTTCCGGGCAATGGGTAAAACCGAAGAACAACGCCGTCGGACGCTCCTGGAAGGCCTTTTCGGTAATCGGCGCGCCAGTCTGCGACACCAGTTGGAAGGGTACCCCGAAAGGCCCCTCGGCGATCTCCTTGGTGGAACGCGTCATTTCCAGCGTCAGCCAGCCCAGCACGCCGGCCATCAGGGCAACGGCGATCCACAGCACGATTCTGATCGTCTTCATGCGACACGACTCCCGGCTTCAGAACTTGCCCCTTTCCGTAGGCTCGCATCACAGATGCGGCAAGACAAGAATGTGTGGGAGGCAAAGGGGCGCGGTGTTTTGTCCCGGTACGACACGGCGCCCGGCATGGCCCGGAGGGTTACATGCACCAGGCGGCAAGGCTGTCGGACATGGCGAGAAAGATCGACAGACCATGCCGCAACCAGCCATAGGCGGCAAAGCCCGTCGCCAGCAGCAGCGCGAGGCTGATCGCCAAAGCCAAGGGCAAGTTTGCGGGGGTCTGGGGTAACCTCATGGCAACCTTATAGTTCAAGACTGGAAGCCTGCCCAGCCGAATTGGCGGCATATCAGGATTAACGAATGTTCAACACCTGTCTGAGACAGTTTGCGGGAGAGTCGCAGAGAGCTGCCGGCGCATGAACGCGCCATTCCCAAGAACCATCCAGGGAAGCGGCCACGACCTGCCACAACACATTCACGACATCGGTAGCACGTTCTCAATAGGGATCCCGAGAGCCACATGACCACCATAGCCGGCAAGAAAACTCTATCCGTGAGCCACCGGCTCATGACGCTTGGCATCACGGCGTTTGTCGGCATGGGCACGATTCTCGGCGTCGGCTGGTATCAGCAGCAGCAGGTCGAGGACGGCCTGCAGGACGCAGCCGCAATCTGGAAACAGAGCAACGAGCTCAACGACCTGAAATCCGCGAGCCTGGAAATGATCCTGGCCGCAATGGACACCATCGTTGACCGCCACGACGGAAAGGTCACGCCAGAACGCCTGGCGCTGATGGCCGAGACGAGCCAGAAGCTCAAAAGCGGTGCCGCGACCGTCAGCAGTCTGGCAAAGATCGTGGCTCATCCCGAACTTGCCTCCGGTTTCGAGGCAAAGGTGGAGACCGCATCACGCGCCATCCAGACCGATCTGCGGCGCCTGGTGGAAACGCGCGGCTCCGACGAGGAATTTGATGCGATCGACGATGCGATCGACGGTGCGGGCGATGCGATCGGCAAGGTGCTGGAACAGCTTTCTGCCTTTGGCACGGATCTCGCCAACCAGCAGATCGCCGAGATGCAGGCCCTGTCGCGCCAGGCGCTGTGGATCCAGCTGATCTGTGGCGCAATCGCCATGGCGATCGTAGGCCTGCTGCAGGTCATCCACGGCGGCGCCATCCAGCGCGGGGTGCGCAACGTCAAGGACAGCATGGCCCGCATCGTCGCCGGCGACTGCCAGACGCCGGTGCCGGGCACCGATGGCATGGATGAACTGGGCGAGATGGCCCGCGCAACGGAAGTATTCCGCCAGGCAGCGCTCGAAAAGATCCGGCTTGAGCAGCAGACCGCCGAGGAGCGTCAGCGCATTGCGGCCGAAAACGCCGTGCGCGAAGCGGAAGAGCGCGCCGACACGGAAGCCGTCCGCACCGCCACCCAGGCACTGGCCTCGGCGTTGACCCGTCTCTCCGAGGGCGACCTCAACGTCACCATCGAGCGCCCGTTCCGCGCGGATCTCGAACCGGTGCGTGCAGACTTCAACAGGCTGACCGCCAAGCTGCGCCTGATCATGGCGGAGATCGCCGGCAGCTCCAGCTCCATCCAGGCCAACGCCCAGCAGATGCGCTCGGCCGCCGACGATCTGGCCAAGCGCACGGAACAGCAGGCCGCATCGCTCGAGCAAACCTCCGCAGCACTCGAACAGATCACCCGTACGGTGCGAACCGCGACAGAACGTGCGGAAGGCGCCAGCCACCTCGTCAGTCAGGCGAAGGATTTCGCCGAATCCTCCTCTCATGTGGTGACTGATGCCATGGCCGCCATGGAACGCATCGAGGATGCAACAGGCGAAATCGGCAAGATCATCAACGTGGTCGAGGAAATCGCCTTCCAGACGAACCTGCTGGCGCTGAATGCAGGTGTCGAGGCTGCCCGCGCCGGCGAGGCCGGCAAGGGTTTTGCCGTCGTGGCGCAGGAAGTGCGTGAACTTGCAGGACGCGCCGCCGGCGCTGCCAAGGACATCAAGTCGCTCGTGACCCGCTCCAGCGCCGAGGTTCAGACCGGTGTCGAACTGGTGAAGGCCACCGGTGATGCATTGCACCGCATCGGCGACGACGTGCTCAAGATCAATGATGACGTCGGCGCCATCGTCACCTCCGCGCGCGAACAGTTCATTGGCCTGTCGGAAATCAATTCCGCCATCGGCCAGATGGACCAGACGACGCAGCAGAACGCGGCGATGGTGGAGGAAACCAACGCCTCCAGCCATACGCTTGCCAGCGACGCCGATACCCTGACCCGCCTGATGGCCCAGTTCAGCATGGATACCAGCGCCCGGCCCCGCGCCGTGGATGCCTCCAGCACGCCGGCCCAGGCCCGCCCCTCTCCCGCCCGCAGCCTGATGAACAAGGTTGCGAGCGCCATCTCCAGCAGCAGCCCCGCCGCAAGGTCGCTTGCGACGGCCACCAAAGAAAAATGGGAAGAGTTTTGACCATGAGCAATGCCATCAAACAGTCCGGCGCCTATCTCGAAATCGTATCCTTCCACCTCGGCGATCAGGAATTCTGCATCGACATCATGGCCATTCGCGAAATCCGCGGCTGGGCTCCGGTGACGCCGATGCCGCATACGCCGCCTTACGTGCTCGGCCTCATCAACCTGCGCGGCGCGGTGATCCCGGTTATCGATATGGCCTGCCGTCTCGGCATGAAGATGACCGAGCCGTCGGAACGTGCCGCCATTATCGTCACCGACATCGCCGGCAAGCTGGTCGGCCTCCTGGTGGAACAGGTGTCGGACATGATGACCATCAAGTCGGAAGACCTGCAGCCGGCACCGGAAATCATTCCGGAAGCCCAGCGCGCCTTCTGCCGCGGCATCGTGGCGCTCGAAAAGACCATGGTCTGCTTCCTGAACCTCGATACCGTCATCGCGGACGAACTCGCACAGGCTGCCTGAACCGGGTAACCCGACAGAGACGACGTGATTGCGCTGATTGCTGGATGGCGCTGCCCCGGTTTCCCGCCGGGGCTTTCGCCGTTGCAGGCGCCAAGCCCTCCCAGACCTCCCCGTGGCGATTACTTCGGCGCTCCGCCCTTCCACACCACGGGCTGGTTGAACAGCGGCACGGTGGAGATCGCCATCTTGGCAGAACCATCGGTCAGCTGGCGCGAATGCACGAGATAGATCAGGGTGTTGTTGGCCTTGTCATAGATCCGGTTGACCACGAGCTTCTTCCAGATCAGCGACATGCCCTGCTTGAACACTTCCTCGCCATCTTTCGACAGATCGATATTGCCAATCTCGATCGGCCCCGTCTGGCGGCAGGCGATGGAATTGTTGGAGGGATCCTCGAACCAGTTGCCGTTCTTCAACCGGTCCAGCATGCCGCGATCGAAATAGGTCACGTGGCAGGTCACCCCGCTGACCTTGGGATCGGTCAGTGCGTCGATGATGATGTCATTGCCCATCCAGTCCACGCCGACCTTGCCGACCACTTCGGCGCGGGCAGAAACGAGACCAGACCCAGATAAAGCAATAAATGCGGCAAGGATGGCTGCAAGGCGGGCAATCGGGTGCATGGCGGGCTCCAGTCGGGCAATCGTGATCAGCAGATAGGCACGCCCCGCATGATTGCAAGCTGCACGGGGCAGACCTTGACCTGCTGCAAAAGAAAAGACAGTGTCCCCTCCATGATCAATCGCGCCACCCAGCTTGTGATGACCCACACCCTTCGCCCGGCAGGGTGCGTGGACCGTCGGCATATGGCCTGATCATTCCCCCGCAACCCTGCCAGGACGGCAGGGTTGGCGACAGTCTTCTCTGCCTCGGCTTCTCCGAAGGACAGATGACATGACGCAAGACCGTTTTCCGATCGCTTCCGATGCGCGATGGCCTGAGGGCCTGATCATCCGCGCCCGCACGCCCGTCGATGCGGAGGGCATTGCCGCGCTGCACAACCTTCCCGGATACCGCTTCGGTACGCTGCGCACGCCCTATCACAGCGCCGACGACATCCGCAAAGGCATCGAAGGGCAGCACGCCGCCGTCACGGCGCTGGTGGCCGTTCTTGGCGAGCAGATTGTCGGCGATATCGGCCTGACGCGTTTTGCCAGCCGGCGCGCGCATGCCGGCAGCATTGGCATGGGGGTGCATGATCGCTTTACGGGGCGCGGCATCGGCCGCGCGCTGCTCGGCGAAATCGTTTCCATCGCCGACAACTGGCTGAATCTCCGGCGGCTGGAACTCACCGTCTACACCGACAACGCGCCGGCTGTCGCGCTCTACGGACGCTTCGGATTTGCGGTGGAAGGCACGCTTCAGGATTTTGCCTTTCGCGACGGCGCCTTCGTCGATGCCCACACCATGGCGCGGGTGAGACGCTGAACACCAGCGGGAGCCGCCGGACAGCCCCGCCAGCCTCACAGAACCCCACCCCGCATCAATCAGCCTGCGGCAGGCCTTCATCCTGTCGCGCTGTCTTCGCTATCAACACAGACACATCGTTACGCGATGCGTACGGGTGTCGTTATTCACTCTTGCCGGAAATCTAGTGGATGGGACGGGCGAGCGGCACCGGCACCGAGCCGGTGGAGATGAAATCGTCGCCGCGGAACGTCTGGTTGTTGGCGACCCGCTGCGGCAGGGGCTGACGCGCGCCGCGCGGCACGTCGACCACGGTGGGCGCACCGGTCGACTCGACAGATTTCGCGACCTGATCGGGTGCCTTGTCCGCGGAAAGCTGGCTGTCGAGGAACTGGAAGGCGACGCGGGCCCCTTCCTTGGCGCGGAAGCCAAGTGCCGTCAGCGTTTCGCTACCCTTCTGACAGACATCCGGCTTTTCGACACAGATCGCGCTGAGATAGGAATAAGCTTCCGTTGCCGCGTTGATGGCATCCGAAACCTGGAACGTTTTTTCTCCGGCAGTCACGGGATTCGGGTTCGTGCTGAAATAGGACAGCACGACCAGACCCATCGCAAAGAAAACGCTACCCTTGATCAGAAACCACATCTGCTTTCACCCGCCTGACCGGCACTTCCTCAGACCCTTGTCCGAGGCACAACACCGAGCCTAGAGGCACTGGAAAAACGCGCTATTACAGCAACTGCTCAACTTCTTCTCGAATTTAAATCGCATTCTAACGATCATCCCCGGCGGAAGGTTCCATACCCGTTCCGTTCGCTTTTTAACGGATGACGTTAACCTTCATTACCGCGCCTCCCCGGGAAAACAAAGCGAAACTTTCAGGCCACCTGCATCAAAACCTAACATTTTTGCTAAAATAAGGCCTGTTCTCGCGCTTACGGCACGTTAACCACAACGATAGATGCCTCAAAGCGAAACATCTAAAACGGCAAATTGCGCCGTGCGGCACCCTCCAGCCGCGTGATTTTTATCCTTTCCTTAAGCCACTGCCGCCTATGGTCGGGCCATCAAGAGTTCGCGGTAAGGTACAGGCGTGCGCGTATTCCATTCCATTGGCAGCAGAGCCATTCAGGTGCTGGATCACCTGGGCGGCCGCTGGCTGCAGCAGCTGGGTGACCGGGAGGTGGCACATGCCACTGACAGGACGGCCCTGCGTCTGCTGATGCTGGGTGCGCTCACCGCTCTCGTGCTGGTACCGTCCGTCCTGTCGATGATCGCCAGCCCGGCGATTGCCCTGCCGCTCGGCGTTTCCCTGGTGCTCGTCTGCCTGCTTTCTGTCTCCGCCGCCGCCGTCACGCTGTCGCGGACTGGCCGCACGGACACGGTTGAATGCAACAGCGCCGATCTCGCCTTTGATGCCTGCCCCGGCCTGGTGCTGCTCTGCGATCCGCAGGGGATGATCCAGCGGACCGGTGGCCGCGAGCGCGACCTGCTGCCGTCTTCCCTGCGCGACCGCGAGGGACTGGCGCTGGCGGAAATTGCCCACGTCTCCGATCGGATCGCCGTGCTGCAGGCGCTGGACGCGCTGCGCCAGGGTGCAGCGAGCGCCAGCGTCGATCTGCGCATCGAGCAGGGGTTTACCGTGCAGGGCGGCCGCCAGTTCCTTGGCGTCCGCGTCGAACTCAGTGCGGTCGCCGATCAGAGCGGCGAGCTGCGCCAGGTGTTTGTGCAGATCCGCGACATCACGCAGGAACAGTGCCTGCGCGACGAGGTGGAGGCCTGCGCTGCCGAAGTGCGCGCTGCCAACGAGGCGAAATCCCGTTTCCTTGCCGCTGTAAGCCATGAGCTGCGCACGCCGCTGAACGCCATCCTCGGCTTCTCCGACGTGCTGGCCGGCGAATATTTCGGGCGTCTGGAGAGCGAGCGGCAGAAGGAATATGTCGGCCTGATCCGCCAGTCCGGCGCACATCTTCTTTCCGTCGTCAACACCATGCTGGACATGAGCCGGCTGGAAGCCGGGCGCTATGCGCTGGTCACCGAACCCTTCCGCATCGGCGATGCAGTGGAGGCCTGCCGCGCCATGCTGGATCTCCAGGCCCGCAACAAAGGCGTGACGCTGACGACCCGTGTGACCCGCGGGCTTGCCGACCTCAACGCCGACCGCCGGGCCGTGCAGCAGATCCTGATCAACCTTGCCTGCAATGCCATCAAGTTCACGCCGGCCGGCGGTGTCGTGACCATTGATGCGGTGGCAGCCGAGAGCGGTGTCACACTTATCGTCAGCGATACCGGCATCGGCATTGCCGCCGACAAGCTGTCGCTGGTCGGCCAGCCCTTCATGCAGGTAGACGATGCCTATAACCGTGCCTACGAAGGCACCGGCCTTGGTCTTGCGCTGGTCAAGGGCCTCGTGGCCCTGCACGGTGGACAGTTCCAGATCGAAAGTCGCCTTGGCGAGGGAACCGTGGTAACGGTAACCCTGCCGGCTGCGGGACAGGAGGCGGAAGCGCTTACGCCGGACGCCAGCGAACCGCTTGAATTCCCGCCGCGCCTGGCCCATCTTGCCATGGGGTCCGTAACGAGTAGACAGGGATTGGCGCATGACGGCGCGAAAGCGAAAATCGCCTGACCGCAGAAAGGCTTCGGCTCGCAGGCCGAGCCTTGTGGTCCAGGTCTTTTCGGCAGCCGGCAGCCAGATCGCCCGCTATCCCCGCACCGTCTTCGGCACGCTCGGCCTTTGCGTCGTGTTCTCCTTCGTTGCCGGCAATGCGCTTTGGTACCAGCCGCGCAGCCACCCCTCGCCGTTTCTCGCGACCCGGGATCCCGGCGACATGGAGGCGATCGCCGGCTATCGCCCCAATCGCTTCCCCGCACAGGGGGATGTGACGACCTTCCACATTGCCCGCGCGCCGGAACAGCCGGATCAGGCGGCTGCCGCCACAGAAACTCCGGCACGACCCATCGCGACGCCGGTGGCTGCGGTTCAGCAGGTGGTCGGGCAGACGGGCGCCACACCGGTCGCAGGCGATTCGACGCCGGCCGTCATTCCCCACGTCGTTCCGCAGCCGCGGCCTTTGCTGAAGGCGCAGGCGGAGGATCCGGTAGCAGCTGCCATTCGCGCCGCCAGCGACCTGCAGGCCCCGGTTGCCCCGCCACCACGACCGCCTGCCGATATCGCTTCGGTTTCACGCGCCAAGCAGGTCGTGCAGGATCCCCTGAAGCCGGTTCCGGTTTCCGCCAGCGCGGAAGTACAGCGTGTGCTCGAGATCCAGCGCGGACTGCAGAACATCGCCTATCGTGACGTGACCGTTGATGGCGTGGTCGGCGACACGACAAAGGCCGCCATCCGGCATTTCCAGAAGCATTACCGCTTGCCGGTCACCGGCGAACCGTCACAGGCGGTTCTGGACAAGCTGAAATCGATCGGAGCACTCTAGTTTTTTTCACCCGGCACGCTGCGAACCACCTCCGTCAAAGCGAAGCGGCGCGGCAACAGAGCCTCACTTCGGATGTTCCTGGGCAAAGACGAGCATCATCCAGGACACCGGCCCTAGAACGGGATGGGTGTGATGATCGCGCGGCAGCGCCTGTCCCTTGCCGACCGCCACCTCGTCGCCGCAGGTCTTGCAGCGGTAGATGCCGGAATTGAGCGGCACCTGTCCGGGCTGCCACTCCTTGTCGAAGGCCGGCACATTGGACGAAACCAGATGCTGCTGGTATTTGTATTTCGCCATTTCCCCTCCTGTGCATGACCGGGCGGTCGCTTCTGCCGCTCACGATGATGCTGATAGAGGCTCAAGCTTGCGCGAAAGCCACAAGGATGCTGCAGCGCAATCGATAAGATATGCTGAAGACCGCCGCATGACTGTCCCGACTTCCGCCCATGAAGCGCATGCGATGCCCGTGCGCGTATCAAGCGCGTCGATGCGCCAATCGCCGGTCGCTGGCTTGTATTGCCGGTGACGTTGGCGCAGAAGGCTCACAAATTCCGGTCCATGACAGCGAGGGCAGCATGCGTCTCCGATCCGATATCTTCGTGTCCGCCCTGCTCAGGCGGGTGTTTTCAGCCGGCGGCTTTGCGGCGGTGGAACAGCGCGGCGCCGAACAGGCCGGCGCCATCTTCATCCGCCACCGGTTCCGGGACGGCACGGAAGACCTCTATGGTCCGGCACCGCAGATGCTCGCCGACGACGACGGGGAGCGTCGCTTCGAACGCCGCCTTCAGCGGGTGGAGGCCCCGGACGTGGACACGCTCATCGCACGCGAACGCCGGTTCGACAGCGACCTCTGGCTGATCGAACTGGACACGGAGACGATCGAAGGGCTTTTTGGCGTGGTGAACGCCGACTGACCGACCGCGCCCGCGATCCGCCGGATGGCAGGCCATCGGCCCCGGATCAGGGTCGCAGCCGAACCATCATCCGCCGATCAGTGCCAGCCACTCGTCTTCGTCCAGCGTCTGGATGCCGAGTTCACGGGCCTTGTCGAGCTTTGAGCCGGCGCCCGGCCCGGCCACGAGAATATCAGTCTTCTTCGACACCGACCCGGCCACCTTGGCTCCCAGGCTTTCGGCGCGCGCCTTGGCCTCGTCACGCGTGAACTTTTCCAGCGAGCCGGTGAAGACGACGGTCTTGCCGGCCACCGGGCTGCCGGTCGCCACCACCTGTTCCATGGCTTGCGGCGTCACCTCCTCAAGCAGGCGAGAGATCACCTCGATATTGCGCGGCTCCTTGAAGAATTCGACGATGGCGCGCGCCATCACCTCGCCGATACCCTCGATGGCATTCAACTCCTCCCAGGCGTCGCCGGAGAAGGAAGCGGACTGCTGCATGGCGCTTTCAAAGGCTGCATAAGTGCCATAGGCGCGCGCCAGAAGCTTCGCCGTGGTCTCCCCCACATGGCGGATGCCGAGCGCAAAGATGAAACGGTTGAGCGCAATATCGCGGCGATTGTCGATCGCATCGAACAGCTTCTTCACGCTGACCTTGCCGAAACCATCGATGTTTTCAAGCTTGGTGAGCGGGGACGCCTCCTGACGCTTCTTCAGCGTGAAAATGTCCGGCGCGGTGCGGATCTGCAGGGCGGGGTCCTCTGCCTCGAAGAAGAAGTCGATCTGCTTCGAGCCCAGCCCCTCGATGTCATAGGCGTTGCGGGAGACGAAATGTTTCAGATGCTCCACCGCCTGGGCACGGCAGACGAAGCCGCCGGTGCAGCGGGTGACCGAATCGAGGCGGCCCGTCTTCTCGTTGCGCTCGCGCACCGCATGGCTGCCGCAGACCGGGCACTTCTTCGGAAATTCGTAAGCCACGGCATCCGCCGGCCGCTTCTCCAGCACCACATCCAGCACCTGCGGAATGACATCGCCGGCGCGCTGGACGATCACCGTGTCGCCAATGCGGATGTCATGCTCTTCCGGACGGATGCGGTCCCCGGAATTGCCGATGCCCCTGATGTAATCCTCGTTGTGCAGGGTGGCATTCGTCACCACCACGCCGCCGACGGTGACCGGCGTCAGGCGCGCGACGGGCGTCAGCGCGCCGGTGCGCCCCACCTGGATGTCGATATTCTCCACCGTCGTAAAAGCCTGCTCGGCCGGGAACTTGTGGGCGGTCGCCCAACGCGGCGAGCGTGAGCGGAAACCGAGCCGCTCCTGCAGCGCCAGCTCATCCACCTTGTAGACGACGCCATCGATATCATAATCGAGATCAGGACGTTTCAGGCCGATCTCACGGTAATGTGCGAGAATGTCCGCCACCGAAGACAGCCGCTTCATCAGCGGATTGACCGGAAAACCCCAGCGCGTAAAGGTTTCGACCATGCCCAGCTGGGTGTCGGCCGGCATTTCCGACATCTCGCCCCAGGCATAGGCGAAGAAGCGCAGCTTGCGGCTTGCCGTCACCTTCGGGTCGAGCTGACGCAGCGAACCGGCGGCCGTGTTACGCGGGTTGACATAGGTCTGCTTGCCCTCCGCCTCCATCTGGGCATTCAGCGCCAGAAAATCGCTCTTGGCCATGTAGACCTCGCCGCGCACCTCCACCACCGCCGGAACGCCGGCCGGCAGTTGCTGCGGGATTTCTCCGATGGTGCGGATATTGGCGGTGACGTTTTCGCCCGTCGTGCCATCGCCGCGGGTGGCGGCGCTCACCATGCGGCCGTTCTCGTAGCGGATCGACATCGAGAGACCGTCGATCTTCGGTTCGGCGGTGAAGGCAATCGAATCGTCCGGCAGGCGCCCGAGGAATCGATAGACGGAGCCGACGAAATCCTGAACGTCCTCGTCGGAAAACGTGTTGTCGAGCGAGAGCATCGGCCGGGAATGCGTGATCTGGGCGAAGGCCGAAGCCGGGGCCGCGCCGACGCGCTGCGACGGGCTGTCTTCGCGCACGAGCTGCGGGAAGCGGGCCTCGATGGCGTCGTTGCGGCGCTTCAGCGCATCGTAATCCGCGTCGGAAATCTCCGGCTGATCGCCCTGATGGTAGAGAAGGTCGTGGCGGGCAATCTCGGCGGCAAGCCAGGCAAGCTCCGCCCGCGCCTCGTCTTCGCCGAGCGATTCGACAGATGTGCGATGATCGACCATGGGTTCTTCTCCATCCGCAGGCGTCAGGGGGTTTTAGACGAAAGCGGTCCTTGGCAAAACGGGAAAGGCGCGCGGCAAGGCATCATCCACATCGTTGCGGTCGTCCGACCGGCAATGACGACAATGTGTCGTGGCGTGTGTGGACAGCCGGGAAAGCGCGGCGCTAACGAGTGCAGTGCACAATTCCTCTCATGAACTCTTCTCCCGGAGTTTTCCCATGGCGCACTCCCTGCGCGACACCGCCTCCCTCACCCCCTCCTCCGCTCTTGTCGACAATGACCTCACCTATGGCACCGTCACCCGCGTGCTGCACTGGGGCATGGCGCTGCTGTTTGCCTGGCAATTTGTCGGAATGACCTTAAAGCTCGTGCTCGGCCGAACCCCGCTGGTTGGCGTTTTCACCGGCACGCATGCCTCGGTCGGCACCATCCTGATGGCGCTTGCGATTCTGCGCGCGCTCTGGGGCATCTCAAATCTGGCCCGCCGCCCGCCGCACGGAACAGGCTTCGTGGCGCTTGCCGCGCGCCTTGGCCATCTCGGGCTCTACGCGCTGATGCTCATCGTGCCGCTGCTGGCACTGCTGCGCGCCTATGGCTCGGGCCGTGGCGTGGCCGTCTTCGGTCTGCCGGTGCTGCCGGGTGCGCCTGAAAAGGTGCAATGGATGGTCGATGCCGGCCATGCCGCCCATGGCCTGCTGGCCTGGACACTGCTCGCTTTGGTCGCCGGCCATGTGGGCATGGTGATCGTCCACCGCTACATCTGGAAGGATGACGTGCTACATCGCATGGCAGGGCGCCGCGCCGATGCTTTCTCCGCGAAATGAGGTCTGCGATGCCAAGGTAACAACGGCCCGTCTGGTTGCGACCGGGCGGGCCCCGGCGATCCGGCACCACGCATTGCCGGGCCAAACAGGCGCAAGCCCGTGCCGGGTCAGCCGTTGCCGGCCAGCAGGCGCGCTGCGGCGGCGCGTGCCTCATCCGTGACGGAGGCGCCCGACAGCATGCGGGCGATCTCCTCGGCCCGATGATCCGGCGACATGGTGGCAACGCGGGTGGCGATCTTGTCCGAACCGTCGCTGGCAGGCCCCTTGGAAATCAGGAGATGGGTCGCCGCCCGCGCCGCCACCTGCGGCGCATGGGTGACGGAGAGAACCTGCACCTTGTCCGACAGCCGCTTCAGCCGCTGGCCGATGGCATCGGCCACCGCACCGCCAACGCCGGTGTCGATCTCATCGAAAACGAGCGTCGGCGCAGAGCCTCGGTCGGCAAGCGCCACCTTCAGCGCCAGCAGGAAGCGGGAAAGCTCACCCCCGGAGGCCACCTTCATGATCGGCCCGGGCCGCGTGCCGGGATTGGTCTGCACGTGGAATTCGACGGTATCGATGCCTTCCGCCGCCGCATTGTCCGGATCGGCGGTGACATTGACCATGAAGCGGGCACGCTCCAGCTTCAGCGCCGGCAGTTCGGCCATGACGGCGTCAGCCAGTCCCGTGGCAGCCTTGTGTCGCTCGGCAGACAGCGACCGCGCGGCCCGGTCAAAGGCAGCATGTGCCGCTTCGGCCGTCTTTTCCAGCTGACCCAACCGCTCCTCGCCCGCATCGAGATCGGCGAGATCGGCCACCATCTTTTCCGCCAGCGCCGGAAGATCGGCCACCGCCACGGAATATTTGCGGCTGGCGGCGCGCAGAGCAAAGAGGCGCTCCTCGACACGCTCCAGCTCGCGCGGATCGAATTCGGTGCGGCGAAGAGCGGCCTCCACCTCCATCTGCGCATTGGACAGATTGTCGAGCGCCGAATCGAGCAGTTGCACCGTTTCTTCCAGAAGACCCGGGGCCTCATGGCTCTTGCGCTCGAGCCGGCGCACCAGCGAGGCGATAAGCGGCACGGGCGAACCGTTGCCGTTCAGGAACTCGGAAGCCTCGGCAATGTCACCGGCGATACGTTCGGATTTCTGCATCCGGGCGCGATGCTCGGCAAGCTCGTCCTCCTCGCCGTCGCGGGGGCTCAGCGCCCGCAATTCCTCGACGGAGGCGCGCAGATAATCGGCCTCGCGGGCTGCGGCTTCAACACGGGCGCGATGCGTCTTCAGGGCCCGCTCCGCCTCCCGCCACGTGCGATAGAGGACGGATACCTCGCCCACCATCTCGGTCAGCCCGGCAAAGGCATCCAGCAGCGTGCGATGGGCGTTGATGTCGACGAGTGCGCGGTCATCATGCTGGCCGTGAATTTCCACCAGCATCTGGCCAATCTGGCGCATCAGCTGCACGCTTACCGGCTGGTCATTGATGGAGGCCTTGGTGCGTCCATCAGCCGACTGCACACGACGAAAGATCAGGTCACCCTCGTCATCCAGCCCATTCTCGCGCAGAAGAAGACGCGCGGGATGATTCGCTGCGATATCGAACACTGCCGTCACCTGGCCCTTGTCCAGGCCATGGCGCACGAGGCCGCCGTCGCCACGGCCACCGAGCGCCAGCGACAGGCTGTCGAGCAGAATGGATTTACCGGCCCCCGTCTCGCCCGTCAGCACGGACAGACCGCTTTCAAAGCCGAGGTCCAGCCGCTCGATCAGGACGATATCACGGATCGACAACTGGATAAGCATGGTCTTCCCGTTCAGGCGCCGATCAACTTGGCTCCGGCGCGCGAAATCCACGAACCGCGGTTCTCACGCGGCTCCAGGCCGCCGCCCTTCAGCAGTTTGAAGGAGTCGGTATACCACTGGCTGTCCGGATAGTTGTGCCCCAGCACAGCGGCCGCCGTCTGCGCCTCTTCCGTCACGCCCATGGCATAATAGGACTCGACCAGACGCGCGAGAGCCTCCTCGACCTGGTTGGTATTGCCGTAGTTTTCCACCACGTTGCGGAAGCGGGCGATCGCTGCCAGATATTCCTTGCGCTCGAGATAATAGCGGCCGATCTGCATTTCCTTGCCGGCCAACTGGTCACGCGCAAAGCGGATCTTCGCCTGCGCATCCTCGACATATTCCGACTTCGGATAGTTGTTGACGACCTTCTGCATGGCGTCGATCGTGCTGCGGGCCATCTTCTGGTCCTGTGTCACGTCGACGATCTGCTTGGAGTAGGACAGGCCCACCAGATACTGCACGTAGGCCGAATCTTCCGACTGCGGATATTGCTTCATGTAGCGGTTGCCGGTGGTAACCGCATCGTCGTAGCGCGCCAGACGATACTTGGTGAAAGTGCTCATCACCAGCGCCTTGCGCGCCCAGTCGGTGAACGGATTCTGCTTGTCGATCGCGTCGAACTTGCGGCTGGCTTCGGCCAGATTGCCCGCCTTCATGTTCGCCAGGCCCTGGTTGTAGAGCTGCTCCGGCGGATCCACGTTCAGGCCAAGCTTGGTGATGTCGATGTCCGGGTCTGACTGGCAAGCGGTGACCAGGACACTGGTACCGACCAAAAGCAGGGACACCGCAGCAATGCGCGCCGTGTTCCTTATTCCAACAGACTTCGTCTCAGTCATTCGACAGTTCCCGATTGTCACGCGATGTTACATCGTCCGCCCGAGAGGCCTTGTAGCCATAAAGGAAGCGGCAGAGCAACGCAATGATGGCGCTTTGACGCAAATTTATGGCGGCAGGAAGGGCCTGTTTGCAAAAAGAAAGGCCGCCTCGAAGGAGACGGCCAAGCCCTCAACCTGCCCGGAGCTTCTCAGCCGGCCCAGGGTGCAAATTCTGCGGTGCTGACGGCGACAAACTCGCGGGCACGCACCCGCTGGCTACGCATCGGCGCCTCCACGATCTCATAGGCAGAGCGGTCGCTGAGCAACGCCTTCAGCGCGTTGGCGTTCATCTTGTGGCCGCCGCGATAGGAACGGTAGCAGCCAATGAACTGCGCACCGGCGAGAGCCAGATCGCCGACGGCATCGAGCGTCTTGTGGCGGACGAACTCGTCCGCATAACGCAGGCCCTCGACATTGACGACCGTATCGTCGTCGGAAATCACCACGGAATTTTCGAGCGAGGAGCCAAGTGCGAAACCGGCCGCCCACAGGCGCTCCACATCGCGCATGAAGCCAAAGGTCCGCGCGCGCGCCAGCTCGTCACGAAACACCTGCGCTGTCAGTTCGCCCTGCCAGGACTGGCGGCCGATCAGCGGCGAGGCAAAATCGATCTCGACTTCGAAGCGCGTGCCATCATGGGGCCGAAACTCAGACCAGGAAGCGCCCGAATCGATGCGCACCGGCTTCAGCACGCGGATGTAGCGACGCTTTTCACCGAGATTGACGATGCCGGCCTGCTCGATGGCTTCGATGAAGGCGATCGAGGAACCGTCCATGATCGGCATTTCCGCGCCGTCCACTTCCACCACCAGGTTGTCGAGACCAAGCGCATAGAGCGCCGCCATGACATGTTCGATGGTAGCAACGGAACGGCTGAGCGAGGTGCCGAGCACGGTGCAGAGATCGGTATTGCCGACATTCGAGGAAACAGCGCGATATTCGGCCGTAGCGCCATCGGCGAACTGACGGCTGAAGACGATCCCGGTACCTGCTTCTGCAGGCTGGAACGTGATCGAAACCGGGCTTCCCGAGTGAACGCCGATTCCCGAAAGCGTCACGGGAGCGGCGATTGTCGTCTGAAAGCCCAGAAGTCCGATGGTCATGTGTCTTGCCTTTGTCATGCCGCACGCCCGGAAGCCGGTGATGCAGTTTCTTTCCGGTTTCTTAAATCCGCCTGGACGGATGAACCGATCTTTCTCGATTATGTACATACGGCGACCGCGCGCCCATTCCAAATCACTGTTTCTTTCGCTCTGTTACGAAGTCACCCGTTTGATTTCACGGAGTTTTTCGCAAGGCATACAGAAAGTGTGAACAGGGATCGGGCTGCACGTCAGACTGTGGCTTGACGATGGCGTCACACTTTAAATACTGTGCAAAAAAGCGTAAAAAACAACGAAAAACACGGAGGAGACGCTCATGCCGACAGCAAACAAGGCGCCATGGCGTCGTTTCAGGCCAAAGCCGCAGATGGCAGCATGTATTTCATCTGCGATATACATAACATTCGCAATTTCCGGTCTCTCCTTGACTTCACCGGCCGTGGCGGCGAGCCCCTGCGGCCTGCGCATCACCGACGTCGCAATGTCATCACAGCAGCCCGCCGTCAGCGGGCGGGACGACTGTGCCGGCAGCGGCCATGACAGTCTGTTAACCATGTCTGGACTCGATGTGGGTACCTCGACCCCCGCTTATGGCGAGGACGGCTACATCCTGTCTGCACGCATCGGGCTGCGTCCTTGCGATGACGGCCAGAAATGCATCTTTGCCGCACGCGACCAGCAGAGCAAACGCACCCTCGCCTTTCCGGGCAGCGAGTCGCTGAACTTCAATGTCGCGCTGCAGTCGCAGCAGACATTCCGGGTCAGGTCGCTGAAGATCCGCAATCCGGATCGAACGACGCAGTCCATCATGTTCGTCGGCAAGCTCCCCTCCGGGAGCACGACTGCCTATGCCGTGACCGTGCGCGGCAACATGCCGGATCTGCAGACCTTCATCTTTCCCGACAGCTTCGGCGATGTGGTCTCCGTCAGCTGGAGCCCCAAGGGAACCCAGGTCACCGATATCCGCCTCACCCACTGAGCGGTCCTTTCAACCGCCTTGCTTCAACAGAAAATGCCCGGAACGCCGAAGCGGTCCGGGCATTTTCTTCTCAGGCTTGCGAGGCGGAGAGATGTGGCCCGGTTCTTCACCGGGCCTCTGGCCGTCAGGTGGACTGACGGCGCAGGAAAGCCGGAATTTCCAGCTGATCGTCTTCATGATGCGCGCGCGAGGACGGAGCGGCGCGACCATGGTCATCGAGGTTGCCGCGGCGCGGCGCATAGAGGCTTGCCTCCGGCGACAGCGGACGACGCTGCTGCGAGGATGCCGCCGGCGCCGACGTCATTTCACCGACATTGGCTTCGTCGTCTTCGCGGCGGCCGAGCGAGTTGGTGATCCGCTTGAGGAGGCCCATCGGGCCACGCTCTTCGCCGGCAGGCTGAACCGGCTGGCTGCGGTGTTCCATCTCGGCCTTCACGACCGGCGGGAAATCCTCGACGCGCGGCATGCGAACCTGCTCGGGCGCGGTGCGAATGACGGGCGCGGCCTGTTCCATCGGCTGCGGCGCCATACGGGGAGCCGCAGGCATCTGCATCGGCTGCGGCTGTGCCATCATCGGTGCGGGCTGCGGCTGGGCGGCATAGACCGGAGCCGCCTGCTGGACAGGGGCCGGAGCCGGCGCCTGGACGGGACGGTTCATGACCGGCTCGGCCGACTGAAACAGGCGGCTCTGCGGGCGGAATTCATCCTGAGCGGCAACCGGTGCCGGCTGGTGATGAACAGGCTGCGGGGCCGGAGCCGAGGGCTGCAGGCTGGAGATCGACAGTTCGCGTTCCATCTGGGCTTCCGCCTGACGGATCGTTTCGGCAACCGGGTCAACCGGGACGGAACGGGGTGCCTGCGCCATTGCAGGCTGGGCTGCGGCCGGTGCCGAAGCAACGGCCGCGGAGGGACGGATAATCGGCTTCTGCGCAGCGCGCATTTCAGCGGCACGCAGGTCGTTTTCGGTCATGGCGCGGTCGATGCCGGTGGCAACGACGGACACGCGGATCACGCCTTCCAGGGCTTCGTCGAAGGTCGCGCCGAGGATGATGTTGGCGTCCGGATCGACTTCCTCGCGGATGCGGGTGGCCGCTTCGTCGACTTCGAACAGGGTGAGGTCACGACCGCCGGTGATGGAGATCAGGAGGCCCTGCGCACCCTTCATCGAGGTTTCATCGAGCAGCGGGTTGGCAATCGCGGCTTCGGCGGCCTGCATGGCGCGGCCCTGGCCGGAAGCTTCGCCGGTGCCCATCATGGCGCGGCCCATTTCGCGCATCACGGAGCGAACGTCGGCGAAGTCGAGGTTGATGAGACCTTCCTTCACCATCAGGTCGGTGATGCAGGCAACGCCGGAGTAGAGCACCTGGTCGGCCATTGCGAAGGCATCGGCAAAGGTGGTCTTGTCGTTGGCAATGCGGAACAGGTTCTGGTTCGGGATGACGATCAGCGTATCGACCGACTTCTGCAGTTCCTGGATACCCATTTCCGCCAGGCGCATGCGGCGCTGACCTTCGAAGTGGAACGGCTTGGTGACGACGCCGACGGTCAGGATACCCTTGTTGCGGGCGGCCTGGGCCACGACCGGTGCCGCCCCCGTGCCCGTGCCGCCGCCCATGCCGGCGGTGACGAAGCACATATGGGTGCTGCTGAGATGGTCGATGATTTCATCCAGGCATTCCTCGGCGGCCGCGCGGCCGACTTCCGGCTGCGAGCCTGCGCCGAGGCCTTCGGTTACCTGCACACCCATCTGGATGATGCGCTCGGCCTTGGACATGGTCAGTGCCTGGGCATCGGTATTGGCGACGACGAAATCGACGCCTTCCAGGCCCGCGGTGATCATGTTGTTGACGGCGTTGCCGCCGCCGCCGCCAACGCCGAAGACGGTGATCCGAGGCTTCAGCTCGGTGATATCCGGCTTTTGCAGATTGATGGGCATGTAACCGTTCCTTCTTTCTCTGGCCGCCTCGCCAAGCGGGCCGATTCTTTCAACTGGGCTGACGCTCTCGCCTGTCCTCAAGCGTCAGAAACTTTCCTTGAGCCACTGCCCCATGCGGGCGATGCGGCTGTTGCCATTGCCTAGCGAAGCCAGAAGCCCGCCCTGCCCGGCATGTGTTTCCATGTCCGCCACCTGCGGATAGATCAGCAGGCCGACCGCGGTAGAAAAGGCCGGGCCCTTGGCTGCGGCCGGCAGGCCCGAAACCCCCATCGGGCGGCCGATCCGCACATTGCGGGCCAAGATCCGGCGTGCCGTTTCCGGCAGGCCCGTCAGCTGGCTCGCACCGCCCGTCAACACGACACGCTTGCCGACGATCGGGCTGAAGCCCGACTTCTGGATGCGGTCGCGAATGAGCTCCAGCGTTTCTTCCAGGCGGGCCCGCACGATCCGGGTCACCAGGGATCGCGGCACCTGCGTCGGCAGGTCGCGGTCATCCTCGCCGATCGGCGGCACGGCAATCATGTCGCGCTCGTCCGCACCGGTACTGATGGCGGAGCCATGCACCACCTTCAGACGTTCGGCATCCTCGATGCGGGTGGACAGCCCGCGTGCGAGGTCCGTTGTCACGTGATGGCCACCAATGCCGATCGCATCGGTATGCACAAGCTTGCCCTCGGCAAAGACCGAGATCGTGGTGGTGCCGCCGCCCATGTCGATGGCCGCACAGCCGAGTTCCACTTCATCGTCCACCAGAGCCGCCAGACCGCTGGCATAGGGCGTTGCCACAATGCCTTCGACCGACAGATGCGCGCGGTTGACGCACAGCTCCAGGTTCTTCAGCGCCGCACGCTCGGCAGCCACCACATGCATGTCGACCCCGAGAAGATCGCCGAACATGCCGAGCGGATCGCGAATGCCGCGCTCGCCGTCCAGAGAAAAGCCCGTCGGCAGCGAATGCAGCACGGCACGCTCCTGACGCAGCGACTGGTGGCTGGCTGCGGCCAGAACCTTGCGCAGGTCGGAGGCTTCCACTTCCTGGCCGCCAAGATCGATCGTCGCCGTATAGACATCGCTGGTGATTCGTCCAGCAGAGACATTGACGATAAGACTGTCGACCGTCAGCCCCGCCATACGCTCGGCAGCATCGACGGCGAGACGTACGACGCTCTCGACCGCATCCAGATCAGCAATCACGCCAGACTTCACGCCGCGCGACCGCTGGTGACCGATACCGATGATTTCAACGCTATGCGTGCGATTCGGCAAGATCTGACTTTCCGCACGCGGCGTCAGACGGCCGATCATGCAGACAACCTTGCTCGAACCGATGTCGAGCACCGACACGACGTGCGAACGCTTCGACGAAAGGGGCTTCAGACGGGGCAGGCCGAAACCGGCAGAACCGAACAGGCTCACGTGTCACCCCCCGTCTTCAGCAGCGCCTTGGTGCGCGCGGCGACGGCGGCGGCACGGCGCTCGGCAGCCCCTTCCGTCAAGCGGACCGTGGTACGGTCGGGCAAGCGCAGGTCGACTGCGGCGACATCGCGCTCCAGCAGGCCCTGGGAGGCCTGAAACTTTGCCAGCAGCGTCAGCGCCTGCTGCACGTCCGTCTCCGGCAGGCTCACCACCACGCCATTGTCGAGATGGAGATCCCAACGGCGGCTGGCAACCCGCACATAGGCGCGGACGCGATGCTTCAGGTCCGGCCATTTCGCCATTTCCTGTTCGAAGTCCGCAGCAGCCGTTTCGGCATCGCGGCCAACGAACAGCGGGAGCGACGCAAACTTGTTGTCTCTCAGCGGCGCAATCACGCTGCCATCCTTCTCGATCAGAGAGAGTTCGGAGCCATGCTGCCAGATGCCGAAGGCGCGCCGCTCGCGCAGCGTCACCTCGATCGTCTTCGGATAGATCTTGCGGACCTCCGCATATTCCACCCAGGGAAGCTCACCGAGACGACGACGGGCGCCCTCCACATCGAGCGACAGAAGCGACGTCGCGCCATCGAGACCCAGCATCTGCAGGATGTCGATCTCGGAGGTCTGGACATTGCCGGAGACCATGACCTTTTCGATGGCAAAACCGGCGGCGGACGTCGTGGCCTGCGCCACATCCTGCGTGTGGCCACCCACAGACATGCCGTAAAAGCCGACCGCGCCGAACATCAGAAAAACGGACGCCGTTCCGGTGTGGCGCGGAATATGAATGCGGCCCGTCGCAAGGCTGACACAGAAACGAACGACGCGACGCAGCGGGCGCGGCAGCACCATCCGGTCATCGGCGACCGGGTACTGCGACGGGCGCCCGCGAGATACCGGGGCTTTCTTGTCTCTCAGCGCGAACACGATGCGTCCTCCACCATCCAGCGGACGAGATCACCAAAGGAAAGGCCGGCATGAGCGGCCATTTCGGGCACCAGCGAGGTTGGCGTCATGCCGGGCTGGGTATTCACCTCCAGCCAGACAAGCTCACCATCCCCGGCCGATTGTTCGTTGAAGCGGAAGTCGGACCGACTCACACCGCGACATCCCATCGCCTGATGCGCCTTGAGAGCGAGTGTTTGTACGTTTTGGTAAATATTTGGTGAAATTTCCGCCGGGATGACGTGACACGAACCGCCGGCGGCATATTTCGCATCATAATCGTAAAAGGCACCAGAGAGCGGCACCACTTCGGTAACCCCCAGCACCGTGTCACCCATGACGCCGCAGGTCAGTTCGCGACCAGCCACATAGCGCTCCACCAGGACGCGATCGCCATAACGCCAATCGGACGAGCCCAGCACCTGAGGCGGATGCGACTGCCCCTCGCGCACGATCACGACACCGAAAGACGACCCTTCACAGACCGGCTTGACGACGTAAGGCGGCTCCATCGGATGCGCGGAACCGATCTCGTGGCGATCCAGCACCAGACCGGCTGCGACGGGAACCCCGGCGGCAGCAGCGACAATCTTCGCACGCGCCTTGTCCATGGAAAGAGCCGAGGCCAGAACGCCGGAATGCGTATAGGGAATCTGAAGATATTCGAGAATGCCCTGAATGGTCCCATCCTCGCCGAACGGACCGTGCAGGGCATTGAACGCCACATCGGGACGCAGATCGGCAAGAACAGCCGCAACATCACTCCCGACATCGATGCGGGTCACGCGGAAACCTTCAGCCTCGAGCGCTGCTGCGCAGGCATTGCCGGACGACAGACTCACGGGGCGCTCGGAGGACAATCCCCCCATCAGAACCGCCACATGCTTGCCACCCATAAATCGCTCCCTGAACGCTGCCGTGATCGCCCGAGAATCATTCCCGCTGCAGCCTTATTAGAGCCTGAACATAGTTAATGAATCGTTTACTTTGGTTAACCCGCGAGGCGGCAGCGGGTGGCGGCACAGGGCTTGCGGTCCCCCTGCATGGCGTCAGAAAAATGCGCAAAAAAAGTTTCATTCGCAGGAAAACTGCTTTATGGCAGCGCAAACCCTTCCTTTTAATGCTCCTGCTCAACCTCATTGGAAATGATGATGACAAATGCGATGCCAAAGGCGTCGCCGGCAGCAGCGCCGTTGACACCTGCTTTGAACTCCCCTGCACGTGTCCTGACGGCGAGCCTTGTCGGCACGACGATCGAATTCTTCGACTTCTATGTCTATGCGACGGCGGCCGTCCTGGTGTTCCCGACGCTGTTCTTTCCGAACAGCGACCCGATGACCGCCCTGCTGGCCTCGTTCGCCACCTTCTCCATCGCCTTCTTCGCGCGCCCCTTCGGCGCCGTGGTGTTCGGCCATTTCGGCGACCGCGTCGGCCGCAAGACCACGCTGGTGGCCGCGCTGCTCACCATGGGCATCTCCACCGTCGTGATCGGCCTGTTGCCCTCCTATGAACAGATCGGCGTTATCGCGCCGCTGCTTCTGGCGCTGTGCCGTTTCGGCCAGGGCTTCGGTCTCGGCGGCGAATGGGGCGGCGCGGTGCTGCTTGCCACCGAAAACGCCCCGCCCGGCAAGCGCAGCTGGTATGGCATGTTCCCGCAGCTCGGCGCGCCCGTCGGTCTCTTCCTGTCCTCGGGCATCTTCTGGCTGCTGCTGCACGTCATGCCGCAGGAGGCGCTGCTGAGCTGGGGCTGGCGCGTGCCTTTCCTCGCTTCCATTCTCCTGATTGCCGTCGGCCTCTGGGTTCGCCTGTCGATCACGGAGACGCCGGCCTTCCAGAAGGCGATCGACAAGCATGAGCGCGTCGAGGTACCGGTGGCCGAACTGTTCCGTCACCACAAGCGCAGCCTGCTGCTCGGCACCTTCGTAGCGCTCGCCACCTTCGTGCTGTTCTACATCGGCTCGGCCTATCTGCTGTCCTACAATGTGAAGGTTCTGAAGATTCCCTTCACCGATGCACTCGAAGTGCAGCTGCTGGGCTCGGTGGTGTTCGGCCTGTTCATTCCGCTCGCCGGCAAGCTGGCAGACCGGGTGGGGCGCCGCGAACTGCTGATTGCCGTCACGGTGCTGATCGGACTGTTCTCCTTCCTGCTGCCGACCCTGATGACGAGTGGCGAGACGGCGATCTTCATCTTCTCGGCCGTATCCATGGCGCTGATGGGCGTTACCTACGGTCTGATCGGCACGGCACTCGCAGCGCCGTTCCCGACGGCCGTGCGCTATACCGGCTCCTCCATCACCTTCAACCTGGCCGGCATCTTCGGGGCATCGCTCGCCCCCTACATCGCCACCTGGCTGCAGACGACCTATGGCATGACCTATGTCGGCTATTATCTCGGCCTTTCCGCCGTGATCACGCTTCTTTGCATCCTGCTGTCGGGCAAGGAAGAAGTCTGAGCCACGGCGAAGACCGGATGACAAAAAAGCCCGCGAAGTCTCTGGCTTCGCGGGCTTTTTCGTTGGAAACCTTGAACAGAATTCATTCCCCGGGATGAAGATGCGTCCTCCGCCGTTCCCGCCAACGGTCAAACAGCATCCAGCCCAGCCCAACCACGCAGATCGCGCCCGGCAGTATATAAAGATAGAAGGCCGTCGCAAACGTCATAGGCGGAGCTTCCCCAGCTGTTGCCGTGCCAAGAAATGTAATGTCAACGCTGCAGAAAGCCAAGCAATCGTCGACACGACGATGGCGGCTATGGGGCCGGCCAGCGACACACTGCCCGAAAAGGAAGCCATCGGCGCAATGAGCCCAGCCCCAACCGAGGCAGTAGAAAGGCGGTCGAGCGCATTGGCCGCCAGCTTTCTTCGCTCATTCTGGACGAGAACACGACGCCGCTCTTCCTGAAGACGAAAGTCGGCGTCGCTCATGATCACTCCGTCGTCACACCCTGGAACGGCCGGATCTCGCGGCCCGGCATGAAGATGCCGAGGCGCTTGATTTCCCATTCCAGCTTGATGCCGGAGGTTTCGAACACGCGCTGACGCACGGTTTCGCCGAGATATTCCAGATCGTAACCGGTCGCGTGGCCGATATTGATCATGAAATTGCAATGTAGCGAGGACATCTGCGCGCCACCATTCATCAGGCCGCGGCAGCCGGCATCATCGATCAGTTCCCAGGCGGAATGGCCGGGCGGGTTCTTGAACGTCGAGCCGCCGGTCTTTTCCTTGACCGGCTGCACCGTCTCGCGGTGCTGGCGCACGGCGTCCATTTCGGCGCGGATCTTGGCGCGGTCGTCCGGATAGCCTTCGAACACGGCATGCGTGAAGATCAGGTCGGCCGCAGCCGTCGAATGGCGGTAGGTGTAGCCCATGTCGGCATTGGTGAGCACGTGCTTCTTGCCCTTGCGATCGACGGCATGCACTTCGACGACGCGTGCGGCGGTCTCACTGCCATTGGCACCGGCATTCATGCGCAGCGCGCCACCGATCGAGCCCGGAATGCCGTAATAGAAGGCAAAGCCGCCGATACCGTTATCCATGGCCATCGCCGCGATATACTTGTCCGGGCAGATCGCGCCGGCCGTGATCCGGTTGTCGCCGGCAAGCTCCAGCTGGCCAAATCCCTTGGCGGAGAGACGAATCACCACGCCCGGAATGCCACCATCGCGCACCAGAAGGTTGGAGCCGACGCCCACGACCGTCAGTGGCACATCGTCCGGAACCAATTGCAGGAAGGTCACCAGATCGTCCACGTCATGCGGCTGGAACATCAGTTCCGCCAGACCACCGGCCTGGAACCAGGTCACGCGCTCCATCGGCGCGTCGGGCGTCAGCCGGCCTCGCAATGCGCTGACCCCGGACCCGAGAGATTCCAGCAGCTTTTCCCCATTCACCTGTTTCATGCAGACTGTCCCGAAATACTTTCCAATTCCCGTGGCAAGGCCGCCGCCCATTGCGTGATATTGCCAGCCCCAAGAAGAACCACGAAATCACCCGGTTTTGCAATGCCGGCAATCAATCCCGGCAGCGCATCCGGTGTCGGAAGATAGCGGGCATCGCGGTGACCACCCGCGCGGATGCGCGACACAAGCGCTTCGGAATTCGCCCCTTCGATCGCATCTTCGCCTGCCGCATAGACCGGCGCAATCAGGATGCTGTCGGCATCGTTGAAGCAGGTGACGAAATCCTCAAACAGGCTGGAGAGGCGGCTGTAGCGGTGCGGCTGATGCACCGCAATGATACGGCCCTGGCAGCTTTCGCGCGCGGCCTTCAGAACGGCGCGGATTTCCACCGGATGATGCCCGTAATCGTCGAACACGGACACGCCGTTCCAGGTGCCGGTCAGCGTGAAGCGGCGCTTGACGCCGCCGAAGGCGGCAAGGCCCTTGCGGATATCCGCTTCGGAAATGCCGAGACGGTTGGCCACGGCCACCGCCGCCGTGGCGTTGGAAATGTTGTGACGGCCAGGCATCGGCAAGGCCAGATCCTTGAACTGGAAGACGCGGCCGGTGCGACGGCGGCGGATCTCGATATCGAAGATCGAGCGCGTTCCTTCCATGCGCACGTTGGAGAAGCGCGCATCGGCCTGCGGGTTCTCGCCATAGGTGACGATCTTGCGATCCTCGATCTTGCCGACCAGCTGCTGCACTTCCGGATGGTCGATGCACAGCACGCCGAAGCCGTAGAAGGGCACGTTTTCCACGAACTGGCGGAAGGCGGCGCGCACGGCATCAAAGTTGCCATAATGGTCGAGATGCTCGGGATCGATATTGGTGACGACGGCCACGTCAGCCGGCAGTTTCAGGAAGGTGCCATCCGATTCGTCGGCCTCCACCACCATCCACTCGCCCTCGCCCATGCGGGCGTTGGTGCCATAGGCATTGATGATGCCGCCGTTGATCACGGTCGGATCAAGCGAACCGGCTTCCAGAAGGGCGGCGACCATCGAGGTGGTCGTGGTCTTGCCATGCGTGCCGCCGATGGCGATTGCATTGCGGAAACGCATCAGTTCCGCCAGCATTTCGGCACGACGCACGATCGGCAGGGATTTTTCGCGCGCGGCGACCAGTTCCGGGTTGTTCTTGCGGATGGCGGTGGACACGACCACCACCTCGGCATCTCCCAAATTATCGGCCTGATGGCCGACAAACACGGGAATGCCCTTGTCGCGCAGGCGCTGGACATTGGCGCCATCCGACTGGTCGGATCCTTGCACGCGGTGGCCGAGATTGTGCAGCACTTCGGCAATGCCGCTCATGCCGATGCCACCGATCCCGATGAAATGGACCAGCCCGATCGCCTTCGGCATCTTCATGCGCGTACTCCCCTGAATTTCGAAACATCCTGTCCGTCGGCAATACCGACAACCAGATCGGCGAGCAAGCTTGCCGCATCCGGGTGTCCCACCTTGCGGGCCGCAGCCGCCATCTGCGCCATTCGCTCCGGTTCACGCATGGCAGCCGTGATCATGCCCGCCAGTTTTTCCGGCGAAAGTTCCGCCTGCGGCACCACGTCCGCGCCCCCTGCCCGCACCAGCGCCGCGGCATTGGCGGCCTGGTCGTGGTCAAGCGCATAAGGATAGGGCACGAGGATTGCCGGGCGGCCGATCACGGAAATTTCCGAGACGGTGGATGCGCCGGAACGGCTGATCACCAGATGGGCTGCACCGATTCGCTCGGCCATGTCGCCAAAGAAGGGCGAGATATCGGCCGCCATCGCAAGCTTGCCCATGCAGCCTTCCACCTGCTGGCGGTCTTCGGGGCGTGCCTGCTGGGTCAGCCGGATACGTTTGCGCAGGCTTTCCGGCAGAAGCGCCAGCGCGGTCGGCACGGCCCCGGAGAAGAACTGGGCTCCCTGGCTGCCGCCAAAGACGACCAGATGAAACGGATCATCGCCTGCGGACGGCAGATAGGCCTGCTGGGCGGCGACCAGAACCGCCGGCCGCACCGGATTGCCGGTCGTGACCGTCTTCGCGGCATGGGTGCCCTCGCCCTGCGGCAGAAAGCCGCCGGCGATCGCCCGCACGCGGGCGGCAAGCGCCTTGTTGGCGCGCCCCATGACCGCGTTCTGTTCGTGAATGATCGAGGGGATGCCAAGCCCGGTGGAGGCCAGCAGCGGCGGCACGGTGGGATAGCCACCGAAGCCGACGACGGCGCGCGGCTTCAGCTTCCCCATCAGCCGCCGCGCCGAGCGCAGCCCCTTCCAGAGCGTCAGCAGCGCCTTTGCCACCGCAACCGGATTCTTGGACCCGAAGGTCGCCGACGGCACCACATGGATCTCGTCGGCCGGAAAGGTGCCGGCAAACCGCTCGGCCCGCTTGTCGGTCACCAGATGCACGCTGTAGCCGCGTCGCCTCAACTCATGTCCCAAGGCCTCGGCCGGAAAAAGATGGCCGCCGGTCCCGCCGGCGGCAAGCAGAATGATGCCCTTGCTCATGCTGTCCCTTACTCTGCGGGTACGCCGTGCGAAACGCGGAAGAGACTGCGCTCCTGCGCCCGCTTCTCGGGGCGATGGCGCGTGAGCGCCAGAATGAAACCGGCCGTCACGCAGATGGCGACCATGGACGAACCACCATAGGAAATCAGCGGCAGCGTCATGCCCTTGGCCGGCATGAGTTCGAGATTGACGCCGACATTGATCATCGACTGCACACCGATCTGCAGCACAAGCCCGGCCACCGCAAAGCGGTTGAACTCGTTGCGCTCGCGATAGGCATGGGAAAGGCCGCGTACGACGATGAAGGCGAAGATCGCGACCAGCACCATGCAGAAGATGATGCCGAACTCTTCGGCTGCCACCGAGAAGATGAAGTCTGTATGGCTGTCCGGCAGGATGCGCTTCACGATGCCCTCACCGGGACCACGGCCGAACCAGTCGCCACGGATGATCGCCTCGCGCGCGGTATCCACCTGGAAGGTATCGCCCTCACCGGTCATGAAGCGGTCGATACGGCCGGCGACGTGCGGAAAAATATGATAGGCGGCAAAGATGCCGCCGACGCCGAGGCCACCGAGCAGGAAGATCCACAGCCAGGGCATGCCGGCCATGAAGAACATGGCACCCCAGACGGTGCTGGTCAAAATCGTCTGGCCAAGGTCGGGCTGGGCGATCAGAAGAGCCGCCACGATCCCGTAGAGGATCATCGCAAACAGATTGCCCGGAATGTCCGGCTGGCGCGAATGCTCGGCAAACAGCCAGGCGCAGACCACCACGAAGGCGGGTTTCAGAAACTCCGAGGGCTGGATGGAGAGCGGCCCGACCGAGAACCAGCGCCGCGCGCCCTTGATCTCGACACCGAAGAACAGGGCCAGCACCATCATCGCGATTGCGAGGATCAGAATGATCACGGCGGTACGGCGGACCTGCCGCGGCGAGAGGAAGGAGAGCCCAATCATCACCGCGAGCGAGGGCAGCAGGAAGGCCGCGTGGCGTTCCACGAAGTGGAAACTCGGCAGGCCGATGCGTTCGGCAACCGGCGGCGAGGCCGCAAAGGACAGCATGAAGCCGATCCCCATCAGCAGGATGAACGTCGCCAGAAAAAAGCGATCGATCGTCCAGAACCAGTCTGCGAGCGGCCCTCGGTCTGCGCGGCTTACCATCTCACGTCCCCTTGTTCGGCTCGACCAGCATGGACACGCCGTCAAGCTCTGCCACGAGGGAGACGAAGGTCTCACCCCGGATCTCGAAATTCTTGAACTGGTCGAAGCTCGCACAGGCGGGCGACAGCATCACCGCCGAAGGCGCGCCATCCTGAATGGCATCGTGCGCAGCATGGGCGACGGCCCGGTCCAGCGTGCCGGAAATCTCGTAAGGCACCGCCTCCCCCAGCGTGGCGGCAAATTCTGCCGCAGCTTCGCCGATCAGATAGGCTTTCACGATATGACCGAAGAGTGGTGCGAGGCTTGTGATGCCACCCGCTTTCGGAAGGCCGCCGGCAATCCAGAAGATGCGCTCGTAGCTCGACAGTGCCGGTGCCGCAGCCTCCGCGTTCGTGGCCTTGGAATCATTGACGAAGACGATCGGCCCCTGGCGTCCCACCGGCTGCATGCGATGCTTTAGGCCGGGAAAACTCTTCAGCCCTGCCTGAACCTCCTCGACCGTCAGGCCGACCGAAAGGCAGGCGGCAATGGCGGCAGCCGCATTCTGCGCGTTGTGCGCGCCCTTGAGGGTGTCGATTCCGGCCAGATCGGCAACGATGGTGGTCGCACCGCCCTTTGCCTGGATGATGCAGCCAGCCTCGGCATAAAAGCCATCGGCGAGAACGCTGCGACGGGAAATCCGGCGGACCGCGACTCCGGCGCGCTCGATCCGTTCGGCAATCAGGCTGCAATAGCTGTCGTCAATGCCGACGATCGCCGTACGGCTGCCGGCCACCAGCCGCTCCTTCACCTCGGCATAATGCTGCATGGTGCCATGGCGGTCGAGGTGGTCGGGTGTGAGGTTCAGCAGGATGCCGGCCGTCGGGTCGATGGTCGGGGCAAGGTCGATCTGGTAGGAGGAGCATTCCACCACGTAGAAGCGCCCGGCCTTCGGGGGATCCAGCGTCAGGATGGCCGTGCCGATATTGCCACCAAGCTGGGTGTCGCGACCGCTGACACGCAGAATATGCGCAATCAGTGCGGTCGTGGTTGACTTGCCGTTGGTGCCGGTGATCGCGATGAACGGACAGTCAGGCGCCTGTGCCCGCCGTTCACGCACGAATAGCTCGATGTCACCGATGATCTCGACGCCTGCCGCATGGGCAAGATCCACGCTCCAGTGCGGCTTGGGATGGGTGAGCGGCACACCGGGCGACAAAACGAGGGCGGCCTGTGCCGCCCAGTCGATGCCGCGCAGATCAGCCGTCACCAGTCCTGCCGCAGCTGCCTTTTCCACGCTGTCCGGATTGTCGTCCCAGACCGTTACCTCGGCGCCCCCCACCACCAGCGCATGCGCGGTGGCAAGGCCCGAGCCGCCGAGACCGAAAAGAGCAACGTTCCTGCCGGAAAATGTGGTGACGGGGATCATGGTCTCACCGCAGCTTCAGGGTGGAGAGACCGAGGATGGCAAGGCCGACGGCGATGATCCAGAAGCGGATCACGACCTGGCTTTCCGTCCAGCCGAGCTTTTCGAAATGATGGTGGATCGGCGCCATCAGGAAGACGCGCCGCCCGGTCATCTTGAAGAAACCAACCTGGATGATCACCGACAGCGTTTCCATGACGAAGAGGCCGCCGATGATCGCCATGACGATCTCGTGCTTGGTGGCAACCGCTACGGAGCCGATCAGGCCACCGAGCGACAGTGATCCGGTATCCCCCATAAAGATGGCGGCCGGCGGCGCGTTGAACCACAGGAAGCCGAGCCCTGCCCCGATCACTGCCCCCAGGATAACGGCGAGTTCGCCGGTACCGGGCACGAAGTTGATCTGCAGGTAATTGGCGAAGATCGCATTGCCGGCCAGATAGGCAATCACGCCGAAGGAGGCCGCCGCAATCATGACAGGAACGATCGCCAGGCCATCCAGACCATCCGTCAGGTTCACGGCATTGCCGGCCGAGACGATGACGAAACCGCCGAACAGCACGAAGAAGATGCCGAGATTGAGGGTCAGTTCCTTGAAGAACGGAAATGCCACCGACGTGCCAAGCGTCGAGCCGGCCGGGCTGTTGGCAATCGAGGTGCGCATCATGAAATAGACGGCAATCGCGGCGATCAGGAATTCGAGCCCGAGGCGGGCGCGGCCGGAAAAGCCCTTGTCCGTCTGCTTGGTCACCTTGAGATAATCGTCATAGAAGCCGATGGCGCCGAAACCGAGCGTCACGAGCAGCGTGGCCACCACATAGATGTTGGAAAGATCCGCCCACAGCAGGGAACCGCCGACGATTCCGGTCAGGATCATCAGGCCGCCCATGGTGGGCGTGCCGGCCTTCTTGAAATGCGTCTGCGGGCCATCGGCGCGAATCGGCTGCCCCTTGCCCTGCCGGATGCGAAGCGAGGCAATCATCTGCGGACCGAACATGAAGACGATCAGGGCCGCCGTCAGCATCGCCGCGCCGGTGCGGAAGGTGATGTATCGAAACAGGTTGAAGATTTGAAAGGTGCCCGCAAGCTCCACAAGCCAGATCAGCATTTGAGGTCTTTCTTGATGCCGGTCAAAGTTGGCGCTCCGTGTCAGGCAATGCCGGGTAGTTGTCAATAAGTGCGGAAACGATCTTCCCGAAGCCGAGGCCGAGGGAGGATTTCACCATCAGCACGTCACCGGGAATCACATTGCGCACCACGAAGTCGGAAAGTTCGGCGGTTGTGGGGCAATGCTGCACATGAACGCTGTCGGGCAGCGCATCGCGCAGCGCCGCCATCTCCGGGCCGGCAAGCCACACATGTTCAATGCCGGCCGCCAGCAGCGGCCCTGCAAGCTCCTCGTGAACCTTGGCGGAAAACTCGCCCATTTCCAGCATGTCGCCAAGAACGGCGATGCGGCGTCCGGACTCGTCCGGCTCGGTGGCCGCCAGGATCGAAATCGCAGCCCGCATGGAGGCGGGATTGGCATTGTAGCTCTCGTCGATCAGCGTCAGGCGCCCCTCGCCAAGCTGCAGGCGATGGCGCTGGCCGCGCCCCTTGACGGCGCGAATGCCGGCAAGCGCATCGCGCGCCGCTTCGAGATCGGCACCGAACAATGCGGCGACGCCGAGCGCAATCATCGCGTTTTCCGCAATGTGCCGGCCGGGTGCGCCGATATGCACTTCCATCGTCTCGCCGTTGACGACTGCCCAGATGGTCGACCCCTCGCCGGTGCCCTCGAAATCCGCCAGACGGAAATCGGCCTTGGCATGCTGGCCAAAGGAGAGGACATTGGTCACACCATTCGCATGCGCCATCTGCTCCAGATAGCTGAAATACTTGTTGTCCCGATTGAGAAGCGCGACCCCGTTCGGCTCAACGCCTTCGAGAATTTCCGCCTTGGCAGCGGCGATCTCGTCGAGGCTCTTGAAATTGCCGAGATGGGCCGGCGCGATCGTGGTGATGACGGAAACATGCGGCCGCACCATCTTCACCAGCGGGCGGATCTCATCCGGGTGGTTCATGCCGATCTCGAACACGCCGTAATCGGTGTCCGCCGGCATGCGGGCCAGCGTCAGCGGCACGCCCCAGTGATTGTTGAAGGAGGCGACGGCAGCATGCACCCTGCCGGACGGCGCCAGTACGTTGCGCAGCATTTCCTTGGTCGTCGTCTTGCCGACGGAACCGGTGACGGCAACGATCTGCGCACGGCTGCGGACACGCGCGGCCACCGCCAGCTTGCCAAGCGCTGCCAGCACATCCTCCACCACGATCATCGGCGTGGTAAGACGGCCGAGCGCCGGCAGCTTCGCTTCGCTGACGACGATCAGCGAGGCGCCGTTGGCGACGGCCAGCGTCGCATAATCATGGCCATCCACCCGCTCGCCCTTGATGGCGAAGAAGGCTTCACCGGGTGTGATAGAGCGGCTGTCGATGGAAATGCCGGTTACGCCGGCGGGGCCGGAGCCCACGGGGCGGCCGCCCATCACAGCCATCATCTCAGCGGTGTTCCACAACCAGGTCACGTTTTCAGCTCCTCCATTGCCTTTCGGATTTCGACGTGATCGGAAAACGGCAGAACCACCGAACCGATCTTCTGCCCCTCCTCATGCCCCTTGCCAGCCACGATCAGCGTGTCACCGGCACCCAGCAGCGAGACGGCATGGCGAATGGCCTCGGCGCGGTCACCGATCTCGACGGCGCCGGGTGCCGCTGCCATGATCTCTGCCCGGATTGTCACCGGATCCTCGGACCGCGGATTGTCGTCGGTGACAATCGCGATATCGGCAAGCCGGGTGGCAATCTCGCCCATGATCGGGCGCTTGCCCTTGTCGCGGTCCCCGCCGCAGCCGAAGACGACGATCAGACGGCCGCTGGTGAAGGGGCGTACAGACTGCAGCACATTGGCAAGCGCATCCGGCTTGTGGGCATAGTCGACATAGGCCAGCGCACCCGCCTTCGTCTGACCCACCAGTTCAAGACGCCCGGCCGCACCGATCAGCGTTTCGAGCGCAGCCATCGCCACCGCTGCCGGCGTGCCCGTGGCCATGGCGAGGCCGGCAGCCACCAGCGCATTCGCCACCTGGAAATCACCGGCCAGCGGAATGTCGATTTCGAAGATCTCGCCCTCGGCATGCACCTCGATGCGCTGCTTGTGGCGGAAATGCTCCACCCGCTTCAGCGCGAGATAGGTGCCGGCGCGACCCACGGTCAGCACGCGCTGCCCTGCCGCGTTCGCCGCCCGGATCGCCTCGCCCGACCAGGGATCGTCGGCAAAGATCACCGCCGGGCTTCCCTTCGGCAGCACGCGGTCGAACAGGTGCATCTTCGCGGCCATGTAATCTTCCATGGTCGGATGGTAGTCGAGATGATCCCGTCCGAGATTGGTGAACGCTGCCGCAGCAAGCCGAACGCCATCCACGCGGAACTGGTCAAGACCGTGGCTGGAGGCCTCGATCGCGGCATGGGTCACACCGTCTGCCACAAGGGTGGCCAGCAGGGCATGCAGCGCCACCGGATCGGGGGTCGTCAGCGCCCCTTCCTCAATGCGCCTCGGGGAGATGACGCCGGTCGTGCCAATCTGGGCAGCGGCAAGGCCTGCATGCGCCCAGATCTGGCGGGTGAAGGAAGCAACGGAGGTCTTGCCGGCCGTGCCGGTGACGGCCACCATGGTTTCGGGCTGGCGGCCATGGAAACGGGAAGCAGCCAGCGCCAGAAATCGACGGGGCTCGGACACCACCAGAACGGGAACCGGCGCTTCGACCGGATGGGCGGAAACGACCGCCACGGCACCACGCGATACCGCGTCCGCGACATAGGCTGCGCCGTCACCTTTGGTCCCGGCGACCGCGACGAAGACGGAACCGGGCGCTACGGTCCGGCTGTCGGCAGAAAGGCCGGTCACATCCAATGCGCCAGCCTCACCCTTCAGAATCTCGTTAATCTCCGGAAAATCCCCCCCGGAGAGTGCATTCAGCTTCATAGGTACCCTCTCTCACCTGCGCCCCCTCGGGAGCCGCGAATCGTGGGGTCCATTCATTATGGCCTAATAGGACACAAGCATGGCGGTGCCATCCTCGCCGAAGCGCGGTTTTACACCGAGAATTGCAGCAGAGCGGCTGATGATCTCCTTGACCATGGGAGCCGCGCTGTTGCCGGCCAGCACCGCATGATCGGTTTCACTGCGCGGATCGTCGATGAAGGTCAGCACCACATATTGCGGATCGTAGATCGGAAACGCCGCGAGAAAGGCGTTGAAATTGTGGTCGTGGTTGTAGCGGCCGTTGATCACCTTGTCGGCCGTGCCGGTCTTGCCACCGACGTTGAAGCCCTCGACCAGCGCGTTCTTGCCCGACCCCTTCACACCGTTCCAGCGAAACAGCCAGCGCATGTTGGCGCTGGTCTGCGGCTTGATGACGGTCTTGGCCACCTCATCCGCCTGCTGGCGTGTCCGCGGCAGGAAGGTCGGCTCGATCAGCTTGCCGCCGTTGACAAGGGCCGCCCCGGCAACGGCAGTCTGCAAGGGTGTCGTGGACACGCCATGGCCGAAGGAGATGGTGATGGAGTTGATCTTCTTCCACTCTCGCGGCTGGCCGGGCATGGCCACTTCGGGCAGTTCGGTCTGCATCTTGGTGAGAAGGCCAAGCTTGGTCAGGAAGTCCTTGTGCCCGTCGATGCCGACGACATCGGCGATCTTGGCGGTGCCGATGTTGGAGGAATACTGGAAGATTTCCGGAATGCTGAGCATGCGGCCCTGGCCGTGGAAATCCTTGATGGTGTAGCCGCCGATGCGGATAGGGTAGCGGGCGTCGAACATGTCATTCATGTTCACCTTGCCGCTATCGAGACCCATGGCCAGCGTGAAGGACTTGAAGGTGGAGCCCATTTCGAACGTGCCGTTCGACATGCGGTTCAGCCAGCCATCCTCACCGCCGGCAGCCGGATCGTTCGGATCGAAATCGGGGGCCGATGCCATGCCGAGGACTTCGCCGGTGTGCACGTCAAGCACAACGGCGCCGGCGCCCTTGGCGCGAAACTTGGTGATGCTTTCCATCAGCACGTCGCGCAGGATCGACTGTACGCGCAGATCGATGGACAGTCGCACCGGCTCCAGCGGCTGGCCGCTGGTCATGCCGACGGCAGCGAGATCGGCCAGTCCCTGCGTATCGACATAGCGTTCCATGCCGGCCACGCCGCGGTTGTCGATGTTGACGAAGCCCACGATGTGGGATGCCGTCGGACCACCCGGATAGAAGCGGCGCTTTTCCGGACGGAAGCCGATTCCAGGGATGCCGAGCGCCAGGATCTGGCTCTGCTGCTTCGGCGTCAGCTGGCGACGCAGCCACTGGAATCGCGACTTCGACGACAGCTTGTTGTACATCTGCCTGGTATCGAGATCCGGCAGCACGGTGCGCAGCTTCTCGATCACCTCGTCCGGATCGACGATCTTGTGTGGCTCGGCAAACAGCGAGACGGTGCGGATGTCGGTCGCCAGCACTTCGCCATTGCGGTCGAGAAGATCCGGGCGCGAAGCCATCAGGCGATCAGCGGGCATGATGCTCGCGGTCGATTCCGGATCCAGCATCCCATAATAGGCAAGTTTGGCGCCGATGGCGCAGTAGCAGACGGCAAAGCCGGCAATGATCAGGCCGACGCGCACGCGCGTCTGGCCGGACTTTCGCTTGCGGGCGCTTTCAAACGTACCGCCGCGCAGGGATGTGCCGACACCTCGACCGCCGGCCGAAATATGCGCCCTGCTCTTCAGAACCATGACACGGGACAGAAAGGACATCAGTCGTTCACCGCTCCGGTTGAAATCACGTCGATCCCGGCCGTCCCGCGCGGCTTGGGCACGGGCACCGGCGCCGCAGGACGCTTGGCCTTGGCGGCGTCAACGCCGGCAATGGCGGCGGCCACTGCCGGATCGCTGCCGGCGATCAGCTTTTCAATGGTCGTTTCGGGTTGTGGCAGCTGCGATTTTGGCATCGGCAGCTCTTTTGGCATGGCAAGCTGGGTCGGGGCTGTCGGCTGAAGATCGAGTTCGTCCTGATAGACCTTGATCAGTCGCTGCAGACGGTTCGGCTGCGTCAGCAGCGCCCAGTCGGCCTTCAGAAGATCGATCGTGTCGTATTCCAGCTTGATCTCCTGCTCCAGACGATGGACTTCCTCAAGCTTCAGTTCGGCCCTGTGCTTGATGCTGTAGGTCACGACCGCGGTTGCGGTCATTGCACCGATCAGCACCAGATCGAAGCTTCTCAACATCGTTCAGGCTCCCAACTTGTCGAGGCTGGCGAGATCAGGCAGATCAAAGATGGAAAGGTCCGCGCTGCCGGCAAGAGCCGTCGTGCGGATGGCAGCCCGCAATTTTGCCGAACGGGCCCGGGGATTGACATCGGCCTCGGCCTTCGAGGCGGACATCATGCCCTTGCCGAGCGGCTCGAACACGGCCGGGCGATCCTCGACCATCGGCAGATGGCGCGAACCGGCCGCACGTCCGGAGCGGTCAGCCAGGAAGCGCTTGACCATGCGATCTTCCAGAGAATGGAAACTGACGATGACGAGCCGCCCACCGGGCTTCAGGGCGCGTTCGGCCGCAAACAGCGCCCGCGCCAGTTCGCCCAGTTCGTCATTGACGAAGATGCGCAGCGCCTGGAAAACGCGGGTGGCCGGATGGATCTTGTCCTTGGCCTTGCGCGGATTAACGCCCTCGATGAGGTTGGCGAGATCGCGGGTGGTGACGAAAGGCTCGCTCGCGCGGCGCTTCTCGATGGCGCGCGCAATGCGGCCCGCCTGCTTTTCCTCACCGAGAAAACCGAAGATGCGGGCCAGATCACCCGCCTTGGCGCGGTTGACCACATCGGCCGCCGAGACGCCCGACGCCGACATGCGCATGTCGAGGGGTCCGTTTCTCTGGAAGGAGAAGCCGCGATCGGCCTCATCGATCTGCATGGAGGAAACGCCGATGTCCAGCACAACACCGTCGAGCCCGCCGTCCGGCGCATGATCGGCAAGCAGGGAAAAGCGCGAGGGGATGAGCGTCAGATGTCCGTTCGATTCGGCCAGCAGCGCCTGGCCTCCGGCGATGGCGTTCGGATCGCGGTCGAGCGCGATCACGTCGGCGCCCGCGGCAAGAAGGGCGCGGGTGTACCCACCCGCGCCGAAGGTGCCATCGAGAACAACCCTACCGGGGGCTGGAGCAAGCGCCTCGAGCACCTCCTCCAGCATCACCGGAATGTGGCGTACCGGTCCGCCATCGGCCTCGGTGTGTCCGTCGCCAAGATAAGCCGCCATTCCGCTCCCCTGTATCAGGCGGGCCGCACCCCGAAGGTCGCACGCCCCGCTCTCGCCGCCACCTGCGCCTCGTGAAACGCCTGCGGCTGCCAAAGCTGAAAATGATCGGATCGACCGACGAAGGTGACCTCCGTCGTGATGCCGGTGAAGTCGCGGATGAAATCCGTGACCATCAGCCGGCCCTCCGCATCGAGCCGCATGTAGACGCCGCCGCCGTGAACGAGAAGCGACATCGCATTGGCCTCCGGCGAAAAGGGATCCGCCGAGGCGATCTGCCGCTCGTACCGCTCGAGCAGGTCCGGACCGCCGACGCTGATCGCCGGAAACACGAGGTCCTGGAGACAATAAAGCTCCTGGACATTCCGCTGCGCGAGGACCGCACGAAAGGGCGCCGGCACGGAGACCCGCCCCTTCGTATCGATCCTGTTCGTCGCATTGGACAAGAAGCGGTTCATCACGCCATACACCCGCCCCGGAACGGTGCGAAGCGCGCAAACGCCCCGCAAGACGCGAGCCAAAGGACAGAATCATCACACCCGGACGGAATACATCCCGCCCGTTTCTTCCCTGAAGAAGCGCTCCAATCCTGTCCGATGAATGGGCAATGTGATGCCCTCTCGCAGTGTGAATTTGGGATAACATGGGACCATATGGGCGTCAATGGGAAGCGGCCACACAGACGTGCGGCAACCTGAAATATTTATAACCTGTTAAGTTTAACAAAGGGTTAGCAACGACTGGCGGAAGGCCCGCACATGAAAGCAACCGGAAAGACGGAGGCTCGTGGCTAAGTCCTTGGGGGCACGACAACAATCGCATCCTACCCCTGAAAAGGCGCCACCGTCACTGCAATCATGAGGCGCAATCAGATTGCATTGCGCTGCAACATTAGCGTGAAAGCGCTGCAAAAAGCAGCACAAAGGCATCCCGCGATTCGTCTGGAGGTAAAAATGCCAGTTGGCCTGTAAGCCGGGTTCTGTATGGCCCCGATGCGAGCATCGGAACGTGGCAGCCATTCATCTGGGACGGCGCTTGCACGCCGCCTCACGCAACCCACCCGGATGACTGGCCCGGAAACAGGCTGTGGCACCGCAAGCGGCACCCGCGTCATCCCTATTCGGTCTTGCTCCCGGTGGGGTTTACCGTGCCGGTCCTGTTGCCAGTCCCGCGGTGGGCTCTTACCCCACCCTTTCACCCTTACCCCGCCAACTCTCCGCTCGCTGAACCGAGCGGAGAGCAGGCGGGGCGGTTTGCTTTCTGTGGCACTATCCCTGAGGTCGCCCTCGCCGGACGTTATCCGGCACCGTGTTTCCGTGGAGCCCGGACTTTCCTCACCCTACCGCCTTTCGGCATTGGTAAAGCGCGGCTGCCCGGCCAACTGGCGGGCGGGTCATAGCCTCTTTGCCGTGAAAAGGCCACAGCAAATCCGCGCACGGGAAAAATGCGGGTTCAGTCCCGCCAGAACGGCTTGCGCACCTCGCGCTCGGCCTCTTCGCGCGTCGTGCCGGCATCCTCGAACATGGCTTCGTTGAAGCTCCGCATATCGCGCGCCATCTGGCGGCGCATGCACCGGCGGGATTGCCAGAGCACCAGCGTCTCGACCAGGGCCTCGAACGGAACGAAGACCGTGTGTCTCTGGTGCAGACGGCCTGTCAACTGTTCCGGTTCGTAGCGGATATAAGGCATCTCGATCGTGTGGCGCATGGCGCTTCTCCTTTGTCGGGATCAGAATTTATCTCCTTTCGATCATCGGAAAAATTGAGTAATGAGAACAAACTATGTGAGAAAAACTCTAACAGATGAATTCCCGCCATGGACAAGCTGCCGCCGCTGACCTCGCTCTCGGCACTGGAAGCATTCTTCCGCACCGGCTCGGTCGGCGGTGCGGCCGAGATGCTCGGTCGCACGCACAGCGCCGTCAGCAAGCAGCTGCACCAGTTGCAGGATCACTCGGGCACCGAACTGTTCGTCAAGCGCGGCCTGCAACTGGAGCTGACGAGTGACGGTCGCCTGCTGGCGGAGACAGTGGCGCGCAGCATGGACGAGATGCGAAGGACCTATACGGCGGTTACCGGCGGCGGGCGCGCCTCGGTCACGGTGGCCGCCAGTTCCACCTTTGCCCGCCAATGGATGATCCCGACGATTGCCCGCTTCAATGTCGAATATCCCGACATCGACGTGTTGATCCGGGTGGTCGGCCCGCAAGGCAGCCGGCGGACGGAAGGCCCGGTCGATCTCGTCATCTCCTGGGACCGGCTGAAGCATCTCGACGTCGAGCATCCGCTGGCGGTCTCGCTTGGCGATGTCCATATCGGCGTGGTGCTTGCCCCCACCTATCCCTTCGAGATGACCGCCACCACGCTGCGGATTCAGACGATCCTGCAACGGCGGGAAGCAGAAAACTCCTGGGAGCACTGGTCACGGCTTGCGGACATCACCGTCATCCGGCAACGAGAACTGACCTTCGACCTCTCCTCGCTCGCCTTCGAGGCGGCGGAACGCGGCATGGGGGCGACGATCGCCCCGAAATTCCTGATCGAGAAGGAGCTGAAATCCGGCAGCCTGATCGCACCGGCCGGCTTTCTGACATTCAGGGACGGTTTGCTGGTCTACCCGGCCACGGAACGGCCGAAGCTTTCAAAACCCGCACGGCTGCTGCGGGACTGGCTTGTCGCTCACGCCCAGTTGGACGCTGACGGCTTCATCGCCGATCCCGTCACCCCGCAATGGCCGTTCACGTCAGCGGGCGTCGACTGGTGAGAAGTCGAAATCGAAGGAGCTGATGCTGCCCGTCTGGAGAAGTTCCGCACCGAGACGGCCGATCTCGTCAGAGCTCTTGGCGGCCGTGCCGCAGCCGCCGGTCAGGAGCGCGATGCGCGGCGACGACGTATAGGCGATGATCGGATAGCCGGAGGGCGTCTTGGACACGACGCAGGCGCCCATGGACACCCGCGTGCGGTCGATCTCCGGCACCAGCGTTTCCATGAAGGCTGAATGATGATCCCGCACGCTCTCGCGCCCGCCGGAGCGGAACCAGGCCCGCAGTTCCGCATCGCTGCGCAGGATCAGATCGTCCGGGTCGCCACCGATCTTGAGATAGACCTTGCCGTCCGGATAGCGCACCGGCGGCAGTATATAGATGTGGCGGCTCGGATCGCGCGGCTCGTAGATCAGCGAGGGCATGCCGGCAAAGCGGGCAAGCTCCGCCTCCGGGATCTCGAAGAAGGTGACCGTGCGGCCATAGACCGACATGGCGGGCGGCTGCGGCAGCAGTCCCTCGGCAATGCTGAAGCCGCCGGCGGCGACCAGCGCCTTCTCCGCCGTATAGCGACCGCCCTCGGCAGTCCTGACCACCGCTAGACCGCCCTCGTCGCGCACGGAGACCACCGTTTCAGCCACAAGCCTTGCCCCCTGCCCGGCCGCCACGACGGACTGCGCCTTCACCAGCGCGCGCGGATTGACATAGCCGGCACGGCGAGCCTCGAACACGCCCTCGCAGTCCGGCTCGAAGCCGAAATAGCCGAAGCGGTCTTTCAGCGCCGCTTCGCCGAACAGATCGGTCGTCACGCCAAGGCCTTCGGCAGCGTCCAGAATGCCGCGAAGATAGGCATGGCCGGTGCGGCGGTCGGGCGCCACCATCAGGCAGCCGACCTCATGATAGAAGGTGACGCCACTCAGCGCCTCGATCTCGCCGTAACGGGCAATGGAGCGATTGGCGAGGAGCGCCCAGACCGGATCGGGATCGATGGTGCGGGTGATGCGCGCCTCGTCGTAATGGCTGGCAAACACGCCCTGATGGGTGCGGGCATCCGCCGGCTCGTCCGGCCCGATCAACGCCACGCCATCCGTGACCGCACTCAGATGCCGGGCGGCGGCAGCCCCCATCATGCCGCGTCCGATTACGATGAACTGGAAATCGGCTGTCATGCGGACGGCTCCTGAAGAAAGGTGAAAGTCTTTCGGGTTTAGCCAGCCGCAACCTCCACGTCCAGAGGCGCGCTGTCGCAGGCAGACACCGCCACGCGGCGCGATTTCGGAGACCTCAGTTGGTGCCCTGAAAGCGCGGCAGTTCCGTCAGAAGACGGTGCAGGGTGTCGATGGTCGACATGTCGGCAATGCCATCGACGCGGGCTGGACGAAAATGCCGCTGAAAGGCCTCGACCGCCCCTTCCGTCTGGTCGCAGAAGGTGCCGGAAAGCGGCACGTTATAGCCATAGAGCGCCAGCATGCCCTGCAACGCTTCCACCGGCTGGCCACTTTCGCCGCGCTGGAAGAAGCGGCCGCTACGAATGGGACCGGGCTCCACCCAATGACCGATGCCGGCCCGAAACAGACGCTCCCACGGAAAAAGCTCGCCCGGATCGACCTTGCGCCGTGGTGCGACATCCGAATGGGCGAGGATGCGCTCGGGCCGGATCGACCAGCGCTCGGCACAGTCGCGGCAGAGCGCGATCACCGCCTCGATCTGCGCGTCCGGAAAAGGCGGCAGGCCGCCCGGATGACCGGCATTGGCGATCTCGATGCCGATCGAGCGGGAGTTGATGTCCGTCTCGCCGTCCCAGAAGCTTTTGCCCGCATGCCAGGCGCGGCGCGCTTCCGGCACCAGTTGCACCACGCGCCCGTCCGGCCAGACGAAATAATGGCTGGACACTTCACTTTCGATGTTCTTCAGCCAGGACAGCGCCTGCCCGTGATCGGCCATGCCCGTATAGTGCAGAAGAATGATGTCCGGCGCCACGCCGCCCACGCGCTCGCCATGGTTCGGCGACGGCTCGACGCGCGCGCCCGCAAAATCCGGCTCAAGCTTCATGCAGCCTTGCGTTCCCTGGCAATCGCCGCATAGGCAGCGTTGAGAGCCGCCATGCGCTCGTTGGCGGCCGCATGCAAGGCTTCCGGCACGCCGCGGGCAATCAGCTTGTCCGGGTGATGTTCGGACACCAGATGGCGGTAGCGCTTGCGAATGGCGGAGAAATCATCCTTCGGCGAAACGCCGAGCACCATATAGGGATCGATGCCTTCCAGATGCATGTGGCGTGCCTCGATGCGCCGGAAATGGTCTTCGTCGATGCGAAAGATTTCGGCAATGCGGGCGAGAAAGGCCATTTCCTTCTCGTGCACCATGCCGTCGGCCTTGGCGATGTGGAACAGGCCGTCGATCACGTTTTCCAGCATCGGGCAGTTCTGGTCACCAGAGCCGCAGAGGCCGGCCAGCTTTTCCGCATAGGCCTCGTAGCCGGCCACATCCTGCCGGGCGAGATTGTAGAGGCGGGCAACGTTGCGCGCCTCCTCCTCGGGAAAATCGAAGATCTGGCGGAAGGCCTCGACCTCGGAGGCCACCACGGCGCCATCGGCCTTTGCCATCTTGGCGGAGAGCGCGATGATGGCAACGGAAAAGGACACGCGACGGCGCGTTTCCGGATCGCCTTCGAACAGCGTGCGGATCGCCTCCACCACGCGTGACAGCGCATTATGGGCGGCGTCGCCGACGCTGCCGAGCAGCCGCTCCCACAAAGAACTCACATTCAGGCAGAGGAAATCGAAGATCATGGCTCACCTGACCAAATTCCCGCCGCCTTGGCAAGCAGCCGCAGGCGACCGGCGGGATTAAATTCTCGTCATGCTACGGTATTTCGAACGGCCCGGATCTGCCTTGAACGATGCGGCCACGCTCTTTCGAAGCGCTTGGTTGACGCTCTGTCCACAGAGGGGCAGACGCGCGGAATGGCATCTGCGGATTTGAACCGATTGAAAACACAACTGTTCCGAAAGCGCCGCGAAATAGCGGATTTTCTTGAGAAATTCACTTTACAGCTGCGATCTCCTGTCGCAGACCTTCTGCGGTCAAAAGGCAAGGCGCGCAGGCGCAGAAGGAGGTTCGATGGCGAAGCGGAAAGTGGCGTTGCTGACGGCGGGTGGGCTTGCACCCTGTCTTTCGTCCGCGGTCGGGGGATTGATCGAGCGCTACACGGATATTGCTCCCGAACTGGATATCGTCGCCTATCGCTCGGGCTATCAGGGCCTGCTGCTCGGGGATCGAATCGAGATCACCGCCAACATGCGCGAGCGTGCCCATCTGTTGCATCGGTACGGCGGCTCGCCGATCGGCAACAGCCGCGTGAAGCTGACCAATGTCGCGGACTGCGTGAAGCGCGGCCTCGTCAAGGAAGGGGAGAACCCGCTGAAGGTGGCCGCAGACCGGCTGGCCTCCGATGGCGTGACCATTCTCCACACGATCGGTGGCGACGATACCAACACCACCGCCGCCGACCTGGCCGCCTATCTTGGCGCACACGGCTACGACCTGACGGTGGTTGGCCTGCCGAAAACGGTGGACAACGATGTCGTACCGATCCGCCAGTCGCTCGGCGCCTGGACGGCCGCCGAAGTCGGCGCGCACTTCTTCGACCACGTCAGCAACGAACAGAGTGCCGCCCCCCGCACCCTGGTCATCCACGAGGTGATGGGCCGTCATTGCGGCTGGCTGACGGCCGCCACCGCCCGCGCCTACATCCAGGACACCAGGGACAATGAATATGTCGAGGGCCTGATGATGAACACCCAGATGAAGAACATCGACGGCCTTTACCTGCCGGAAATGCACTTCGATCTGGAGGCGGAAGCCGAGCGCCTGCGCGCCATCATGGACAGTTGCGGCTTCGTGACGCTGTTCGTCTCGGAAGGGGCGGGCCTCGACACCATCGTCGCCGAGCGCGAGGCGGCCGGCGAGACCGTGAAACGGGATGCCTTCGGCCATGTGAAGATCGACACCATCAATGTCGGCTCCTGGTTCCAGAAACATTTTGCGGCCCTGCTGAAGGCCGAACGCTCCATGGTGCAGAAGTCCGGCTATTATGCCCGCTCGGCGCCGGCCAATGGCGACGATCTGCGCCTGATCCAGAGCATGGTCGATCTGGCTGTGGAAAGTGCGCTGAATGGCGTCTCCGGCGTGACCGGTCACGACGAGGACCAGAATGGGAAATTGCGCACGATCGAATTCCCGCGTATCAAGGGCGGCAAACATTTCGATCTCACCGCACCCTGGTTCGGCGAAGTCATGGACTTCATCGGGCAGCCCTTCCGGCCGGTGTGATCGGCTCCTGCCACGGCCACCCGAAAATGGCCGGGCGGCCTTGATTTCGTGCTGGAGGAAGCGATGAGCCTCGGGGATCTGCTGGTTTTTTCAATCCTGTGCCTGCTGATCCTGGATCTGCCGTCGGCCTCTGGCCGCATCATGCTGGATTACAGCCTCGCCCGTGGCAAGACGCGGGCGATGGCCCTCATCCCCGCGATCCTGCTGGGCTCGCTTCTGTGCTTTGCAGCCGCGTTCGCCATTTATGTCTGGCTGTCGGACTCGCTGCGCAGCATGCACGACCTTCTCTCATGGTCGGCGCTTGCCTATCTCGCCATCCATGTCCTGCGTGGTCTCCAGATACGCCAGCGCCTTCGGCTGGCCGACAACGACAACCTTCGCGAGAAGACGCTGTTCTCAGCGCTGTCCCGCGGCTTTCTTAGCCAGATTCGACCTGGGCTGGCGGTGGCCATCGCCGCCCTGCTTCTCCAGACCGTCGATTCGCCGCAGGATCTGGCGGAGCTTGGACTGCACGCCGCGCTCGCTTTTACCGTTGCCGGCGTCGGCGCACCGCTTATCCAGCTTCTTTTTGCACGCCAGCGTGCCGCCCGTCTGAAGCGCGCAAGCCTTGGAAAACCGGGCGCGCCGAAGCCCCGAACCCGCTTCATCGCCCGCCGTGCCGTCAGCGCCGGCTACCGCCGGATTGCCGCCTGATCGCCATGGTCTTGCCGGTCGGCGCCCAATGCGTTAAGAATTCGTAAGATTTGAAAGACACGCACGGGCTGGGAAACACAACTTCGTGAAAGTGAGACAATGGCGATAACCCGATTTTTCGGTTGCAACGCAGTTGTAGCGGTGGCCATTTGCGGCGCCGTTTCGGGTTGCTCAAGCGTTGACTCGGCATCGAATACGGCGGCGGAGGGCAAGAAGGGTCAGACCCAGGAGGTTGCCCAGGCCGGTACGCCGGCAGCCGCGGACGCCACGACCCAGGTGGCTGATGCGCATGCGGCGACACCCAAAAGCGGACGTATCTCCATTGAAGCCGCCGCGGCAGCGGCAACTGCCTCGGCGCAAGGCCCGATTGCGGCCCCGGCCGGTTCGACAACCGTCGTCGCCGAGAAGGGTGGCCGCGTGACGCATCAGGTCGCACTGCCTGTCGGCACCTGGGCACTCGCACGCCAGAATGAATCGGTCCGCGCCGCACTGGCGGCTCAGGCGTCCGGCACGCAGCCGGTCCTTGGCCTTGCACCGACGCCGCTCGACACCACCGGCGCCATGCAGGCAATCAACGTGGCCACCGCATCGCATGTGATGAGTGCGCCGGCCGAACCGCAGCCGCTGCAGCCCGCCAATACCGCCTCGGCGGCAGCTGCGCCTGCTCAGATGGCCAGCACCGCCGCGCCCGGCCATGTTGCCATTCCCCAGCCCAAGCCGCTGTTTGGCGCGCAGGCGAAGACGGTGGTGGCAGCCGCCGCGCCCGCACCGCAACAGGTCAATGCCATTCCCGATGAATTGCGCGGCAGCATTGTCGCCATCCCGACGCCGCGGCCGAAGCTGCAGCAGGCGGGCACGTCCTCCATGCTGGCCTATGCCTCCGCGTCGCAGCCGGTTTCCGCACTGGCCGCGGATTTCTTCCCGCCAGCGCCCGGCGCCCCCATTCCGGAAACGGCCGGTGCCAGCACTCCGGAACTCAACAATCTCATCAAGCGCTATGCCGGGCTTTACGGCGTGCCGGAATCCCTCGTTCATCGCGTCGTCCATCGTGAGAGCAAGTACAATCCGAAGGCCTATAACCGGAACGGCTATTTCGGCCTGATGCAGATCCGCTACTCCACGGCGAAGGCCATGGGCTATCAGGGCCGTCCGGAAGGACTTCTCGACGCGGAAACCAATCTGAAATACGCGATCAAGTATCTGCGCGGCGCCTGGCTGGTGGCCGACAACGAGGCGGACGACGCGATCGGCCTTTATGCGCGTGGCTACTACTACGATGCCAAGCGCAAGGATCTTCTCCACGTCATGCATTGACGGCGAAACGACGGGGACAGGCGCTCAGTCGAGCGCCTTTGCCAGTTCCCGCACCAGATTGCCCGGACGGTAAGCCGTCCAGGCGGGCGACAGACCAAGCCGCACAATGACCAGGCCTTTCGACGGGATCACCGTGACGGACTGACCGTCATGGCCCTGTAGCGCAAACATGTCGACCGGCAGTCGCTCTCCCCCCTCCCCTCTTGGCGGCAGCCATGTCTGCATCAGAGAATAGCGACCATTCGAATGGCGGTTTGGGGTATGCATCAGCGTCACCAGATCAGCCGGCAGCACCACCTTGCCGTTCCACACGCCCTTCTGTGCGAGAAGCAGGCCGAAGCGCGCCCAGTCCCGCGCCGTGGCATACATGTAGGAACTGCTGGCGAAGGTGCCGGCCTCATCTACCTCCAGAACCGCACTTCGCATGCCGAGCGGCCCGAACAGGGCCTGACGGGGATAGGCAAGTGCGGAGGCGGGATCACCGAACCGGTCCTGCCAGATGCGTGAGAGAAGCAGCGCCGTGCCCGAGGAATAGCTGAAGGCGCTGCCCGGCGCCCTCGCGAGAGGCAGCGCCTCGGTAAAGCGCGCCATGTCCGGCTCGAGATAGAGCATGCGCGTGACATCGGCGACCGAACCGTAATCCTCGTTGAAGACAAGCCCGCTTTCCATCGAAAGCATCTGGCCAAGCGTGATGCGGGCACGCTCATCCTGACGCCAGGCCGGAATAAGGCCGACATCGCCAAGCGACATGCGCCCGTCGCGAATGAGGGTCGCAACCAGCGCGGCATTCACCGTCTTCGTCATGGACCAGCCCAGCAACGGCGTGTCCGGCGTAAAGCCTTCGCCGTAGCGTTCCCCGACGATACGACCGTCCTTGACCACCACGACCGCCCGCATCCCCACGCCCACCAGATCCTCGCGGGCCAGCAGACGCGCCACAGCCTCGGACGATGAGGCGACAGTCTCGCCCTGCGGCCACGGCAGGGACGCATTTACCGGGCCATCCTGCACAACGGCAGGCGCCACCATCCGGGCCGGCGCCATGTCATCGCCCAGCACGCTGCAACCGAGCCCCGGTCGATAGACGGCCTCGCGCGATGCGATGCCGCCCAGCAGCGCTGCCCGCACCCGCATCTCCTGCGGCTTCACCTCGACCCGCATCAGCCGCAGAAGCGGGTGCCCCGGCGCCTGCACGTCATCCGCCAGCACTTCCGCCGCATTGCGATGGGCGATGAACACATTGGAGCACACGATCTTGGCTGCATAACCGCTGCCGACCCTCAGCAGGGCCGGCGGAACGGCGTAAAGCCATACGACCGCGCCAATGATGGCAAGCACCAGCAGCACGAGAAGCAGTTTCGCAAGACGGATGAGCATGCGCATGTCGTCACTCCCTTTGGACGCGGCATGCAAGCAGGAAACCCCGGCAATGTGAAGGCCGACCAGCGCCTGCATTCAGAACTGGGGCAAAGCGCGGCGGCGGTTTGCCACGTCATCAAACTGTAGCACCAGACGGCTAGACGCTTGCGAAACTCATGACGGGGACAAGGTGCAGCGCATGGCAGAGATCGTACCGGACGTCGGCTTCCTCAAGAACGGCAAGCTGAAGACTGCGCTCTTGCAACACAAGGCCCTGTCGAAGAGCGGGCTGTCAGAACGGCTGTTCGGCCTGATGTTTTCCGGCCTCGTCTATCCGCAAATCTGGGAGGATCCGGATGTCGACATGGCCGGCATGGAGCTGCGCGAAGGTCACAGCATCGTCACCATCGGTTCGGGTGGCTGCAACATGCTGGCCTATCTCTCCTGCCAGCCGGCCTCGATCGACGTCGTTGATCTCAATCCTCACCACATCGCGCTCAACCGCTTGAAACTGGCTGCTTTTTCGGCACTCCCGAACCACAGCGACGTGGTGCGGCTACTGGCGTCTGAAAACACGCGTACCAATACCAAGGCCTATGACAATTTCATCGCACCGAAGCTCGATGCCGCGACCCGCGCCTATTGGGACAAGCGCACGCTGAGCGGCCGCCGCCGCATCTCGGTGTTCGACCGCAACATCTACCGCACCGGCCTGCTCGGCCGCTTCATCGCGGCCGGCCACCTGCTGGCGCGGCTGCATGGCGTCGACCTCACCGAAATGGCCAATGCCCGCTCGCTGCGCGAACAGCGCCAGTTCTTCGAAAGCCACATCGCGCCGCTGTTCGACAAGCCGCTGATTCGCTGGCTGACCAGCCGCAAGAGCTCGCTGTTCGGCCTCGGCATTCCCCCGCAGCAGTATGACGAACTGGCAAGTCTTGCCGCCGAAGGCTCGATCGCACCGGTGCTGCGCCAGCGTCTGGAAAAGCTCGCCTGCCATTTTCCGTTGCGCGACAACTATTTCGCCTGGCAGGCCTTCGTCCGCCGCTACGCCAGGCCGCATGAAGGCCAGCTGCCGACCTATCTGAAGCCGGAACACTATCGTCAGATCCGCAACAATGTCTCGCGTGTGAAAGTGCATCACGCCACCTTCACCGAGCTTCTCTCGGAAAAGGCAGCCGGCACTGTAGATCGCTACGTTCTGCTTGATGCGCAGGACTGGATGAACGACCGCCAGCTGAACGAACTCTGGGCCGAGATCACCCGCACGGCCGCGCCCGGCGCCCGCGTGATCTTCCGCACCGCTGCCGAGAAGAGCATCATCGAGGACCGTCTGTCGCCGGCCATTCACGGCCAGTGGACCTACCTCGCCGGGCGTTCGCAGGAACTGAACCTGCAGGATCGGTCGGCGATCTACGGCGGCTTCCATATCTACACGAGGACGGCGTGATGAGCCTGGACGGCGCCGGTTCGGCGGCAGCCGTGGAGCACGCCGCCCGGATGGACCGGATGTACCGCTACCAGCGGCACATCTACGACATCACCCGCAAATACTACCTGCTCGGCCGCGACCGCGCGATCCGCGAGTTGCAGGTGCCGAAGAGCGGCACTCTTCTGGAAGTCGGCTGCGGGACGGGCCGCAACCTTCTGCTTGCCCATCGCATCTTCCCGACCGCTCATCTCTACGGCCTGGACATTTCCGCAGAGATGCTGGCGACGACCCGTGCGAATTTCCGCGGCAAAGCCGTGACGCCGCAGGTGAAGGTGGCCGATGCCACGACCTTTCAGGCGGAGGAATTCGGCGTTGCAGGCTTCGACCGCATCCTGATCTCCTATGCCCTCTCGATGATCCCGGACTGGGAGAAGGCGATCGAGGCAGCCCTTGGCGCACTCAAGCCCGGCGGCTCTCTGCACATTGTCGACTTCGGTCAGCAGGAACAACTGCCCGGCTGGTTCCGCACCGCGTTGAGGGCCTGGCTTGCCCGTTTCCACGTCACGCCACGCGCAACACTCGCCGAAGCCATCGAGTCCAGGCTTTCACCATTCGGGGCGGACATGATGTTCCAGCCGCTCTATGGCGGCTATGCCTGGCGGGTGATCATACGCCGACGGGACGATCAGGCCGGACGCAATTGACGGATCGTTGCGCGACAACATCAGAATTCCCTGATATACGCCGCTTGGGCAAGCGGATTCTAACCAATCGTTTACCACGATGGAGCTATTCATAGATCCTCATGCCTCGCGCGTCACCGCTCGCATGGCGCCCTCATCTCTTTTCGCATGGATCGACGAATGCCCCGGCTGCTTGCTGTCCTTCTTGCCACATCGCTGCTGGCCACCGGATGCAGCTCGGTCGGCTATGACTTCATGTCCACGGGGTCGATCCGCAAGACAAAATTCCACGACACCGATCCGCAGGATTTTGGCCGCAACCATCCGGACCGTCATCCGGTGCATGGCATCGACATCTCCAAGTGGAATGGCGACATCGACTGGCAGACCGTCAAGCGCTCGGACGTCTCCTTCGTCTTCATCAAGGCGACCGAGGGCAAGGACGTGATCGATCCCGCCTTCGAGACCAACTGGCGCTCCGCCGCGGCTGTCGGCCTGCCCTACGCGCCCTATCACTTCTACTATTTCTGCTCGAGCGCCGACGAACAGGCGGACTGGTTCATCGCCAATGTGCCGAAGGCGGCAAGCTTCCTGCCGCCGGTGGTTGACGTCGAGTGGAACCATACCTCCAAGACCTGCCGCACGCGCCCGCCGGCAGCAACCGTGCGCATCGAACTGAAGCGCTTCATGGATCGGCTGGAGGCCTATTACGGCAAGCGGCCGATCATCTACACCTCCGTCGATTTCCACCGCGACAATCTCGTCGGCACCTTCGAGGACCGCCCCTTCTGGGTGCGCTCCGTCGCCGCCCATCCGGACAAGACCTATCAGGGCCGGCGCTGGTCGTTCTGGCAGTATACGTCGACGGGCGTCATCCCCGGCATCAAGGGCGGCACCGACATCAACGTGTTTGCCGGCTCCAAGAAGGAGTGGCAGGACTGGCTTGCAGCCCTCAACGAGGTAAACGCTGCCGGCACCACCATCGCAAGCCGCTAACCACGTCGCATATCGGAGCTTGCCGAAAGCCGGCTGTCGCCCATCTTCCGTCACAAAGCTCGCCGAGAGCTTGGGCTCGACCGAATGAGGATTGTCCGATGCCGTTTGCCTTTACCCGCCCCGCCTGCCTTGCGCTTGGCCTTGCCGCCCTTCTCGCCACCTCCGCCAATGCGGAGAGCGCGGCCTGTGGTGGCGACCTTGCGTCCTTCCTGCAGGGGGTGAAGACGGAAGCCGTTACCATCGGCATTCCGGCGGCGGCGGCCGACAAGGCGCTGGCTGGCGCCGTCATCGACCAGAAGGTGCTGTCGCGCGACCGCGCGCAGGGCGTGTTCCGGCAGACCTTCCTCGAATTCTCGCAGCGCACGGTCAGCCAGGGGCGCCTGGACATCGGCCGGCAGAAAATGAAACAGTATGCGGACGTCTTTGCCCGCGCCGAAAAAGAGTTCGGCGTGCCGGCCGGCGTGATCGCCGCCTTCTGGGCGATGGAAACCGATTTCGGTGCCGTGCAGGGCGATTTCAACACGCGCAATGCGCTGGTCACGCTGGCGCATGACTGCCGCCGCCCGGAGCTCTTCCGTCCGCAACTCATCGCGCTCATCCAGATGGTGCAGCATGGCGACCTTGACCCCGCCACCAATACCGGCGCCTGGGCGGGCGAGATCGGCCAGGTCCAGATGCTGCCGAAGGACATCATCGCGCATGGCGTCGACGGCGATGGCGACGGCCACATCAACGTCAAGACCAGTGCGCCGGACGCAATCCTGACCGCAGCCTCCTTCATCAAGAGCCTCGGCTTCCGCGCCGGCCAGCCCTGGATCCAGGAGGTCGAGGTGCCGGAGAGCCTGCCCTGGGAAAAGAGCGGGCTCGGCAACGAGATTCCCGCCTCGGAATGGTTCCGCCTCGGCGTGAAACCCCGCGACGGAAACACAACGTTCGGCAGCCTGCCGGCCGCGCTGATCCTGCCGCAGGGCCGCAAGGGGCCGGCCTTCCTCACCTACCCGAACTTTTCGATCTATCTGGAGTGGAACAAGTCGTTCATCTACACGACATCGGCCGCCTATTTCGCGACCCGTCTTTCCGGCGCGCCAGCCTATGCCAAGGGAAATCCCGAGCAGGGCCTCAGCGTGGAGGAAATGAAGGTGCTGCAGACGAAGCTCGACGGCGTCGGTCATGATGTGGGCGATATCGACGGCATTTTGGGGTCCGGCACACGCATTGCGGTACAGAAGGCCCAGCAGCGCCTTGGCATGCCAGCCGACGGCTGGCCGACGCCGGCCCTGCTGAACGCTCTCTGAGGGCGTCCAGACGTCACGCGCCGGCTCCATCGGAGCGTCGCATCATGCATGCACATCATCGGGAGTGGGTGTGGGCCGATCCGGCCGCCATCCGCTCCCTTTTGCTTGTGGTGCCCGGACACCCGTCGCATCAGGAATCGGCAGCACACTGCCCTTGCCGGGGCACGCCCGTGCTGCAGCGCAACAGCCGATTTCCACCAGACCCGGACGTCGCAAAGCGCGACATGCATCGCCTCGCAGGCAGCGATTCCTCACGAAATGTGACGCGCGTTAACGACGAGCAGAGTTTTCTACACTCTTTATTTACCAGGACCGTTAATTGAAAAGACGTTTATGTTCAATGACTTGAACATAGGCCGAACACAACTGTGGCGAAAACGTGCCGCAATGCAGCACATTATTTTCTTTTCAAGTCTCGCAAAATGCACTTACATTCTGTGTGTTAACGCAAGGAGGCAGACATGGGACGCACGCATTCCTTCAATGTCCTTCTCGTCGGTGCAGCATTTCTGTTCGTTGCATCCATGCTCTTTGTTTGAGCAGACAGCTTCCCGGATGAGGGAAGCGGGCCATGGTCAGGGCTGGTGAGCTGACCGATACCGATTGAAAAAAGAACAACCGCGACCGGGCGAGAGTCACTCGCCCCGCGCCTGACGATGGCTCAGGCCGCCGCCCCGGCCTGGGCCGCTTCTACCGGCAGAATGCCGAGACGATGCAGCACGCTCGCCACCAGCGGCGTGCGGTTCATCGTGTAGAGATGGACATCGAAAATACCACGCCGCATCAGATCCTCGATCTGCTCGGCCGCGACATCGGCCGCGACCTTCGCACGATCCTCAGGCTTGTCATCCAGCCCCTCGAAACGCGCGTCGAGGAAAGCCGGCACCGTGGAACCGCAGCGGCTGGCGAAACGCTTCAGCTGCGTGAGATTCTGGATCGGCATGATGCCCGGAATGACCGGAATGGTGATGCCGGCCGCCCGCACCTGATCCAGATAGCGTTCGAACACGTCATTGTCGAAGAAGAACTGTGTCAGGGCGCGGTCAGCCCCCGCATCCGCCTTGCGCTTCAGCATGGCGATATCGGCCGAAACATCGGCGCTTTCCGGATGCTTTTCCGGATAAGCGGAAACCGAGATCTCGAAGCCACCGATCTCCTTAAGGCCCGCCACCAGCTCGGCGGCATTGGCATAGCCCTGTGGATGCGGCTGGTAGGCGGTGCCGATGCCGCTGGCGGGATCACCGCGCAGCGCCACGATGTGGCGAACGCCAAGCTTGCGCAGGTCAGCGATCACCTGATGGGTCTCCGCCTTGTCGGCATCGACGCAGGTCAGGTGCGAGGCCGTCGGCAGGCGCATCTCACCGATCATCCGCTCCACGGTGGAGAAGGTCGGCGCCTTCGTGGTGCCGCCGGCGCCATAGGTGACGGAGACGAAATCCGGATTGTAGCGGGCAAGCTCACGCACCGTCTGCCAGAGCTGCTGCTCCATGTCAGGCGATTTCGGCGGGAAGAACTCGAAGGATACCCGCAGGGCCGATTCGGAACGGGGTGCTTTGGCAACAGGGTTCATGACACGACTTCCGACAGAAGAGAGTGAACGGGATAAGGCCTTGCCGGCACTGCAGCCTCGGCGGGCGCATGGGCAAGCCAGATGGTGACGGTCAATGCCGAAGCCGCCTCCTTTTGCTTCGGCGGAAGGTCGATCACGTCGGATACGGTCAGACCGACCTTTTCGAGCCACTCGGCCACCGTCTGGTGGGAGAAGCCCAGGCGCAGATGCGCATGTTCATCGCGCAAGTAATCAAAAGCATGCGGGGCAAGATCAACGACCACCAGGCGTCCGCCGGGACGCAGCACCCGGGCCGCCTCGGTGATGGCCCGTTCCGGCTCGTCCAGGAAGTGCAGCACCTGGTGAATGGTGATCAGATCGAAATCGCCTGCTTCGAGCGGCAGGTTGAAGATATCGCCATGGCGTACGCTCGCCTTGACAATGCCGTCCTTGTCGAGATTGGCACGGGCCACCGCCAGCATGTCGCGGCTGGCATCGATACCGACGGCGCGGCGATAGGAGGCCTCCAGCATTTTCAGAACAAGACCGGTGCCGGTGCCGAGGTCGAGCAGCGCGTCGACCGGCTCCTCGCCCAGCACCCGCAGCAGGGCGGCTTCGACATCGGTGTCGCTGACATGCAGGCGACGCAGTGCATCCCATTCGGAAGCATTGCGGCTGAAATAGGCCTGGGCCCGTTCAGCCCGGGTCCGCTTGACCGCCTGCAGACGCTCGTTGTCGCGCGCCAGAACCGGATCGCCTGCATCGACGGACTGCAGCAGGTTGCGCGCCAGAATGGCGGCATCGCCCTCCTGCCTGAGGCGGAAATAGGCCCAGGCGCCTTCCTGGTAGCGCTCGATAAGCCCTTCCTCGGCCAGGAGCTTCAGATGGCGGGAGATACGCGGCTGCGACTGGCCGAGAATATCGGTCAGGTCACTCACCGTCAGATCGCCCCCCGCGAGAAGCGCGATCAGACGGAACCGGGTGGGTTCCCCGGCCGTCTTCAGAATTCCAACGAGGCTATCCAGCGACAAGCTCATCGCGCGACCCAATCTCAATCAACATATAAAGATATCTTTATGTGGTTTAGATCAACAAGGCAAGCTGGATTCGACTTGGACGGACAAAATTGAAAAGGGCGACCCGATGGCCGCCCCTTTTGCCTGTGCGCTTCGGCAAGAGCAAGCGCTCAAAACTCTTCCCAGTCCTTGGAGGCGGCCAGGGCAGCATTGCCCTGCACCCGCGGTGCCGGAGCAGAAGTGCGAGCCGTCGATACAGGGCGGGATGACGCGGCAGAAGATGCCGCCCGCATCTGCGCGCCCGTCGCCCGCAGCTGCTGCGTCGCGGAGCCCAGCTGGAAGTGCGACAGAAGCTCGCTCAGCTTGTAGCTTTCCTGGGCAAGGCCGGCGCCGGCCGCGTTCATCTCTTCCACCATCGCCGCATTCTGCTGCGTCGCCTGGTCCATGTGGTTGACGGCGGTGTTGACCTCGGCGAGGCCCGAGGACTGTTCCTGCGCGGCGGTCGCAATGGCGTCCATATGGGCGTTGATCGTCTGCACAAGTTGCTCGATGGCACTCAGCCCCTGCCCCGTATCGCTGACCAGCTTCACACCTTCGGAAACGGCTGCCGTCGAATTGCCGATCAGCGCCTTGATCTCCTTGGCGGCATTGGCCGAGCGCTGGGCGAGTTCGCGCACCTCCTGGGCAACCACGGCAAAGCCCTTGCCCGCCTCGCCGGCACGCGCCGCCTCGACGCCGGCATTGAGCGCCAGCAGGTTGGTCTGGAAGGCAATCTCGTCGATGACGGAAATGATCTGGTTGATCTGGCGCGAGGCTTCCTCGATGCGTTCCATGGCAACGACGGCGTTGCGCACCACGCCGCCGGACTGGTCCGCCCGGCTGCGGGCCTCACGCACAACGTCACGCGCTTCGGCGGAACGCTTGGAGGTGGCGATCACATTCGCGGTGATCTCCTCAAGGGCGGCAGCGGTTTCCTCCAGCGAGGCAGCCTGCTGCTCGGTGCGCTTCGACAGGTTGTCGGACGCGTCGGAGATTTCCCGTGAACCGTCGGTGACGGTGGAGACAGAATGGCCGACACTGAGCAGTGCCTCACGCAGCTGGCGAACCGAGGTGTTGAAGTCGGCGCGCAGCGCCTCGAACTGGGTCGACATCGGCGTGTCGATCTCGCAGAGCATATCGCCCTGCGCCAGACGACGAAGACTGGTCGCGAAGGTGCGGGTCGTCTGGCCGAGGCGCTCCTCGGCCTCAGCTTCGGCCCGCGCCTGCATTTCAGCGCGCTCCACTTCGGCGCGGGAGCGGCCTGCCGCCGCGTCAGCCTCCAGCTGTGCATTGCGGATTGCTGCCTGACGGAACACTTCCACAGACTGCGCCATGTCGCCGATCTCGTCAGAGCGGTCGGTATAGGGAATGCTGCTGGCGGTATCGCCATCCGCCAGACCGGTCATCGAGCGTGCGATGCGGCGGATTGAAGAGGAAAGGCTGCGCGTGATAGCCGCGCCAAAGGCGACGACCATGAGCACGAAGATCGTGAGGCCTCCCATGATCAGCATCATGGATGTCCGTGCAGACTCCAGACGGGCCTCGGCGTTTTGAATAAGCTTGCCACCATTTTCGCGCAGGAGGCCGGCCACATAGTCACGCCGCTTGTTCATCGCCTCGACAAAGGGGCTGAACTCTTCTGGTTTGCCCTTGAAATCCTCCAGGCTTTCCATGGCCTTGATCATGTTGGTGATAAGCCCGCCCTCAGGCGTCATGAAGAACGCATCATAGCGCGTCAGCAGATCAGGGGCGATGAGTTCACGAAAGGCGGGTTCGAAATTGCGGATCTGGTTGATCGCGCCATCGAAACGCGCCTGCTCGCTTTTCCCGAACCTGCCGTTCTTGATGTAGAACTGGGCCATTCGGTTCAGGACGAGATAGCCTTCGTTGACCTTCATCCAGGCGTGGTAGCCGCGAATGTCACGCGCAAGTGCCACGTCATCGGTCAGGCTTCCGGCGCGCGAGGCCAGCGCCAGAGCAGCCGAGGCCATCGGCTGCGCATAACGCAGGGGCAGCAGAGGATTGGTGTCGCCGGCATCCAGCAGCTGGCGGAATTCGGGAATGCGGGCATAGTTCGCTTCAAGGTCCGCCACCAGCTTCTGGGTGAACGGGTCCGCATAACCGAGTTCCTTCAGGTGGCCGAGTTGTGCAGTCATGTCCTTGTAGATCTGATCGGTCGTGGCACGGATCGCCGGACGTTCTGCGGGAGATGCCGAGGCATCCATCGGCATGATCATCATCATCTCGCCGCCGCCGCGCGCGAGCATTGCCATCGCATGCGCGCGCTCAAGCTTGTCGTAGTTTTCATAACTCTTCCAACCAACCGCGGCACCGAGGCCGACGACGGCAGCGAGCGGAACGAAGCTGAGGAGCGAAAGCGCCTTGCGAAACGGAATTCTGCCAAATGAAATCAATAGATTATCCCCCTCTCGTCAACTGCAGCCCCATGTGCTCTGCAGTGACCCCATGATCAATCTTGCCCGGGCCCGGGCTAAGATCAGTAGACAACGAAGTCTGGTTGAGGATCAGTTTATGGGCGATGCAAAGAAATAACCGATGGTTCCTTGCAGTCGGAGAACCAAAGGGCTTTGGACAGGCAAACCCGCCGGATCATCTTCAGGTTTCGTCTGCCTCGCCGGCATGCGCCGCACGGCTGAAGGTGCGGCTGGTCTCCGTGCAGATGCGGGCAGGCCGGCACCCGTGGCGCCGCCCCTCCTGATGGCTTCCGCCTCAGTCACGGAGGGCGGAAGAGACCTTATCCGCCAAGCGAAAACGTGATGGCCGGCCATGCCTGTCAGCAGGGCCGGCGGCTCCTGGCATCATGCAGCGCGACGGCCGCCCTGGGCCGGTGCTGACACCGGCGGGGAGAACGGGCTGATCCGGAAGCCCTGGAGCAGGGCCGACAACTGCATCGCCTCCTGTGCCAGGCCGGCACTGGCAGCGCTCATCTGCTCCACCATCGCCGCATTCTGCTGGGTCACCTGGTCCATCTGGTTGACGGCGGTGTTCACTTCACGAAGGCCGGAAGACTGCTCCTGTGCGGCGGATGCAATGGCGTCCATGTGAGTGTTGATCGCCATGACAAGCCCGGCAATCATGCCAAGCCCCTCGCCCGTGGCATTGACCAGCCTGACCCCTTCGGACACCGCCACTTCGGAATTGCCGATCAGGGTCTTGATCTCCTTGGCGGCATTGGCTGAGCGCTGGGCAAGCTCGCGCACTTCCTGGGCAACGACCGCAAAGCCCTTGCCGGCGTCCCCGGCGCGTGCCGCCTCCACGCCCGCATTGAGCGCCAGAAGATTGGTCTGGAAGGCAATTTCATCGATGACACTGATGATCTGGCCGATCTGGTGCGAAGCCGTCTCGATCCGCTCCATCGCGGCAACGGCATTGCCAACCACAACGCCGGATTGCTCCGCCTGGCTGCTGGCGGCGCGCACGAGATCGCGTGCCTCTCCGCTGCGCGCCGAGGTGGACTGCACGTTGGCGGTGATTTCTTCCAGTGCCGCGGCCGTCTCTTCCAGCGAAGATGCCTGACCTTCCGTGCGGCGGGACAGCTCCTCCGTCGCACCGGCAACCTCGCCGCTGCCGCTCGTCACGGCCGTCACCGCATGCCCCACCGACAGCAGCGTCGATCGGAGCTGCGCAACGGAGCGGTTGAAGTCGAGGCGCAGGGCTTCGAACTGCGGTGCGAAGGCCTCGTCGATCTCGCAGAGCATGTCGCCGGAGGCCAGACGCTGCAACCCGGCGGCCAGCGCGCGGGTAGCGGCATTGAGGCGCGCATCAGCGTCCCTCTCCGCCAGACGCTGGATTTCCACGCGCTCGGCCTCCGCGCTGCGCCGGCTTTCCTCGGCCTCGGCCTCCAGCTCCGCATTGCGGATGGCCGCCTGTCGAAAGACCTCGACTGAACGGGCCATGCCACCGATTTCATCCTTGCGCAAAAGATCGGGAACACCGATGGCGTGGTTCCCCTGCGCCAATGCATCCATGCAGTCCGTGAGACGGCCGATCGGACGCGCCACGCGCAGCACGATGATGGCCATGCCAGCGGCGGCGAACACAAGCGTGGCGATGAACAGCAGCGCATAGGACACGGCACGGCCGAGCGCGTCAGACTTCGTCGCCTCGGCCCGCTGCAGCAGCACCTGACGGGAAACGGAAGCCACTTCGGCCACGGAGGCCAGCGACGCCTTGTTGCCGGCGCGCCATTCATCGGTCCCCATGGCCGGAGCCTTGCCCTGATGCAGGCTGTCAATCAGCTGCTTGCGGCGGGTCGCGAAATCGCTGGTGAAGAAATCCGCATTGCCCTTGGCATAGGCGGCCTTCAGCTCCGGTGCCGTGGCCGGATGTGCCACAAGCGCGCCAACGATCTGCCAGAGGGCGCTGATGCGTGCCTCGCCGACGATGATGCGGGCATATTCATCCTCGCTGAAGCCACGATGGCTGGCGACGGGCTCGTTGATGACGAGCGAGACATTGCCGGCGGCCACACGGGCATTCCAGGAGGACGAGGCAATCTGGCTGACCGGCACCATGGCCGGATCCAAGGCCCGGATGCGCTCGCCAACCAGGCCGGAAGCGTTCTCCATGCTGTTGAGGAACTTCTGGGTCTCATTCATCCAGATCGTGCCGAAAGCCTTGTCGCGGCTGTCGAGCGGCAGGGTGAGCATCTGATCGAGACGCTCCCGGACGCTCTCCACCATCCGATAGTCCGCAGCGACCGACCGCAGCGGCTCCTCCAGAATGTTAGCGCTAACATAAGGCCGGGAGAACAAGACATCCGCCCAGGCCTGCACCGTGTCGGCGCGGTCCTTTCGCAACTGGCCGATCGCACCATCGGCCTTGTCGGACGGAAGCGCCAGAGCTGGCGGCCCGTCGCCGCGCTCGTTGCGGAAGGCCAGCAGGGTGTTGAACAGGGCCTGGTCCAACGCCGCCAGCCGCACGATTTCGTCATAGCGGCGATAATCGCCGATGGAAGACAGGAAGGCTGAGCCGACCAGCACGCTGACAAGCAAACTGAGCGCTGCGAAAATGCCGACCAAAATGGACTTGAGCGAGAGTGTCATGGCAATCCCATTTGTGTTGCAATGCACAATGATTAAAGGATGCCATCCCAAATTTGGGTTAAAAAACCGCCTAAAATATGAGAGACCCCGCACTGCGTTGCGGTGCGGGGCCTTGTGTTTCTTGATCGATTTCTTTCGGAGCGCTACGAAATATATATGCCTGATGTGCCGTATTGAACAGCGGGCCGGACCTCAGAACTCCTCCCAGTCCTTGGACTGCGCAAGCGCGGCATTGCCCTGGATGCGCGGTGCCGGAGCCGACATGCGGCCTGCCGACGAGGGGCGGGGCGCTGGCGGCGCGACGGCGGCTCTCATCTGCGTACCCGTTGCCCGCAGTTGCTGGGTCGACACACCTGCCGGCTGGCGGGCGGAGCCAAGCTGGAAGTGCGACAGGAGCTCGCTGAGCTTGTAGCTTTCCTGCGCGAGGCTGACGCCGGCGGCATTCATTTCCTCGACCATAGCCGCATTCTGCTGGGTGGACTGGTCCATCTGATTGACCGCGGTGTTAAGCTCCCCGAGGCCTGATGACTGTTCCTGCGCGGCAGAGGCAATCGCATCCATATGGCCGCTGATCGCCTGAACCACTTCAGCGATTGCCGCCAGACCGGAGCCGGTTTCATTGACCAGCTTGACGCCTTCGTTGACAGCCGTTTCGGAATTGCCGATCAGGACCTTGATCTCCTTGGCGGCATTGGCGGAACGCTGCGCGAGTTCGCGCACTTCCTGGGCGACAACGGCAAAGCCCTTGCCCGCCTCGCCGGCCCGGGCGGCTTCAACACCAGCGTTCAGCGCGAGCAGATTGGTCTGGAAGGCGATCTCGTCGATGACGGAGATGATCTGGCTGATCTGCCCGGAGGCATGCTCGATACGCTGCATCGCGCGCACGGCATTGTCGACGACGACGCCCGACTGATCTGCCTTGCCGCGGGCGCCACGGACAAGATCACGCGCCTCGACCGCCCGCTGCGAGGTCATCTTCACATTGGTGGTAATCTCCTCCAGCGCCGCCGCCGTTTCCTCGAGCGAGGCAGCCTGCTGTTCCGTCCGCTTGGCGAGATTGTCCGAGGCGCCGGAAATTTCGGCGGATCCGCCATTGACCACGGTCGCCGACTGGCCGACCGACAGCAGCATGTCGCGCAGTTGCGAGACCGACGTGTTGAAGTCGTGACGCAGCGGCTCGAACTGCGGCGCGAACTGCTGCTGGATCTCGCAGAGCAGATCGCCGGCGGCCAGCCGCTTCAGGCCCGCGGCAAGCGCACCCGTTGCCCTGTTCAGGCGGTCATTGGCATCCTCCTCCGCGCGGCGCTGCAACTCTTCCCGTTCCGCTTCGGCGCGGCGGCGGTTTTCCTCTGCCTCTGCCTCCAACTGGGCATTGCGAATGGCCGCCTGGCGGAAAACCTCGACCGAACGGGCCATCTCGCCGATCTCGTCATGACGGGCGGCGCCGGGAACAATAACATTGCGATTGCCCTCGGCAAGACTGTTCATGCAACGCGTCAGGCGACCGATCGGACGGACGACCCGCAGCACCACCGTCGCCATGCCGCCGATACCGATGGCCATGACGATGACGAAGAGCGCCGAGAAGCCGATAAGCTTCACCTGCGCGCTTGAGCGGCTGTTGGCCGCACTTTCGTTGAGACTGTCCATGGCAAGCGAGGCGACATCGGCGATCAATCCGAGTGCAGCCGTCACCTTTGGACGCCACTCGTCGATCCCGACGGGCGAGCCCTCGCCCGCAACGAGTTTCGCGACAATGCCGGACCGCCAGGTGGCAAAGTCACCCTTGAAATAGCCCTCGTTTGCCTTGAGATAACGTTCCTTCAGGGGTACCGGCGTGGACGGATGGCTGATGAGTGTATCGACCGCGCGCCAGGCAAAGGCAGCACCGGCATCAAACGAGGTGAGATTGCCGATTTCCGTCGCATCCGGCTTGCGGTTCTGGACAATCACGCCGTTGAGAATGACCGTGGCAGAACCGCCGAGGGAGCGGGCAGCCCAGGCATAGGAACGCGTCTGGATCAGCGCAAGCTTGGTCTCATCCAGGCTGCGGATCGCACCCTCGACCGTGGTGGAGGTCTTTTCAAGGCTGGCGATCAGGTCATTGCCCTGCGACAGCACAGCCTTGTCGAGGCCGGCTTCGCGCTTGTCGAGCGGCAGCTCGATATTGGCATCCACCTTCTTCCGCAGCGTATCGAAGCTGGCATAGACCGTGTTCAGATCTGCGATTGCCCTCTTGAGGTCAGCATCCTCGAAGTCGGCGGCAATGATCGCAGCATCGGCCATCGCCGCCTGCACCTTCGTACGCATGCCCTTGAAGCTGGCAATGGAGGCCGCCGCCTTGTCCGGCGCCAGCGTCAACGCGGTCGCGCTGTCGCCCCGCTCGCTTCGGAAGCTGAGCAGCGCCAGAAACAGCGCCTTGTCATAGCGCGCCAGCATCTCCACCCGGTCCGAACTCTGGAACTGGCGATAGGCCTGATAGGTGGAATTTCCCACCATGACCGCCAGCACAGCGCTGACGATAAGGAATGCTGCAAACAGAATGTTTCGTATCGACACCGTCGGTACTCCCCTTGGCAATGCGGGGAAGCGTACACAAACGGGTTAAGAACTACGTAAATGCCAATTTCGAATATTTGCAATGCAGAACGCACCGGGCAGCAGGACCACCCGGCGCCACAGTCTGCAGCGGCGTGGCGGCGCGGCAGCAGATGCCGCGCCGGCTGAGATATCAGCGCGTCAGGCGCTTGTAGGTAACGCGCTTCGGATTGACCGATTCCGGGCCAAGGCGGCGGATCTTGTCCTTCTCGTAGTCTTCGAAGTTACCTTCGAACCATTCGACATGGCTGTCACCCTCGAAGGCGAGGATATGCGTGGCCAGACGGTCGAGGAACATGCGATCGTGGCTGATGATCACGGCGCAGCCGGCGAAGTTTTCCAATGCGTCTTCCAGCGCGCCCAGCGTTTCGGTGTCGAGGTCGTTGGTCGGTTCGTCGAGCAGCAGCACGTTGCCGCCAGCCTTCAGCATCTTGGCCAGATGCACGCGGTTGCGCTGGCCGCCGGACAGATTGCCGACCTTCTGCTGCTGGTCGCCGCCCTTGAAGTTGAAGGCGCCGCAATAGGCGCGCGAGTTCATGTCGAACTTGCCGAGCTTGATGATGTCGTTGCCGCCGGAGATTTCCTCCCAGACGTTCTTGGACCCGTCGAGCGAATCGCGGCTCTGGTCGACATAACCGAGATGCACGGTGTCGCCGATGCGGATATCGCCGCTGTCAGGCTTCTCCTGGCCGGTGATGATGCGAAACAACGTCGACTTACCGGCGCCGTTCGGGCCGATGACACCGACGATACCGCCGGGCGGCAGCTTGAAGGACAGATTGTCGAACAGCAGGCGGCCGTCATAGGACTTGGAAATGTTTTCCGCCTCGATCACCACCTGACCGAGACGCTCGCCGATGGGAATGATGATCTGGGCTTCGCCCGGCCGGCGGTTTTCTGCGGCTGCAACCAGTTCGTCATAGGCCCGGATACGCGCCTTGGACTTGGCCTGACGGGCCTTCGGGCTTGCCGCGATCCATTCCTGTTCGCGCGACAGCGCCTTCTGGCGGCTGCCTTCCTCGCGCTCTTCCTGCGCCAGGCGCTTGGCCTTGGCAGTCAGATAGGCCGAGTAGTTGCCCTCGTAGGGGATACCGCGACCACGGTCGAGCTCGAGGATCCAGCCCGTGACGTTGTCGAGGAAGTAACGGTCGTGGGTGACCATCAGGATGGCGCCCGGATATTCGCGAAGGTGCTTTTCGAGCCAGGCGATCGTCTCAGCGTCGAGATGGTTGGTCGGTTCGTCGAGCAGCAGCAGGTCCGGCTTGCGCAGGAGGAGCTGGCAGAGCGCGACGCGGCGGCGTTCACCACCGGACAGGTTGGACACATCGGCATCGCCCGGCGGGCAGCGCAGCGCATCCATGGCCATTTCGACCTGGCTTTCGAGATCCCAGAGGTTCTGGCTGTCGATGATGTCCTGAAGCTTCGAACCTTCTTCCGCGGTTTCGTCGGAATAGTTCATCATCAGTTCGTTGTAGCGGTTGAGGATCGCCGTCTTGTCGGCAACACCTTCCATCACGTTTTCGAACACGGTCTTGGTCGGGTCGAGCTGCGGCTCCTGCGGCAGATAGCCAAGCGTTGCGCCGTCGGCGAGCCAGGCCTCACCCGTCCACTCCTTGTCGAGACCCGCCATGATTTTCAGCACGGTCGACTTACCGGCACCGTTCGGGCCGAGAATGCCGATCTTGGCATCGGGGTAGAAGGACAGGTGGATGTTCTCGAGGATCTTCTTGTTGCCGTAGGCCTTGTTCAGCCCGGCCATGTGATAGATGAATTGACGTGCCATAAGGGTGATCGCTCCGGCGTCTCTTGGGGTTTGGGAGCTATCTAGGCGAATCGGCGGCCTGGAGCAATGCAGGACGGGGAGGAAGACGGCATGTTCGATACAACCCACAGGCTGGAAAGCCCGACAGGGGCCTCGCTTGCCCTGCGCCACCAGCCGGCGGAGGGCCGGCCGCGTGCCATCCTGCAGATCTGCCACGGGCTTGGCGAACACAGCGGGCGTTATGGCCGCTTCGCCGCCTTCATGGCGTCGCGGGGCTTTGCGGTCTTTGCGCATGACCATCGCGGCCACGGGCTGACGACGGCACCGGACGCCGCTTCCGGCCGGTTTGCCGTGAAAGACGGCGTGGACAAGGTGATTGCCGATGTTCGGGCCGTCACCGATCACGCCGCAACCGAACATCCCGGGCTTCCCGTCCTGCTGTTCGGTCATTCGATGGGCGGGCTGATTGCGCTCAATACCGTGCTCAGCCATCCACGCACGTACGATGCGCTTGCCGTCTGGAATTCCAATTTCGCCGTCGGCCTTCTCGGCCGGGTGGCGCAGGTGGTGCTGAAGACGGAGCGGGCGCTGAAAGGCTCCGACGTGCCGAGCGGCATCCTGCCGCGGCTCACCTTCGACACCTGGGGCCGCTCGATGCCCAACTCTAAAAGCCAGGCCGACTGGCTGAGCCGCGACCGGGCCGAGGTGGAAGCCTATGAGGCCGATCCGCTCTGCGGCATTGCCGTCAGCGTCTCGCTTTGGCTCGACGTCTTTGCGCTGACCTTTCGCGGCACCGAACCCGCCCTGCTCTCCCGCCTGAAGAAGGATCTGCCGATCCATCTGGTGGGTGGCGGGCAGGATCCGGCCACTGATGGCGCAAAGGCCACCGCCTGGCTCTCGCACCGCCTCGCCGCCGCCGGATTTTCAAGGATCACCAAGCGCATCTATCCCGAGATGCGCCACGAGACACTGAATGAATTCGGCCGCGAGGAGGCCATGGCGGAATTTGCCGCCTGGGCGGAGGCCAACCTACCCATGCCAGCGGTACATGCCGTTGCAGGAATGACCTCATGACTAGATATCAAGTGCCGTGATCGGGCGGTGGCGGTATGAACGAAGGCAAGGCGGCGTTGAAAGCCCCCTCATCCGCCCTTCGGGCACCTTCTCCCCGAGGGGCGAAGGGATAGGCCGCAACGTCGCGGTTTCCGTCTCCCCTCGGGGAGAGGTCCTCCGAGCAAAGCGGAGGCGGGGTAAGAGGGCTACGACAACCGCCATGACCGACGGACAATGTTGCCGTGAGGTCTGCACACAGGCGAGGAGACATGACCAGCGAATCCCACAAGAAGCCGCCGCTCGACGGTATCCGCGTCATCGAACTGGCACGCGTGCTGGCCGGCCCCTGGGCAGGCCAGATGCTGGCCGATCTCGGCGCCGACGTGATCAAGGTGGAAAACCCTGATGGCGGCGACGACACGCGCGGCTGGGGCCCACCCTTCGTGGAGGGCAAGGACGGTGAAAATCTCTCCGCCGCCTATTACCATTCCACCAATCGCGGCAAGCGCTCCATCGCGGTGGATTTCAGCACGCCGGAGGGGCAGCAGATCGTGCGCCGGCTGGCGGCCGATGCCGATGTGTTCATCGAGAACTTCAAGCTCGGTGGCCTGAAGAAATACGGTCTCGACTACGAGAGCTTGAAAGCGATCAATCCGCGCCTCGTCTATTGCTCGATCACCGGCTTTGGCCAGAACGGCCCCTATGCGAGCCTTGCCGGCTATGACTACATCGTGCAGGGCATGTCCGGCTTCATGTCGGTGACCGGTGCCACCGATGGCGAACCGATGAAGGCCGGCGTGGCGATCGCCGACATCTTTACCGGCATTTATGCGGTCACCGCGATCCAGGCCGCCCTCATCCATGCCATGAAGACCGGCGAGGGCCAGCAGGTGGACATGGCGCTGCTCGACGTGATGTCGGCGGTGCTTGCCAACCAGAACATGAATTATCTGATCTCCGGCACGGCGCCGGTGCGGCTGGGCAATGCCCATCCGAACATCAGCCCGTACGAAGTGGTGCCGACCGCCGATGGCCACCTCATTCTGGCGGTTGGCAATGACGGCCAGTTCCGCCGCCTCTGCGCAATCCTCGGCATCGAGGCGATGGCCGACGACGATCGCTATGCCACAAACAAGGCCCGCGTCGCCCATCGCGATGCCGTGCGCGCCGCCGTGGTGGCGAAGACCGTGCAATGGACGAAGGCCGATCTGCTGGCCGCCTGCGGCGAGAATGCGGTGCCGGCTGGCCCGATCAACTCCATCGGCGAAATGTTCGCCGATCCGCAGATCGCGGCACGCGGGCTGAAGATCGATCTCGACGCGGCCGACGGCACAAGCATTCCGGGCGTGCGCACGCCGATCGTGCTCTCTGAAACGCCGCTGACCTATCATCGGCCGAGCCCCGGCCTCGGCGAGCATACGGACCAGGTGCTGGCCGAGCTTCAGGCCAGAGAACACGCAAGACAAAGAGAACACACAAGACAACAGGCACAGCAAAAGGAAGGGCAGACCCCATGAAGACCGGCGGCCAACTCATCGTGGAAGCCCTCCAGGCAAACGGCGTGAAGCGCGTGTCCTGCGTGCCGGGCGAAAGCTATCTGGCCGTGCTCGATGCGCTCTATGACAGCGGCATCGACGTTCTCGTCTGCCGCCAGGAAGGCGGCGCGGCGATGATGGCCGATTGCTGGGGCCGCCTCACCGGCGAGCCCGGCATCTGCATGGTCACCCGCGGCCCGGGCGCCACCAATGCCTCGGCCGGTCTGCATGTGGCCATGCAGGATTCCGTGCCGATGATCCTGTTCATCGGCCAGGTGCAGCGCGATGCCCGCGAACGCGAGGCCTTCCAGGAAGTGGAATATCGCCGCGCCTTCAGCGAATTCGCCAAATGGGTCGGCGAGATCGATGATGCCCGGCGCATTCCCGAATTCGTCACGCGCGCCTTTGCGGTCGCCACCTCCGGCCGGCCCGGCCCCGTGGTGCTGACGCTGCCCGAAGACATGCTGGTGGATGAGGTCGAGGCGCCCGAGGCAAGGACCTACCGGCGCGTCGAAAGCCATCCGGGCCCGAGCCAGGTGGCGGAATTCGCCGCACGGCTGAAGGAAGCGCAGCGCCCGATGTTCATCCTCGGCGGCACCCGCTGGAGCGAACAGGCCGTGGCAGACATCCGCCAGTTCGCCGAACGCTTCCACGTGCCGGTCGGCTGCTCCTTCCGCCGGCAGATGCTGTTCGATCACACCCACACCTGCTATGCCGGCGATGTCGGCATCGGCATCAACCCGGCGCTCGCAAGCGAGATCAAGGGAAGCGACCTCCTCGTGCTGCTGGGCGCCCGCATGTCGGAAATGCCCTCCTCCGGCTATACGCTGATCGACATCCCCTACCCGCGGCAAAAGCTGATCCACATCTTCCCCGATCCGGAAGAACTCGGCCGGCTCTATCGCCCCGATCTCGCCATCTGCGCAGGGCCTGCCGAATTCGTCGCGGCGATCCGCGATCTCGAAGCGCCGGCCTGGCCGATCTGGGCCGAGCGCACGGCCGCCATGCACGATGCCTATCTGAACTGGTCGACCCCGCCCCGGACCGGTCCCGGTGATGTCCACATGGGTCCGATCATGGACTGGATCGAGGAACACACGCCGAAGACGGCGATCTTCACCAATGGCGCCGGCAATTATGCGACCTGGCTGCACCGCTTCCACCGTTTCCAGGCCTATAACACGCAGGCCGCCCCGACCTCGGGCTCCATGGGATACGGCCTGCCGGCGGCAGTGGCGGCAAAGCAGCTGTTTCCGGAACGGGAAGTGATCTGCTTTGCCGGCGATGGCTGCTTCATGATGCATGGGCAGGAGTTCATCACCGCCGTGCGCTACCAGTTGCCGATCATCACCGTGCTGGTCAACAACGGCACCTATGGCACGATCCGCATGCATCAGGAGCGGGAATATCCGGGGCGCGTCAGCGCCACCGATCTCGTCAATCCGGATTTCGTCGCCTTCGCGTCCGCCTATGGCGGCCATGGCGAACGGGTCTCGAAGACGGAAGAGTTCGGCCCGGCCTTCGAGCGGGCCCGCGCCTCCGGCAAACCCGCCATCATCGAGGTGATGCTCTCCCCGGAAGCCATTACCCCGAGCCGGACGCTGACGCAGATCCGAACGCGCGCTTAAGGCGATTCGTCCGCTTGACAGCGACTAAGGCCTGCCATATCAATTTGAGGTACGTACATCAGAGCTATTCCGATCCATTTTCGTCTGTTGGGGGAGACAGATGCAAACATTCACGCCCGATCCGGATTTTGCGATTACCGACGAGAACGGGCTGAGAGGCCTGTTCCCGCCGACGCATGATCTGGCCTTGAAGAAATGCCAGACGACGCTCAGCCACCACGCACAGGAATTCATTCAGCGGTCGCCGTTCCTGTGCATCGGTACGCAGAACGCGAATGGCAAGGCGGATGTCAGCCCGCGCGGCGATCCGGCCGGTTTCGTCCGCATCCTGGATGACCGGACCCTGGCGATACCGGACAGGCCCGGCAACAACCGGCTGGATACGCTGAGCAACCTATTGAGCAATCCGAACGTCGGCCTGCTGTTCATCGTGCCCGGATTTGACGATACCCTGCGCGTGAACGGACGCGCCGCGCTGACGACGGAACCTGAACTGCTAAACAGCATGACGGTGAACGACCGGGCGCCCAAACTCGCGATCATTGTTCATATCGAGGAGATCTTCTTTCACTGCGCCAAGGCATTCCGCCGCTCGCACCTCTGGAGCGCCGATCACCTGCAGGATCGCAAGGCAATGCCGTCCCTCGTCGAGATCATTCTCGACGAAACCACCGGTGCCCCGCAGGATGCTGCGGAAAAACGCAAGCTGGATGACGATCTGGAAGAGGAATACCGGCGCACGCTTTACTGAGCGCCGCCTCCACGAGAATCGCCCTTGAAACGGTGCGTGAAGGGCAGGATTGAAAGGCGTGCTGCAAGCGGCGGGGAGCTTCGCCGCGGCCGTGGCGTCGATCGCGTTTTCCAGCGACCGTCTCGCCCTTAGATGCGATTGGCCAGGCGCCGTCTGAACGACCGTACGGGATGCGCCATCGGCTAGCGGATGTGCCGGCTCACCGGCCGACAGATCCAGCGTCAGGATCGGCGCGCGGCCCCGCTCCCAACAAAAAACCCGGCAGATCAACAGGATCTGCCGGGTCTCTGTCTCAATCCGTCAAAAGGCTCAAAGAGCTGCGGTAACGATGAATTCCACCTTGTAGTCCGGGGTCGCCAGAGCGGCTTGGCTCGTGGCGCGGGCCGGCGGGTTGGCCGGATCGATCCAGGCTTCCCAGACGGCGTTCATCTCGGCGAAGGTCGACATGTCGGAGAGATAGATGATCGTCTGCAGAATCTTCGACTTGTCGGTGCCGGCAGCAGCCAGCAGACGGTCGACTTCGGCAAGCGCCGACTTCGACTGTTCCGTCACGGTCGCGCCTTCGCCCACCTGGCCGGCGAGATAAACGGTGTTGCCGTGAACAACGGCGCCGCTCATGCGCTTGCCGGGTTCGATACGCTTGATGCTCATGGACATGCTCCCCATAAAATGAGCTTGGAAAGAAAGAGTGGGCGGTGAAGAGACCGCTCAGCCGCGCAGGTGCTGGCTCTTTTCGTAGATCGCCGTGGAACGGGCGCCGGAGCGGCAGTATCCCAGCATCGGCCGCGGAAATTCGTCGAGCGCATCGACCATGCCGCGCACGGCATCGGCATCAACGCCCATCCTGCCGACCGGCACATGGGCGATCTCAAGCCCCAGTTCGCGAGCACGGGCAGCAACCACATCAAAGTTCGGCTGGCCGGGCTCCTCGTCATCGGGGCGATGGCAGACGATCGACTTGAAGCCCATGGCCTTGATCTGGTCGAGGTCTTCGGGGGTGATCTGGCCCGTCACCGCGTATTCGTCGTTGATCTCTCGGATATCCATCATGTCGGCCTCCGGCGCTGTGCTTCAAAAATCAGGGCTTTCCCTTACGATGGCGGGTGGGGCACGTCAATGACGCGCCCCCGGCCCTGTGTTTTGCCCCGCGTCCCGGCTCACACAGGTCATCAGGCGAAGCAGAAGCGCAGTCCGTATTCAGCGCTCTCGCCGGGCTTCAGCATCTGAAGTTCTCCGGACGCGGCCAGTTCCTCCCGACCGACCCAGCGATGAGAGACCGGCTCGATGCCCAGCACATGCGCCGGTGCCTGCTGGTTACGCCAGATCTGCAGATAGGGCAGCGTATCCGTTTTGAACTTCACCTTGAGCGTGACGCCGCCGAGCGATGCGATGGGGCCGAGCGCCACCTCCGCCCAGTCCTCACCCTCGACACGCGCCGGAACACAGAACACGCCGCCCGGTTCTTCGCCGAAATTCCAGGGAAAGCCGCCACCCTCCAGCATCTTCCCGGAAAGGCGCACATGCTGGTCGAACAGCCAGGCGCCGATGTTCATGTGGTACATGTGAACCCTGGCGAAGGGCACCTGCCCCACATTGATCAGCCGGTCGGACAGGCACACTTCACCGGTCTCGCCGCTGATGCGCCAGTGCCGCTCCAGCAGCGCCTCGCCGCCGTCGGCCGTCTTCACCGGCACGCGCGCCTTGCACTCGGCATCCTCGCCCTGCAGGTCCCAGAACAGGATCTCGGCGGGATGGCCGGAATAGGAGCCATGCAGGGGAAACTTGCGGCCCGTCGCATCGCCGGGGATCGGCTCCGGGTGACGGATATGGTCGGGCCCGCAGGTGAAAAGAAAGCCTTCCAGCGAATGATCGATGCGCGGGTCCCCGTCGTCGGGAATGGCGCGGCCCGGTGCGATATCCGTTCCATCGACGACACAACCGCCGATATCGAGCACGCTGGTCTCATCCAGGAACAGCTTGGGTCCTGCAGCCGCGACAAATGCCTTCACGTCACCCTCCTCCGTCACGCCTCAAGAGTGCGTGACAAAACATCAGAATTTACTATTGCTTCACCATGACAGCCAATTCTTCCTCATTCAGGTCAAATTTCACCTGTCTGAGTGAAACCCGGCCGTCGGGAACGCATCGGCGCATGCCGCTGTTCTACGTCGTAATCGCGAATCGGGGATATTGTGAAGTCCACGCTTGTTTCCAGCCTTCTGATCGGCGCTTTTCTGATTCTGCAGGGCGCAGCATCCGCGACCGCGCAGACCGTTTATGGCCGCCCCGATACCATACTCGTGACGCCCACCGGCGAAATTCTGGATTACGTGCCGGAAGCCGGCGAGGTCACGGTGGCACGGGATCGGCGCGGGCGACGCGTGCTGATCGATCATTTTGGCAATGTGGTGGCCACGGAAGTGCCGCGCGGAGCCTTTAATGGGGGCGGCGACGCCTACACCCAGCCGCCCGCCGGCGCGCCACGCGGCTATTCGCAACGTGGCTATCCCGATCAGGGGCCCGCCGGCTGGAACGACCCGCGCGGCGGCTACCCCGATTACCGGCAGTATCGCGGCAACGAACCGGGTGCCGTCACAGGGTCCATCCCGCGCGACACCTCGGTGACGCGTCTGCCGCTCGATGCCAACGGCGCGATCGTGGATGACGAGCAGCAGGAAGCCTCGCTGGAGCAGGACCGGGTGCAGCCGCTGCCGCAACCGACCATCCAGCCGCGCAACGACCGGCCGGTGATGGCCATCACCAACAAGGCGCAGGCGGAAGTGGTGGCGCTGCAGGTGTTTCTGGATAGGCAGGGCATTTCGCCGGGCGTGATCGACGGACGGCTCGGCGATAACGTCAACAAGGCGGTCGCCGCCTGGCAGGAAATGACCGGCGAAACGCTGGATCCGAACAATTCCGAAGACATCATGCAGCGGCTCACCTATTCCGGTGGCCTGCCCTTCACCACCTACACCATTACCCCGGCCGATGCGGCAGGCCCCTATGTGGCCGCCATTCCGGAAGACTATGCGCACAAGTCCCAGTTGCCCGCCATGTCCTATACCTCGGTGACGGAGGCGCTGGCCGAGCGCTTCCACATGGACGAAGGCTATCTGAAGGCACTGAATCCCGGCGTTGATTTCACCATACCCGGCACCATCGTCAAGGTCGTCAATCCCGGCCCGCCAAAGACCGGCGAGGTGGTGCGCGTGGTGGCGGACAAGGCCAAGAAGCAGGTCTTTGCCTATGGCGCCGATGGCAAGCTGCTGGCCGCCTATCCGGCAACGATCGGTTCCACGGACACCCCCTCGCCGACCGGTACGCATACCGTGGTGCGCGTGGCGCTGAACCCCGGCTACACCTATAATCCGAAGATCAATTTCAAGCAGGGCGCCAATGACAAGATCCTGCAGATCCCGCCCGGGCCCAATGGCCCGGTCGGCACCGTCTGGATCGCGCTGTCGAAGCCGACCTATGGCATCCACGGCACGCCGGACCCGTCAAAGATCGGCAAGACAAACAGCCATGGATGCATTCGCCTGACCAACTGGGATGCCACGGAACTGGCCAAGATGGTGAAGCCCGGAACGGTCGTCGAATTCGTCGATTGAGACATCTCGCAACCAAATACAAAAAGGGCGCCGCAGGGGCGCCCTTTTTCATGACCATGATGCTACCCGACCATCTCAGGCCGCGTCGCGGCGAAAGCTCAGCACGCGTGGAAGGCCGGAACGGACGACCTTGACGGGCATCAGGCGCTTGACCTCTTCGGCAAGCATGCGGGCATTCTCCCGCGCCTTGTCGAGGTTCGAGACCTTGGCGGCATCCAGAGAGTGGAGCGTGCCTCCCACTTCGAACAGTTCGCGGAAGGCCGTGCGTTCGCCGATCGGCGTGTTCAGCACGTTGACGCCACGCTGGGCGAGCAGGCCCTTGATGGCGACCAGCGCGCGGGTGGTGACGACGGGCGTGACACGGGTCAGCACGACTGAGTGGGCAATGGCAAGCCCCGCCTTGTCCTTCATCAGGGTCAGAAGATCGAGGATCTGGGCGGCACCCTTGGCATCCATGGCGGATCCCTGGACGGGGATCAGGACATGGTCGGAAAGGCCGATGGCGGTCGTCACCAGCGCATCGCGCGCGCCTGCGAGATCGATGATGAAGTAATCCGTTGCCGACGACATTTCGCGCAGGTGACATTGCAGCGACGCAACCGTGACTTCCGTGATGATGGTGATGTTGCGCACCGTGCCGGACATCTCGTGCCACTGGCTGATCCAGCGCTGCGGGTCGGCATCGACCAGCGTCACGCGGTGGCCCTGATGCGCCAGCTCGGTGGCAAGAAGAAGCGCTGCCGTCGTCTTGCCGGCACCACCTTTGGCATTTGCAAATGAAATCACAGGCATGGTTTGTCCTCGATGATCATCGAGCCACATCGCTCAGAAGCGGCACCGCCTCATGACATGGTGCCTATGACGGTAACCTTTGCAAAAACAGGGTTAATGATCGGTAAATTTCAGGGCCATCAATATGACCCGGCAGAACTGAGGTTGTGGCGTTTCACTGATAGAAGCTCGTGAAAAATCCGGGTCCGACGGCCCAGATTCCTGGCTCTCCCCTGCGGCGACGCTGGCCTGGAAGCAATCCGCAAACAGACGGTGCCGCCTCCTCCATATTGGGGAGACGCACCGAAAAATGCCGGTCTTTCGCAACACGCAATGAGCATGAAACGCCGGAAGATCAGCTGCGCAGCGGCGTGCAGAAACCGACGTGCCGCGGTCCGACGCGACCCGCCTTCAGATCGGACAGCAATGGAAGCGACGGGTCCGGCCCGCCGATTCTGGATTCGAACGTCGCCCGATCGACCTTGATCATGCGGCCACTGCGGAGAATGCTGACGAGTGTTTTCTTGTCCACCACGGCCAGACTGACGTTCGCCTCACAGAATTGCTTGCCATCCTTGCCCGTGAGCACCCAGCCGAGAGCACCGGATTTGCCTTGGCTCATTTTGCCGACCGTGTAGCCCTTGTTCAGCAGCCCTTGATAGCTTTCGGCCGAAGCAGGACCGGCCTCCAGCGCAAGACCGGCGGCCAATGCGCCGATGAGAATGCGGCAGACAGGCTTCTTGAAAAACGACATGGATCACCCCCCGTGATGATGAAAGGACCGCCCCCAGACAGGCCGACGATGAAAAGAAAACCCTGTCCGGACGATGACAGGGTCTCCGGCGTTGCGCAAAGACGTGCGGCCTGTTCTCAAAAGCAGTCCGCAAACAGCTGCCGGGTATTTTCCAGCGTCATCTTGACCGGATTGCCGCCGCAGGACGGATCCTCGATCGCCATGGCCGAAAGCTCATCGAGACGATCGGGCTTGATCCCCATCGCACCCAGTGTCTGCGGTACGTTGAGTTCTGCCCGCAGCGCCAGAACATAGTCATAGAAGCCGTCGAAGCCGCCGGAAATGCCGAGATAGGCGGCCGCGCGCGTGATCTTATCCTCGATGGCTGCACGGTTGAACCGGAGCACCGGCGGCATCACCACCGCATTCGTCATGCCGTGATGGGTGTTGTAGACCGCGCCGATCGGATGCGACAGGGCGTGAATGGCGCCGAGCCCCTTCTGGAAGGCGACCGCCCCCATTGCGGCCGCAGCCATCATGTTGGTACGGGCCTCAATGTCCGTCGCCTCGTGATAGGCGCGCGGCAGGAATTCCTTGACCAGCCGCATGCCCTCCAGCGCAATCCCCTGGCTCATCGGGTGGAAGAAGGGCGAGCAATAGGCTTCCAGGCAATGGGCGAAGGCATCCATGCCGGTGCCGGCGGTGATCGCCTTCGGCATGCCGACCGTCAGTTCCGGATCGCAGATGACGACACCCGGCAGGAATTTCGGGTGGAAGATGATCTTCTTCACATGGGTTTCGGAATTGGTGATGACCGAGGCACGGCCGACTTCGGAACCGGTGCCGGCGGTGGTGGGCACGGCAACGATCGGCGCGATGCCCTCGACGCCGGCGCGGGTCCACCAGTCACCGATATCCTCGAAATCCCAGACCGGCCGCGTCTGACCGACCATGAAGGCCACGCATTTGCCGAGATCGAGGCCGGAACCGCCGCCGAAGGCCACGACGCCATCATGGCCGCCATCGCGATAGGCCTTGATGCCGGCGTCCAGGTTCTTCTCGTTGGGGTTCGGATCGACATCGGCAAACAGCGCGCGGCCAAGGCCGGCGTCGTCCAGCACCTCCAGCGCGCCTTGCGTGATCGCCATGCCGGCCAATCCGCGATCGGTGACCAGCAGCGGCTTCTTCATGCCGAGCGACTTGCAGGCCTCGCCCAGTTCCCTGATGCGCCCGCGGCCAAGCTTGACGGCGGTGGGATAGCTCCAGTTGGCTGTGATGTTCATGGGGTCAGGCTTTCTTGAAGTGATAGGATTTCGGCCGGGTGAGGTTGTGGAATCCGAGAACGGAGAGCGAGCCGCCGCGGCCGGTTTCCTTGACGCCAGTCCAGACAAGCGCCGGATCGAGATAATCGCAGCGGTTCATGAACACGGTGCCGGTTTCGAGATCGGCGCCGAGGCGTGCCGCACGCTCCTCGTCCTTCGTCCAGAGCGAGACGGTAAGTCCGTACTTGCAGTCGTTCATCAGGTCGAGCGCTTCTGCATCACTCTTCACCTTCATGATGCCGACGGCAGGACCAAAGGTCTCCTCGCGCATGAATTCCATGGAATGGTCCACATCGACCAGCACCTGCGGCATCAGATAGGCGCCGCCATCGTCCTGCGGGAAAAGTTTGGGATCGACGAGCGCCTTCGCCCCCTTCGCCACCGCATCGGCCACCTGCTCGCGCACGGTTTTCGCAAACCGGGCATTGGCCATCGGGCCAAGCGTGGTCTCCTGCTCCAGCGGATTGCCGAGCTTGTAGTTCGACACCCAGGCCACCGATTTTTCCACGAAGGCATCATAGAGGCTTTCGTGCACATAGATGCGCTCGATGCCGCAGCAGCACTGGCCGGAATTGTAGGTCGCGCCATCCATCAGCGTATCGACAGCGGCATCCAGGTCGGCATCTTCCATGACATAGCCGGGATCCTTGCCGCCCAGTTCCAGACCCATGCCGGTGAAGGTGCCGGCTGCGGCGCGCTCCACCGCGCGTCCGCCGGCAACGGACCCGGTGAAATTGATGAAGTTGAAGGCGCCCGTCGCGATCAGCTGCTCCGATGTCTGGTGATCGAGGAAGACGTTCTGGAAAACATCCTCGGGCACGCCGGCTTCCACGAAGGCGCGCACCATGCGCTCGCCGACCAGAAGCGTCTGCGCCGCATGCTTGATGATCACCGTGTTGCCGGCCATCAGTGCCGGGGCCACCGTGTTGATCGCGGTCATGTATGGATAGTTCCACGGCGCAATGACGAAGACGACGCCATGCGGCTCCCGCGCGATGCGGCGGGTGAAGGCGGCGCTCGTCTCGATCTCGATCGGCGCCAGCGCCTCGGCCGCCACATTGGCCACATAGTTCGAGCGCTCGTTGAACCCCTTGAACTCGCCGCCGTAACGCACCGGCCGGCCCATCATCCAAGCCAGTTCCGGAACCACCTCGCCAGCCATCTCGTTGAGGCGAGCAACGCCCTTCAGCACCAGCTGGACACGCTCCTCGAGCGGGCGTTTTGCCCAGCCTTTCTGTGCCTGCCGCGCCCGGGCGACCACGGCAGTCGCCGCCTCCAGCGTCAGAACCGGCCGCTCCGCGTAGACCGAACCGTCCACCGGCGAGATACATTGGATCATTGCCATGATCGTCTTCCTGTTGTCATGAAAGGGTGGACAGCGGCATGCTCCGCTATCCCTTGTTCGCATCTTAGTCGAGCCACACGATCAGGGGAATGTGGCAGATCTCACGCCCGCTCGAAACCGCGCGCCACCTCCCAATCGGTCACCTTGCGATCATACTCCTCCTGCTCCCATTCGGCAGCACGGACATAATGATCGATCACCGCGTCGCCGAAGGCCTGACGCAGCATGGCGGAGTTTTTCAGCGTGGCGGTCGCATCGCGCAGCGTGCGCGGAATCTGCCGGATCCCCTGCCCCATATAGGCATCGCCCTCGAAAGCCGGTTCCAGATCAAGCTTCTCCTCGATGCCGCGGATGCCGGCAGCGAGAAGGGCGGCCATGGCGAGATAGGGGTTCACGTCGGAGCCCCCCACCCGGCACTCGATGCGGATCGCCTTGGTGTCCTCGCCACAAAGGCGGAAGCCGGCCGTGCGGTTATCCTGGCTCCAGACGATCTTGGTCGGCGCGAAGGTGCCGGCGACGAAGCGCTTGTAGGAATTGATGTAGGGCGCCAGGAAATAGGTGTATTCCTCGGCATAGGCGAGCAGGCCCGCCACATAATGGCGCATCAGCTCCGACATGCCGTGCGGCGCGTCCTTGTCGAGGAACAGCGGCGTTCTGCCGTCGAGGCTCCACAGAGACTGATGGATATGGGCAGACGAGCCCGCCGCCGCATTGTGCCACTTGGCAAGGAAAGTGACGGCCTTGCCCTTCGACCAGGCAATTTCCTTGACGGCATTCTTGATGATCGCGTGCCGGTCGGCCATGGTCAGCGCCTCGGCATAGCGCACATTGATCTCCTCCTGGCCGGCCGAGGCCTCGCCCTTGGAGTTTTCCACCGGTACGCCGGCGCCCTGCAGGCCGGTGCGCACCGCACGCATCACCTCTTCCTCCTTGGTGGTCTGGAAGATGTGGTAATCCTCGTTATAGGCGCTGGCGAGCTTTAGGTTCCGATAGCCGCCCTCGCGCGCGGCCTCGAAACTCTGGTCGAACAGGAAGAATTCGAGTTCGCTCGCCATGAAGGCGGTATAGCCCATATCCGCCAGACGCTTCACCTGGGTCTTCAGGATCGTGCGGGGCGAGTGCGGCACCTCTTCATGGGTATGGTGATCGAGCACGTCGCACAGCACAAGCGCAGTGCCTTCAAGCCACGGCAGCTTGCGCAGCGTCGCAAGGTCCGGCTTCATCGTATAGTCGCCGTAACCCTTCTCCCAGCTGCTGGCCTTGTAGCCCGGCACGGTTTCCATCTCCATGTCGGTCGCCAGCAGATAGTTGCAGCTGTGCGTTTCCTTAAAGGCGCTGTCGACGAAATATTCCGCCTGAAAGCGCTTGCCCATCAGACGGCCCTGCATGTCCACCTGCGCCGCGATCACCGTGTCGATCCGCCCGGCCGCCACGTCGATCTTCAGGTCGTCAAAGGTATAAGTCGAAGTCATATCGATATCCGTTCGAAAGGAGGATACCGCCGCGCCTCCCCGCGCGGCGGCAGGATGCCGGCGATGGCTCAGGCCTCGCCGACGGCTGCCTCGGCGGCAGCAATCTCGGCCTTGCGCTTGGCGATGGCGTCGCCGATCGGCGGGCCCATGAAACGACGGTTCTCGAAGCCGAACCAGACGATCGCCGTCAGCACAAGGAAGCCGACGGTGATTTCCAGCGCCCAGTCGTTTGGCGGCTGCACGCCGATGTAGAAGATGATGGCCATCGAGATGATCACCAGCACGGACACCAGCTTGTAGGTACCGATCCCCATGTTCCACGGCCCCATCTTCGGCCACTTCGGCGTGCCGATGGCCACCAGGCCAAGCGCGATCGGCAGGGCAAAGGACAGGAACAGGAAGATGACCGTGCAGGACACGACGATCGAATAGGCCGGCGTCCCGGCAATCGTGATCGCCGAGGTGAACCAGATGAACAGGACCGACAGGATCGACCCCGTCCAGATGGCCGCCACCGGCGTGCGGTATTTCGTGCTGACCTTGGCAAGCGCCGCCGAGGCGGGCAGGCCCTTGTCGCGCGAGAAGGCGAAGATCATGCGCGAGACGGAGGTGACCGTCGCCAGGCCGCAGAGGAACTGCGAGACGAAAATCAGCGCGTAGAGCACGGTCTTCACCGTGGCATTCACCTGGGTATCCATGGCCCAGAAGAACACGTTCCAGCCCTGCTTGGCCGCATCCTCCATGTTGGGCAGCATCAGGACGAAGGCGCACAGCATGATGTAGCCGAACACGGCGGACCATATGACGGCAGACACCATGCCCTTCGGCACGGAGACGGCCGCCTTCACCGTTTCCTCCGAGGTATGGGCAGAGGCATCATAGCCGGTGATGGTGTAGATCGGCAGAAGCAGGCCGAGCAGGAAGGCCATGCCGCCCGAGACGACATTCGGCCAGACCGCCGCACCCGTCATCGTGCCATCGGCAGCTATTGTCGGCTGGCCCGTGTAGTTGGCGAAGGTGAAGAGCCGGGCGAACTCGTAGCTCGGCGCAGACACCAGGCACACGATGGTGAGAGCCAGCGCGGTGGCAAAGATCAGATAACCGGAGAAATCGGTGAGCTTGGCGGTCAGGCCGATCCCGAAATGGTTGATCAGGGCCTGCAGTGCCGTGATGACGGCCGCAAAGACAACGCGGTCCACCAGCGTATCCTCAATGCCGAACGTGGTACCGAAGGCGCCGAAGAAGAAATAGAACGTGCCGACATTGATCGCGCCGAGCACGGTGACGAGGCCAAGCAGGTTGAGCCAGGCCGACAGCCAGCCGGTAAACCGGTTGCCGAGGATGGAGCCCCAGTGATAGAGGCCGCCGGCTGTCGGATAGGCGGAGCTGATTTGCGCCAGACCCAGCGCGAAGATGCCGGAGATCAGGCAGCCCAGCGGCCAGCCGATGCCGATGGAAGCACCACCGGCCCCGGCCGTTGCCTGCCCCAGCGAATTGATGCCGCCGGACAGGATGCAGATGATCGAGAAGGAAATGGCAAAATTGGAAAACGAGCTCATGCGACGCTCGAGTTCCTGCGCATAGCCCATGGAGTGCAGGATCTGGATATCCTGCTTCTTATCGCTTTCAGTATAATCGGACATGACGTTCCCCTGTTCACAAGATCCGCCGTCTGCCGGACGGATTCCGAGATTGAACTTGCGCAGCTTTCGCTGCGGTCACGCAAACAACTGCTCCCGCGGGGTCTTCGTCTTTTTATGATCGGTGCATGTCGGCGAGTGTCTCGCCGAGCAGCCCCGTCAGGAAATCGGCCACAACCCCTTGGCCGGTTTCCTCCTGAATAAGGTCGTTGCGCACCTCGATCATCACGTTGAGCAGGCCCGCCGGAATGGCGTGCTCTTCCAGCGTATGGGTCACCCCGTCCGTGGGCCCATACGGCTCGTTGCGCGCGATGCGATAGAGATGCGTGGTCTCGGCCGCCTTGAGGAGCGCATCGGCAAGACGGGCATCCCGCTCGTGCAGGATGCCGATCTCCACCGCGCGCGGCTGACCGAAATAGATGGGTGTGAAACTGTGGACGGTGACAAGCACCGTCGGTCTGCCCGCCGCACGGCGCGCGGCAATCTCCTGCGCAATCCGGCTGCGGAACGGCAGATAGATGGCTTGCGCACGCGCCGCCTTCTCCCCGTCCGTCAGGTTCGCATTGCCGGGGATCTGATAGACTTCGCTGACATCACGGATGGCGCCGGGCGATTCCGGCGGACGATTGCAATCATAGGCGAGCCGCGAAAAGCGCTGGTGGATGAGAACGGCATCGAGCTGCCTTGCCATGATCATCGCGACCGGGAGCGCGCCGGGATCCCAGGCGATATGCGAGGACAGCGCCTCTGCCGATAGACCGAGCGTTCCGAGCGATGCAGGAAGCAGGCGACCGCCATGCTCGCACACGAGGAGAACCTCGCCGCGTCCTTGCGGGTTTTCCACAGCGACCGGTTGCCCGTCCGCCTCAGTCAGCAGGTGCGTCTGCGCAAGCATGGATCATCCAGCCCCCTGTGATCATGAAGAAGAGAATTCTTCAACATTGGGTCGCCGTCAATCACCATGCTGAAAGATTCTTTTCAGCGGACACATTGACTTTCATCCGCAGTCGATTGTTAATTCCGGCATGTAAACCGGCAGAAGACCGGCAAGGGGAAAACAGGGAAACGTGACGTCACCTCCACACACGGTGCTGGACGTCATCCGTCTGAACTATGACGGACTGACGCCTGCCGAGCGAAAGCTGGCCGACAGCCTGCTGGAACACTATCCGGTGTCCGGCCTCGGCAGTATTACGACCGTTGCGGAAAATGCCGGCGTATCAACGCCGACCGTGGCCCGCATGGTGCAAAAGCTCGGCTACAAGGGATATCCGGAGTTCCAGCAGCACCTGCATCAGGATCTGGAAGCAACCATTTCAAGCCCGATTGCCAAGCACGACCGCTGGGCGGCCGGCGCGCCGACAGCCCATATTCTCAACCGCTTCGCCGATGCCATCACCGCCAATCTGCGCGACACCCTGAGCAGTCTCGATGTCGCGACTTTCGATGGCGCGGCCGCACTCCTGCGGGACGAAAAGCGCAGCCTCTATTTCGTTGGCGGTCGCATTACGGGCGCGCTTGCCGAATACTTCTTCACCCACATGCAGGTGATCCGGCCGAAGACAACGCTCATCTCCACCAATCGCAGTTCCTGGCCGCAATATCTCCTGAACATGAGCCCCGGCGACGTGCTGGTGATTTTCGACATCCGTCGCTACGAGCAGGAACTTGCGACGCTCGCAGAAGCGTCGGCGGCCAGCGGCGTGGATATCATCCTGTTCACCGATGTCTGGGCCTCTCCGGTCGCCCGCCATGCCCGCCATGTGTTCAAGATCAGCATCGAGGCGCCGTCCGCCTGGGATTCGTCCGTGGTGACGCTGTTCACGGTGGAGGCGCTGATCGAGGCGGTGCAGAGTGCGGCCTGGGAAAAGACCCGTGAGCGCATGAATTCACTGGAAAAGCTCTTCGAACGGTCAAGGCTGTTTCGCCGGCCGACGCCGGCGGAAGGAAGCTAAGCCACTGTAAAGACGCCAAAAGAAGAAGGAGAACGCAAGGCGGCATCGCCATCGTTAGTGTTAACAATCCTGTCACATGCCATTCATCAAACGACTCTACGAGTCGCGCCACACGACAACACCCCAGGAGGACATCGTGATGACCAAGTTCCATCGACTGCTTTCCATGACCACTGCCATGGTCGTTGCGACGGCAAGCCTCGCCTATGCCGAACCGAGCGCAGAACTGATTGCTGCCGCCAAGAAGGAAGGCATGCTGACGACGATCGCCCTGCCCCACGACTGGTGCGGCTATGGCGATGTGATCGCTTCGTTCAAGAAGAAGTATCCGGAAATCCAGGTCAACGAACTGAACCCGGACGCCGGCTCGGCAGACGAAGTCGAAGCCATCAAGGCCAACAAGGACAACAAGGGCCCGCAGGCTCCGGACGTCGTGGACGTGGGCCTCGCCTTCGGTCCGCAGATGAAGAAGGAAGGCCTGCTTCAGCCTTACAAGGTCTCCACCTGGGCCGAAATCCCTGACAACCTGAAGGACGCCGAAGGCTACTGGTACGGCGACTATTACGGCGTCATGTCGCTTCTGGTGAACAAGGACCTGGTGAAGAACACGCCGAAGGACTGGTCTGACCTGAAGAAGCCGGAATATGCCGGCCAGGTTGCGCTTGCCGGCGACCCGCGTGCCTCGAACCAGGCCATTCTCGGTGTTCTCGCGGCCGGCATGGCAGGTGGCGCCAAGGCTGGCAAGGATGCCGGCGAAGCTGGTCTGAAGTATTTCGCCGAACTCAACAAGGCCGGCAACTTCGTCCCCGTCATCGGCAAGTCCGGCACGCTGGCACAGGGCGCAACCCCGATCGTCGTGATGTGGGACTATAATGCGCTGGCCGCCAAGGACACGCTGGCCGGCAACCCGCCGGTGGACGTCGTCGTTCCGGCGTCTGGCGTTCTGGCCGGCGTCTACGTTCAGGGCATCTCGGCCTATGCACCGCACCCGAACGCCGCCAAGCTGTGGATGGAGCACCTCTATTCCGACGAAGGCCAGAACCTGTGGCTGAAGGGCTACTGCCACCCGGTCCGTTTCAACGCCATGGTCAAGGCCGGCAAGGTTCCGCAGGACCTGATCGCCAAGCTGCCGCCGGCAGCCGCCTATGAAAAGGCCTACTTCCCGACGCTCGAGGAAGTCGATGCCAACAAGGCTGCCGTCACCGGCGGCTGGGACAAGGTCGTTGGCGCCAACGTCAAGTAACTGAACTGAAATCCGGTGCCGCCTCGCATTTGACAATCGAGGCGGCACCGTTTTTGCATAACCTGCGATGACTGCAGGAAAGAGGGGCAAGACGAGATGTCGACAGAGACGGCCACGAAGGCCAACAGCGCTGCGCCGCCTGGACGGTTCGCGCGCTTCCCGATGCACTGGCTGGGTGTCGTGCCATTTGCCGCCTTCGTTCTGCTGTTCCTGATCCTGCCGACGATGAAGATCGTCATCGGCGCGTTCCAGACCGCGGATGGCGGCTTCACGCTTTCCAATGTGGCGGGGCTCTTCACGCCCTCGATTCTGGCGGCCTACTGGATTTCCATCAAGATCAGCTTCATGTCCGCGATCCTCGGCTGCCTGATCGGGTTTGCCATGGCCGCCGCCGTGGTGCTGGGCGGCCTGCCGCGCTCGATCCGCGATCCGCTCCTGACCTTTTCCGGCGTCGCATCGAACTTTGCCGGCGTTCCGCTTGCCTTCGCCTTCCTGGCAACGCTCGGGCCCGTCGGCCTCGTCAACCTGTTCCTGCGCAGCGAATTCGGTGTGGACCTGCGCATGCTGGGCTTCAACATTCTTTCCTTCTGGGGCCTGACGGTCACCTATCTGTTCTTCCAGATCCCGCTGATGGTCCTGATCATCACGCCGGCGCTGGACGGGCTGAAGAAGGAATGGCGGGAGGCGGCCGCCATTCTCGGCGCGACCAACGGCCAGTACTGGCGCATGGTGGGCTTTCCCATCCTGCTGCCCTCGCTGCTCGGCACGCTGGCGCTCCTGTTTGCCAATGCCTTCGGCGCCGTGGCAACCGCGATCGCGCTGACAGGCTCCTCGCTCAATATCGTGCCGATCCTGCTCTATGCCCAGATTCGCGGCGATGTGCTCGGCGATCCGCATCTTGGTTATGCACTGGCCTTCGGCATGATCGTCGTGACCGGGTGCGCAAATGCGATCTACATCTGGCTTCGCGCCCGCAGCGAGAGGTGGCTGAAATGAAACGTCTCTGGGCCTGGGCCGCGCTGATCATCGGCCTGATCTATTTCATCCTGCCGCTCGTCGGCATGACCAATTTCTCGCTGAAGATGCGGCGCGGCGAATATTCCTTCGATGCCTATGCCAAGGTCTTCGCCGACAGCCGCTTCCACGAGACCTTCGGCTATTCCGTGTGGATGGCACTGCTGACCATCGTCTTCGGCGTATTCCTGGTGGTGCCGACGGCCTACTGGGTGCGGCTGAAGCTGCCCTATCTTCGACCCTATATCGAGTTCGTCACGTTGCTGCCGCTGGTCATTCCGGCGATCGTCATCGTGTTCGGCTATATCCGGCTCTACAATACCTCGAGCTGGCTGCCGCTGACGGGCTCCTATGTCGGCACCGACGTGCTGCTGGTGTTCGGCTATGCGACGCTCAGCCTTCCCTACATGTACCGCGCGGTGGATACGGGGCTTCGCACGATCGACGTGACGACGCTGACGGAGGCCGCCCAGAGCCTCGGCGCCGGCTGGGCCACCATCATCGGCCGCGTGATCCTGCCGAATGTCACCGTTGCCGTGATGTCCGGCGCCTTCGTCACCTTCGCCATCGTGATGGGCGAATTCACCATGGCGGCGCTCCTGAACAAGCCCGCCTTCGGCCCCTACATGCAGTTGCTCGGCGCCAACCGGGCCTATGAACCTGCCGCGCTGGCGGTTATCGCCTTCGGCATCACCTGGGCCTGCCTTGGCCTGATGCAGCTGGTTTCCCGGCTGCAGAAAACCCCGCAGCGCCCGGTTTGAGGATTTTTATCCATGAGTTTTCTGACACTGACCCATCTGCAAAAATCCTTCGGCACCGTGAAGGTCGTCCATGACTTCAACATGGCGATTGCGAAGGGCGAATTCATTTCCTTCCTCGGCCCGTCCGGCTGCGGCAAGACCACCGTGCTGCGCATGATTGCCGGCTTCGAAACGCCGACCGGCGGCACCATCGAGATCGACGGCAAGAACCAGACCAACCTTCGCCCCAACCAGCGCAATATCGGCATGGTGTTCCAGGCCTATGCGCTGTTTCCCAACATGAATGTCTTCGACAACGTGGCCTTCGGGCTGAAGGTGGCAGGCAAGCCGAAGGGCGAGATCGAGACCCGCGTGAAGGAGATGCTGAAGCTGATCCATCTCGAGCATCTGGCCGACCGCTACCCCTACCAGATGTCCGGTGGCCAGCAGCAGCGCGTGGCGCTCGCGCGCGCCCTGGCGCCAAAGCCGCAGGTCCTGCTGCTCGACGAGCCGCTGTCGGCGCTCGATGCCAAGATCCGCGTGTCGCTGCGCGAAGAGATCCGCCAGATCCAGCGCCAGCTTGGCATCACCACCGTCTTCGTCACGCATGACCAGGAAGAGGCATTGTCCATTTCCGACCGCATCGTGGTGATGAATGCCGGCAAGGCCGACCAGATCGGCACGCCGGGCGAAATCTACAACCGCCCGACCACCCGCTTCGTCGCCAATTTCGTCGGCACGCTGAACGTGGTGCAGGCCGTGCTGGTGAATGGCGCAGCCGGCACCGTGCAGATCGGTAACAAAACGCTGCAGCTGTCGCAGCCGGTCACGGGCAAGGCCGATGGCAGTAGCATCTCCCTCGCCTTCCGTCCCGAAGCCGCCACGCTGGCGGATGCCGCAAACGGCGATGCGGCGCTCTCCGGCACCGTGATCTCCTCGAACTTCCTCGGCTCGGTTTTGCGCACCAAGGTGGATCTCGGCGGCAACATCGTCTCCTTCGACATGTTCAACCAGCCGTCTGCCGTTCTGCCGAAGACGGGCGAGACCGTTTCGCTTTCGCTGCAGCAGGATGGACTGATGGTGCTGGCGGACTGAGCCGAGCCTCTTGCGATCCGGGCAAATCAGGCTACTGCTATGCCCGGTTTATGACAGGAGACGAGATCATGCGCGCCCTCTATTACGAACGTTTCGGTGAAGCGCCGGTGGTGGCCAACCTGCCCGATCCGACGCCGTCCGACGATGGCGTGGTGATCGCGGTCAAGGCAACGGGCCTCTGCCGCAGCGACTGGCACGGCTGGATGGGGCATGATTCCGATATCCACCTGCCGCATGTGCCGGGCCATGAATTTGCCGGTGTGATTGCCGCGACAGGGCGTGACGTGCGCCGCTTCAAGGTGGGTGACCGCGTCACCGTGCCTTTCGTCTCCGGATGCGGACATTGCCATGAATGCCGCTCGGGCAACCAGCAGGTCTGCGAGGCGCAGTTCCAGCCGGGCTTCACCCACTGGGGTTCGTTTGCCGAATATGTGGCGATCGACCATGCCGAGCAGAACCTTGTATCGCTGCCGGAAAGCATGTCCTATGCGACGGCGGCGAGCCTTGGCTGCCGCTTCGCCACCTCCTTCCGCGCCGTGGTGGACCAGGGACGGCTGAAGGGCGGCGAGTGGCTTGCCGTGCATGGCTGCGGCGGCGTCGGCCTCTCGGCCATCATGATCGGCAAGGGACTTGGCGCGCGCATCGTGGCGATCGACATTGCCGCGGACAAGCTGTCGCTGGCGCGCGACCTCGGCGCCGATGTGACCATCAACAGCCGCGACGTGGCCGATGTGGCGGAGGCCGTGCGCGAGGTGACCGGCGGCGGTGCGCATGTTTCCGTCGATGCGCTCGGCCATCCGCAGACCTGCTGCAACTCGATCTCCAACCTCAGGCGGCGCGGCCGCCATGTGCAGGTGGGCCTGATGCTGGCCGACCATGCCATGCCGCAGATCCCGATGGCGCGGGTCATCGCCCATGAGCTGGAAATCTATGGCAGCCATGGCATGCAGGCCTGGCGCTACGATGCCATGCTGTCGATGATCGAGGCCGGCACGCTGCAACCGGAGAAGCTCATTGGCCGCCACATCAGCCTCACCGATGCGGCAGAAGCCCTTCCCGCCATGGACAGCTTCCGCGAAAGCGGCATCAGCATCATCGACCGCTTCGAGTAACCTCCCATGACCTTTCGTCTCGACGTCATTGCCAGCCTCTCCGATGCCAGCAAACCGGGCCGTCCCAACGAGGACCGTTTTGGTGCCAACCGAACCGCCGCCTTCGTGCTGGACGGCGCCACCGGCCTCGGCGACCGGCAGTTCATGACCAGCCATGACACAGATGCCGCCTGGATTGCCGATTACGCGACGCGGCGGATGGCCGTGGAGCTGACGCCGGAGGTGGAGGTCGCAGATGTGCTGCGCGCCATCAGCGCCGATGCGCGCACACTCTTCGATGCGACGGCGGGCGAACAGCCACGCTATGCCTGGCCGGCGGCCGCGCTGGCAGGGCTCCGCGTCACGGAGCGCGGCCTCGAATTCTTCGGCCTCGGGGACAGCGTCGTCTATCTCCTGCATGATGACGGTCGCGCCGAGACGCTGACCGCCCTGCCCCAGGCCTTCGAACGGGAACAGGCCGCCGCCCGCGCCCATCTTTCCCGCCTCGGCGGCATCGGGGCGGCGGGCGCCCTCGTTCACGATCCGCAGACGCTTCAGGATCTGAGGGCAAGCCGTGCCAGACAGAACACGCCGGAGGGCTGGGTCTGGTCGCTGGGCCTTGTCCCCGAGGCGGCCGACCATCTGGCGCTCCAGACGATCCCGCTCTCGGGCGGCGCCACCGCCGTGATCTGCTCGGATGGCCTTGCCGATCTCGTCAGCCTCTACAAGACGACGGATGCCGCCAACCTCGTCCGCCGCGCCGCCACCGCCGGTCTTGGGTCCCTTATCGCGGAACTCAGGCATCTGGAGCGCGAGGTGGACCCGGACGGACTGCAATACCCACGCTTCAAGCAGAGCGATGATACCACGGCGATGCTGGTGCGGGTGGAGGGGTGAGGTCGGAAAGCCTCTCCTCATCTCTTGGTTTTGCTGTTATATTTTTTCGCCATGCGCAACCATGAGATGACGGAGATCACATGATGCCGGATATTCTTCCGCCTGTGCATCCCGGCGAAATTCTCCGCGAGGAATATCTTCTCCCGCTCGCGATGAGCGCAGGCTCCCTTGCGAAGAAACTTGGCGTTCCCCGCACGCGCATCGAGCGGATCGTCACGGAAACAGCGCCGGTCACGACCGACACGGGGTTGCGGCTGGCGAAGTTTTTTACGACTTCACCCGAATTCTGGATGAACCTGCAGGCGAGCTACGACCTGAAGATAAGCGCAAGGGCACTGCAAGCAGATCTCGACAGGATCGAGCGGTATGAAGCGGCGTAATCCGCAGCGTCTGCGTAGCGCATCGCCTCGTCGTGAGAATTGATCTGATTTTGCTACCGAGAGAGCAGAGAATATGAACGACTACAGGCAAGGCACTGATGTCTCCAAGAAGCCCGGGCGGCTTGCGGCCGCGCCGGAAAACGGAGACAGACCATGCATCATAAACGAAAACGCCCGAAAAACCGTCGCGCCGGCTGCCTGATGTGCAAACCACATAAGGTGAACGGAGCCTGCCCCCGCCATCTGGACATGCAGGCAGGAACTCTGCGCAGATCAGAAGCCATGCGCGATCAGTTGCGCTGCGAGGGCCTGATGAAGGGCCGATGATAACAAAGGAAGAGGCGGGACAGCCCGCCTCTTCCTTCTGACTTTAATGGGCTACGATGACGGTAGACGGACTCACGCCGCGTCGTCCACCGCCTCCTCGCCGCTCACCGGTACGTAGTTCAGTACCGGCCCCAGCCAGCGTTCAACCTCGGTGATCTCCATGCCCTTGCGACGGGCATAGTCTTCCACCTGGTCGCGCTCCACCTTGGCCACGCCAAAGTAATAGCTGTCGGGATGGCCGATATAGAGGCCGGAGACGGAGGAGCCGGGCCACATGGCAAAACTTTCCGTCAGCACCACGCCGGTCGTTTCCTCGGCCTTCAGGAGATCGAACAGCGTGCGCTTTTCGGTGTGGTCGGGCTGGGCGGGATAACCGGGCGCCGGGCGGATGCCGGCATAGGCTTCCGCCACCAGCTCTTCGTTGGAAAAGCTTTCGTCCCTGGCATAGCCCCAATAGTCGCGGCGCACCTGTTCATGCATGCGCTCGGCAAAGGCCTCGGCAAAGCGGTCGGCGAGCGCCTTGACCATGATCGAGGAATAATCATCGTTGGCGCGCTCGAAGCGTTCGGCAATCGCCACCTCCTCGATGCCGGCCGTCACCACGAAGCCGCCGACATAGTCCACCTTGCCGCTCTCGAGCGGTGCGACGAAATCGCTGAGCGCCACGTTCGGACGGCCATCGCGCTTGGAAAGCTGCTGACGGAGCGTGAAGAAGGTAGCCAGGTCTTGCGCCCGGCTTTCGTCGGTGAACAGGCGGATGTCGTCGCCCACCGCATTGGCCGGCCAGAAGCCGATGACGGCGCGCGGACGGAACCACTTTTCCTCGACGATCTTTTTCAGCATGGCCTGCGCATCGGCATAGAGCTGGCGCGCCGCCTCGCCCTGCTTTTCGTCCTCCAGGATCGCCGGAAAACGCCCCTTCAACTCCCAGGTCTGGAAGAAGGGCGTCCAGTCGATATAGGGCACAAGCTCGTCCAGCGCGTAATCCTCGAACACCTTGGTGCCGGTAAAGCTTGGCGCAACCGGCTGATAGGCCGCCCAGTCGATCTTCTGCGCATTGGCGCGCGCCCGCTCGATCGGCAGGCGCACCTTCTCCGCCTCGGCCCGGGCGTGGGCCGCCGCCACCTTGGCATATTCGGCCCGGATCGTTTCGACATAGACCTCGCGGCCGCCTTCGGCGAGCAGGCTGGAGACGACGCCGACGGCGCGGCTGGCATCCGTTACATAGACCGCCTGCCCCGCCTTGTATTGCGGATGGATTTTGACGGCCGTGTGCACACGGCTGGTGGTCGCACCGCCGATCAGCAGCGGCACGTCAAAGCCCTGGCGCTCCATTTCGGCGGCCACATGCACCATTTCATCCAGCGACGGCGTGATGAGGCCGGAGAGGCCGATGATATCGACCTTCTGTTCCTTCGCCACCTCGAGGATCTTCGTCGCCGGCACCATGACGCCGAGATCGATGATCTCGTAATTGTTGCAGGCGAGCACGACGCCGACGATGTTCTTGCCGATATCGTGCACATCGCCCTTCACGGTCGCCATCAGCACCTTGCCGGCGGCCTGCTTCTCGTCGCCGCCGTTGAGGCGCTTTTCCTCTTCCATGTAGGGAAGCAGCACGGCAACCGCCTGCTTCATCACGCGGGCGGATTTCACCACCTGCGGCAAAAACATCTTGCCGGAGCCGAACAGATCGCCCACCACGTTCATGCCGGCCATCAGCGGCCCTTCGATGACATGCAGCGGACGCTCCGCCTGCTGGCGGGCCTCCTCGGTATCCACCTCGATGAAATCGGTGATGCCGTTGACCAGCGCATGCGACAGGCGCTTTTCCACCGGCCACTCGCGCCAGGCGAGATCCTGCGCCTTGGCCTCCTTGGCGCCGGCGCCACGGAAGCGCTCGGCCACTTCCAACATGCGCTCGGTCGAATCCTTCCGGCGGTTCAGCACCACGTCCTCGCAGGCCTCGCGCAGGTCCGGATCGATGTTCTCGTAGATCGCCAGCTGGCCGGCATTCACGATGCCCATGTCCATGCCCGCCTGGATGGCGTGGTAGAGGAACACCGCATGCATGGCCTCGCGCACCGGCTCGTTGCCGCGGAAGGAGAAGGAGAGGTTCGAAACACCGCCGGAAATATGCACCAGTGGCATTTCCTGCCGGATGGTGCGCGTTGCCTCGATGAAATCGACGCCGTAATTGTCATGCTCCTCGATGCCGGTGGCGACCGCGAAGATGTTCGGATCGAAGATGATGTCTTCCGGCGCAAAGCCCGCCTGTTCCGTCAGGATCTTGTAGGCGCGCCGGCAGATCTCCACCTTGCGGGCATAGGTATCGGCCTGCCCCTGCTCGTCGAAGGCCATCACGACCACGGCGGCACCATAGCGGCGGATCAGACGGGCCTGCCGGACAAAATTCTCCTCGCCTTCCTTCAGCGAGATGGAGTTGACCACGGCCTTGCCCTGCACGCATTTGAGGCCGGCCTCGATGATCTCGAATTTTGACGAATCGATCATCACGGGAACGCGCGCGATATCCGGCTCGGCAGCGATGAGGTTCAAAAACTCCACCATGGCGCGGCCGGAATCGATGAGGCCCTCGTCCATGTTGATGTCGATGATCTGCGCGCCGTTTTCCACCTGGTCGCGGGCGACCGCAAGTGCCGAGGTATAGTCGGCAGCTGTGATCAGCTTGCGGAATTTGGCCGAGCCCGTGACGTTCGTGCGCTCGCCCACGTTGACGAAGGGAATGTCCTTGGTGAGCGTGAACGGTTCGAGACCGGAGAGCGACATGAAGGGCCGGTGTTCCGGCACCTGGCGCGGGGCAAATTCCTTCACCGTCTCGGCAATGGCGCGGATATGCTCAGGGGTAGAGCCGCAGCAGCCGCCGACCACGTTGACGAGGCCTTCCCTGGCGAATTCGCGCACCTGCCGCGCCATGTCGTCCGGCGACTGGTCGTACTGGCCGAATTCGTTCGGCAGGCCGGCATTCGGATAGGCGCAGACGAAGGTATCGGCCACCGCCGACACTTCCTGCAGATGCGGGCGCATGGCATCTGCCCCCAGCGCGCAGTTGAAGCCGATGGTGAACGGGTTGGCGTGGCGGACGGAATTCCAGAAGGCCGTCGGCGTCTGGCCGGACAGCGTGCGGCCGGAAAGGTCGGTGATCGTGCCGGAAATCATCACGGGCAGGCGGATGCCCTTCGCCTCGAAGCGCTCCTCGCAGGCAAAGATCGCCGCCTTGGCGTTCAGCGTATCGAAGATCGTCTCGATCAGGATGATGTCGGCGCCGCCATCGATCAGACCGTCGATCTGCTCGGCATAGGCAAGCCGCAGATCATCAAAGGAAACAGCGCGGTAGCCGGGATTGTTGACATCCGGCGAGATGGACGCGGTGCGGTTGGTCGGACCGATGGCGCCCGCTACGAAACGGCGCTTGCCATCCTCGCGCATCGCCCGCTCGATCGCCCGGCGCACCACCTGCGCGCCTTCGCGGTTGAGATCGTAGACCGCCCCTTCCATCTGGTAATCGGCCTGGGCGATGCGGGTGGAGGAGAAGGTATTGGTCTCGATGATATCCGCGCCCGCCATGGCATAGCGATAGTGAATCTCCTCGATCGCCTGCGGCTGCGTCAGAATCAGCAGGTCGTTGTTGCCCTGCTGGTGGCAGGCGCAGCCGATGAAACGCTCGCCGCGGAAATGATCCTCATCGAAGCCCAGCCCCTGGATCTGCGTGCCCATGGCGCCATCCAGAATGAGAATGCGCTCGCGCGCGGCCTTCGCCAGCGCCTCGAAGATCTCGTGACCGTTGCGCGCCGCTCCTTCGGGACCAAACAGATGATCAAACACAGGCACTCTCCTCGGGGGCTTGGATGGCAGATCAGGGTTAATCACATAAAGATATCTTTATGTCAATATTTTACCGGGAGAACGCTCTGGCCTGCAATCGGTCATGACAGTCTCTCCCGGGACCGGTATAGGCATGTTCCGTTGCCATTCCAAGTTTCGGAGCTCGCATGAACGCCGCCGGACCGCTTCCTTCGCTCTGGGCAGACCGCCCGTACCATCGCCACTGGCTTCTTGCCCAGGCGGAAGGCCTGATGGATTTCTTCCAGTACCGCGCCATCAATCCAAAGGGCGGTTTCTACGATCTGGACCCTCAGGGCGCGCCGCTTACCACCCACAACCCGGTGCGCGGCATTCACGCCAGCGCCCGCATGGTGCACTGCTTCGCGATCGCCCACCTGCTCGGCCGCCCGGGTGCCGCCGACGTGGTGGATCACGGCATGCGCTACCTCTGGGAAAAGCATCGCGACCAGACCCACGGCGGCTATTTCTGGCAGGCGAATGACGATGGGGCAGCCGACGCCTCCAAGCAGGGGTATGGTCATGCCTTCGTGCTGCTGGCGGCCTCCTCCGCCAAGGTGATCGGCCATACCCTGGCCGACAGCATGCTGGCCGACATTACCGAGGTGATCGAGACGAAATTCTGGGAAGAACACCACGGCGCGATTGCCGAAGAGTTTTCGCAAGACTGGCAGCCGGTGCCCGGCTATCGCGGCCAGAATTCCAACATGCACCTGACCGAGAGCCTGATGGCCGCCTTCGAGGCGACGGGCGAAAGCCATTATCTCAGGAAGGCGGAAAGCATTGCCGACCTTTTGATCAACCGCCGCGCCCGCGAAGAAGGTTTTCGCGTAGCGGAGCATTTCTCCGAGGAATGGGTGGTCGACCGCGACTATTACCATCCGAACGAGATGTTCCGTCCGGCCGGCACGACGCCTGGCCACTGGCTGGAATGGGCACGCCTGCTGCTGCAGCTTTATGCGCTGGGCGGCAAGCGCCATGCCTGGATGCCGGAGGCGGCCGCGGCCCTGTTCGAACGCTCGATGACGCTCGGCTGGGACAAGGAAAAGGGCGGCTTCTTCTATACGCTCGACTGGCAGGACCGGCCCGACAAGCGCTCCAAGCTGTGGTGGCCGATGAGTGAGGCGGCCGGCGCCGCCCACTTCCTCAACCAGCATGTGCCGGGCGCCTTCCACGAGGAGAGCTATCGCACCATCTGGTCGACGATTGCCGCTCATTTCCTCGACCGCCAGAACGGCGGCTGGTTCGAAGAAACCACCGAGGATCTCATCCCTGCGAACACGCTGTTTCCCGGCAAGGGCGATATCTATCACGCCTTGCAGGCCTGCCTTATCCCGCTCTTCCCGGCAACCGGCAGCCTGACCAAGGTCGTTCAGGAACATGGCGCGGCGCTTTAGGGGAATTTCAAGCCACCGGCCATTACGCCGGTGGCGCCCCTCCAGCAGGTGGCAAGCCCGGCTTGCCGTCTCTTCTCACGCGGCAGCTTCAAGCATCTTGCGGCGCAGAAGCCAGGCATTCTTGCCAAGACGGAAACAGAACCCTGGCGCCGGCACGCCGGAGAGGTTCAGCACCGTCTCATACATGTTTTCCGCGCCAAGCTTTGCCACCGCCTTCTGGGAGCGGATATTGGTCGGCGCGATGTGGAACCACACCTCGTCATAGGTTTCAAACGCATGATCGAGCATCAGCCGCTTCAGCTCGAAATTGGTGCGCCCGCCCCAGTATTCATGATTGATGAATGTGTAGCCGATGGACAGGCTGTCTTCACGATCCGGCGCCGGGTAATAGCGCGAACAGCCGATGATCGTGTCTCTTGCCCTGTCGATGACGGCAACGGTTCCGCCGCTGTCCAGCAGAAGCCCGAAATACGGTTCGAATTTTTCACGCGTGTAGCGGTCGCTGGCCGGATGGCCGGCCCAGACGGCGGGATGGCCGGCAGCAGCAAACAGCCCGTCCCAATCGTCGCGCCGGAGCGGCCGGATGGAGATCGACGGACCATCAAGGCTCGGCTGCGGATCAAAACTCGGCCTGAACATCAAGGACTGCCTTCCAATCATGAAACGGGTTCCCCGCCAGGACTTCGGGGAGACGTGACTGAATGTCAACGGCGGATATCGCCCACCATCTCGCGGATACGGCGCGCCAGCACGTCGTAATCATAGGGCTTGGTCACCAGCTTTGCCTTCGCAAGCCCCTCCGATCCCGGCACATGCATGTCGCCGGTCGCAAAGATCACCGGCAGGTCCGGATGCGTGTCGCGCATGCGCCGCAGGAGATCGAGGCCATTCATGTCCGGCAGGTGCACATCGGTCACAAGAATGTCGATCGCGGCCCCATCGACGGCCTCCAGCGCCTCGCGCGCCGTGCCCGCCTCCACCACCGTCATGCCGAAATCCTGCAGGTAATCAGCCGTCGAGATGCGGATCAGCGCCTCATCCTCGCAGAGCAGAACGCGGATCGATGGGGGCGGACCACTCGAAGCCGACGAGACGGTCGTTGCACCGTCCGAAGACGGGCCGCGTAGCCTCGCCTTGTCCAGCAGCATGCGGATCTTGCGGGCCAGCGTTTCGCGGGCATAGGGCTTGCTCAGAAGGTTGACGCCGGGATCCAGCCGGCCGCCATGCACGATGGAATTTTCGGTATAGCCAGAGGTGAACAAGACCTCGATGTCCGGTCGGCGCTCCTTGGCCTTGCGGGCCAGTTCGCTGCTCTTCAGACGCCCTGGCATCACCACATCGGTAAAGAGAAGATCGATCGGCACGCCACTTTCGATGATGGCAAGACCGCTATCCGCATCGCGTGCCTTCAGCACCTTGTAACCGAGTTCGCTGAGCAGGCTGACGGTGATGTCGCGAACCGCCTCGTCATCCTCCACCACCAGAATGGTCTCCGTGCCACCAGCCACCGGACCGCCGGAATCCTCGGCCAGCATGTCCTCGGCCTCCATCGAGCGCGGCAAGTAGATGCGCACCGTCGTGCCACTCCCCAGTTCGCTGTAGATGTTGATATGGCCGCCGGACTGCTTGACGAAACCATAGACCATCGAGAGACCGAGACCGGTGCCCTTGCCTTCCGGCTTGGTGGTGAAGAAGGGATCGAAGGCACGCGACAGCACTTCCGGCGGCATGCCGCAGCCGGTATCGCTGACGGCGAGCATAACATATTGCCCCGGCTCCACATCGAAGGCGTTCTGGGCATAGCGATCGTCGAGATAGGCATTGCCGAGTTCGATGGTCAGGCGCCCGCGCCCGTCCATGGCATCGCGCGCATTGATGGCGAGGTTGAGAAGGGCATTCTCCACATTGGATGGGTCGACCAGGGTGTTCCACAGACCACCACCGACGATGGTGTCGATCTCGATCGCCTCGCCCAGGCTGCGGCGGATCAGGTGGTCCATTTCCCGCACCAGCCGGCCGAGATTGAGAACCTTCGGTGCCAGCGGCTGGCGTCGCCCGAACGAGAGCAACTGGGAGGCAAGGCGCGCGCCACGCGAGGCTCCGGACAACGCACTGCTCAGCCGCCGCTCGGCCGCCTCGTTGCCTGCAAGATCCTTTGCAAGCAATTGCAGGTTTCCGGTAATGACCTGCAGAAGATTGTTGAAATCGTGCGCGATGCCGCCGGCCAGATTGCCGATAGCCTCCATCTTCTGGCTCTGGCGCAACACTTCCTGCGTGCGCAGCAGTTCGGCCGTACGCTCCTCCACCCGGGTTTCAAGCGTATTGGCCAGGTTTTCCAGCCGGCTGACCGTCTTCTTCTGCTCCTCGATATCCGTGTTGGTGCCGACCCAGCGGACAATGTCGCCGCGCGCATTGCGGATGGGCACCGCACGACTGAGGAACCAGCGGTAATTGCCTTCCCGGCAGCGCAGCCGCATCTCGGTGTGATAGGCATCGCCCGTCTTGATCGACGTAGCCCAGGTCGTCGCCACCACCGAGAGATCATCGTGATGCACGAGGTCACGAATCCGGCTCAGTTCTTCCGGTGTCTCGGGCAGGCCGGAATAGTCGCGCATGGCAAGGTTGGCCCAATCCAGCGTTCCTTCGGCGGTCGCGGTCCAGACATGGTTCGGCAGCGACTGCGCCAGGGTCTGGAATCGATTCTCGCTCTCGCTGGCGGCATCCTGTGCCCGCTTGAGATCCGTCACGTCATGGCCCTGTACGAAGGTACCGATGATCTCGCCGCTGCCGTCGCGCAATGGCTGGTAGATGAAGTCGAGGAAGCGATTCTCCCGCTCGGCATCGGGCCCACGCTGCAGCGAAACGATGGCGCCATGCGCGCTGTAGGGCTGGCCAGTGCGATAGACCTGATCCAGCAGTTCGAAGAAGCCCTGGCCGCTGATATCGGGCAGCGCTTCGCGCACAGGCTTGCCGATGAGGTCACTGCGCCCCACAAGCGCCAGATAGGCCGCATTGGCGATCTCGAACACGTGGGTCGGCCCGCGCAGCACCGCCATGAAGCCCGGTGCCTGTTCGAACAGACCGCGCAGATATTCCCGCTCACGCCCCAGCGCCAGGTTCTCGCCCTGCACCGCATCGGCTCGCCGCAGCACGTCCGTCTCGATCTTCCATGCATTTTGCGGCGCCGCCTGCCGCAACATGTGCAGTTCGGTCACATCCACCGTATGCTGCAGGATCAGCCGCACCTGACCGTCTTCGCCAAGGATCGGTGTATGGGTCGCGCTCCAGAAGCGCTCTTCCATGGAGCCATCCGGCTTGGCGATCGGATAGGGAATGATCGGCAGATGATCCACCTGCCGTGTCTGCAACACCTTGGCGAAGGACTGCCGCAGCATGCGTCCATGCCCCGAATCCGGATCGCTCGGAAACGCATCGAAGATGCCGCGGCCCAACAGCGCCTCGCGCGTCTGCATCGTGGCAGCAAGATAGGCATCGTTCATGCCGACCATCACAAGCTGCGGATCGACGATGACGTAAGGATTGGGAGATAGATTAAAGAGGTGATCAAGATCGAGCCCGGAGAGCCCAGTCCTACGAAACATTCGATGCCCCACGCCACTGCCCTGTTATTTGCGCGCATATAGCGCAGCACTGGACAAAGACAATGGCGCAAGCATTCACATGCGACAATGCATCGGAATTTGTTTCAGACCCGGTGGCGCGGCGCGGTCAGTGGAAGACGGGAACCATGTCGGCAAGGCGCCTCGCGGCCGCGAGATCCCGTTCGTAGGACTTGCGCGGACGCGGATGCTCGTTGGCAAGACCGATGGAGCGCATTGCAGGAAAGGCACCATCGGGATAGGTGCCTGTCGGCTCGGCAAGGTCGCTGCGGTTGCGAAGTTGTTCGATAAGCCGGAATACCATGACGCCCTCCTGTTCAGCCCGATAACGACACATCGGGCCACACGTTCCATAAAAAACCGGAAACCTTAAGAATTAACCATGCAAGCAGCTGATCGAGCTTGGCTTTCGACAAAAAGGTTTTCCACAGGCGGGATGCGTGCACAGCGAAGCCAGCAGTGAACAGAACGGAACATAGCAAAAACGCATTTGTTCCCTTTCTCGCGCTATCCACAGATTGTCCACAGCTTGTCCAGAGCGCACGGATGCTTCGGATTGCCTGACATGCAAGCCTTTGCGGCATCCGCGTTGGTCGCCCTGTGCATCGGGCCCCTTCACCATCCACCGCAGAGAGCAGTCGGTCAAAAAATCACCGGTTCGGACCAATTCTCTACAATTATGTCGTATTTGACTGACATTTTGCGCATGTTGCGGAGGAACAGGGCATGGAAAGCGATCTCAGCATCAATGATGTCAAGGCAGACCCGCTCATCGCACTGCTGATGCAGGCAGACGGCGTACGGATCGAGGATCTGGAAATCTTGCTGAAGGCAACAACGCAGGCACAGGTGGAGCGTCTGGAAACGCGCATCCGCGAGCAGCGCGCCCGCGAATTCTATCAGCGTCTGGATCTCAGCCTTGCAGGCACATCGACGCAGCGTGGCCAGCGGCGGACAAGACCCGGAAAGCCTGGAGAGTGACGGTGAGGACCGATTGACGGGTGGCGGCACATGCTACTGCCTGGCGTGATCCGCAGATCCACGTCTCCTTCGGAGTCCGGCATCGCTTCATTTTGAAACACCGCATTGTGCGGTTCTTGACACTTGCACCACCCCGCCGGAAAGTGCCCCCCTGCCCGGAATCAGGCGTGCATGGTGGCGGGCGCGCCGCGGCAATATAGCCCGTGAAAAGCCCAGTCAGAGACCGCGACAACGACCCCTTGACTGGACGAGCCTTGTCAATCAAGGCTTCCCATCCGCTGCGACGCGAACAGCGCGCGCGAGGTGACCTGCAACGCCAGGTGGGTAGTGAAGCGCTTGGGAGGGCAGCAACCCAAGAGAGTATTGCGCGCCAGCTATAAACAATCATAAATTGATTGAGATAAAATGTGAGCGGCACTCGGACGGTTTGCGGGGCGATTTGCGACAGCCATGCCGCATCGCCACTTTCCTTTCACCAAAGGAACTGACAAACTATCCCTATTGATTTGTACGGGGACACAATCATGAAGACAGATACGGAACTTCTCTGCGCACAGGCCAGCGCCCTGTCGTCAGCAGCCCTGCTGACCTCGCTGATCGGTCGTCTGGTCCAGAACGGCGTTCTTTCACAAGACGACGAAAAGGCGATCTACACCAACGCACTCGACGCCCTTGACGAGAATGGCGAAGATGATCCGTCCGGTGTTTTCGACCTTGCACGCGAACTGATCGAGGACCAGATCCCGTCTTCCAGTGAAACCGTCACCCTCACGCTGGTCAGCGCATCGGCTTGACACGCTTGTTCGTGTCAGTTTTTGGCACGATCTCCAGCGCAAAGCAAGCGGCTCGCGACAGATTTGTCGCAAGCCGTTTCATTTTGGAACTTCCGGATATTCGATATCTCCGATTGGCTGGCGCCGAACCCGGTTGCTGGAGCTTTTCCGGTGAAAACCAGATCATCTGAAATGCTCTGTCTCTTTGTTTTCACGCAGTCCGGACGCAAAACCGCTGACGCACTTTTGGCTCGGACGTGCTCTCGGGCCGGCACGCTCCATCGGATCAGAATTCTTCCCAGTCTTCCTTGAGGGCGTTGGCACCGCTCACGGCCACAGCCGGGCGGGATCGGGCAGGTGTCCGGGCAGGCGCAGCGCGCTGCTGCACGGCAGGCCTTGCCCCGACGGCAACGGCGCCGCCGTGCCCGCCGAGCGCAAAGCGGCCGAGCAGTTCGCGAAGGCTGGCGGTTTCGTTGGCAAGGGCGGCGCTGGCGGCATTCGACTGCTCGACCATGGCCGCATTCTGCTGCGTCATCTGGTCCATCTGGTTGATGGCGGAATTCACCTCGGCAAGGGCAACGGACTGCTCCTTGGCAGCATTGGCGATCGCCTCGATCCGCTCGTTCACCGCGGAGATGTTCTGCTCGATCGCCTTCAGCACCTGGCCGGTCTCGCTGACCAGACGCACCCCGCTTTCGACCTCGACGGAGGAGTTCTGGATAAGGCCCTTGATCTCCTTTGCGGCGGCGGCAGAACGCTGGGCAAGTTCGCGCACTTCCTGCGCGACCACCGCAAAGCCCTTGCCCGCCTCGCCGGCACGGGCAGCCTCGACGCCAGCATTCAAGGCGAGAAGATTGGTCTGGAAGGCGATCTCGTCAATCACGCCGATGATGTTGGAAATCTGTCCGGAGGACGATTCGATGCGTGCCATGGCGCTGACCGCATCGGCCACGACACGTGCCGAACTGACGGCACTGGAGTTTGCGGTGGCGGCGGCGGCCTTCGCCTCGTCGGCACGCTGCGAGGAATTGGTCACATTGGTGGTGATCTGGTCGAGGGCTGCAGCGGTCTCCTCCAGGGATGCGGCCTGCTGTTCCGTCCGCTTGGACAGATCCTGCGCGCTGCGGCTGATTTCGCGCGTGCCGGTATCGATTTCCTGGGTGGACTGCGAGACGGAGCGCAGCGTGGTCCCCAACTGCCGCAGGGCCTCGTTGAAATTTTCCCGCAGCGGCTCGAAGTCCGGCGCAAAGGGCTTGTCGATGGTTGTGGCAAGATCCCCGGAAGCCAGACGCTGCAGGCCCTGGCCGATGCGACCCACCGCCTTGACGCGATCGGTCACGTCCGTTGCGAACTTCACGACCTTGGCCACCTTGCCGTTGGCATCGAAGATCGGGTTGTAGGAGGCGCTGATATAGACGGGCTTGCCACTCTTGCTGATGCGGGTGAATTCGGCCGCCTGATAACGCCCCTCGTTGAGATCGGCCCAGAATTGCTTGTAGGCGGGGCTTGCCGCGTAGTCCGGCTCGACGAACATCGCATGGTCCTTGCCCTGTATCTCGTCCAGCCGGTAGCCCAGCACCTTGCAGAAGTTTTCGTTGGCGGTGACCACCTTGCCCTGGGGCGTGAACTCGATGATGGCCTGCACGCGGCTGATGGCTGCCATCTGGTTCTGATAATCAAGATTCTGAAGACGGGCATTGGCGTCGAACCACTCCACCGCGAACCCGATCACGCTGCCGCCTTCTTTCAGCGGCGTCACCGTGAGATCGAAGGCCCGCTTGCCAACCCAGATGGTGGCCTTGTGTGGCGCCTGCAGCCGCGCCAGCATGCTGCGCTGGTGTTGCGGCTTCTTGTGAAAGACGTCGATCGTGCTGCCAACCAGCGTGCTGACACTGAAGCTCGGCAATTCCTTCTTGAGATCGGACTCCGCCTCCTGGAGCAGGCCGCGAACCGCCTGGTTCATATACCGGATCCTGAGCTGCGTATCCGCGATCATGATATTGGCGGACACATCGTCCAGCGCCCGCATGCGCGCGCGGTTGCTCTTGCTCATCAGGTCCAGCATTCCTACCTCCTTGGTGACTCGGTCAAACGGACACCGGAACCAGGGTTTGGAACGGTCGGGGCCTTGGCGTGAGCGGAAACACGTCAATCCGATGCAGCCTCCCTCTCAGATTCCGACAGACAGACTGAAACAGCAGTTAAGAACAGACTGCTAATATGTGTCATGCAGAATTGGGGTGCAGCCGTGAAACCCCTTGTGAACGGGTGATCTGTGCGCTCACCACGCATTGGCACGATGAAAAATTGATGCGAACTGTCAGACCGTGCGCAGCCGGGAAAAGGCCAGAATATCCGCGACAACCGGCGTCTCGACCCGCGTCTCGGCCGGCCGGGACCAGTCCAAGCCCCCCTGCCTGGATCGCTTGTGACGATAGAGCGCCGCATCCGCACGCCGCATCAGCCCGGTCAGATCGCTGCCATCGCGTTTGCTGCTCGCAATGCCGACACTGACCCCAAGCGCCAGTTGATGCCCCCTCCACACATGCGGCCGCCGCAGCGCATCACAGATCCGCCGGGTCACTCCTTCCACCTGCTGTTCGCGGGTGACGGACAGCAAAATCGCAAACTCATCGCCACCGAGACGACAGATCGTGGCCGATGGCGGCACCGCCTCGCGCAGCCGGTCTGCAACGGCCTTCAGCACCTCGTCACCGGCCTCGTGGCCGAAATCGTCGTTCACCTGCTTGAAGCGGTCGAGATCGAGCAGGATCAGCGCCAGCATGCCATCGGTGCGCCCCTCCAGACAACGCAGTTCGAACTGCCAGCGCTCGGCCAGCGCCCGGCGGTTGGCAAGCTCGGTCAGCGGGTCCTCGTGCGCGACACGGCGCAGGGCATGCTCCACGGCCTTGCAGTGGGAAATATCCTCGAAGGTGGCGATGGCCACGCCTTCGCGACGGTCAATCGCCACCCGGTGCAGGGTCGAGACGATCGTGCCATCGGCACAGCGAAGATCCAGCTCCAGGGCTGCAGGCGAAGCGCCAGAAACCTCATCCTCGCGTGCAAGCGCCTGCCAGAGCGCCCGTGCCCGCTGACGGTGTTCCGGATTGGAGCAGGCCGCGGCAAGCCACTCATCGATGGAGGAAAAGCAGCCATTCAAGGCGCCGAAGCGCCCGATGAAGGCGGAATTGGCGGCGCGCACGGCAAGATCGGGAAGAGACGCCCAGAAAAGGGCCGTGGGCGTGAGATCGAGAACGGCATGGAGCTCGCGCCAACCCAACACAGCCTGCCTCTGCGCCTGCTCAACCACCCGCGTCATGCACCTCTCCATAGTGATCAGCCGCGGCTCGGGCGATTTTCCCCGTTCCTCCTGCGGCACACATGCCCCCGGTCAGGGGTCATGGGGTGAGGCAAAACCTGCCCGCCTGATGGTCCCGGTCCGAACGGATATGAAGCATCGATCCTGATATTGAATGTCAAAGCATCATGCGCCGCGTCACGCGGGCGTCACACTTCTGTATCGAACTGGAACGACTGCCGCTGCACGATTTTGGAGATACAGCGCAGGGCGCCGTTGCGGCTGGCAAGCTGGCTGAAGCCATGCACGGGCACCACCGCGAAGCCCAACTCCTCCCACAGTGCCCGGTTGGCGGCATCATAGGCGTCGAGCGGCTCCACATCGGCAAACTGCGGCAGAAAGACCAGCGGGCGCTCGCCTCCCGGCCGCACCGCATTTTCCAGCACCAGATTGTTGTAGAGGCGCGGCAGGCGCTTGCCGCTGTCCGGCGTCACGCAAAAAGGCACCGGATTGCGCCTGACGGCAAAGCCCTGATCGGCAAGACGACGCGCGGAGGCATCGAGCTGACGGCCGATCTGCTCCACCATCGGACTCGTGCCGGCATCGGCCATCTGCGCCTCGGCGACGATCAACAGCGGCTGCCCCGCGTGCCGAAGCCCGGTCACCGTCACATACTGGTCGACATGGAAGCCGCATTGATAGACGCCCTTCAGCGAGCGCGGGTCTGGAACCGGCATCGCCGCACCGCCGAGATCGGAGGCACGATAGGCGAAGAGGTGCACGGGGCGCGGATCGAGCGACAGGAGGGCCGCCCCCGCCCCGCCATCGCCCGGCGGAAACGCCTCTCCGGCAATCGCCGAACGGCCGATGAGCCGGAAATCCGGCCCCACCAGCTGGTTGCCGCCATCGAGATCGACACCGGGATCGGCCACTTGCCAGCCGAGCGCGGCCGCGAGCGTCGGGCCGATGCGGGCGCCAGGTCGGGCGAGAATTTTCCCCTGTTCATGGGCAGCCGTGGCGGGCGCCCGGACGTGAAACAGATCCTGCGTCCAGGGGCTCTGGCGGGCGCGGGCCGGCCCCTCCACCGGGATGATGCGCAGCGGACAGGCAAGCGACAGGCAGCCGATCCAGGCCTCGGCGGACGCGCACGCCTGAGGCTCGACCAGCACGAAAACCTCGATATCCTCGGCCAAGGCCTGCAAAAGGTTGCCGATCGGCACCAGCGGACGATACCAGTCCGAAGGCCGCGCCTCCAGAAAGGCAGGCGGCAGCGAGAAGGCGATGCGACGGATGAGGCCGCCGCAATCCGGCAGCAGACCGGCCTCCGGCAGTCCCGCGGCCTTCGACCCATCGCACACCTGCTCGACAATCATCGGGTCACCCATCTCAACGCTGCCCCGCAACGCGGACGGCGAGGCTGCGGAAGAACAGCGTGTTCTGGAACCGCCAGCCCGGCTGAGGCGCGGCAGAACATTCGTTCTGCAGCAGGGTCAACAGCGCCAGCGCATCGGCCTGTTTCGGGCTGACGGCGCGTTCGGCAAGGACCTGCGCAACATCAGCCCCCTCGCCGGCGGCAAGCGCCACGGCGCGCCAGGTGCGGCGGGAGAAATGCAGCGCACGCGCCGCAGAGAGAAGCCGGGCGAGCCGTGCCGGTGCAAGATCCAGAGCGAGCGCCGCAAGCGTCGCCTCCGCATCCACCAGCGCCAGCGTCAGCGGACGGTAGTCGAGATCGGCCGGCGCATGGGAAAGCGCCACATCCGCATCGGACACGCGCAGACCATCGCGGTAGGCCTCGTAAATCCGGCCGACACCCTGCATGCCGAACAGGTCGCATTCGGCAGCGCGCAGCGCGCCCATGCTGGCCGCACCGTAGACAGCGACACCCTGCGACAGGGCAAAGAGGATTTCCTTGTGCCACACGGCAGCGCAATCGCCATAGAGCCCGTCGATCAGGCCGATTACCCGCGCGCCCTGCTGCACGGCCTGCAACAGATCGCCGCAGGCGGCGGGACCGCGCCAGACAAGACCGGGAAAGGCCGAAGGATCCAGCCCATGCACGGAGGGGCCGGCGAAGATCACGGTGTGCGTGATGGGCGTCATCGTCTCAGGAACCCGTCGAGCGTAGACAGCGACATGCGGTTCAGTCCGCCATGGGCGGCAGACAGCCCATCGGCCAGCACGCGCACCACATGAATATCGGGATCGCCGGTCTCCAGCGCAAAGACGTAGACATCCTCCACGCCATGGCGGAAGAGATGCGCGGCAAGCCGCTGCCAGAGCGGCCCCTCCCCCTCAAGGTCAAGCCGTTGAGGGCCGGTGCCGGAGGGTGTTGCGCTGACCGGCGGCGCCCGGCCGGCGAGATCGGGAAGATAGCGGTCCGGCGCCAGATCGTCGCGCGCGCCGCTGATATCGGTGAGGCGCGACTGGATGGCTTCGAGCAGCGCCGCCTCGGCGGCCGCCAGCGGATCGAACCGGCAGGCCATGCCGGCCGCATGGCGAAAGCCGGGACCGCTCGCCGACATCACCGGCCGCTCCAGGCTTGCCAGAATGACGGGTACGCCGTTCGACGCCGTGACATCGAGAAAGCGCGCCGCAAGACCCGCTGCCGACAGCGTGGCGATCAGCCCGTCGAGCGAGGGACGGTGACCTGCAGCCGGCGCCCAGGGGCGCAGACCGAGCGAGCGCGTCTCGAACGTATCGATGAGGATGCAGGCATCGTGCTCCACCAGTTCCAGCAGGGCATGCAGCACCACGCGGTCATGATCGAAGCCGGCGGCGAGCCCCTGCGAACTCATCTGGAACGCCTTGCGGTCCCAGGGAAAATCAGCGCGGAAATCCATGCCGACCAGTTCGAAAGGAGCGAGAACCGGGCCGCCATGGCGGGCGGAAACCCCGCGTACCCAGGCCCGCTCGCGGCCGGCCTCGAAATGATCGGGATTGACGCGGGCGATCCTGTCGAGCGGCACAGTGCGCTCGCCGCGCGCCTGCAGGGCCGTCCAGCTGCCGTGTGCGGCAACATGGCGCTGCGTCTCTTCCGCGACAGCGCCTTCGATGGCTTCCATCAGGGCGGAAAGCTGCGCCTGCCGCTCCGTCAGGCCCTTGCCCTGCGAAACGGAGAGGCCGCGCGAATTCGGCCGCACGGCAAACCAGACGGGCACACCGATGATATCGAGCCCCGTGACATCGCCGATGCGGGTGACCCCGAACCGGCGCAGCCGCGCCCGATCCCCCAGCAGCGCCGCCCCCTTGTCGGGAGCGACCTGCCCGCCCTCGCAGCCGCCGGATGCGACGGCTGCGGCCTGCCCTGCCTGCTGCATGGATTACTGGATCGTGTTCGGGGCGTCGGACAGGATGGCGTGTTGCAGGCCACCCCGCGCAACAAGTCCTGCGGCAACCGTCTCCTGCCGGTCACCGGCAGGTGCATGCACCTTCCGGTTCGTATCCCAGCCCTGCCCGACAATGTCACCGACGACAGCGATGTCCAAACCGGCCACCTGGCCCCCCAGCGCCGTCATCACATCATCCAACGGCGTGCTGATGAAGCGATTGGAATCCCAACCATCGTTCACAACGCCGCCGACCATTGCGATGTCCGCAGCAGCGCCCTCGGGTTGCAGGGCGGTCATGACGTCATCCAGTGGGGTCTTAATGTGGCGATTGAGATCCCAGCCGTTTTCAACAACACCGCCAACCATGGCAATGTCGGCTTTCAACGGATGAGCCTGATTTGTGATATCGAAACCATCAGACGGCGTGGTGATATCCCGGTTGAAGTCCCAGCCGTCATCGCCGACACCGCCCACCATGGCGATATCCGCCGGTTCCGCGCCGGGAGCAGCCTTGGTTGCACGACCGTTCTGAGGGCCGAGCGCCACCATCACATCATCCAGCGGCGTGGTAATGTCTCGATTGAAATCCCAGCCCTCGTCAGCCACGCCGCCAACCATGGCGATGTCGGCCTCCCGCACAGGCTGTCCTTGCGTCATGCGGGCTTCGAGAGCCTCCATCTCCGCCATGTCGACAAAACTGTCGGCCTCGCCATCGTTTTGCACCAGCATGGCCTTGGCCGCGGCCGCAACCCTGGCATAGCCATCAATGCCCGGATGCCCGGCCTCATAGGCAAGAATCGTCTCATGCGAAACGAGCGAGACGCGCAAAGGCTCAGTGCGCACGAACAACACGCCGGAGCCCCGCTTGCCGACGATGAAAAGCTGCGATTTGGACATGATGCTTCCCCTCTGGTTCGATCTCGGCGCCGGCGCTTGCAGCCTCGCCAAAATGCAACCATTGCTCAGGTTTTTCTGGTTGTACAGAGAGCTTTCGAAGTCAGACGAACAATTTTGCCGGATGTCGGCAAATGGCGCGTCCAGGAAGATCCACGGCCGCCATGGCGGCGACCGTGGTGTCGATTTTCACGCTATCAGACGGCGCTGTTCGGGCTGTCGGAGAGAATGGCATCGAACAGGTCACCACTTGCCGGCGCATCTGGCCCCAAAGCCGCGAGTGCGCCTTCAAGAGGTGAATTGACCATACGGTTTATCGTCCAACCCGAGTCGGTAACCTCTCCCAGGAAGGAGAAATCTACATCAGAAATGACCGCACCGCCTGCGACAAGGGCCTCAATTCCTGCTCTTTGCGCTTGATCGATGGCGCCCTCAGGCTGGCCGTCGCGGGAAGCAAGAAGCGCCTTGGCCGATGCGGCGACTTTTGCATAGCCGTCAACACCGGGATGCGCTTCTTCATACTTCAAGATGGTTTCATCAGAAACCATCGCGACGCGAAGCGGTGCAGTTCTAACGAACAGCACGCCCAAACCCCTTTTTCCAATTACGTACAGATGAGAAGTGCCCATAGTATCTCCTATTTTAGGCCTGCCAGTCGAAGCGCATGACAAAAACGTTCGTTCGCGTCGACATCTTGATCGGGAGACAACCCGCTAATTTGCTTGGCCGTCATGCCCGGATAGTTTTGTTGAAGCCGCTCGCCCGCGCTTTGGGCTTCCTCCAGATCTCCGCTCAAAGCGAGGCTCGCCGTTAATACACGCAAGGCGGGCTCGTCATTCTGCATGCGTCGACACAAACGGACCGACTCGGCATAATCCTCAAGCTTGAAGGCGATGCTGGCACCCGCCCACCAGTAAATATCCGGCGCAAGCGGATTGAGATCGATGGACTGCTGGAAGCGCAACCAAGCCGCACCCGACTGTCCGAAATGCGCCAGCGCATCGGCATGCTGCAGCAGCAGGTCTGCGGAATTCGGCGCAAGCGCCTCCGCTTCGAAAAACTTTTCGGCCGAGGTATCGAAGTCGCGGCGATAGAGCGCCACCACCGCGCACATCCAGTGGCCGATGCCGGAGGCGGGGTCGAGATCGACGGCGGCTTCGGCCTCGGCCTTGGCGCGGTGCAGGAGATGCGGATCGCCGCCGCCCAGCATCAGCCATTCCAGCTGCAGCGTCTGGGCAATGCGGGCACGCGCCACCGCCATGCCGGAATCCAGATCCACCGCCTTGCGGAATTCGGAGCGCGCCCGCCGCAGGATCGGCAGATCGCATTTGCCGCCCAGCATGTGCTGGCCGGCCAGCAGATGGCGATAGGCATCCGCCGCATGGCTGCGCACGAGATCGATCTGCAGCCGCTCGATCTGTTCGGCAAGTGCTGCGGCAATCTGCTTCGACAGCAGGCGGAAGGCTGCGTGGGCATTGCCTTCGTCCAGCGCCACCTCCACCGACCAGAGAATTTCCGCGGTCGCATCCTCCACCAGCGTCAGGGAGAGGCGCGCCTCGTCCAGCAGCAGCGACTGCACCCGGTAATTCGCGCGCAGCGACTGGTAGAGCGCGCCGGTCCCGTCAACGGCGGCGGCAAAGCTGCTGTGCGGGGCAAGCACCGTGAACGTGCGATAGCGCACGAGGCTGTTGGCGACATCCTCGATGAAGGCGCGGGCGAGCACCGGCACCAGCCCGCCGACCGGCGCCACCGGCGGCAGAAAGGCAACGCGCGGCCGCGCCGTGCGCGCCGGCTCCGGCTGAACCTCCTGCGGCTCGGCCGGCGCGGCATGGCTTCTGAGGCGCCGCATCAGGGCAAGCGTCGCCGCCTCGGGCTGCACCCCGTCCAGCTTCAGCCGCTGCGTCAGCTTTTCGAACATGCGCTCGGCGGCTGCCGCATCGCCTGCCCGCGCATAGGCAGAGATCACCATGCGGTAGGTCTCCTCCCGGTCGTCCTCCAGCCTGAGCGCGGTTTCGGCAAGAGCGGCGATATCGGCCAGCGGCCGGGCGCCGAACCGGGTCATATCCTCCAGCAGGCGGGCGGTCGCGGCAAAGAAGAGGTCCTTCAGGCGGGCCCGCTCGGCCAGCAGCCAGAGATGGAACTGTTCCTGATCGGCATCCACGCCCTGCAGCAACTCGCCGCCGATGCCGCGCAGCACCTTCAGCCGCAGCGCCACGTCGTCGGCGCCGACGACATCGAGAAAGGCGGAGAGATCCGAGCGACGGGCCAGCGGGCCGGCGGCAAGCCCGCCGGGCGTCGCCTCGATCAGCGCCTCATCCCCCTCGGCAAAGGGCTGCAGGCGCGACAGCAACTGCCGCAGATTGCCGAGCGCCCGCTTCTGGTCCGCATCTTCCCACAGAAGCAGCGCCGCCGCCTGGCGGGTCAACAGCCGGCCAGGCGCCAGAAGCAGGGCCGCCACCAGCACGAAACCCTTGGCCGGAAAGAAGCCGTCACGCTCCAGATGGCAGCGCGGGATCCCCAGAAGACTGATCGTGAAGCCCTGCTCATGCCCTGCCACGACTATTCCCTACCCTGCCCCCGGAGGTTGCAATAAAAATCAACTACCTGTCAGATTTGACGTCTGCGTGACGCTCTTTGTGCATGATTCTGAAACAATCTACAGCAAGGAAAACGACACGCGTCTAAATATTGCGTGACACTTCATGACAGATCGCGTGCACTTCAAGCATTCCTATATGAGTTTCCCCTTACGAACGGAGCCCTATCAGCGCGCCGACGATGTGGGTTATGCCATGACGGAACTGCTGTGGCACAATGGAAAGCCCTTTTATCCCGTCACCGCCCTTGCTGAAGCAAGATATGCTTGCGCAAGACTTGCGGAGGGACGCTTTGACGAGACTGATGAAGACAATATCGACCTGATCCTGCAGATGCGGCGGGCAACCGGCGGCTATTTTTTCGAGATCATCCTGCGCAACGACAAGGGCACCGCCTATGGCGGCTGGGCCTGGGGCCAGGAACTCAGTATCGGCGACGAGATCCATGATGGCTATCGCGTTCTGACCACCCACAATGGCAGGCACGCTTTCCGTTTTGCCTGGGATGCGACCACCGGCCGCTACCGCTGCCTGAACGAGTTGCCGGTCAGCAAAAGCGGAGGCAGCTGAGGGAGAGGCCGCCGCTCAACCGCGATCGAGGAGATAGCGAACAATCTGCCGCGCGCCCTCGTCCGGATCATGCCCGTTCGTTTCGATGCGCAGGTCGGGCGAAAGCGGCTTTTCATAGGGCGAATCAAGCCCGGTGAAATTGCGCAGTTCTCCTGCCGCTGCCTTGCGATAAAGCCCCTTCGGATCACGCCGCGCGCATTCCTCGATCGGCGTATCGACGAAGATCTCGATGAACTCTCCCGGCTCCATCAGGTCTCGCGCCATCTGCCGTTCCGCCGCGAAGGGCGAAATGAAAGCCGCCAGCACGATCAGCCCGGCATCGGTCATCAGCCGGGCCACCTCCGCCACGCGGCGAATGTTTTCCACCCGGTCCTCGGCCGTGAAACCAAGATCGCGGTTCAGGCCATGGCGCACATTGTCGCCATCGAGGAGATAGGTATGGCACCCCTCGGCATGCAGAAGCGCCTCCACCCGGTTCGCCAGTGTGGACTTGCCGGACCCGGACAGGCCGGTGAACCACAGCACCGCGGGCCGCTGTCCCTTCAGATGCGCACGATCCTGTTTCGTCAGGCTGGTGGCCTGCCAGTGGATGTTGGCCGCTCGCCGCAGCGGGAAATCGAGAAGGGCCACCCCCACCGGCTGACCCGAGACACGGTCGAACAGCACCCCATTGCCGGTCGCCCGGCTGTCGCGCGAGGCATCGAAGGCGATCGGACGCGCCAGCGACAGATTGCACACCCCGATGCGGCCGGCCGGCAGCAGGCGGACAGCCTCATGCGAGAGGCTGTCATCGCTCATGGCGTAACGCAGCGCCGTCACGGTCGCGACAACCTCATCGCCTTGCGTCTGCAGCCGGTAACGCCGCCCCGGCAACAACGGCTCGGAATCCAGCCAGAGGATATGGGCTTGCACCTGATCCGCCACATGCGGGCGCGCATCAGGGCAAACCAGCAGACGCCCCTCTGCCACCTCGGCATCCAGAACCAGCGTCAAGGCCTCGCCCGCCGATGCAGATGCCTGCTCGCCGTCCTGGGCGCGAATGCCGGTCACCCGCGCCGCCTGACCGGTTTCTGCGACCACGACCGGATCGCCGAGCGCAATGCGCCCGCCAATCACCCGTCCGGTCACGGCCGCCGCCGTCCCGATCCTGAAGGAGGCACCGCCGGCAGCAAAGCGAAACGGCGCTTCTGTCAACGAGGGCGCGAGGGGAGCCGCCTCGATTTCGTCCAGAAGCGTGCCGCCTGCAAACCACGGCATCCGGCCTGACTGCCGGACAAGATTGTCACCGGATGCGCTTGCCACGGGAATGGCCCTGATCCAGCGGAAACCGATCTGCGCCGCCGCCTGTTCATAGACCTCGACCATCGAGGTGAAGGTCCTTTGCGAAAAGTCCACCTGGTCCATGTGATCAATGACGAGGATGACCTGCGACGCACCCTGAAGCGCGGCGGCGAAACTGTGCTGCAACACCGGCGAGACCAGTCCGTGACGGGCATCCACCACCATCAGCGCCAGATCGGCTGTCGGGCTGCCCGCAAGGTTACCCCCGGCCGCGGTCATCGCGCGTGACACATCCACCGGTTCAAAACCACGATGGCCCATGACAGGACAAGGCCCCGTCGAGGCGCCCGCTTGGGTTCCCGGGACCTCTATCAACGCCGGCAGCCTGTCGATGAGAGCGCCTGTCCCGGCAGGTGCAGATCCACCGACCAGCAGGCGGCGCAAGGATTTCGTTGGAAACGCGAGAGCGGCCTTTTCCGTCGTCATGTCCAGAGCCCCATCCGCTGCCATCCTAACTGTCCTTCCACTGCCGGCCGCCTACAGGGCAGCCAGGCCTTCAGAAAATGCCGACTGGCCCCATGCCGATAGTCTGACGGGGCGAGGCCACATGTACGAATCTCTGCTCAGCTCGACAACAGGTCGAACGCGATCCCGCGCCTCGTAAGCTCGGCGGCGACATGTTGCGGCGGCGCGAGGTCGTCAATCAAGAGATCGAGCACAGGAACAAGCGCCTCTCGACGCTTCAGGCTGCGGGCGACATCGTGACCGCAGCCATGAATCAAAAAGACGGACACTGGATGCGTTGCACCGGCAAGGATCGCCTCGGCATGGCGCACATCGTCGCCGACGTCACTGCCACAGAAGATCATGTGGTCAAGATCCTGCGCCTCGGGACAGGGGCCGTGAGGCAGGCAAGTCTCGAACCGCCAGTTGTCTATTTCCGCAATCTGATCCTGCCAACGCCGCTCCCAGGGGCAATGATCAGGGTGCACGGAATACTGGGGACAGAAGGCAATGGAACGTCGGATCCCGGGCAATACAAGACTGAACAGGATGGCTGCGAAGCCCCCCATGCTGTTGCCCAGCGTGACGACAGCCCGGCCGTCCTGCATCGCCAGAAACGGAGCGAGACATGCCGGATCCACGCTGTTATACCAGAGTGCCGGCCGTTCCCGAACGAAGGCCACGTGGCGCCGGGCTTCCTCGACATTCTCATCCGAGGTGAGCGTTTTCGCAAACTCCCACACCTCGATGCCACCCAAAATGGACTGAATGCCGGCAAAGGCAATGACGGCCCGCCTGACGTCAGGACTCCCGGGCAGAACATAAACTGTTTCCATGTCAGTTTGATCGGTTGCGTCCAGAATGCACCTCCAATACAACCAGAAATAACATCATCGCACGCATAATGACATCAATAATGAACGCACTCTTGCAGGCCCTCTTCGTCCCGCCTTCTGCACCGCAGGCATACCGGGGCATGAGTTCGGCGAAACGCGTTGAAACTTCGCAGAATGCTTCACGTCAAGGAGGTGATGACGTTTCACCCACCTCGCATGACGCTCTGCCGAAACGAGCTTGCGTGAACCTGCTTGCGGTCTGATTTGCGAATGCATTGAAAGGGGACACATGGCTGATATTCTGATCACTGGTTTTCCAAGATCGGGCACGACACTGGTCGCATCGCTCCTGAACACACAGCCGGATGTGATTGCGCTGGCAGAGCCCTTCGCGCTGCCGCAGGGACAGGATAGAGAGGGAGCTGTCGAACATATCCGTGCGCTGATGCACGACTATCGTTCGCAGGCCCTGGCCGGCTCGCCGCTGGTCACCAAGCATATGGGCGGCAGGATTCCGGACAACTGGGTGGAACCGCCCAAGGAAAACGGAGGCCTGCGGCGCGTTCTGGAAGAGCGGGGCGCCCTGCTGTTCGACAAGCCGCTGACCGACGACTTCACGCTGGTCGCGAAGCATCCCGCCGAATTCACGGCACTCGCGGATTTGCTGGTGGATCACTTTCCGCTTTATGCGGTGGTGCGCGATCCGCTTGCGGTGATGGCGGCCTGGCAGACGGTCGACATGCCCATCAACCGTGGCAGGATGCCGATGCTGGAGCGCCTCGCGCCCACCGACTGGCGCGTGCAGCTGGATGCGATCGAAGAGCCGCTGGAGCGCCAGGTGAAGCTCCTCTCCCTGCAGCTGCAGACGTATCTGTCGCTGCCGAAGGGTCGCCTTCTGCGCTACGAGGATCTGATCGCCAACCCGCGCGCGACGCTTGCTCCGATCTGCCCGGGCCGATCAGCCTATCCCGAACAATCCGCATTCGATCCTGTGCAGCGCTATGTCGGGGTGGATTTTTCGGCACTGGCGAAACGGCTGATGCCGCTTCTGCCGATGATCGAGGAAATCTATCCGGATTTCGCGCGCCGATGGGAAGCATATCTGCCGGCGAGGACGGTGGCCCCCGTAGCGGAAGGCAGCCTAACCCGGCAGATGCCCATTCCCGTAGCGCCCCATACCACCGATCCCCCCAGGGTCTTTGTCATGGGCGCCTACATCCCCGCTGGCGGAACGCGCATGGCCTATGAAATCGGGCACGTGGCAAGCGAAGACATGGGATTTGCGTGCTATGCCGTAAAATGGGGGCATGAAAGCCCAGAACAATCATTTTTCGATTATCCTGCGTCATTTGCTTCGGTTGATCGCACAGAACTGGCCGGGCTGCTGCGCCCCCAGGATCTGCTTGTGTGCAACCCTTCCTTTTCAAACGGATCGGTGGGCCTCACCCATCATTGCCGCAAGCTGATGTATGTGCAGGGTTTCAACACCTTCTCGACGCTGGACTGCTGGTTCGACCGGCATGTGGCGGTCGGCAGTTTCGTTCAGGACTTTCTCGCCAACATCTATGGGGTGGAGGCGCCGGTCATTGCGCCGTTTGTATCCACCCGGGGACTGACTCCCACAGACTGGTGGAACAGGGAACCGGACTCGATATGGCTTTATCTCAAGGGCGAGGGCGGGTTGCAGATCGCGCTCGTTGCGCGGTTGCGTGAGGAACTTCGACGCATCGATCCGGCAGCCGAGGCAGCCATCGACTGGGAAGGCTCGATCCTGCGCGCCGGCGAATACAGACAGCACGACCTGCTCCGAAAACTCGGGGAGCGCCGGCACCTGGTGAGCCTGTCGATTTGCGAGGGCTTTGGCCTTGTGCCTCTCGAGGCCATGGCGCTTGGCACCATGGTTCTTGGTTTTGACGGATTTGGCGGCCGGGACTATGCGCGACCCGGTGTGAATTGCAGAGTCCAGCCCTACCCGAATCTGGCAGGCATCGCCCAGGATCTTGTACACTGCCTCCGGCACCCGGAATCCACCGCGACCATTGCCTCCCACGGGCCGGCCACCGCCGCCCGCTATTCTCAAGAACGATTTCGAGAGAGCTGGAGACGGGAACTGGCACTGATGCTCGGCAGGTAAGGACCCAGCCTCAAGGCACCATCCAGAGTTTGCCACGGAAACGTGGGCTCCTGTAGACCGAAAGAACAAAGACAAACAGTTCAAGCAAGCGTCTGTCGGCGTGAATATGGACCGGACAGACGCTGTTCAACGCCACGTCACGTCACGCCACTTTCGCAGGCTTGCGGTCCGCCGCAGCCGAGACCTTGAAGTTGGAAACCAGTTCGAACAGCTTGGCGGCCTCCCGTGCCAGGTTCTGCGATGCCGCATTGCCCCCATGGAGGCCGCGCTGCGTTTCGCGCCCTGATCCAGAGCATTGATGGCGGCGGAGACCTCGTTGATGCCGCGATCCTTTTCGTGGCTGGCCGTTGCGATGGCCGCCACGTTCTGGTCCAAGATCTGCACCTGTTCAACGATCTCGCAGAGCGCATGCCCGGTCTTCTGAACCAGGGTGACGCCCTGCCCCACGCTTGTCGAGGACTTCGCGATCAGCGCCTTGATTTCCCTTGCGGCAGAGGCCGAACGCTGGGCAAGTTCGCGCACTTCCTGCGCAACAACCGCAAACCCCTTGCCAGCCTCCCCGGCACGCGCCGCCTCAACCCCATCCCACAAGCCTCTCGCCATTGGTTAGGCTCAAAAGTTATCAAGCAGAAATTTTTAACTTAAGGTTGCACCAGAAAAAGCATCACGTTCCCTCTCCGGCTTCCGAGGCAGAGCACAGACGGGCGGAGTGCCCGTGTCTTGGTCCGGACAAGGGATACGCCACTCCAGGGCTTGGATGCGAAGGTGACGTCTCGGGAAACAAGACGACAGCGCGAAACATCGATACGCATGACGACGCTCAGAACGCGTGAACCAGTCGCGCCTGAACACGAACCGATCAAAATTTACGTATTGAACACGTCAAAACACACAAAGGAACGCACTAATGAAAATATAAAATTGAGATACAATAGATATTCAAAACAATATCATAATTTTAAGTAAAAAATTAAATTATATTACAATAAATTAAATGATAAATTCTAATCAAGGCACCAAAACACATCCATATCGACTGAATTTACCGCACATTAAATTATTCGAATATACGCTGGCTCATTAGGCGCTTTCCAGGTCCGGATACATGACGGACGGGCAAGCCGCCGCCCTTGCGCCGCGGAGCGAATATGTCGAACTTTCTGGACTTCAAGAAGTCATCTCGGTCAGCCACTGCCATGGCGGCCATCCGTCATCTCGCAAGCGTTGTGGACAAAGGCGATCTCTCGGCGCGGGCCGACCTCTCGCAGGCCACGGGCGAAGCGCAGGAGATCCTCGCAGCCGTCAATGACCTCCTGGACAAGGCGTTGCGGCCCGTCGCGGTCATGAACGGGCAGATCGGCCGGATGGCGGCAGAGCATGACAATGGCGACATTGACGTGCGCATCCCGGTCACCGAGTTCCGGGGCGACCTCGCCGACATGGCGCAGGGCATCAACGCCATGGTGGCCGGTCACATCACGGTCAAGAAGAAGGCCATGGCCTGTGTAAAGGAATTCAGCGACGGGAATTTCGAGGCAAGCCTCGAGCCATTCCCCGGCAAGAAGGCCTTCATCAACGACACGATCGAGACGCTGCGGCGAAACATGAAGGGGCTGATTGTCGAGATGAACCGGATGTCGGCGGAACACGACCGCGGCGACATCGACGTCTTCGTGCCCATCGACAAGTTCAAGGGTGACTTTGCAACGGTTGCGCAGGGCATCAATACCATGGTGGCGGGCCATATTGCGGTCAAGAAGAAGGCCATGGCCTGCGTGAAGGAATTCGCCGACGGCAATTTCGAAGCCAAGCTGGAGCCGTTCCCGGGCAAGAAGGCCTTCATCAACGACACGATCGAAACCCTGCGCGGCAATCTCCAGGGCCTCATTGCCGAAATGAACCGGATGTCGGCGGAACATGACCGTGGCGACATCGATGTCTTCGTTCCCGTCGACAAGTTCAGCGGCGATTTCGCGTCGATGGCGCGCGGTGTCAACGCCATGGTGGCCGGCCATATCGCGGTCAAGAAGAAGGCCATGGCCTGCGTGAAGGAATTCGGCGAAGGGAATTTCGAAGCGAGCCTTGAGCAGTTTCCCGGAAAGAAGGCCTTCATCAACGAGACGATCGAAACGCTGCGCCGCAACCTGCGCGCCATCATCGCGGAAATCCAGCGCCTCATCGAAGCCTCCACCGCCGGACGCCTCAGCGAGCGCGGCGATGCGGGCCGCTTCGTCGGCGATTTCGGCAAGCTGGTCTCGGGAATCAACGGCATGCTCGATGCCATTCTTCTGCCGATTGCGGAAGGAAACCGGGTGCTGGCCCTGGTCAGCAACGGGGACCTGACCGAACGTGTCACGATTGCCTGCGAAGGCGATCACCAGCGCATGAAGAATGCGATCAATGATCTCGTGGAAAACCTCGCCAAGTTTGCGCTTGAGGTGAACAGCGCTTCGTCCCAGGTGGCTGGTGGAAGCCAGGATCTGGCGGCAAGTTCGGAACAGATGAGCCAGGGGGCTTCCGAGCAGGCGGCCGCGACGGAGGAAGCCTCTGCCTCGATGGAGCAGATGGCGGCCAACATCAAGCAGAACGCCGACAACGCATCGCAGACCGAAAAAATCGCCCGTCAGTCCGCCAAGAATGCGGAACGTTCCGGAGACGCCGTGCGCAAGGCAGTGGAGGCAATGCAGACGATTGCCGAGCGCATTTCCATCGTGCAGGAAATCGCACGTCAGACCGACCTGCTGGCCCTCAACGCCGCCGTGGAGGCTGCACGGGCCGGTGAACATGGCCGCGGCTTCGCGGTTGTCGCGTCCGAAGTGCGCAAGCTTGCCGAACGCAGCCAGACAGCAGCTGCCGAAATCGGTTCCGTTTCATCCGAAACGGTCCGCGCCGCCAAGGAGGCCGGCGAAATGCTGGCAGCGCTCGTGCCGGATATCCGCAAAACCGCGGAACTCGTCTCTGAAATCACGGCCGCCTGCCGTGAACAGGATGTGGGGGCCGAGCAGATCAACCAGGCCATCCAGCAGCTCGACACCGTAACCCAGCAGAATGCCGCAGCATCGGAAAAGGTGAACGCAACCTCGGAAGAACTGGCAAGCCAGGCCGAACAGCTGCTGACCTCCATCGCATTCTTCCGCACCGCCCGCGAAGGCACCCGGGCGCAATACACCGCCGCAACGCAGGCGGGCCGATCCGAACAGGGCCCGCGTCGCCCGGCCCAGAAGCCCGCAGGCCGCTCCGGCAGGGATTCCGCCGCATCATCGGTCGGCCAGCAGCAAGCCCGCGTCCGCGGCTTCGCCCTCGAACTCGGCGGCCCCGACGAGGACGACCGGCATTTCGGGTGAGGATTGTTGTTCGACAAACCGAGACGGAATTTGCGGGAATTTCCGGGGTCGGACGGGAATGCGCGGAAGCGTCCTATTTCGAAGGGATTTTGCCGCTGCGAAGCAGAGGTGCAGTCGGGATGGCCGCAGCCGGACCAAATTCATAATGGAGCTTATGCCGCAAAATCCGGGTGGTGAGGCGGAAACCTTCAAGACGCCTTCAAAAACCGACGTTGCCTCTTCAAGCATTTGATTTTACGGGCTTCAAGCGGAAACCGCCAACGCTCGGAAACGGTGAATTGAGGCCAGAATCTCGTCCGAGATTTTGGCAATGACGCGCAAAACCCGCAAAACATTTATTTTTCAAAGCCTTAACGCGGGTTCAGGCGTTCGAAGATTCCGGCAAGCCTTCCCCGGATGGAGTCTCCAAAATCACGAGCGAGGATGACAAGGGGACTTCCGGTAGCCTGCCTGAAAAGCCGCGTGCGTTGCGGATGCCGGCGCAATTTCTGGCGGATAATCGCCTACGTCCTCGATGAGATTTTCGGGCGGCGGGGGATTGGCGGAAAAGGTTTAACTTGTGTGCATTCCTGACCTCTCGGTCGTGTCTCGGTTTGATTTTTGATCCGGTTGACAGGCTATCGCAGGTTCGGTTTCCTGTTTGCTTGAAGGAAAGAGGCAGGGGGCGCCATGGCCACGGTGCAGGAACGCATAAAGGAACGGATAGCCGAACAGCCCGGCCTCACGGAGTCGGAGCTTGCTCGATCCATCTTCGGCATGGACGGGTATCAGCAGCGCGTGAACTCCACTTGTCGCCTCCTGGTCGCCAAAGGTGAAATCGAGCGACGTGGAAACGGCGGCCCTTCCGATCCTTACACCTATCATTTCCCCGCAGCGAAATAATACCCGCAGGACCTAAGGCGGCAGAAAGGTTACATATTCCGCTCTTATGCCGCAAATGCCTGTCCGCCGCGCAAAATCTTCAACCCAGCTGACCTTCTCCCCTGGAATGTCCTCGGTTTGAGGTTAGTCTGTTGTCCGGAGAAGGAGACAGACAATGAAGCGTTCCCGTTTCAGCGACGAGCAGATCATCGGTATTCTGAAGGAGCATCAGGCCGGTCTTTCGGCTGTTGATCTGTGCCGCAAATACGGTGTCAGCGACGCGACCTTCTATAAATGGCGGTCGAAGTATGGCGGCATGGAAGTGGCGGAGGCCAAACGGCTGAAGGCTCTT
>NZ_FTMR01000004.1:0-421197 GCF_900156005.1 Rhizobium sp. RU35A | reverse complement strand
CACACTCCGGACTCGGCTGGATGACCCCTGCAGAGTTCGCTCAAACAATCAACCCGCGACGTGATGCGCTGCTGCACAGCCGGAATGGCTCCGCATCGCAACCCGCCGCTACCGCCCAAAATACCGCAAACCAAAACCGCTGGAGCGAACTCAAAACTGGATAAAACTTGGGGGCAAGGTCATGCCATCAGGCCCCCGCAACCAGTTCAAAACAATCACAACATAAAACACAAAAACAACCGCAATCCCGCGGCGGTCATCAGCTATCCAAAACCATCCGGTAGCCAACGCCGGATGACCGGTGCAGGTCAGATCCTTCGATCAAAGACAGAAAATTCCTTTCTGCGCTTATGTTCCGGGTCCTGTCCCAGCACGCGATGGATGCCATACCGGATTTCCGCATCCTCGAGATCATCCCAGATGATTTCCTCCGTCTCGGAAAGTTCGACAATCGCCACATTGAATTCACACGTCGGTACCGAAACGGCGATATCCGAAAGCACAGAGCGCGCCTGCTCTGCGACGTCCTTCACACCTTCGCTTCCGCTCACACGAAACCAGAAGTAAAACTGTTTCCTTGCCGTATCGCATTCGGAGGCAACGGCGAGCCAGGGTGCATGCCGAAGCTTTTCCAGTTGCTCATGTGCCTCTTTTCGGATCTCGTCTAGCTCCCTAGGCGTCATCGTAACCTCATATTCTGGGGGCAGGCATGGCGGGAGTGGGTTCTTCGGCCCATTTCCAGTAATCGCCTGCCATCGGTGGGCAACCCGCTGTCGCGGATGCGTTCAGCAACCGCCGCAGCCGCCGCTGCTTGCCTTCGTATTGCATCTGATGCCCGGGCCAGGTGCCGAGATATTCCCGGCCGGGAATGGGACCGGGCCGCACCGCGAAAAGACCATTCACATCCTCCCGCATTTCCGTATGGCGTTGCGCGACTTCATTGCGGACATTCTGGATCTCGCGCTGCAGACTCTCGCAATCATGGCATGTTGAACAGGCATCCGAAATCGTCTTTGTCTTGAAGCGTGCCTCAGATTCGGAATGTGCATTTTGGTAAAGCCTGTATCCGCCATAGGCGAGTGTGCCGACGGCTACAGTTCCAAGGATGGCCCAACCAATCGGATTGGAAACCAGGAATGTTCCCGCAGCGGCGGCGGCTTCCGGGGCCGCGGCAAGGACCGCCCAGCCGGGCGGTGTCGCTGCCAATGCTGCCGGTGCGACCATCAGCTTGCTCCCGCCTGCTGGGCCGCAGCACCCACAAGCTGCGTCATGGCTTCGCTCACCTGTGTGTCGGCGTCCGTCCCGGGTTTAGTCAGGAAGGCGCGCACCGCCGGATCGTTGGCCACATGCCCCTTCGATATCACCATCAGAAAGGCCCATTGTGCATGCCCCCGTTCCGTGCGAATTCCGAAGGCCCTGCCGACGTCTTCGCTGTAGCGAACCTGTTGGGCGAGCTCTTCATCCGAGCAAGCCTGCGTGCAGTCTTGGGCGACAGCGCGGAGATAATGCATGATCCTTCTGCGTAAATGCTCCCGACGGAAATCGCTCATTTCGGAAACCTGCCAGGCCTCAAGCCTCAGCGGGCCTGATGGTGGAAGAATGTCACCGTCCGGACGGCGTGCCCGCTTGATGCCTCCGCCCCACTCTTGCGAGGGAGCGAACAGGAGCTGTCGTGCGGGCCCCATCAGCCGGGTCAACTGATCCGGTGAAAACACCTGAAACAACTGGACCAGAACGTTGGGATCGGCGTGGCGAAGAACAACGCGTTCGTAGAGAAGCGGACTCTGCGTCGATGCGGTCTCTGTGTGCAATTCGGGTGCATCATGTGCCGCATGCGCGTCGACACTTGCTGCCCGAAGCTCGGAATAGTCTGATGGCGATAGGCTCGCGGGTCTTCCCTCACGTGGGATCAGGACCTGGTTCAGGCCTCTTAGGTGCCGATAGATCGCTTCCTGCACGATACTCGCGTCCGTGATCCAGAATACCGCCGCCGGCGTGTCCCCCATCAGCTGCAAAACGCCATCCAGACGGCTCCTGATGACAGGGAGATCGGATAGGCTGGAATGCGGAAGCACTCCGCCGCCTGACGGATCTCCTGCCTGAAGAGCTGTGACCATATCCTGGGAGAGTTTCCGGGCCCGGGCTGCCAGGGCTTCATCGGAGATATCGTCCGCCGCATCGCCGGGGGCGTGTCGAGGTCTTGCCGGCTGGCTGAAATCCACCAGCCAAGGTCCGCCCAGAACGGTCGCATGATTGCCGTTCGAGTAACGGTAAAGCGGGCGATGGGCGACGTCGACCTCATTCAGCAGGGCTGGCAGACCTGTGAAACGTGCCGCATCCAGCACCGCAAAAATACGTGTCTCCCCGTTGAGCAGTTGAGAATTGAGCTCCGATGCCAAGGCCCGGGCCTGCAATGGTCGCTCCCCCTGCCGCTGACTGTCCCGCGACATCTCTATCCCCTCACCATAGGTGTTGAATCGGATGCCATTCTTTGCTGGCATGATGTGCCGGACGTTTCAGATCTCGTTGCCCCTGCCGTCGCCTCGGCCTGTTTGTCGCCAATGAAAACATTGGAAGAACCCGTCTGCGCCTGGCCGCCGCAATCGATTGCGTCCCCGATGCGCCCTGCCGGTCTGCCGTTGATGAAGACGGATGACGAACCGATGGCCAGGTGACGCGGATGCTCGGGCTTCGGACAGGTCGGACAGCCATGCGGCACATAGGCATCGCCGACGCGCATCAGAGGCCGGTTGTTGACGAACACGTTGGGGCTTCCCCCGGTCGCGGGACTGGGCGGGAAATGGCAGCTATGACCGGAACCGATATCACCCTTTCGATGTGCTTCAGGCATGGAAAACCTCAGTGTTTGTCAGGCTGCAGTGGCTCTCACCCGTATCGATGGATCGTCATGAAATTCGAAGAGCTTTCTCAAGCCGGATCTGGACCAGGCAATCAGGAGGAACAGGGCTAGCAAAGCTTCCGGACCAAAGGCTCCGAAGCAAAGCCAACATGCTGAAAAGACTGCAATATGCAGCGTCATAAACAGAAAACAGGCGTGGTTTCGCTGTGTCGTCACGCGCTTCATCTGTTTCGTCTCCTGGTCTGGTCTGACGAGGGCCCGATCGCCCGGGTTTCCAAAGAGATGCCCGAACCGCCTGTGTGTCGTTCTGGTGACGCGGCGGCCGGTCTTTGCCTCAGAAGGGATTGTGATTCCTGGCAAAGTTTCGCACGGCGTTCACATAGTCACCGATTGTATCGAGTACGCCGGTCTGGTTTGCATTGTTTGCGGATTGCTGAGGCTCTGGCGGCACCATCCTGATCGTCACGAACATGTTGAAGTACGCGGAATTCATCGGATTATTCAATTTTAGCTTGATCATCGCGGTTTCCGCGGCACCTTTGGTGCGAAAGTGATAGGTTCTTCCACTGTTGTAGGTGTCGCTCCAGTGATCGTCACCAAAGTAGACCTGCATGTCCATGATTTGGTCGAGAGGGCCGCGAATGATGGACAGGATTTTGCCGGCCTTTTTGGCTGCATTAACCGCGCGCATGGCCGCGCCTTGATTTGGCTTCGGCGGCTTGTCCGGCGCATAAGCCGTCATTGCGCCTGGAACTCCGTCGCGGCTGCTTGAGGGAAATATCGTCAGCTCCGAATACCCCGTCTTCAGCAGTTCGAAGTTAACCGTGTTCAGGACAACACCGTTTGTCTGAAGCACCACCTCCGAATTTTGCGCCACGATGCCTCGGAAACGCTGCGAAAATCCCTGTCTCTTCGTGTCCAGCACAGGCTGGGTGCGCCGCTGGTTGGCAAGGAAATCCTCTACCGGGCTGGGTCCTGCAGTCAGAACCTGGCCTGTGTTTGCAGGCTTTTGTGCCTGGCTGGAAGCAGTGTCATTCATGGTGCTGGCTCCCTGCTATTGCGAGGAATGGGCGCAGGCGCGATACCGCTCACAGATAAAGCGGGAGCGCTCGCGATAGGCATTTTCTGCAGACGGAAAATTCTTCAGGGTCGCATCGTTCAGAAAATAGAAGTGCTTGCGGACCTGTGTCGGTGCGCAGGATGACGGTAGCCCGAACAGGCATGCTGCATTGTCTTGCATGGAGCCGACATCGATCTGAGACGTCACCTTCGCACCGATGCAATCTGCCGCGCCTTTGCACGTATAAAAGGCAATATCTATGAGTGGTAGGAGGGCATTATCATCCAGTTTGATATTGGCATCTTTGTACTGCTTCAAATAGGCAGCTATTGCCTCTTGTCCCGTATTGGCTCCGCCTTCGGCCAGCCTGCTTTCCAGAAGTACGTAGGACACGAGATTAACCTCCAGTGGATCGATGAACTTTTCGAATTCCACCTGCCCGAGTTTCGGGCATTGGGCATTATCGAGATCTTTCAGATAGCGGTATAGAGCGCCCGTCTCGAAGAGTGGCTGGGGCGGATTTCCGATGAGACGGGTGCATTCGTTGGCGGTAGAATGGCCTGACGCCGGCCATGAAGTGGCTGCAACAAAAATCGTCCACAAAGCAGCGAGCGTCCGTGTCATCTTGGTGAGCATCAGTTTATATCCACTCTACCGGCTTTGATCTCTATGGTTTTGCCCACAATTCGAACGGCGCCGTCTTCCGAAAGCTCGATGTGCGACTCTCCACAAGCAAGGATAAGTGTCTTGCCGGCATAAACCTCTACGTTCTCGCCACCTGCGAAGATTTTGCTCCCGTCCGCCTCTTCATGCGTGGTGCCATCGACTGAAATGGAGTAATCGCCCTCAATATCGATATGAGCATTGCGGCCCACGGTTACCCGCCAGTCATTGCCGGTATTGAGGATTGCGCTTCCCTGCACATAGCTGACGGACGAGAACGGTTCGATACCCCCCGCAATTGCCATTCCGGCGACTTTTGTCGTGTTGAGGAGGCTGACAAGATCGAATTCTCCCCACGAAGAATCTGTCTTCATGGTTTTCGATATCAGGTTCAATCCGGCCGCTGTTGCAGCAACGGTCCTGATATCCATGAATCCGATCTGCTCTATATTGAACGCTCCGACCTGTGTTTCCTTGTTTTTTGTAACGCTTTCGTACTGATTGTTTTCAACGATGGTATGATCGTTCGTTCCGACGATGCGAACATTGCTGTCTTCAACGGCCGTGTACATGTCTTTCTGGGCGCGAAGAAATATCTCCTCGCGTCCCTTTTCATCCTCAAATCTCAGCTCATTCGAACCCATTCCTTTATGGGTGTTCGTCTTGAAGACGCTGCGCGTCTTATGGGCCGGCAGATCGTAGGGCACGGCATTGGCCGGATTCGGTACGACGCCGATGACGAGGGGCCTGTCCGGATCTCCATCAACGAAGGCAACCATGACCTCCATGCCGATGCGCGGAATGATCTGGCTTCCCCAGGTGCCGCCACCCCAGCTTTGCGCCACGCGCACCCAGCAGGTGTCGGAACCGTCCTTCTTCGCCTTTCGGTCCCACGGGAACCACAGCTTGATGCGGCCATATTGGTCGGGATGAATCTCTTCGCCTGGCGGGCCTGCGACGATTGCCACCTGCGTCCCCTCGATGCGCGGGCGCTTCGTCTCGCGGTGCGGGGTGAGCGGAATGCGCGAAGGCAGGGCCTCGAAGGTGTTCCGGTATTCCGGTGTGTCCGTAGAGGTTTCATAGGAGCGATCCACCACCTCATGACGGATCGCAACCACCACATGCTCCTCATAATGATGATCGGGATGGGCGACTTCGTAAGGGGTGAACCTGCGGCCGGGCTCCAGAAGCCGGGAGGTGGAAGCGCCATGCACCCGCTCGTGATCGGCCTCCGTGGCCTGAACCCTGAGCTTCTCGGCGCGTTCCGCTTCGGCGACGGACGAGATCCGGGCAGGGTATTCGTAGAGTTCGCGTTTGATGGCGTCCGGCATCTGGACGAGTGAAGGCGTTTCGGCCAGCGGAACCATCGATGGCGTTTCGAAATTCCAGTCACTTCCCGCGCGCTTGCCGGGAACGTAGGAGAAATGGCGTTGCCATTCGCTGATGTGATTGCGATCCGACGAACCTTGCGCAAGCCGCACCTTTCCTTCGCCATCAGCCGAGGGCGAGGGGCCGAGCCAGCCGGCGGCACTATCGGCCACATGCAGTCTGTGGCGGCCGTCTTCATGCGAAAACCAGTAGAACAGTCCGTCTTCCTCGAGACGCCGGGTGAGATAGTCCAGATCCGTCTCGTTGAACTGCACGCTGTAGTGCTGCGCAGGCGGCGACGAGATGACGCCAGAGGTGTCGGGAGCCGGAATTCCGTGCTCGGAAAACAGCGTTTCGAGGACGTCCAGCGCGGTCTTGTCCATCCAGATGCGACAGTCGGAGCGGCGCGACAGCAACCACATCTGCGGACGCAGCACCATGGAATAGGCTCGAAGCCCGCGTGTGATCTGGGGGCCTTCGTTGAGCGAAGTCACCAGACCATTGAAGGGACGGCGGACGGCAGAGCCTTCTTCACCATCACCCTGCGAGATCTCCAGCGATACATCGACCAGCTTGCCGATCAATTCCTCGGGTTTCACCTGCGGCTTTTTCGAGCGGGCAGAAAGCTGGATTTCGAACAGGCGGTTGACGCCTTCTTCGATCGACACCTTTTCCGGCAGCAGCTGATCCTCGCCCAGTGGTGAGAGGATTTTCAGCACACGGCTGGCCTGTATGAAATCGGCGGATGATGGCTGATCGTTCATAAGGTCTGATCCCGTCCTCAAGCGTTCCCTGGCCTGCATGGCACCGTCTTCGTGTTTCAAGGCTGAAGGGTAGCGTCGTGTCAGTTCCGTTGCGGCTCCGCTTTGGCTTTTGATTGGGTTACAAGCTGCTGCAGATAGGCATTCAGCAGTTTGATGTTCGCCTCATCCGCCGCCTTTCGATAGGCCGCGACCAGGGCATCCCGCTTCGCCTTGCCGTCCTCGCTGGCGTAGAAGGCTGACAGCGTGCCGAGATCCTCCGGCGCCAGTGTCGCAAGCGCTGCAGCCAACCGGTTTTTTTCCTGTGCCTGAGCCACGTCCTTTGCAACCGGCTTTTCATTCGTGTTTCGCGCCCGCAACGTTTCAAGCGTCGTTCTGGTCTGTGCCTGCAAGTCTGGGAGGGGAAGGGCGGCAAGCTGCTGTGTCGTAGAATTGGTCAGAATTTCCAGAGCGGCGTACATGACCTGTTCCGTAAAGGCCGTTTCGGCGGCAAGCTCCGGCGATGCCATGGCCTCGACAAGCTGTCCGACACGCTCTCCACCCTGCGGGTCATACCCCTCGGTTTGCCGAGGGGTGGATGGCGTTCCGCTTGCTTCATCGGTCTGTGCCACCGTTGATGTGCGCGCTTTGATCAGCGCCTGGGCTGCTTTGGCGAGAGCGCTCGTCTCGACATCTGTGCCGGCGGTTTTTGCAAGGGCAGCTGAGATGTCATGGTTCATGGCCTCCGGGTTGAAAGCAGATGCCGCGGCGGCCTGCAGCGCGGGCTGCACGTCCGGGATATGCGGAACACCGTCCTTTGCCGCGGCACGGGCAACGCTTCCGACCAGCGAAGGCATGGAGGCAAGGCGCGGCCCGACCGCTTCGATTTGCAGAAGCGATTGATCAGCCGAGGCCTTTGTCTCAGCAAGTCCGGATGAAAACAGAAACGTACCGAGCGCCACGGCCACCGTCGGCGCGAGGAACCGGAGATGCAGCATGCGTGCAAGCGACTTTCGAGAGAGGGCGACCATGTCCTGCATCCCGGTCAGATCATGCGGACATCGGTCAACTGACGCGGGCGCGCATCGGCAGACATGCGGTTGATGATCTGCTCGGCCTTCATGATCTGCGCATGTTGCGTCGGGTCTATGATGAGCTTTTCCAGCACGTTCTGGTCGGGATAGAATTTCCCGTTTCCGGTCTGCATGCTCAGAAGATCGATCCGGTCACGAATGCCGCCACCGATGTTCTTGTAGCGAATGCGCTGTCCCGGCTGATAATGCGGATAAGGCCTGCCGATCATCCGCGGCAGCGTTTCCCTCGGATAATCGCGTGCCGAAGGCATCTGGCTGATCGAGGTGGAGCCATATTCGATATCACGTCCGATCGTCTGGTCGCTCCCGCCTATGGCGGGCGCATAGCGGACCAGTTCATCGGAATCGAGGACGGCGGCCATGTAGAAGAGGAGTTCCATCTTCTGCGACAGACGCTGCTCATCGACCTTGCGTGCGGACGGTGGATTGCAGAAGGGGATCTGTCGGGTCAGGTCGGCAATGCTGTTCTTGCCGGCCTCGCCAATCTGCTTGTCATCGCGAACACCCTGGACAAGATCGTGGACGCAGATGTGATTGACGTTGATGAAGTCTTCGACGCGCGTCTTGTAATTGATCGCGGTCGGAGCTGATGCGATCGGCGCACTGCTGGCATAGGTTTCGGCGGCCTTCTTGACCTGGTTGCCGGCCACCTTCTTCGCTTCATCCAGCACGCTTCCCAGCGCGAACATCAGCGTCTTGCTGGACGAGGCGGCGTGCAGCATGTCGAAGGTGCGATTGAGATTGTTGTTGCAGATGACGTTCAGCATGGCACGTCCCGCAAGGACGCGGACCGAGGTTGCCGCGAAGGCCGCCATCATGACGCTGCCGGTGAGGATCGACGCGCCGAACACGAAAAGTTCCGCCTGGGCGCGATCTCGCTCCGCCTGCGCCTTCGTTTCGCGCGTGAAATTTTCCACGGCAAGATCGTAGGCCCGGACATAGGGATTGGCGACATAGCTTTCCCACTGCGATTTGTACTTGGGCAGTTCGAGCAGAATGGCATTCAGGCGATCGGCGGCTGAAGACATGTGTCCTCTCCATCTATCCAGGCGAATGGAACCTTGGCCTGCGGCCGGGCAGGCATGGAATGGGGGTGCCGGCAGAGCCGGCACCGTCTGTCGAGGCTGCCTTAGGCAGCCTTGGTGGTTGCCAGATCGTAGGACGCGATCATCGGCGACTGCGGCGACTGGTTCTCGTCGAAGGGCGTGTACTTCACTTCCATCTTCGTGAAGTTGAGCTTGATCGTTTCGATCGGGCGATCGCCGTTCGAGTCGATCGAGTAGCTGGCCAGAAGCGTGTTCGTCAGCGTGTATTCGATATAGGTTTCGCCCGGGTTGCCGGTGGTGACGAGATGGATCGTTGCACGCTTGCCGGTGCGACCGGAGCAGGCTTCCTGGAACAGCTTCGTGGATGAGGAATCGCTGACCTTGGTCAGGATCACTTCCGAAACCGTGGGTTCCGAAGCTTCGCGATTGGCAGCAGAGCCGGCTGCCGTGTTCATGTTGCGTGACACGTTCCAGTGAATGGCTTCGATATCCATCCACTTGCGATGCTGCTCATGCGTTGCATCACCCTGAATACCATCGATCTGCAGATAAATCGGCATGCGTCGAATCTCCTGTTCGAGAATGGTTTGCAGTTTACGGCGCGTCAGCGCGGCGCCGTTCTCCTCCCCTTGCGCCTTTGCGCGCCGGGGCTACTTCATCCGGCACACCGCCCGAGGCGACGTCGACGGATTCGATGGCGGCATCCTGACCGAGGACATCCACCTGGAAGTCCTGGCCGTCGTGCCGGATATCGATGTTCTGGACCTGCGCATTGTTCGTCAGGCCGTCGAGAAGTGCGGAAGACAAGGCGGGCATCAGGTCCCGCATGATCATCACCTCGATCGCTCTGGCACCCATTTCGCTGTGCCGGGCTCGGGAGCAGAGAACGCTGCGCGCATTGTCGTGGACGGTCAGCGTTGCGCCGTAGGCTGCCTTCACGCGTGTGGCGATCCGCATGAGATGGATATCGATGATGCCAAGCAGGGCTTCGGGGCTTAGGGGCATGAACGGAAGAATCGTCGTTCTGCCGAGAAAGGCGGTTTTGAACTGTCTTTGCAGTTCCGGCAGGAGCAATGCTTCCAGAGCGTCACCCTGAGGCATCGTATCGGGGTCCGCCGCGAGGGTTGCCAGCAACTCCGACCCTGTATTGGCTGTCATGAAGATCGTCGTGTTGCGAAAATCGATGTCGCGGCCTTCGCCGTCACGCAGGCTTCCCTTGTCGAAGACCTGATAGAAGATGTCGTGAACCCCGGGATGGGCTTTGTCGATCTCATCCAGCAGCAGCACGCCATAGGGCCGACGACGGACCGCTTCCGTCAGCACGCCGCCCTCGCCGTAACCGACATAGCCGGGCGGAGAGCCGAGCAACATGGAAATCTTGTGCTCTTCCTTGAACTCCGACATGTTGATGACGGTCAGGTGCTGGCTTCCGCCATACAGCATATCGGCAACCGACAGTGCCGTTTCGGTTTTGCCCGTGCCGGACATTCCAACCAGCAGGAAGACGCCCGGCGGACGGGTCGGGTCCGAAAGACCGGCCTTTGCGGCCCGCATGGATTGGGCAATGCGACCCATGACGTGATCCTGCCCCAGCACACGCTGCTTCAGCTGCTCATCGAGTGTCCGGACCGCCGCAATCTGGTCGGAAAGGAGCTTTCCGACCGGAATGCCGGTCCATCGCGAAACGATAGCCGCCACAACATCACGGTCGACCACCCGTGGCACCAGCCGTTCCTCGCCGGCGATGTCGGCGATGGCCCGTTCAAGCTGGTTGAGCGTGGCAAGCGGAGACTCTCCGGCGCGCGTAACCGGTGAAAGGGGCGTCACATTCGTTGTATCAACGCCCCGACCGGCGACAGGCAGGTTCCGGATGTCGGGATCGCCGTCCATCGTCTGTTCAACCCGATCCGCTTCGGTGCAAAGCTGTCCTTCCGCCTCAAGTCTTGTCTCGAGCGAGGCGATTTTGGACATGATCGAGGCGGTTTCCGTGTCGATGTCGGAAAGTCTTGCCATGTTTGCCGCTGTTGCGGGTTCACGGCAAAGCCAGTCCCGCTCCTGTCCAAGCAGATCGAGTTCGTTGCGCAGGTCCGCCAGTACGCCGGGCGTTGTTTGTCTTGCCATCGCAACTGCCGCGGCCGCCGTATCGAGAACGCTGATGGCCTTGTCCGGCAGTTGCCGCGCGGGAAGATAACGGGCGGTCAGCTGAACCGCCGCACGAATGGCTTCGTCACGAATACGCACGCCATGATGCTTCTTGAGCCCCGGAGCGATGCCCCGCACCATCTGGATGGCGGTTGCCTCGTTCGGCTCAAGCACCTGGACAAGCTGAAAACGACGGGTGAGGGCAGCATCCTTTTCGATGTGCCTTTTGTATTCGCTCCAGGTCGTGGCTGCGATGGTTCTCAACTCGCCGCGGGCCAGAGCGGGTTTCAGAATATTGGCAGCGTCGCCCTGACCGGGCTGTCCACCAGCTCCGATCAGGCCATGCGCTTCATCGATGAAAAGGATGATCGGCTCCGGTGAGCTTCGAACCGCATCGACAACGCCGTGCAGTCTGCGTTCAAACTCGCCCTTCACGCCGGCGCCGGCCTGGAGGAGGGTCAGGTCAAGCAGCAGGAGCCGCACATTCCGCAGCCGCTCAGGCACATCGCCACCGGCAATCCCCAGGGCAAGCGCTTCCACGATCGCGGTCTTGCCCACCCCGGGCTCTCCGACCAGAATGGGGTTGTTCTGGCGTCGCCTCATGAGGATATCGATGACCTGGCGCAGTTCCTGCTGACGGCCGATCACGGCGTCCAGCTTCCCCGAACGTGCGTCGGCAGTCATGTCGCGCGTGTAGAGCCTCAGGAATTCGTTGAAACCTGTCGTCGCAGTCGCCGCGCCTGGTCCGTCGTGACTGACGGACGGCCGAGACTGCGCCGCCATCCTCAAGGCATCGAGACGGTCTCGGTCAACACGCAGCAGGGCTGGCGCTGCACCGCGCACATAGGCCCGAAGCGATGCTTCGTCGATGAGGGTTGTGATCACATCGGGCAGGGTGACGACCTCACGCCCCCCTTCGAGAGAGGCAAGCAGCCACGCTTCGCGGCAGACGGTCAGGATGTTCTGCGACAGAACCAGAGATGTGCCATCCCCGCCCCCGAGGTCCGCAATCGAGGCATCCGACTGCCCGCGAAGGGTTTCTATATCCAGGCCGAGTTCCGCGAACACGCTCCCGAGATCCGGCACGTCGAGCAGACCGCGCACCCAATGGATAACCTCCACGCTCGAATGACGCAGGCGTGCAGCGATGGATGCGCCTGTCTCAAGACCGACACGCGCCGGTCCGTCCAGCCTTCCCACAAGACGTTCCAGGTCAATGTATGGCATACACAGAACTCCGCTCACTCCGAAGTTGGGCCCACGCACTGGTTGTGTCGCAAGAGCTAGGGCGGTCACTTCCGCATGTCCAGAGGGAAAAGTGACGAATGCCAATTTTTATAGCATCGCAGCGGCGCGTCATGATTCTGACATCTTGTTTTGGGGCTTGATTGCCAGCAATCATCGACCAATATGATGTCCGAAAGGCATCAAACTCTCTCGAATCACGGTTTTTGTGTGATGAATTTCGCAGATTTGAAGTTACCGATCAGTTTAGATCGACCTTGCGGAGAAAATATCCGTGAGAATACTTTGTATCGTGAAATATACTTTAAAATTAAGGACGCCCGCGGTCTCGCAAGAGCCGCCGAGCGCATGGTTACGCCGGGCGAAAATATAAGTCTTTCTCCGCTTTGGAAGGAGGTTAGCAACCTTGCATTGCAAATATTAGTTTCCATGAGCAAGGATATCGAGGTGCTTGCCTGGCTTACCGAGGCAGAAATCCGCCTTCGCGGTTATACCGGACTCCGCGATGTCTATGATCTTTCGGTGTCGCTTTTGGAACATAATTTCGATGAGCTTCATTCCATCGGCAACGATGATGACGAAGAGCGGTTTGCGCCCTTTGCCGGGCTCAATGGTGTTGGCGGCGAAGGCACGCTGATCCAGGCTATCCGTTTGACTCCGCTGCTTCCCGGCTGGAAATTCGGGCAAGTGACACTCTGGGATTACCAACTCTCCCAACGCCCGGGTGAAGATCGCATTCGCGAGGATCTGGAGAACGCCGTCTCGAACATGAATGTCGATCATGTTTCCGAGCAGCTCGCGACGGTGAACGCCTGCATAACGCTGTTCGAGCGCATGACGGAAATACTTGAAGCGCGATGTGGCGCCCTTGCTCCAGCAAGTTCTAATACACGCAATGTCTTACATGAAGCCGCTGCGGCGCTTCGCGTGCTGGCGCATCTGCCTGACGTGGAACTGTCGGATGCGCCAGACGCCATGGCCGCGTCGCCCGAACATGTGGAAGACGTGTCTGCCGGTGCACGTGTGGCGGCGCTCAAGCCGACGGCAGACAGTATTTCCTCTCGTGAGGAGGCCTTTGAAATCCTCCTCGCGGTTGCCCGTTATTTCAAGAAGGCGGAACCTCATTCGCCCATTTCGCTTTCTATTGAAACTCTGGTCCGACGCGGCCGGATGGGCTTTTCCGAATTGCTGGCCGAGCTGATGCCGGATGCGCATCAGCGTCAGGCCGTACTGACGGCAGCCGGGATCAACGCGGCGGATTCCAGTTGACATGGCGTGAGAAGAGACCGTGCGGCTGAGCGCATGGGTCACAATGGAGCAATCTGCCCGAGCGCAGGAAGGAGACGTTCAGATGGCAAGTGTGCACGAGAAACTGGAGAGGGTTCGCAAGCCCCGCGTCCACATCAAATACGAGGTCGAAACGGAAGGCGCGATGGTTGCCAAGGAGCTTCCCTTCGTGGTCGGCGTTCTCGGTGACTTCTCCGGTCATCCCACCCAACCGCTGAAGCCATTCGGTGAGCGCAAGTTCGTCCAGATCGACCGCGACAATTTCGATGACGTCATGCGGCGCATGACGCCCGGTCTGCAGCTTACCGTCGACAACACACTGCAGAATGACGGGACCCAGATGGAGGTCTCGCTGAGGTTCGAAAAGATGGAGGATTTCGAGCCGGGTGCGATCGTTGAGCAGGTGCCTGCCCTCAAGGCGCTTCTCGATGCGCGCAACGAACTGCGCGATCTGATGAGCAAGGCCGACCGTTCGGAAGAACTGGAGCGGCTGCTCGAAGACATTCTGCAGAACAAGGGTGATCTGGCGAAGCTGGTTGCCCAGCTGGGCGAGAAGGCGCGCGCGACCTGACCCGGAACGCCGTGTGCGAGGCGAGCGATCCGCTCTCCTCCCGTTTTTCAAGGATCAAGAGCGCGAGGGGGTAGGCCTCGCAGCCATGGGAAGGACGACGAGATGAGTGCTGAAACACAGGTGCAGACACGGGAAGCATCCACATTTGCGCCGGACGATGACCTTTTGACCAAAGTGGTTGCCGCCACCCGGCAGACGGAACCGGATCGCGCGCAGAACCTGCTGCGAACGCTGACCGACCAGGCCCTGAAGGGCACGGTTTCCTATGATCGCAACCTCACCGTTACGCTCAACAATGCGATTGCTGAGATCGACAGGGCGATCTCGCAGCAACTGGCTGCGATCATGCACGCGCCGGACTTCGTCAAGCTGGAAGGCAGCTGGCGTGGGCTGAGCTATCTGGTCAAGAACTCGGAAACGAGTGCCAACCTGAAGATCCGCGTTCTCAATGCATCCAAGCGGGAACTGTCCAAGGATCTTGCCAAGGCCGTGGAGTTTGATCAGTCACGGCTGTTCAAGTCCATCTATGAGGACGAGTTCGGCACGCCCGGCGGCGAGCCGATGGGTGCGCTGATCGGCGACTTCGAGTTCGACAATTCGTTCGAGGATGTGCAGCTTCTGCAGGGTGTCTCGATGATTGCGGCCGCCTCCTTCGCGCCCTTCATCTCCGCCGCCAGCCCGCGCATGTTCGGCTTCGAGAATTTTACCGAACTGGCAAAGCCGCGGGATCTCGAGAAGATCTTCGATACGGTGGAATATGCGAAGTGGCGGAGCTTCCGCGATAGCGACGATTCGCGCTTTGTGGCCCTTGCCATGCCGCGCGTCCTGTCGCGCATGCCTTACGGCCCGAAGACTGTTGCCATCGATGCCTTCAACTATGACGAGACCGGTGGTTCTGCCACTGGTGAACTGCCGCATGATGCCTATTGCTGGATGAACGCAGCCTATGTGCTGGGGACGCGCCTGACCGATGCCTTTGCGAAAAGCGGCTGGTGCACGGCGATCCGCGGCGCGGAAAACGGCGGCAAGGTGGAGAACCTGCCGATGCATATCTTCGCCAGCGATGACGGCGATCTCGATCTCAAATGCCCGACGGAAGTCGGCGTAACCGACCGCCGGGATGCAGAACTTGGCAAGCTCGGCTTCCTTCCGCTTTGCCACTACAAGAATACCGATTACGCCGTCTTCTTCGGCGCGCAGACCGCACACAAACCCAAGGTTTACGATCGTCCGGAAGCGACGGCGAATGCGGCCGTGTCCGCCCGGCTGCCCTACATGATGGCGACCTCACGCTTTGCCCATTATCTGAAGGTCATGGGCAGGGACAAGATCGGCTCCTTCATGGAGGCCAAGGATTGCGAAGCCTGGCTCAATCGCTGGATTTCCAACTACGTCAATGCGAATGACGATGCGGGCGAGGAATCGCGGACGAAGTATCCGCTGCGCGATGCGAAGGTGACGGTTCAGGAGATTCCCGGACGTCCCGGCTCCTACAATGCGGTCGCCTGGATGCGTCCCTGGCTGCAGATGGAAGAATTGACCACCTCGCTTCGCATGGTTGCGCGTATCCCGTCGAAAAATTGAGACCGGTGGCGGATGCCGCCTGGCATCCCACCTCATCCCTTCGCGAGGACCCAAGATGCTGGACGTCAGGTGCGATGCCCGCCGGCTCGCCGATCGAGTGATATGCCTGATCGATGAGGCGCTGAATGATCAGCTCAATGCCATCATCCATCATGAGCAGTTTCAGGCCATGGAAGCCCGTTGGCGCGGACTTGCAATGCTGGTACGTCAGGCATCCCGCGGCAGCGATGTGAAGGTAAAGCTTTTAAGCGTTGGGTGGGCGGAGCTTGCCCGATCGCTGGATCGCGCCGCCGATTTCGACCAGAGCCATCTGTTCGAACTGGTGTACAGCCGGGAATTCGGCATGCCGGGCGGTGAGCCCTTCGGCTTGCTGGTTGCCGATTTCTATTTCTCGCCGGCCGAGCCTGCCCACGCGGATCCTGTCGGCGCGCTCACACATCTCGCCACCATGGCGGCAGCCGCCTTCTGCCCCATCGTGGCCGGTGCCACGCCGAAAACGGTCGGTCTCGACGCCTTTTCGGAACTGGGTCGTATCACGGATTTCAGCTGGCTTTCGACCGATCCGCGGCGGCTGCGCTGGAATACGCTGCGCGCTGGCGACGATGCGCGCTTCCTGGGGCTTGTGGCACCTCGTGTGTTGATGCGACAGCCGCTCAAGTCGCATGATCGACGTCGAGCCGATCCCTTTCCGTTTCGCGAACGGATCGGCGAGGATGCGCGCGATCTGCTGTGGGGGAATGGATCCTTTGCCTTCGGGGCCGTTCTGATCCGGAATTTCATCGAGTCCGGCTGGTTTGCCGATATTCGCGGTGTGACACAGGATGCGACCGATGGCGGTTTCCTGTCTGCCGACGAACTGCCCCCTCTGGATCTCGGGCTGGAAAGCGAAGGCTTGTCTCGCCAGCCCCCGGTTGAAGTCCGGCTGTCGAGCGCCCAGGAGCAGCAGCTTGGGGAACTGGGCATCATCCCCATTGGAACGACCTACCTCACCGCCAATGCGATCTTCAATTCTAACCCTTCGCTGCATGCTCCACCGCATTATTCCAGCGATCAGGCGCGGCAGAATGCGCGGCTGGCGGGCATGCTCCAGTATGTTTTCTGTGCCTCCCGCTTCAGCCATTACCTCAAGGTGATCATGCGCGATGAGATCGGCAAGCTTGCGGATGCCGGAACGCTGGAGCGGCGTCTCAATGACTGGCTGACCGGCTATACGCTCGGCAACGAGGATGCCGATGTTTCCCTGCGCATTCGCTATCCGCTGCGCTCGGCGGGGGTCTCTGTCTCGGAAGTCGCAGGCAAACCAGGCAGCTTCGCCTGTACGGTCCGCCTTCAGCCGCATTTCCAGCTGGATGACATTTCCACCAGTTTCCACCTGATCGCCGAAGCGAACCCGGATCGGGGTGTCCCGACCAGACCAGAACCGCGTGAAAGGATATCGGCATGAGCCTGTTCGAGCAGATTTCGGCATGTGTAGCCGAGGCCAGACTGGAGGAGGCGCTTGAAGACGTGAAGGCGGCTCTGCGCGAAAAACCCTCCGACGCGCAGGCGCGCCATCTCTACATCGATCTCCTGATTCTCGCCGGCGAGTATGAACGGGCCGACGGTCAATGCGGGATTGCCGCGACCTTCCAGCCGGATGCGGTCATGGGCTTTGCCCTGCTCAGACATCAGTTGCGCGCGATGGCGGCGCGGGATGCGTGGTTCACGACGGGAGCCATGCCCGACTTCCCCGAAGGTCCGACCGCGCTCGACCGGCAGGCCATCAAACTGGCCATCGCGCATCGCGAGGGGCGCCGTGACGAGGTGCATGAAGCGCTGGCGGAACTGGAAGCGCTGCGCGGTGAACAGGCCATGTCCTGCAACGGAAACGAGATAGACGACATACGCGATCTCGATGATCGCATCCCCCATGCGCTTGAAGTCATCATGTCTGGTGGCGCCTATCTGTGGATTGATTTTTCGAGGATCGCGGCCCTTGAGGTCGAGCCCGTCGCACGTCTCCGCGACATGGCATTCCGCCGGGCACATCTCACGCTGATCGATGGTGCCGTTGCCCCTGTCCTGATTCCGGCGATCTATCATCAGCCGCACGGCGAGGTCGACCAATTGCGTCTCGGTCATGCAACGGAATGGCTGGAATTGCCCACGGGGCTGACCGTCGGGCGGGGGCAGCGGTGCTTCCTCGCCGGGAACGAGTTGCGCGCCCTTGGCGAGATCCACCGGTTGACGGGAGTGTCGGCGGAAGCGAGCGCGGTGGCGCGGAGAAGCGTCCATGGCTGATCCGCTGGACATCTACCGGGCCGGCAGCCGACAATTGGTACGCTCGGTTCTTGACCGGCTGCTGGACGACGCGCCGTTCAGTCCCGCTGATCCGCCGGTGAGTGATGCCACACAGGTGCGCGAACTGCGCGAGGCCATCCGACGGGATCTGGAGCTTCTGCTGAACACGCGCCGCTGCGTTCAATCCCCCGGAAAGGGCTTTCCGGAACTGCAGAACTCCTTGCGGACCTTCGGCGTTGACGGCGTGGTGGCGGCCAATCTGATGACGGATGAATCCAAGTTCGCGCTCGCGCGTTCGATCGAACGCAGCATCAGCCGCTTCGAGACAAGGCTTTCGAATGTCCGTGTGACGATCCTGAAAAACCGAAGCATGACGGCCCGCGCTCTTCGCATGCGCATTGAGGCAACCTTCCGCCTGCATGAGGGGATGCCGCCGATCAGCTTCGAGTCCGTCATTGATCCGTCCTCGCAACGCTTCCATGTGGAGGGCGCCGATGGCTGAGGGATTTCTCGCACGCTACAATGAAGAACTGTCTGCATTGCGTCAGCGTGCAAGCCGCTTTGCGGAAAGCTTTCCGAAAATCGCCGGGCGGCTGCGCATGACGGGGGAGGTGGTCGACGATCCCCATGTGGAACGTCTGATCCAGAGCTTTGCCTATTCGGCCGCGCGCGTGCGCCAGAAGCTGGACGACGAGTTTCCGGAACTGACGGATAGCCTGCTGGAGACGCTTTACCCGCATTACCTGTCGCCAATCCCATCGATGTTCATCGTCCAGTTCGAGCCGGCCCGGACTGTCGCCGCGCAACAGATCGTTGCGCGTCATACAGAGATTCTGGCAGAACCGGTGGCAGGGGAAACTTGTCGGTTCCGAACCAGCCAGGACGTCCGGATCGCGCCGGTCGAGCTTGCCGCAGCACGTCTGGCCGGCCAGCCGATTGAGGCGCCAGCGGTGCCGTTCACCGGTGTGACCGGCTGCCTGCGACTGTCGCTGCGCAGTCGCGATCCACGGCAATCGCTCGGCGGCATCGGGCTGTCCGGTCTTCGCCTGCATATCGCATCCCCATGGCCTCAGGCCGTCCAGATCCACGAATTGCTCTGCAATCATACGGTTGGCATCGCTGTTGCCCGGCATTCCGGCGATCTGCAGCCCCGGATCCTCACGGCAAGCCATCTTCGCCCCACCGGTTTCGATGCGGAGGAAGCGCTGCTTCCCTATCCCGCGCCGAGCTTCGAGGGGTACCGTCTGCTGACGGAGTTTTTCGCTTTGCCGCAGAAGTTCCTGTTCATCGAACTCTCGGGCCTCGAGGACTGGCAACAGAATGAACTCGAGATCTTCATCTATCTCGATCAGACCAGTCCCAAGCTTGAACGGGCCATCTCGGTGCGTGATTTCGCCTTGCATGCGGTGCCGGTGGTCAATCTCTTTCGCCAGGCCTGCGAGCCGGTCACGATCGATGGCACGCGGACCGAATATCGTCTTCTCGCGGACTCACGGCGTCAGCAGACGCGCGAGATCTTTGCCGTCGAGCAGGTAATGCTGACCTCGACAAAAGGCGTCAAGGAAACCAGCCAGCCATTCTTCGGCCGGACCTATCGCAGCGACAGTGCCAGCACCTACTGGCAGATCACCCGCCGCTTCTGCGATGAAGATGGCACGAGCGACACCGATATCGCCTTTGTCGATCGTAACCGGCGTCATTTCAGTCCGGTCGATACGGTTGCCAGTGTCGATGCGCTGTGCATCAACAGGAACCTGCCGGAGCAATTGCCGTTCGGCGGCGGCCATCCGCATCTGCAACTCGCCTCTGGCCATGAAGCGGTTCACCGGTTGCAGGCCCTGATGCCACCCACGCCTTCCGTGCGGATGAATGATCAGGAGGCGAGAAACTGGAGGCTGATCTCCCACCTTCTGCTCAATCATCTTTCGCTGACGGATGGCAATGGTGGAGCGCTGAAGGACATCCTTTCGCTCTACAGCTTTCGGGACAGTCCGGAGACCCGTCTGTTCGCGGAGGCGATCATCGGCATCAGTGCCGAGCCCTCTCTGGCTCGCATGCCGCATGGCGGCATGGCGCCGGGGACCGACATCACGCTGACGTTCGATCCCAATGCGATCGATCCGGCCGCTGCATATCTTTTCGGCAGCATTCTCGATCGGTTCTTTGGGCTCTACACGTCGATCAACAGCTTCACGCGTCTGACGGTGCTCTTGAAAGGCATCAGCGAGCCGGTGGCCCGCTGGCCGGCACGCGCGGCCGCGCGGCCTCTGGTGTGAGGTGCCGATGGACGCAGGATCGGTTGATCAGTTTCCTGATGTGCTTGCCGAACGGCTGGTGCGGGATCCCGGCAGTTTCGAACCCGTTACGGCGCTTCGGGTTGCCCAGGCGGTCAGTCCGGACGGCCTGGATGTGGTTGCGCCTGTGGGCGTGGATCCGGCGCCGCTTGCGGTCAGCGGATTCGAGCGGAGCGAAAGACGCAGCCGGATTCGTTCGCTGTTTGCGAGCCTCAGCGGGCCGGTGGGCGCGTTGCCTCCCTCCTATAATCAGCTGATTCTGCGCGAGGAGCGGCAGCGTTCACGCGCATTTTCTGCATTTCTCGATGTTTTCAACGGACGCATCAGCGAGCTGTTTGCCGATGCCTGCGAGAAATATCGGCTGGCGCGCGCTCTGCGCTGGCAAGGCAAGGAGGCGAAGGCTGGCTTCTTGCGCGCGCTTTTGTCACTCGGAGGCTTTGGCACGCGCCGAACGGTTGAGCGCGCCGGCATCAGCCGCGATTTGCCGCTGCGATTTTCGGGCTTCTTCGCGGATCGGACCCGCCATGCATCAGGTCTGGCGGCCATGCTGGAGGAACTGACCGGCGCACCGGTGCAGATCGAGCAGTTTCGGCCGCGCTGGCTGACAATTCCGCCTGCGGAACGAAGCCGGATCGGCCAGCCACAGGGCCTGCAACTCGGGACCAATGCCTCGGCTGGCTCCCGTTTTCGCGACCAGTCCGGTGGCTTTCGGGTTGTCATCGGGCCGCTTCACTATGGCGATTATCTCAGACTTTCCCCCGATGCCCGCGCCATGGGCGAGATCGTGGCGCTGACGCGGCTCTATGTCGGCCCCTCGCTCGATTTCGACGTCCAGGTGGTGCTCCGGAAGGAGGATGTCCCGGAAACGCAATTGGGCCGCTCCGGGGATCCACCGCGTCTCGGCTGGAACGCCTGGGCCAGGATCGCTCCGGCCGCGCGCGATAGCGGTGACGCCGTGGTGCAGGCCATGGCGGTGGAGAATATGGCCATGGAGGTGCAGCATGCGCCTTGAACTCGTTCTGCAGAACCCGACCTCCGCCGTGCCTGTACACCGGTGGCAGCTGGAGCGTGGACGGCGCACCGTCGGGCGCTCACCGGATTGCGACTGGCAATTGCCTGACGAGGATCGTTGCGTGTCGAAGGTCCACTGCGTGATCGAACGTCGCGGTGACAGCTTCGTGCTGGTGGATCGCAGTTCCAACGGCTCCCAGCTCGATGGCTTATGGCTGCAGGATGGGGCGAGCGCGCCGCTGCGTGACGGCAGCATGCTTGGCATTGGCAACCTGTCGTTCCGCGTATCGATCCTTGGGGAGCGCGTGGCCCCGCAGGAGGATCCGGACGACAGCCTTTCGCTGAGCCCGGAGACGCCGACGATCTCTTCCATTCTGTCGGATATCGTTCCGGCAGGTCAGATGGCGAGCGGTGTGTTGGTGGCACCGGAGCGGGATGATCCCTTCGCCTTCATCCAGTCCCCGAAGTCGGCTGCCGCCTCGTCTCGGAATGTCGAGATCGGCTGGGATGGTCCGCCGGAACCCGACAGGCACGCAAAGGTGCTGCCAGAGAACTGGTGGGAAGAGACGGAGCCGGACATGCCGCTCGGTCATGTGCTCGAGCATAGCGCCGCGACCCGTGTTTCCATCGGTGTAAGCCGCGCATCGGAGGTCGGCGGCAGGCGCGATGATGTCCGGATCGTCCAGGCAATGGAGCCGGATTTCGAGCCCTTGCCAGGTGCTGACGCTTCTCGCTCCCACGAGGTTGAGCTGCTGTTGAAACCGCTGGAACAGGCGCTGGAGCAGACGCTTGCCACCTTGCAGATCTCAGGGGCTGTGCCGGATGCGAATGCGCCCGGCGCGTCCCCGGGGCAGGGGCGGCTCTCCTCAAGGCTTCGGGCTCTCCTTTCCATGCAGCTTCGAGTGAACGAGGCAATCGAGACAATGTTCAGCGAATGCGGCCGTCTCTTCGATCCGCGGCTGATCGCGGCGCGCGCCGATGCAGAAGCCGGGCGTGGATTCAGCTGGTCCCGAGAGGCGATCTACTGGCGCTTCTACAGTCGGCAATTCGACACTGCCGCATGCGCCCTCTCTGCTGCCGACCTGCTGCGGAAAACCTATTCGACAGATGAACCAAAGGAATCGGCAGGCGTGGAAAGTGCCTCCAGGGAAGGAAAGCGGCCCGATGCGATATGAGAACCGTGTGGCCTGGAGCGAAGGCATGTTTCTCCGGGTCCAGCATTTCCAACAGGCAGATCGCTGGACGGAACGCCTGGTCAGCACGACCATGCGCACACTTGCGGCCTATCCCTGGGGCGTTGCCGCCATGGAGATCGACCGGAGTGCCTTGGCCATCGGGCGGTTTGCCCTCAGCAATCTGCGGGGCATTCTTCCGGATGGAACCGCGTTTGAAGCTCCGATCGATTGCGACCTTCCGCCGGCTTTGGAACTGGATGAATCTGTCAGGAATGCCGTGATCTATCTGGCGCTGCCGACCCGCCAGCCAGGTCGTTCAGACATGGCGCTCAGTGCCGGCGCTGCGCTGCATCAGGTGCGCCATGTTGCATCCCCTTATGAGGCGCCCGATGCCAATGTCGAGACCGACTTCTCGGCCCCGATCGAGGTCAGCCGCCTTAACCTTCGCTATCTGAAGACCGGCGACGATCTGGCGGGGTTCGACCTGATCGGGCTTGCGCGCGTCATCGAAGTGCGCTCCGACAGGGCCGTCATTCTCGATCCCGACTATCTGGCGCCAAGCCTGACCTGTGCGGCAGAGCCGAGGCTCGGTGAACTGGTCAAGGAACTGCTGGGGATCGTGCGTCATCGCGCCGAGGCGATTGCCGACCGGATCGGGGATCCGACCATTCGCGGCACGGCCGAGGTTGGCGACTACTTTCTCCTGCAGATCCTTAACCGGGCTGATCCGCTGCTGCAGCATGTCGCCCATAATGCAACGCGCATTCATCCCTTGAGCTTTTATGAACTCTGCATCCAGCTGGCCGGTGAACTGGCGACCTTCACGACATCGCGAAAGCGAGCCACGGATTTTCCGCCTTATCGCCATGACGACCTGAAGGCGACCTTCGCGGCAGTCTTCGATGATCTGCGCACGTCCCTGTCAGCGGTTCTTGAACAATCCGCCGTTGCCATTGAGCTTGCGGAGCGTCGTCATGGCGTACGTGTCGGCACCATCCACGACCGCAGCCTGCTCAAAGATGCCGGTTTCGTGCTGGCCATCCGTGCCGACATGCCGGCCGAAGAGATCCGGCGCAAGCTTCCCGCGCAGATCAAGGTCGGGCCGGTGGAGCGCATCGCCGAACTTGTCAACGTGGCGCTGCCCGGCATTCCCGTGCGCCCCCTGCCGGTTCTGCCGCGCCAGCTGCCATACCGGTCCGGTACGATCTATTTCGAACTCGATACACGCAACCCCCTGTGGAGACAGCTCGAGACCTCCGGTGCCATCGCCCTTCACCTGTCCGGCGATTTCCAGGGGCTTGAAATGGAATTGTGGGCCTTGAGAGAATGAGCAACGACAGCGGTTCATCCTGGCAAAATCTTCCGACCATCGTGGAGCTGAACGAAAAGGGCGTCAACAGGCGCCAGTCTTCAGCCAGGATGGCTGATTTCCTTGACGATATCATCGGCGCTCCCGCAGCCGGCGACACGAGACCCGTGCAACCGTCCGAGGCCGGCGGCTGGTCCACGGAGCGACTGGTGGCGGATTTCACGCTGGGCGGCGAGGAGGTGCCGACGCTCGTTCGGTCTGCCGCCCCGCTGCTGAACCTGTCGCACACCATCCGTCATACGAACGAACAGCCTGATATCGCAGAGCTTCGGCGTGTGGCCATCGATGCTGTCAATCGCTATGAACGCGATCTGGCCGGCGCGCGCATTGCGCCGGACCGAGCCCGGGCTGCGCATTACATTGTCTGTGCCACGCTGGATGATGTGGTCCTCAGCAAGCCTTGGGGGGTGGCGGCGGGCTGGGCACGGTCCGGTCTCGTATCCACATTCCATATGGATGTGACGGGCGGGGAGCGGGTATTCGACCTGCTGGATCATTTCCATCAGTCGCCCGGTGCATCCAGGGATATCCTTCTTCTCATTTACCTCTGCCTTTCGCTCGCATTCGAAGGCCGGATGCGGGTTTCTCCACGCGGCAATCTGGAGTTGGGTCGCGTCCGCGACAGTCTCTACAAGACATTGCTTGGCCAGTATGGGATCTTTGAGCGCGAGCTTTCACCCCACTGGAAAGGCGTCTCGGCTCGTCACAGGCCACTGAAGACGGTCACCGCGCTGTGGACGCTCCTTTCCATCCTCGCGCTGCTGTTCGGCCTGGGCTACCTCTTCTTCACGTTCTCCCTCAATTCCGTCTCGGACGGAACCCTTGGCCGGCTGGCATCCCTGCCGCCGACGGGTGCAGTCAGCGTTGCGATGACGACGCCCCCGGCACCACGGCCTGTCCCCGAAAAGCCTGCCGAACCCGCTCCGCAGGTGGCTGTTGCGCCCATTGCGCCGAAGGTCGAGGCGCCGCCAAAACCAACACCACTGGAGAACTTCCGGGCGTTCCTTCAGCCGGAGGTCGAGAAGAATCTCGTGACGCTTGCCGATGTCAACGGCCGCCTGCGGATTCGGATCAACAACTCCGGCTTGTTCGAAGTTGGCAGCGCTGAGGTGAGCGATAACTTCCGGGGTCTGCTCGAGCGCATCGGCGGCGCACTTTCTGCCGAACAGTTTCGTGCGGTCGTCGTCGGCTACACCGACAACACCCCCATCCGCACGGTGCAGTTCCCGTCCAACTGGCACCTGTCGGAGGCACGGGCGAAGGCTGTCGGCGAAATCCTTGCCGCCTATACCGGACCGGAGGCCATCCTGACCGAAGGGCGTGCAGACAGCGATCCGATTGCGCCGAATACCACGGCTGAAGGCAGGGAAGTAAACCGAAGAACCGAGATCCTGGTTCTGACCAACCCGCAGCAGCGCCTGAACGAGGCTGGCCTCACGGCTCCTGCCGTCAGAACCCAGACCGAACCTGCCTCTCAGCAAAGACCGGGTGATGCGCAATGAACCCGTTGAGCATTTTCTATACGATCCGATCCTATGTCGATTCCTATGCCGGATTGATCGGCCGACGTTTTATCTCGGTCATCTGGCTTGTGGCGCTGTGCGTCATCATCTGGTTCTACGGTTCGCTGCTGGCGTTCGGGCAATGGAAGCCGCTCGTCAGCGTCAATGCCCGGCTTGTTGTGATTGCCGCGCTGGTCCTCGCCTGGGTTGTCTATATTGCCGTCACCATCATCCGAAGCCGCCGGCGTGATGCCGCTCTTGTCGATGGCATCGAGCAAAGCGCTGCAGCGGAGGCAGAGGCCAGCCAGCGCGCCGAGGTAGGCGAAATTTATCAGCGGCTGAAGGAGGCTCTGACGCTGCTGCGCCGCGTCACCCGCAAGCGTTTCGGCTACATCTACGAACTGCCCTGGTATGTGATTTTCGGCGCACCCGGGTCCGGCAAGACGACGGCGCTCACCCAGTCCGGCCTGAATTTCCCGCTCGGCGATGCCCTGGGCAGCAACTCGGTCCAGGGGATTGGTGGCACGCGGAACTGTAACTGGTGGTTTACGGACGAGGCCATCCTGATCGATACGGCCGGGCGCTATACGACGCAGGATGATCTGAACGGCACGGCCAAGGCCGGATGGGAGGGCTTTCTCGGCCTCTTGCGCCGGTATCGGCGGTCTCAACCCATCAATGGTGCCCTTGTCACGCTATCGGTCGGAGATCTGCTGGAACGCGATCCGCAGGCCCAGAAGGAGGAAATCCGTATCATTCGCCAGCGTCTCGCGGAGCTGGACGAACAGTTGCAGGTCCGGGTTCCCGTCTACATCGTCCTGACCAAGGCCGACCTTCTGACGGGCTTTGTCGAGTTCTTCGATGGCTTCGGCAAGTCGGACCGCGAACAGGTCTGGGGCATGACCTTCGCTCTGGATACGAGCGACAAGGCGAGCGAGTTGGCAAAGGCGTTCGGTGCCGAATTTGCGCTGTTGCAGGAGCGTGTCAGCGCGCTCCTTCTGGAGCGGCTGCAACAGGAGCCGAACGCGGAAATCCGCGGCCGTATCTTCCGTTTTCCGGCACAGCTCGCCTTGCTGCGCGAGAGACTGGACGACGTCATGACCGAACTTGCGGCCACCTCGAAGCTGATGGAGCCGCCTTTGATCCGTGGCATCTATCTGGCTTCCGGCACGCAGAACAGTCCGGAATCTGTCGATCTGGCACCGGTGCGGCCACGCCGGAGCTACTTCCTGAAGCGTCTCTTCCACGACGTGATCTTTGAGGAAGCAGCCCTCGTGGCACGCGACAGGCGTCTGAGCCGCCGGCAGCTCATCATCCGGCGTTCGATCTATGCGATGGCGACCGCCTTCGTTCTCGTCGTGCTGGCAAGCTGGATCGCGACCTACTGGCAAAACAGCGTGGCTCTTGCCGATGCGGATCGGCATATCGATACCTATGAGCAATTGGCCAAGGGTATCCCGGTGGAGAACGTGAAGGATACCGATTTCCTGCGGATATTGCCGCCGCTCGACAGCCTTGCGGCTATTCCCGACAGCTTCGAACAGAGCCGGACCTGGCCGATGAGTTTCGGCCTGGATCAACAGGAAAAGGTCGAGAAACGTCACCTCGATGCCTATCAGAGAGCCTTGAACGCGCTTCTGTTGCCCCGTCTGATGGTTCAGTTGCAGCGAGATATGCTAAACGAGAAAGATCCGCAGAAGGTCTTCAACGCCCTGAAGCTGTATGGGATGCTGGGGGGTGTCGGCACCATGGACGGCGACTTCGCCACCCTGCAGATGCAGGACATGTTCCGCGCCCTGTTGCCTGGAGATGCAAGGGCGGCGGCGCGCGCCGCCCTCTCGCGGCACGCGCATGCGCTCGTTCAGGGCGTTATTCCGCCCATCGAACTGGATAATCGTCTCATCGCGGAGGCGCGCGGGAAGATACGCGACATCAGCATTGCCTCTCGCGCCTACGAGATCCTGAGGAACGTCGAAGATGCACGGCGTTTGCCCGTCTGGACGCCGGCTGCTGCTCTTGGACCTCTGGGTGAACAGGCCTTCGAAAGAGGATCCGGTGCCAATCTGCGACAGGGTCTGCCCGGGCTTCTGACGGCACGTGGCTTCCAGTCGGTCGTTGGTCCTCGGCTGGATGAGGCAGCCCGTGATGCCATTGGTGAGGAGTGGGTGCGGGGAAGCTCCAATCCGCCGGATACGTCGGTTGACCAAATCGCCCAGGCCGTTTTTCAGCTTTATGTCTCGGATTTCGAGCTTCAGTGGCGAACGCTGCTCGGTGATCTCCGGGTCAAGACGCCGCAAACATTGGCGGATGCAGCCGAAGTCACCCGGCTGCTTTCCTCCGAGCCGAGTCCGATCGAGGCTCTCGTCCGATCGATCGCTGCTGCGACCGATCTCCGTTCGCCCGATGCTCTGGTCACCGGCTCGATCGGCGAGAGCGACCCTGGAAATGGCGCGAACGTTGTCGCTATCTCTTCTCTACCCGATCCCTATGCCGGGCTTCGCGATCTGCTCGGCGCTCCTGATACGAACAAGGCGACAGGCGAGGCGACGGGACCTTCCGATCAGAAGCAGCTTCCGCCTCTCAGACAACTGGTTTCAACGATACAGAAACTGCGTGAGCAGTTATCCCGGGCCTCCACTTCGACAGAGACACTTGCCAAGGTTTTCGATGTCGATGGCCAGCTGACGGCAGCCAATCAGGATCTTCTGCAACAGGCGCGGCAAATGCCTGCGCCGCTGGATGCGTGGATGGCCGGAGTGGCGGCAGATATCGGTTCGCTTGCCGTGCGGTCCGCCCGCGCCCGCATTGCAGACATGTGGGCGAGCGAAGCGGCAAACTATTGTTCCAGCGCCATTGCCAACCGCTACCCATTCGATCGAAACGCAGTCTCCGATGTTGCCATGAGCGACTTCATCCGTCTCTTCGCACCCGACGGCTTGCTGAAGACCTTCTTCAAGCAAAATCTCGAGCCCTTCGTGGACACGAGTGCATCTCCCTGGGGCTGGAAGGGGACCTTCGGGTCAGCGAGCATTCCCAGCGAAGCGATTGCCGCATTCGATAAGGCCGACCAGATTACCCGCGCCTTCTTCCCGAACGGCAGCAAGCAACCGTCGATCACCATCAATGTCACCCCTGTTTCACTCAGCGATGCGGCCAATGCCGTCATGCTGGATGTGGCGGGAGAGAAGGTGGTCTACTTCCATGGACCGATCCTGTCGAAATCGATCACCTGGCCCGGGGGGCAGGCCGCCAACAGTTCCCGTCTGGCGTTTCAGCCGGGTGGCTGGCAAGAAGCGCTGACGGTAACGGGTGACTGGTCCGCCTTCCGCCTGTTCGACCGGGCGAAACTGAGCCAGGGGAGCCAGCCGAACCTGTTCCGGGCCGTCTTCCAGAAGGGAGAGCAGACGGCGCAGTTCGACGTCCAGTTCGGTTCCGTCCTGAACCCCTTCCGCATGCCGGCACTCGATACGTTTTCATGCCCGGGGCGTTTCTGATGGCCATGCAGGACCGCTCAACCCGAACCATTCCCACGCGCGAGGCGGACCGGATTGGATTTTTCGGCAAGTTGCCAACGCATGGCGATTTCGTCGGGTGGGGGGTTCCGGTCGAGTTGCAGCGCCTGCTTCAGGACTGGCTTCAGCAAGGGCTTCAACTGCTTCGCGACAGACTGGGTGACGCGTGGTCCGGTGCCTTCAAGGCGACCCCGCCATGGCGATTCATCGTGGAGGAGGGGCTTTGGAGCGACCCCGCACTGGCCGGTGTTTTCCTGCCGAGCACGGATCGCGTGGGGCGTGCCTTTCCCCTCGTCATCATCAGCCAGATCCATGCGGCGACGGATCATCCCTTCCAGCTTTACAAGGATGAAAGCTGGTTTACCGCAGTCGAGGCCATCGGCGAGAGTTCCCTGCGCCGCGATTTTCAGCTTGAGGACTTTACCGCCGCCCTGCAAAAGTTGAGGCGTCTGCGTCCCTTCGATCCGCCGGAGGAAGCCCTGAACGCGTCTCGGGGTCGAACCAGAGAAACACTCTGGTGGAGCGTGGCGACGGCGTCCGGCACAGCGGAGGGCTTTCGCCGCTCCGGTCCGCCCCAGGCTGAAGACGTTCTTCGGCTGGTTCCTCCGCACCATATGCCTGCGCAAGGCGCCGTGGCACGGCGCCTGGAGCCGAAAGTGCACCACGACTCGACGAGCGCCCCCTTGGAGACGAAGAAGGAGCGGCCGCTGGTGCAGTGGCGACATGCGTTCCATACCCATCCCGGCACGCGTCAGCGGCGCAATTGCGATGCTCTGCTTACCTCGGACACAGCCGGCTTGTTCGCGGTGGCCGATGGTCTCGGAGACACGGCTGGCGCGGCGGAGGCTGCGAGGCTTGCGCTTCATCTTGCCGGTCAGACCGTGCTGAACGGACCGGTCGAAGCCCGGCTCCAGGAGGTCAAGGGCAAGTTTGGGCAGGCGAATTCGCTGCTTCGTTCCCGCAAGGCGCCATCGTCCGAAACCTCGGCCGATGCGGCAAGTCTGGTTGCTCTTGTCGTCGATCAGCATTCCTTTGCCGTCCTGTGGTCCGGCGACAGCCGCTGTTATCTTCTGCGGGACGGAATGCTGCGCTGTCTTACCCGCGATCACATCCAGATCGGAATGAAGAGAAGTCTGTCGCGCGCGGTCGGGTTACACCCCACATTCCACTGCGAAACCGCGATGGAGGACCTGCGGGAGAAGGATTGCTTTCTGCTGTGCAGCGCGCCCCTCAGCCGTGTCCTGCCGGAGCGGTTCATCGCTGGAATCATGGAGACGGAGACCCTGTCGGAAGTGCCGCGAAGCCTGATCGAGAACGCCCTGGTCGCTGGGTGTCCGGACAATCTGTCGAGCCTGATCGTGCATGTCGAACCCTGCTGACGCCGATCATTGCAGGGAAAAGGAGATCGCCGCGCGCTTTCGCGCGCTTTGGGACGTGCTTCGGCCGACAGGGGAGGGGACCGTTGACGAATTTCGATCCCTGATGCGCGATCGGATCCGTGATGCACTGGATCGTGGAGCGGGTATGGTGATCGACGGGCAGGAGGTCGAGTTCATCGCCAACACCTTCGTCATCGACCACCTGATTGCGGAGAATGCCGCGACAGAGGTCCACGCGGTCCGGCATCGCGACACCGGCACGATCCATGCCCTGAAATGTGCAAAGCCGGAATGTCATTCTGACCCGATCATGCGGGATTTTCTGCTCAGGGAGGCCGAGATCGGCCTGACGCTTTGCCATCCCCACATCATCCGTACGCACATGCTTCTGCGGCTTCAGGATGGCCGGCCCGCGATCCTCATGGAGAAGGGTGGTTTGTCACTTTCGGCGCGGGTGAGGCAGGGGCTCCTGTCTGCCCGCATGATCCCGGAGGTTGTGCGTGGCGTTCTGCTGGCTCTTGATCACCTCAGCCGCGTCGATCGCGTGCACGCGGATATCAGCCCGGGCAATATCCTTGTCGCCGCAGAGGATCCGTCCATCTGGAAACTCTGCGATTTCGGCCTGTGTCGCCGGCAGGGCGAGAGGCTTCCGCTTGATGATCTGGCGCGGGCCGGAACAGATGCCTTCCAGGCGCCGGAGCAGACCTCCGGCGTCGGCCCGGACCAACGATCGGATCTCTACTCGCTGGGGCGAGTCTTGCAGTGGATGCTGGATAAGCATACGCAAGGCGAACCGGTAGACGATGGTCTGCGCAGGCTTGCCGCTCACTTGACCATGGCCCGTCCCGATGATCGACCGGAGCATGCCCAAGCCTGCCTGGAACGCTATGGACTGTCGCCTCTCTGATCAGCGACTGGGTGCTACCGGCGGAGATGCCGCAGGCAGGTTCGGGCTTTTCTGGTAAACGTTGAAAAGCTTTGCGAAATCGACCAGTCCCGAGTTGCCGGCATAGAGGATGTCGCCGTTGGCCATCTGGAACTGTTGCATCAAGGCCAGAGTGGCGATGTCCTTCATGTCCGCGCGATAGATGACGGGCTTGTTGGTGACGGTCGTCGTTGCCGGCAAGAGTTTCCCGTTGCTGGAAGCCACCGGTGCATAGGTGACCTGATTGCGCAGAAGATAGACCTGGCTCGCGTCCGCCCTGTCGTCGAGCAGACCGCCGGCGCGTCCGATAGCCTGCGCCAAGGTCAGTTGTCCGGGCTCGAACTTGAACTCCCCGGTGCTTTTGAAGGCGCCCATGACCGTGAAGCTCGGAGCGCTGTCCTGAACAAAGATCTGGTCGTCCGGCAGGAGGTTCACGTTCTGCGGAGCCTCGGCCAGCACGCGCGACAAAGGTGCGCTCGCCTTTCGCGACCCGCGCATGAGCGTGACGATGGTGCTTGCCGGTGCCGAAAGCGCACCGCCTGCCATGGCAATCGCATCGGATACCCGCTCCTTGCGCGCCGAGAGCGGAACGCGGCCGGGGTTATGAACGCTGCCACCCACGGTAACAGCGTAGCCGGGGCGATCCACGACGTTCACAACGGCCTGGGGATTGACGGCGGAGCCTTTCAGACCGCTGACGATGCGGCTCTGCAACGCTTCCGGCGACGAATTCAGAACCCTCTGCTTGCCCACGAAGGGAAGCACCACATTGCCCGTGGCATCGACGGTGAAGCGTCCCAGCGGCAGTGTCCTGCTGTTGGCGGACGAGAAAAGGCCCTCCTCGCCCGTGTCGATGATGGTGACTTCAATCACATCGCCCTGTCTAAGGCGTGTGTCATTGGCTCCGCTCGAACGGAAAATCGATAGACCGGGATCGGCTGGATTGTACGTGACCTGACCGGGGGGCGCTGACGAGAGGCTGGCCTGGGACAAGCGTACAACCGGAATGTCCCTGCCCGTTGCGGGGTCTTTTGCATCATAGAAGCTCGATGCGGAGGGGCCATCCGAGGGGCGTGCGCAAGCCACCAATATCAGGCAAAATAAGGCCGTGCCGATCTTACGCATCTGATTCCCCGATAAAATTCTGCAATGTCAGCGGAACCTAGCATTCAGATGTGCTGATACAATATCACCTTCACGGCCGTATCATACATTCTCCGCAAATGACCTAATTTGTGGCGAAATTATCACGTGTTTGCGCGGTCCTCATCGGGGATGATCGCGTGGGGTCGAGATGGCGCGCGCGCATGCACGTTCCTCTGCGTCGCATTTTTTGGCCGCGGCCTACCGCGACCGGTCCAGCGAGCGTCCGGCAAGCGCATCTACACGCGCTGTAAGGTCACCAAAATGTCGTTCCATGGTGATGTCGCAGCCGTGATCGAAATCCGCATAGGCAGGAGCGACATTCGCGACGGGAACGACGATGCCGCAACCATAAACCGTCCGCGCAAACCCGCGGCTGAATAAACCAGCGGAATAGGTCAATGGCCGCGGTGAGCGCGAACAACGCGCTTCGGTAAAAGCTCGCCGCCCGGGCGTACGATTCCGGAAAAGGGCGCGCTTATTTCAACATGCGTGAAACCCAAACGCTTCAGCATGTTGATGTACCATGACAGGTTCGGGCGCCACCATTCGGCGATATCGGAATTTGCTTCGGCACCGCCGATGTAAGTCAAAGACGGCGCATCATCAGGTTCACCGATGATATCGTCGGCGATGAAGAGCGTACCACTGCAAATGCCTGCCGCTGTTGCCAGTGCTTCCAGCGGATTGATGGTATGGACCAGGATATCGCCCAGCATGACCAGATCGAATTTGCGTCCCTGCAGGGCGTGATCAAGGTCGTAGATGGTGCTGTAGACGCGCTCCACCTTGGAGTTGAGCTTCTTCTTGCAAAACGCGAATGGGCCATCGAGCAGGATGCGGTGAAGGTCACGATCGCTGAGGGCAGAGAATGCTTCGGCAATCTCCTCGTGCGGTCGGACGCTATGAAAGGGCAGACGATCCCTGATCTTGGCAAGGATCCCGGCAACCGGCTCTCCCGGAAAATGATCCCAGTGCGAGAGGCTGGGCAGTTCGACCGAAACGACGGATGCGCCACGCTTTTCGAATTCGAAGGCGAAGAAGCCTGTCGCCGAACCGACATCAAGCACAGTCTTGCCCGACATATCGTCAGGGAACCCGAACGACGGAAGAGAACTGCGGTAGTCGAAGGAACCGGGGGTCACGAGCCCATCCCCCAGATCCACCGTATGGTACCAGAAATACAGGGGATCGGCCACCATGCCCAATTCCGCACAGCGCTGGTCGAACTGCCGAACAAGCCGCAGGTGTTCGTCCCGGATCTCTGAACCCGGCCGCACGGCATCGTCCTCCGAGCGTGCTGATGCGATATCGGCGGGTGGTTTCTGCCACCAGATCGCTGTCCAGTCTATCGCGTGCATGGTTTCTGTGATGTTGTTTGCACGCCGATACTCTTCGACCGCCAGGCGACATCCTTCGACCGCACCGAAGTCGTCGATGATGACAAAACCACCGGGCGAGAGTTTCGGATACAAGGCTTCCAGGGCGACAATCGTGGATTCGTACATATCCCCGTCGAGCCGCAGCAAGGCGAAAGGACCCGCCTGCAGGTTGGGGAGTGTTTCGTCGAAGTAGCCTTCGACAAAAACGACCTGGTCATCGAGCAGGCCATATTTCCGGAAATTCTCTTCGACCTCTTTACGCGAGACGGCCAGTTCGGAAAACATGTAGTGCAGGTCGCCGGTGTCCTGACCATAAAGGTCCGGCTTTGGCGCAGGAAGGCCGGCAAAGGAGTCGGCAACATAGACACGGCGCGTCTGGTCTGATCTGGCTTCGAGGACGGCGCGCATCAGGATACAACATCCGCCGCGCCAGACACCCGTCTCGATATAGTCGCCTGGGACCTTTTCATCGATCGTGCGCTCCACCAGGGAAGCGAGGTTGCGAAGCCGCATGGCGCCCGCCATGGTATGGGCTGTCGTCGGCCAATCCGCTCCGGTCTCGCGTTTCGCCGCATCATAGACCCGTGGCAGGTCAGGGTGCATGGACGCATCGCCATAGATCGAGTTGGTGAGCGTCCGGATCATGAGATCGAGGTATCTGTCGGGATAGCGCGTCTCGTCTGGCGATGCCGTTGCGGGTTCGACGCGATCCTCTGCACCGAGTTCGATCCAGGGAAATGCTTCTTGCAATTGGCGGTGAAGGGCCGCGATCTTCGGCATGACGAGGGCCGTCTGCCCGGCGTCGTGCATGCGATAGGCGCCGAGGATTTCCGGGATGTGTGCACCTTCAAAGCCGTGGTCGATCAACCGCAGCCAGAACGCATAATCCTCAAGGCCCTCGATATCCGGAAAGCCCCCCACCTGTTCCCAGACGGAACGGCGAACCATGGAAAGGGTGTCGATGTAGTTTCCTTTCGCCAGGCGGTTGCGGTCGAACTGCTGGTAGCCATTGACTCCGTTCACGGTCCCCATGATGCGCAGCGTCGGATAGACGAAGGCGGCGGAAGAGGCATCGAGCGCGTCGAGGCAGCGGCGAACACAGTGCGGATAAATGACGTTGTCCACATCGAGCAGGAGTGCTGCGTCTGTCCTGGCAAGGCGCATGCCATTGTCTCTCGCTGCCGGCGGGCCGGATTTGGCCCGATGCCTGATCACCATTACGCGCGCAAACATATCGCGATGCCTTGCTGCCATGTGGCTCGCAATCGCGCCGCTTGCATCCGTCGAAGCGTCATCGATGATGATAAGCTCGAGGCAGACTGCCTTCTGCGACACGACACAGTCAAAGCACTCACTGAGGAAGCGGGCGCCATTCCAGACGGGAACGATGATGGTGGCATCCGGTAACGTATGCGTGTCGTGTTCGAACAGCACGTCATACGGGATTTTCGGAGAAGCCGGCAAACCTGTCTGCATCCGTGTTCTCACGCCTTTGTCGTGCCGTGGCAATCGTCAAGGAACAAAGTCTGCAACTCTCTGCCGAGACTTACCTGTTGCGTCAAATGATCGAAGGCGCGCATTCGGATCTTCTCTGCCGTCTGCATTCCAGCCTCGGTTTCAAGCAGCCAGTCGATGAGATCTGCCAGTTCATCGAGTGGTGCTTCGAGAAAATGCGTTCCCGACAGAAATTTGCTTTGAAGCGCAAGCGGCTCGGAAACGACAAGCGCGCGCTGCCAGATTCCTTGCAGCACGATCCTGTGCCACTCGAAAAAGGGCTCGTCGGACTGATGCAGATTGAGGACGATCTTGCTGCGCTGAACAAGGCCAATGGTCGCCTCGCTTTCCAGAATGGCATTGTCGCCGCTGACCAGCGGGCGGTCCCCGTCCGTCAACACGAAGTGGCAGCGCCATTTGGACAGTCTGGTGGCAAAGCGCTCGAAGATGCCGCTTCGGCGTTGCGAAAGATAGCCAATGAAAAACACGTCGATGGGGCGCGTGGACAGCGGCGCATCGAGAACCGGGGGCGTCTGCTTGATTGCCCTTTCGAGGGACCTCAATGCCGTCACATCCGGCAGGGTTTCCTGAACCGCCAGACGTGCGAAATCCTTCACGTATCCGAGCGGCAGGTAGGCGGATGGCAGTTTCAGGTGGGCCAGAACCGCGGCGGATTGCAGACTGATATCGAGGACCGCCGCAGCCGTGCGAATGGCCGGCAATCCCGCCTTGAACCACCCTGTGTGCAATTGCTCGACATTGAGAAGCACCGCCCCGGCGGCCCAGTGCATGGGCACTTTCCGCCCCTGAAACTCGATGACAAAAAATTCGTGCGGTGCGACGATGATCGCGACCGCGTCCGCAGAATGCGTCGACTCCGCCTTGGCGCGAAAGAACTCGTCCTCATGGCAAAGGCGCGCCGCAAATCCGGCCTCGATCGCGCCAGCCGTCACAAGCTCCGCAATCTCGCGCATGAAGATGTTGCCGCGCGAGTGGACGAAAACATCCATTTTGGCGCCACGTGCAAAGCGGGGCCATTGATGGTGCTCAAGGTTTGCCCTGATGGTCTCTTCGGCTGCTGCAGGATCAAGCTGAAAACGTGCGAGCACCGATTGCAGGGCATGTGGTGCAAACGGATCCGGCAGGGCAAGTCTGCCTTCGGACATCCCATGGCTGACATAGTGAACCAGCGGATTGAACCCTGCCTCAGCAACATCGGGATAGGTTTCGAGGTAGAAGCTGCCGTTGAAGGACGGGCCGGGCTGGTGACCCTTCGTCCATCCGCTTGCGATATAGAAAACAAGCGGATCGCCGACAATGCTGTCGCCGTAGCGTTCGGTGTACCAGTCGGGATCGAAAAGCCCGCTGGCGCGAACAGCGTCCAGGTCCCCTGCAATCGAGGCGGCATCGACAGAGGCCGCCGGTGCCGCGGGCATGCGGTTCTCGATCCGGCCATGGCGGATGTAGTGGAGGACCGGGTTATCGCCTGCATCCGCAACATCCCGGTATGTCTCAAGATAGAAGTTCTGATCGAAACGTGGCGAGGGATTGTGCCCGAGACGCCATCCCGTCGACAGGTAATGAAGGAGCGCGTCGTCCCCGGTCGGCACGCCATACGTGCTTCGGTACCATGTCTCGTCAAACAGGCCCGACTGCCGCAGCACGACGGCATCTTGCAGGATTTCGGGGGAGTGGACCTGATGCTCCGAAATGCTCGCATCTGCCTTCGGACCTCTGCCTGAAGCGCTTCCGGCATCCGGAAGACCAGGCAGGGCTCTGCCTTCCTCCCGTCCGTATCGGATGTAATGGATGACAGGGTTCATGCCGGCGCGGGCGACATCCACGTTCGCCATGAGATAGGCTGCGCAATCGAAGCGCGGCGATGGATTGAAACCGATGCGCCATCCGGTGTCCAGATAATGCAGGATTTCGCCTCCCTGCGGCACGTCCGGATAAGACTGCCGGTACCAGCGTGCATCGAACAATCCCGATGCGCCCAACTCGATCACCTGCCGCTCCCGTTCTCGCTGGCGCGCCCGTAGACGCCGAAGAAGCTGCAAGCCGCGACGATACAGTGACGCCATCATTTCGGCCTCGCCACGAGTGTCGCGAAGTCGGATGCCAGTTCGCCGGTCGCCATCATGACATCCTCCATGGAAATGACGGCATTGAGAAAGGCCTCGGCAAACAGATCCCCCTCTCGAAAATTACAGGCAATGTCGTGCAACATGGGATGCAGGAGCGTTCCGCCATAGGGCCTTTGCCAGATGATGTCGAAGCGCTGTTCCATGCAGGTGATCACCTCACCCGATCGTATGGATTCAGAAGGGTCCACTGCGTCAAAGAAAGACGGAGGCTGATGCTCTATCAGGGGTTTGATGATCCCGTCCGGTGTTGTGCGCATCGTTTCTGACAACATGGACAGAAAACCGTTCGTTGTCCGCATCTGCGTCTCGGTCCACCGAAAGCGGGTTGGGCCGACATATTCGTCAGCGATCAGCAGACCATTCGGCTTCAAGGCGCGCGCCACAACATCAAACAGCCGCTCAAGCTCGGTCGTATGATGCAGCGACATCTCGGCAACGATCAGATCGAAGCTCGACTCCGGCAACTCCAGCGCGTTGAGATCGCCAACCCGGTAGTCAAACGCATCAATGCCCGCTGAAATTGCCAATCTTTGGGCAGCCTCGACAGAATCTGGTGAAATGTCGTAACCGACAAGAGCATTGACGATTCCATGGCGGAAAAGACTGCGATCCTGGCGACCTCGACCGCATCCGAGAGATACGGCCCGCCCGACCGGTAACGACAGCCCGAGTTCAGGCAGCATGTCCTTCAAGACGTCGTGAAACGACCTGTCGACAAACCCGGAAATCCGCCGATTTATTGTGCGTGATACCAGAGGCTGGGCATTCCAATGGCGCCAGGGCCAACTTTCCCGGACCGGATTGTTCTTGAAGAACTCCTGGACGCGCGCGATGGCAGCATTGTCATCCGAGCCTGGCAAAAACACATGCACTCCAATCATCAACGAAGCCTGGCTGTGTAAAGACGCCGACCACGTGACCGCGCCTGCCAATAAGCCCAGGATTGAAATTTCTGTACTATTAACCGGGCGCTATAGCGGTTTTCCGGATCTGCCGCAAACGGTGAGATGACGCACGACGTGCCGTATCCGGGCCGCCTGGCAATCATGTGACGGCGCGTGGTGTGGCTGACGCATGGCCATCCGTCTGTGTCCGGCCGGGTTGGTTGTTGAGCTCATGCCTGATGGAAAGAGCATCGATGACCGACAACAGGGTAAACTCTGCTCCCCCGGGTAAAGGTCGCGATGGGTAGATCTCTGTCCCAATCCCACCGTCGCCTGCCTGCAACACATGATCACTGGACAAGATAGTGGACATCATCCACTATCTCTGTCGGCGCGATAGGTGCCGGCCAGTGCGAACATGGTGAACAAAAAACAAGGGGAACTGATGTCGCAAACCTCCACGTCGGCCGACGTGGTGTTGTCCGTTCGTCATCTCACGGTGGACCTTCCGCCGGGAATGGAGCGGGCCCACGCGGTCAAGGACATATCCTTCGATCTCCATGCAGGAGAAATTCTCTGCATCATCGGTGAATCCGGATCCGGAAAATCCGTGACCGCCAACACCATCATGGGCCTCCTGTCGCCGGCGATCAAAGTCAGCGCCGGCGAGATCCATTTCAAAGGCATCAACATTCTGGCCGCCCGGGAAGAGGAGATCCGGCCACTGCGCGGTCGCGCCGTCTCGATCATCTTTCAGGATCCGCTCTCGGCGCTCAATCCGCTGATGACTGTTGGCGACCAGATTGCCGAGGTTCTGGCCGCGCATGGGGTGGGAACTGCGGAAAGCCGAAGGGCGAAGGTTCTGGACTTGCTGGAAGAGGTGGGCCTGCCGGATCCTTCCCTGATGCGGCTGCAATATCCCTTCCGACTGTCCGGCGGCCAGCGCCAGCGCGTGATGATCGCCATGGCGCTGGCGCTCGATCCGGATGTGTTGATCGCTGACGAACCGACGACGGCGCTCGATGTCACCACCCAGGCGCAGATCCTCGATCTCATTCGCCGTATCCAGAAGCGCAAGGGCATGAGCGTGATGTTCATTACCCACGATTTCGGCGTGGTTGCCGAGATCGCCGACCGTGTGGTGGTCATGGAAAAGGGACATCTGGTGGAGCAGGGCAGGGCCGATCAGGTTCTCGTGCATCCCGCTCATCCCTATACGCGCCGGCTGGTGGCGGCTGTGCCGCGTATGCGTGCCAGCGCGGACGCTGTCAGCGATGAACCCCCGGTGGTGCTGGAGGTGGAAAACCTGGAGAAGGAATATCGCGGCAGCCGTTCGCTGTTTGCCGCGGCGCGGACGGTCAAGGCGGTCAACGGGGTCAGTTTCCGGCTGCGCAAGGGCCAGACGCTGGGTGTCGTCGGCGAAAGCGGATCCGGCAAGTCCTCGCTGGGGAAGGTACTGCTGAAGCTTCTGGAACCGGATGCTGGCCAGATCCGCTTCGACGGGCGCGACATTGCCGGCATGGCGGAGGAAAGCTTCCGCAAGATCCGTCCCTATATCCAGATGATCTTTCAGGATCCATTCGCCTCGCTCAATCCCCGTCACACGATCGGCCGGATCCTGACCGTCGGGCCGATCGCGCATGGCGTTTCAGCGCAGGAGGCGCGGTCCAAGGCGCTCCGGCTTCTGGCGCTGGTCGGTCTCGACGAGCAGGCCTATGACCGCTTCCCGCACGAGTTTTCCGGCGGCCAGCGTCAGCGGATCGGCATTGCCCGGGCGCTGATGTTCGATCCGGTCGTGCTGGTCGCGGATGAGGCGGTCTCGGCCCTCGACGTGTCGATCCAGGCGCAGATCCTCGAACTTCTGGCCCGGGTCCAGCGGGAGATGAAGATCGCGATGATTTTCATCACGCATGATTTGAGGGTCGCGAGCCAGATCTGCGATGAGGTGCTGGTCATGCACAAGGGCATCGTGGTGGAGGAGGGGCCGCCGACCCGCATCTTCCGACACCCGCAGCACGACTATACCCGCAAGCTTGTGGCCGCCATTCCCGGTGCAGACTGGGAACCGGCAGTTACAGCCGTCTGATCAGGAGCACAGCCGAACCGGGGCATCATGCCCGCGAGATGGCTCTCCTCAGGATATCCCGCCCTGTTTCGCTGGCATCCCGCGATGCCGGCGCTCTCCCTGTTTTTCCTCTTAAGTAATTGAAATTGCGAAAAAATATCGGATTCTGGCGCGAAAAATAGTTGCTATTATCCACCAATTACCCTTTCATAGCGTCACGAAACTGCAATACGGCATGGATGGAAGACCAGACGGCGGCGCCCGCACAGGGCGTCGGCGAATGGAGCCTCTTTTTGTCCATAGGAACCGAACCTTCATGCGCAAGCCGCCTGCCAGACCGCCCATCGTGCCCGAGGATATCAACATCGATGTTCTCGAGGATACGCTGAGCTTTTACATCCGCACCATCAACCTTGCCGTCTCGCGCGATCTGGACGAGCGGCTGGAGGGGCTGGATGTCGCCAAGGGCACGGGAAAGATCACCACCCTGCTTCTGGTCGATGACTATCCGGGCATCCGCCCTTCGGTGATCGCCCACCTGATCCTGCGCGACCGCTCCGCGATGGGCCGGCTGATCGACCAGATGGAGGACCACGGCCTCATCCGGCGCGAGGTTTCGCCCGACGATAGCCGTGCCCAGGAACTCTACATCACGGAGGCGGGGGCGGCACTTGCGGTGAAGATCCGAGAGATCGTGCCGAAACAGTCGCGCGATTTCTTCTCATTCATTCCCGAAGACGAACAGAGGCTGGTCATGGATATCTTGAGACGTGCCTATCGGCGGATTGTGGGGTTGCCATGATCAAGGCTCCCCAAGGATCCGTAGCACTGATTTCCGGAGCAGGCCGCGGCATTGGCCGGCATGTGGCGCTGGAACTTCTGGATCAGGGATGGTCCGTGTCGCTCGGCATGCGCCAGCCCGTTCAGCCCGACTGGGCGTCCGGCCGCGAGGAGCGCGTGCATCTGATGGCCTATGATGCCGCTGATGTCACCGGGGAGCAGCGTTGGGTGGACGCGGTGCTTTCCCGTTTCGGCCGCATCGATGCGCTGGTCGCCAATGCCGGCATCATGATCCCGAAGACGGTGATCGAGGCCGATGACGAGGATATCGATGCGATGATGGCGGTCAACGTCAAGGCGCCGCGCCGGCTGGCGAAGGCCGCCTGGGCCGCGCTCTGCGCCACGGGTCGTGGCAGGGTCATCATCCTCGCCTCGCTCTCCGGCAAGAGGGTGAAGTCGGCCGGTGCCGGCAGCTATTCGCTGTCGAAGTTCGCCGCCGTGGCCCTTGCCCATGCCATCCGCCAGACAGGCTTTGAACAGGGTGTGCGCGCCACAGCCGTCTGCCCCGGCTTTGTCGCCACCGACATGGCCGCGGCACTGACCGACCGGCCCGCCGACCGTCTGACGCAGCCGGAGGATCTCGCCCGTATCGTCGCCATGCTGCTTGCTCTGCCGAACGAGGCCTCCGTCGCCGAATTCGCTGTGAATTGCCAACTCGAGGAGTTCTTCTGACATGCCCGGTCCATTTGTCGTTCCCGTCCATGGCGATGCCGAACTGCCGAAACAGGTGGATGTCGTCGTCATCGGCGGCGGGATCATCGGAACCTCGACGGCGCTGGAACTTGCCGATGGCGGCCTGAAGGTTGCCCTGTGCGAAAAGGGCGGCATCGGCCACGAACAATCCAGCCGCAACTGGGGCTGGGTACGCATTTCCCGGCGTGATCCGCGCGAAGTGCCGCTGATGGCGGAATCGCTTCGCATCTGGGCCGATCTCAATCGGCGCACGGGGCGGGAAACAGGCTTCAAGCGCTCCGGCATCGTCTTCACCTGCGCCGACGAGAAGCAGTTCGACGAGCACGAGAGATGGAATCGCAATCTCGAAGGCTATCAGATCGAAAGCCGCATGCTGAGTGCCGCAGAATTCAACGAAAAGTATCCCGGCAACCGGATGAAGATTGCCGGGGCGCTCTATACCGCCGGCGATTGCCGCGCCGAACCGCAGAGGGCAGCGCCTGCGATTGCGGAAGCCGCGCGTGATCGCGGGGCGCATATCCTCACGGAATGTGCGGTGCGCGGCCTGCAATTGTCCGGTGGCCGTGTGTCCGGCGTCGTGACCGAGCGTGGCGAGATAGCCTGTCAGGCCGTGGTGCTGGCCGGAGGCGCCTGGTCCAGCCTGTTCATGGGCAATAATGGCCTCGACCTGCCGCAGCTGAAGGTGCTGAATTCCGTCTTGCGCACCAAGCCGCTCGAAGGCGGGCCGGAAGAGGCGATCTGGGCCAGCGGCTTTGCGCTGCGCAAGCGTCAGGACGGCGGCTACACGATCGCTGACGGCACGCAGAACATCGTCGATCTCGTGCCGGCGTCCTTCCGCTACGCCATGAAGTTCATGCCGGCCTTTGCGCACGAATGGCGCTCCCTTCGGTTTCGGCTCGCGGGCCGCTTCTTCGACGAGGCGCGCATCCCGAGGCGCTGGGCACTCGATGAGGCCTCACCCTTCGAATACAACCGCGTGCTTGATCCCATCCCGTCCAAGGCCATGTCGGATGCGGCGTTGAAGCGCCTGTCGGAGGCTTTTCCGGTCTTCAGGAATGCCGAGATCGCCCAGCGCTGGGGCGGCATGATCGACGTGACGCCGGATGCGGTGCCGGTCATCGATGCCATCGACGCGATCCCCGGTTTCCATGTCGCTACCGGTTTTTCCGGCCATGGCTTCGGCATCGGCCCGGGTGCCGGTCGCCTGATGGCGGATATCGTCACCGGCCGCAGCCCGATCGTCGAGCGCCGCGATTTCCGGTTCAGCCGCTTTTCCGACGGTTCGAAGATCAAACTGATCAGCGGCTTCTGACGCGCCCCGCGACCGGCGGCTCTGCCGCCTGTCGCCCTTGCAGACCGGCAGGTGACTGCCGGCGGGAGGCTTACCGCCCGCAGAGGCGGATGCAACGACGTGACATCAAAGACAATCCATCGACAAAAAGGGGAACTGACCATGTCCGATCAATCCAAGCCGTTTACTGCCACCACACGCCGCCAGGCGCTCGGCCTTCTCGCGCTCGGCGCGTCCGGCGTCGTGCTGAGCGGTCTTCCCGGCCTCTCGCGTGCCTTCGCGAAGGAGGCCAAGACGCCCAAGGGGCAGTTGACCATCGGTTTCTCGCAGGAGCCGACCGTCTTCAATCCGCACATGCCGCATATCGAGGTGGATGAAGGCATCCATTTCAGCATCTTCGATCCGCTGTTCTATGTGGACGAGAAGGGCGCCTTCGTCGCAGCGCTTGCCGCCGAGGTGCCGACCGTCGAGAATGGCGGCATTTCCGCCGATGGTCTCTCCTGGAAGATCAGGCTGCGGGACGACGTGAAATGGCATGACGGAAAGCCCTTTACGGCCGAAGACGTCAAATTCACGCTCGAACTGCTGGTCGATCCGAACTTTCGGTCCTGGCGCAAGACCGGCCATGAATATGTGCGCGATCTCACCGTCGTGTCGCCCACCGAAATCACCTGGAAGATGGAAAAGCCCTTCGCGCCATATCCATCCATCCTCGCCTCCACCTTCATCACCCCGAAGCATATCCTCGGCGCCGCCGCTGACAAAAATACCGCGCCCTACAACAATGCGCCGATCGGCACCGGTCCGTTCAAGTGGAAGGAGCGTGTGGCCGGCGATTACATCCTGCTTGAGGCCAATGCCGATTACTTCGGCGATGGGCCGCATCTGCAGCGGCTGATCTACAAATATGTGCCCGATCTCAACGTCATGTACACGCAGTTCAAGACCGGGGACATCGATGTCGTCGGCCTGCAGTGGATCACGCCCGATCATTATGACGAGGCAAAGGCGCTGCCGGGCAAGGTGGTCACGGTCGTGCCGGGCTCCACGGTCGAATCCTTTACCTTCAACATGGAGCGTCCGCAGTTCAAGGACCCGAAGGTGCGCGAGGCGCTCTACCACGCCATCGACAAGCAATCGATCATCGATGCGCTTTACTATGGTCTGCCGACGCCGACCGAAAGCTATGTGCCGCAGCAGTCCTTCTATTACAATCCGGATCTGCCGAAGCACGAATACTCGATGGAGAAGGCCAAGAATCTACTTGATGAGGCCGGCTGGAAGCCGGGAGCGGACGGCGTCCGCGCCAAGGATGGCGTGAAGCTTTCCTTCACCTGCTCGACCACGGCGGGCAACCACATCCGCGAGCAGGTGCAGCAGTACATGCAGCAGTCCTTCAAGGAACTGGGCGTGGAGATGACCATTTCCAACCTGCCGCCGGCCGTCATGTGGGGTGATTACTGGATGCTGTCGCAGTTCGACACCGTGATCGTCGGCCTCGATTTCCTGACCGGCCCGGATCCCGACACGTCGGATTTCTTCCGCTCTAACTCCAGTCCGGCCAAGGGCGGTTCCGGCCAGAACACCTGGCAGTTCGCCAACAAGGAGGTGGACGAGCTGCTGGCCAAGGGTGGCAGCCTGTTCGTGCCGGCCGAGCGCAAGACCGCCTATCTGAAGATCCAGGAGATCATGCGCAAGGAGCTGCCGTTCCTGCCGCTGTTCCAGTACGCAACGGTGCGCGGCCACAAGCAGGGCGTGGAGAATGTTGTCTTCAACATCAACACGCGCATCGACACCTGGAACGTCGGAAGCTGGAGCCTCAACTGATCGCAGCAAAGGCCGGGCTGGTTCAGTGCCCGGCCCGTCGCGTCGCGACGACCGGCGAGGAAGGCGGGCTCCGCAGGGGCGTGTCTGACGCCGGCCGTCGCCGACGATCCCGAAGGCCTGCCCGAGGTCCGCTCCTGCCGGAATGCGCCTCGGGTCGAACCGGAGCTGACCCCGCATGTTCGCCTATCTTCTCAATCGTCTCTGGCAGAGCCTTGTCCTGCTGGTGCTGGTGTCGATCATCGGCTTTGCCATCCTCAACCTCGCGCCCGGCGGCCCGTTGTCGCAGTTCGCCCTGACCCCCGGCATGACGCGCGAGGCGCTCGATCGCATTGCCCACCAGATGGGGCTCGATCGTCCCCTTCCGATCCAGTATCTCGACTGGGTCTGGCGCCTCGTACAGGGAGACTGGGGGAAGTCCTACCGCGACCAGAGACCCGTGCTCGACATCATTTCCGGGCATCTGTTCGCAACGCTTCTGCTGATGGTTTCCTCCACCCTCGTCTCGATCCTGATCGGCACCTGGATCGGCATCAAGGGAGCAACGAAACGCTATTCGCTGTTCGACTATACCGCAACGGTGGGCGCCATGGTGGCCCTGTCCATCCCGACCTTCTGGTTCGGTCTCGTCGCCATCTATGTCTTTGCGCTGAAGCTCAAATGGCTGCCCGCCGGCAACATGTACACGATCGGCGATCAGTCTCTTTATGATTATGCGATCCATCTGGTCATGCCGAGCCTCGTTCTAGCGCTTGTCAACATCGCCGTGTGGAGCCGATACATGCGCACCGCAACGCTTGATGTGATCAACCAGGATTTCGTGCGCACTGCCCGTGCAAAGGGGCTCACGCCACGCCGCGTTCTGATGAAGCATGTGGTGGGCAATGCGCTGTTGCCGATGATTACGCTCGCCGGCCTGCAACTGCCGACCATTCTCGGTGGCGCACTGGTAACCGAGACGGTCTTTACCTGGCCCGGCATGGGGCGGCTCTTCCTCGATAGTCTCGGCTATCACGATTACCCGGTCGTGATGGGGCTTCTGATGTTTTCAGCCATCCTTGTTCTGCTCGGCAGCCTGATTGCCGACCTGCTGGTCGCTCTCGTTGATCCCCGCATCCGGCTCGGATGAGGCCATGTTCGCAACAGCCGTCATCCCCGAAAGGATAGACCATGTCTGCCGCAATGCTCTCCCCTTCCGCCGTCGCTGGCGCGCACTGGTGGCGAAGCCGCACGATCCGGCGCTTCATGCGCCACAGGCTCGCCGTCCTCGGCCTCGTGATGATCTCGGTCATGATCTTCGCCTGTGTCGTCGGTCCGCATCTTCTGCCTTATGACGAGCTCTTCATCGATCTGCGCGCCCGCTTTGCGCCTCCACTCACCGGCGCGCATATCTTCGGCACTGATCCGCTGGGCCGGGATATCGCAGCGCGTCTGTTCAATGCCGGTCGCATTTCCCTGCTGGTCGGCTTCTTTGCCATGGTGCTCTCGACGCTGATCGGCACTGTCATCGGCGTGGTTGCCGGCTATTACGGCGGGCGCCTTGGTGCGGTGCTGATGCGCTTCGTTGATGCGTTTCTCTCCTTTCCCAGCATCTTCCTGCTGCTGGCGCTTGCGGCCTTCGTGAAGCCGAGCCCGTTCATGATCACGGTGATCATCGCGGTCACCAGCTGGATGGAAATTGCCAGGCTGGTGGAGGCTGAGGTGCGCTCGCTGCGTGAGCGTGATTTCGTGCTGGCCGCGCGCATGCTGGGGCTGCCGAATGCCTGGATCATGTTCCGGGAAATCCTGCCGAACGCGGTCGGTCCGATCATCGTGGCAGCCACGCTGACGGTGGCGCGTGCCATCCTGCTGGAGGCCTATATCAGCTTCCTCGGCTATGGCATCCAGCCGCCGCTGCCGAGCTGGGGCAACATGCTGAACGGTGCCCAGCAATATCTCGACAAGGCGCCCTGGCTCGCCATCGTGCCGGGGGTGGCGATTACCCTTGCGGTGACCAGCTTCAACTTCATCGGCGACGGCCTGCGCGATGCGCTCGACGCCCGTAGCGACCTGAACTGAGGGGAGGCCGTCATGACAGCGTTTTCCCCCTTCGATATCACCCTATGGTATGCGACTGCCGCACCGGCCCCGACAACCGAAAGGCTTGAAGGCAGCGTCAGGGCTGATGTGTGCATCGTCGGTGCGGGCTATACGGGGCTCACGACGGCGCTGGAACTGGCCAAAGCCGGGGTCCGGGTCGTGCTCCTGGAGCGGGAGGAGGCGGGTTTCGGCGGTTCCGGCCGCAATGCCGGCCACTGCACGCCAACTTTCACCCATTACAGCCTGCCGGAGCTTCGGCGGATGTTGGGCGAACCTTGGGCGGAACGGCTGATCGATCGGCAGACGCGCGCCAATGATCGCGTCGCGGCCATGATCCGCGACTACCAGATCGACTGCGAATGGGTGCAGAACGGCTATGTGATGGGCGCCCCGCATCCTCGCGCACTCGATACGATCCGCGAGAAGGTCGAGACCTATAATGCCGTCGGTGCCCGCACCCGCTTCATCGATCGCGACGAAGTGGCCGATCTCACCGGCAGCCCGCGCTTCCAGGGCGGCTGGCTGCATGAGGAGGCCGGGCATCTCAATCCGCTCGGCTATGCGCGGGGGTTGGCGCGTGCCGTTCTTCAGGAAGGCGCAAAACTGTTCACCGGCTCGGCCGCGACCTCCTGCGAGCGTGATGCGGCCGGCGGTTGGAAGGTGGCAACCGCCGCCGGCCATGTGATCGCCGACAAGGTGATCTTCACGACGGGTGCCTATACCGTTGGCGGCTGGCCCAAACTCGACCGCACCTTCAAGATCCAGCGTGTCTTCGTGGCCGCCACGCAGGTGCTCTCGCCGGAAACGCGGGTCCGCGTGCTGCCGAACAACACCACGATCCACGACGGTCGCGGCGATATCTTTGTCTACAAGTACAATGCGGAGGGCCGCATCGTCGCCTCGATGTTCCCCATGGGACGGCGTGGACGCGACATAGCCTATACGCGACAGGTGATGAGCGAGCGGCTGAAATGGCTGCATCCTCAGATTCGCGAGGAGATCCGCTGGGACTATATCTGGTTCGGCGAACTCGACATGCAGTATCGCACGGTGCCGCGTTTCTACGCTCTGGCGCCCGGGGTCGTGGCCTTGACCGGCCTGTCCGGACGCGGCGTGCCAACGGGCTCCATGCTGGGCTCCATGCTGGGCTCCATCCTGTCCGAATGGGCGCTGGACAGACCGGAAGGCGAACTGGCGCTGAAGCTGGAGCCGCTGAAGGCTGCGCCCTTCTACATGACCTTCGGCCCGGCGCTGACGCTGCGTTACCACCGTCTGCGTGACAATCTCGCTACCCGCCTTTCCGGCACGCCTCTGCCGCCGCATGCCTGACCTTATGCCCCGCGGCGTGCCGCCGATGCCCATCATCATGAACCCCGAGGAGACTGCCATGAGCATGCCGATCTACAACATTGCCGATGATATCGACCTCACGCCCGCCATGCCGGCGCAAGGGCGTGACAGCGGTTCCTACCGCCGCCTGATCTGGCAGGACCCGATGGAAAACGGCACAATCGTCGCCGTATGGAAGGCCGAACCCGGCATCTACAACTATCCCGGCCGCGATCTTGAGGAAACATTCGTTGTCGTCGAAGGCGAGGCGATCTATTCGCAAGCGGGTGCTGCACCCGTGCAGATCGGTCCCGGCGCCATCGTCAGCATCGCCAGAGGCGTGCCCAGCCGCCTCGAAATTCTCTCGCCGTTCCGCAAGCTGGCTACCGTCGTTCCGAAGCCATAGGATCGACCTATCGGGAGCGCTGCCATGCAGGTCAGCGCCATCAGGGTAAACAGTCCTGCGCTGCCGGGATGCGTTCAGAGGGTCTTCTCGAAGGCCTTCAGGATGACCCGTTCCGAGAGCGTCAGATAGTCGCCCATGCGGCTTGCCGCCTCTGCGGACCTGTTGTTCTCGACGAGCGTGACGATCTCGTCATTCATGTCGATGAATGGAGAATGCAGGTCTTCGGGATCTCCGAGCAGCCCGAAGCCGAGCCGCAGTTCTGCGGCGATGCCCGCATAGAACGCATTCAGCCGGGCGCTATCGGATAGATCCACAACGGCCGCATGAAAGGTCATGTTTGCGCTGCCGACGCCCTGCCAGTCGCTGCGCAGGCGGCAGGACTTGGCCGCCTCGACCGCCTGACGCATCGTTCTGACGGCAGGATGCAGATGCCAAGCCTTGAGCAGGGCGCCGCATTCGATGAGGCGTCTGACGCGATAGATATCGATGATCGAGGACATGCTCGGCACGCTGACGAAGACGCCGCGGTTTGCCTCGTGCTGGAGCAGTCCCTCTTTCGTGAGAAGCCGGAACGCTTCGCGCAGCGAATTGCGGGAAACGTTGAGGCGTTCGCTGAAGGCGGCTTCAGACAGGCGCTGCCCCGGCTTCAACTCCCCCGAGATCAGCATCGCGCGAATGTCTCTGGCAAGCCTATCCGCAACCGGCAAGCTCTCCGCCATCTCCGTCATGCTGTTGCGTCCCCAATGCTTCCCGTCGGGCCTGTCATGGGTGGCCCGGTGCGTCTGTTCCCTCAACACTTGCCTCCATAGCACAAATGTTTGGCGGCACACACGGAGTCTTTGCCCAAAACTTCATCATATTGCACAGCAATGTATCTATATTGCTGTGCAATATTAAAAGATTGTTCAACGATATTGACATTTTTGAGGAGCATTCCATGATTGAGAGCATGAAAGCATCCGCGAGGGGCGGATGACGATAAACGGAGACATATCATGCAGAAGACCGAGCCTGTGCCGGGCCGCAAGGCTGCGGGAGGCGCGCAGTCCCAGCGCTATGCCCTGCTTTCCGCCATGTTCCTGATGTCGATGGCGGCCGTCGGGCCGGGGTTCATCACGCAGACCGCCACCTTCACCGTGAAACTGGGGGCAGCCTTCGCTTTCGCGATCGTGGTCTCGATCCTGATCGATTTCGTCGTGCAGGCGAATGTCTGGCGCATCGTCGCCGTCACCCGCATGCGTGCGCCGGCAATTGCCAATGCCGCCATTCCCGGCTCCGGCTATCTGCTGGCCATTCTCGTAATCATCGGCGGCCTGTTCTTCAATGTCGGCAATATCGGCGGCGCGGGGCTCGGCCTCAATGCAATGGTCGATCTCGATCCGAAGATCGGCGGGGCTGCGGCCGCTCTGGCCGCCATCGGCATCTTCCTGTCGCGCCGGGCCGGTGTTGCGATGGACCGCGTGGTCTTCGTCGCCGCCTTCGTCAAGCTGGCGCTGATCCTCTATGCGACGGTCGTGTCAGGCCCGCCGGTTGCCGAAGCCTTCCATCAGACCTTCCTGCCTTCGACCATCGATTTTGCGACGATCACCACCATCGTCGGCGGCACGGTCGGCGGCTATATCACCTATGCCGGCGCGCACCGCCTGCTCGACAAGGGCACGGCCGGCGTGGAAAACATTTCTGCCATCAACCGCGCGGCGCTGAGCGGAATCGCGATCACCGGCGTGCTGCGCTACATCCTGTTCCTCGCCGTTCTCGGTGTCGTTGCAAGCGGTGTTGTCATCGACCTTTCGGGCAAGGGAGCCAATCCGGCCGGCCAGGCCTTTCATGCAGCCGCCGGTGATATCGGTTTCCGCCTGTTCGGTGCCGTCTTCCTTGCCTCCGCCATGACCAGCATCATCGGCGCGGCCTATACCTCGGTGTCGTTCCTGACGGCTTTCAGACCGGAAATCTCCGAGCGTCAGCGCAACCTGGCAACCGTCGCCTTCATCTGCATCTCGCTCGTCGCCTATGTCATCATCACCACGCCGCCGGCCGCCATGCTGGTCTTCGTCGGCGGCCTGAATGGCCTCGTGTTGCCGATCGGTCTGTCCATGCTGCTGTTTGCCGCCTGGAAGCGCGCCGACCTGATGAACGGCTATCAGTATCCGCGCTGGTTGCTGGTGCTCGGCGCGCTGGTCTGCTGCCTGACCTGGTACATGGCCTACAAGTCGATCGGCCCGATCTTCGCGCTGCTCGGCCTGTGACGGCGCATGTCGCAAGAGAGCGTGGCGACCTTGGCGCGCCACGCTCGCCCCGATGTCGCAAGGCCCGTTGTGATACGTCACGAACAGGCTGCGACGCACATTCCCTTGTCGATGCAATAGCGATAGCAAGATCATTGCGATGACCTTGCCAGGAGCTCAAGGAGAACTTCACGATGGCTGCAATCGATCTGAACAGTGATCTCGGAGAAAGCTACGGTGCCTGGCGCATGGGACAGGACGAGGCCATGCTGGCCATCGTCTCCAGCGCGAACATCGCGTGCGGATTTCATGCAGGCGATCCCGCCGGCATCTACAATACGGTCAAGGCGGCCGCCGCCAGAGGCGTGGCTATCGGTGCCCATGTGTCCTATCCGGACCGCGTCGGTTTCGGCCGTCGCGACATGGACATCGCGCCGGAACAGCTCTTTACTGACACAATCTACCAGATAGGCGCCCTGAAGGGCATTGCTGCCTCGCTTGGCACCACCGTCACCTACGTGAAGCCGCATGGCGCGCTTTACAACCGCATCGCCTGGGACGCCAGACAGGGACAGGCCGTGATCGATGCGATCCTCGCCATCGACGCCGGGCTTGTCCTGATGGGCCTTGCCAATGCTCCCATTCTTGATCTTGCCCGCAAGGCCGGTCTTGCCGTTGTGGCTGAAGCCTTTGCCGATCGCGCCTACACGCCGAAGGGCGAGCTTGTCTCCCGCCGCGAGCCGGGGGCGGTTCTGCATGACAAAGACGAGATCGCCGAGCGCATGCTGCGCCTTGCCCGCACCGGCACGCTTGTTGCCATCGACGGTTCCACCATCGAGATTTCCGCCCAGTCCATCTGCGTTCACGGCGACAGCCCCGGTGCGGTCGACATTGCCGAAACGATCCGCCAGCGTTTCGAACGCGAGGGCGTCGCCATCCGACCCTTCGTCACGGGAGCCTGAGACGATGGCCACTCCGATCGATTGTCGGGCACATGTCGATGCGACAGCTGCCCGAAAGGCCCGCGCCACCTATCGCCAAGACCGTGTCGAGCCGACATCCGGCGTTCCCTTCGCGATTACCCATGCGCCGGGCTGCATATCCATCACGGACATTCCCGATTCCGCCTATCACGCCTGAGAACCCGATGCGTATCCTCCCCGTCAGCCTTACCGTTCTCCTTGTCGAACTCGCCAGTCTCCATGAAACGCTGGCGCTGTTCGCGTCTTTGTCGACTGAACCCGTCGACGGCATCGAGGAGATGGTGCCGGCTGCACGCACGCTGATGATCCGGTTCCGGCCGGACACGATCGATGCCGCTCGTATCGCGGAAGCGCTTGCAGCACGCGATCTCTCCGCCGCGCCGCCGGCTGCCGGACAGCTTGTGGAGATTCCCGTCCGCTACGACGGTGAAGACCTGAACGATGTGGCAGCGCTGACCGGCCTTGACGTCAATGAGGTGATCCGCCGGCATACTGAAAGCGAATTTGCCGTAGCCTTTTGCGGCTTCGCACCCGGCTTCGGCTATCTCGTCGGCGGCGATCCGGCACTCGCCGTCCCGCGCCGCCAGAGCCCGCGCACCCGCATTCCGGCCGGCTCGGTGGCGCTTGCCGGTGCGTTCAGCGGCGTCTACCCGCAAAACAGCCCGGGCGGGTGGCAGATCATCGGCACGACGCCGCTCAAGATGTGGGATATCGACCGGGAACCCGGCGCGCTGTTGCAGCCTGGCTATCGCGTTCGCTTCCTCGACATGGCCAGGACCGGCAGGACTGTTTCCCTTGCGCAGACGCCGCGCAAGGCAGAACGGCAGCCGGACCTCTCCGCTCCACATTTCGAGGTTCTGGCTGCGCCGATGCCCGCGCTGTTTCAGGATCTTGGCCGTTTCGGGCAGACGGGGCAGGGGGTATCGTCGTCCGGAGCGCTCGACCGCAGCGCCTTCAATGCCGCGAACCGTCTTGCCGGAAATCCCGCCAACACGCCGTGTCTGGAACTGACGCTCGGCGGCTTCGCGTTCAGGAGCGCTGCCCGCGCCGTCATCGGCCTTGCCGGCGCGCCGTGCCCGATCACGATCGAGACCGCTGCCGGAGCCGTATACGGCGCTGAAGCCTATCGCCCGATCTCTCTGGAGTCCGGCGATATCGTGCGGCTCGGCCAGCCTGTGAAGGGCATGCGCAGCTATCTTTCCGTGCGCGGCGGCTTCGATGTCGAGCCGGTTCTTGGCAGTTTCGCGACCGATACGCTGGCTGTCGTCGGCCCGAAACCCGTGGTGACGGGCGCCGTTCTGACACTGAAGGGTAAAACCGCCGGTCTTGCCAGCGTCTCGCTCGACGAGGCTCCGGCCTTCGAGCCTCCCCTGGCCGGCGAGATCGTGACCCTCGATGTCGTGCTCGGTCCGCGCACCGACTGGTTCACGCAAAAGGGACTGGAAACCCTGAGTGCCCAGCTCTGGACGGTGACGCCGCAATCCAGCCGGGTCGGTATCAGGCTTGCCGGTGACCTGCCGGTCGAGCGCAGGGACACCGCCGAACTTCCGAGCGAGGGCACGGCGACCGGCGCCATCCAGATTCCGCATAGCGGCCAGCCGGTGCTCTTCCTCGCCGATCATCCGCTGACAGGCGGCTATCCGGTCATCGGCGCGGTTGCGGACTACCACCTCGACCTTGCAGGCCAGATCCCCGTCAACGCCAAAATCAGGTTCCGACCGATTGCCCCCTTCGCGGAGATTTCGGCGACCGGAACCAACGACATCCGAGGAGAGCAGCGATGAAAAAAGTTCTGATCGCCAATCGCGGCGAGATTGCCGTGCGCATCATCCGCGCCTGCCGCGACCATGGTATCGGATCGGTCGCCGTCTATGCCGATCCCGATTGTGATGCGCTGTTCGTAAGGCTGGCCGATGAGGCCTACGCACTGGAGGGCGTGCGCCCGGCCGAAACCTATCTCGACATTGCCAAGCTGATCGCCATCGCAAAGCGGGCCGGCGCTGACGCCGTCCACCCCGGCTATGGCTTCCTGTCGGAGCGTGCCGAGTTTGCGCAGGCCGTGCTCGATGCCGGCCTTATCTGGATCGGCCCCGACCCGCATGTGATCGAAACGCTCGGCGACAAGGTCAAGGCGCGTCATATCGCTACCAGTGTTGGCGCGCCGCTTGTGGCCGGCAGCGACGGTCCCGTCACCTCGGCTGCCGAGGTTATCGCCTTTGCAAGAACGCATGGCCTGCCCGTTGCCATCAAGGCCGCCCATGGCGGTGGTGGACGCGGGCTGAAGGTGGCCTGGAAGATGGAGGAAATCGCTGATCTCTACGAGTCCGCCGTGCGCGAAGCCACCGCTGCCTTCGGGCGTGGTGAATGTTTCCTCGAACGATTCCTGGACCGGCCCCGCCACATCGAGGCGCAGGTCCTGGCCGACAAGCATGGCAACGTACTGGTGGTCGGCACGCGGGACTGTTCGCTGCAGCGCCGTAACCAGAAGCTCATCGAAGAGGCTCCGGCGCCGTTCCTGTCCGCCGAGCAGCGGCAGAAAATCCATGATGCGGCAAAGGCGATCTGCGCGGCTGCGGGATATTCGGGGGCGGGCACCGTCGAGTTCCTGCTTGGCGTCGACGGCACGATTTCCTTCCTCGAAGTCAATACGCGCCTTCAGGTTGAACATCCCGTGACCGAGGAAACGACGGGAATCGATCTCGTCATCGAGCAGTTCCGCATCGCGGAAGGCGGGACGCTGAGTATTCTGGAGACGCCGGAGCCGCGCGGGCACGCGATGGAATTTCGCATCAATGCCGAGGATCCCGGTCGTGGTTTCCTGCCGACACCCGGTGACATTGCCGTCTTCGATCCGCCATCCGGACCGGGCGTTCGCCTCGACAGCGGTGTTGTCAGCGGTTCCTCGATCCCCGGTGTGTTCGACTCCCTCGTGGCGAAGCTTATTGTCACGGGCGCCGACCGCGATCAGGTGCTGCGCCGGGCCCGGCGGGCGCTTTCGGAGTTTCGCATCGAAGGGGTGGCGACCGTCCTGCCGTTCCACCGCGCCGCAGTTGAGGCGGATGACTTTACCGGTGCTGACGGCTTCAAGGTTCACACCCGCTGGATCGAGACGGACTTTGCCGCCATGCCCGACGCTATGGAGCGCCCTGCACCTGCTGACGATCCGTCGATGACGCGCACATGGCTGGAAATTGATGGTCGGCGGGTCTCGGTCGGCCTGCCGAGCATCCTGCTGTCCAGCCTGGGGGCGGCAGGACGCAGTCAGAATGGCATGACGGGTCAGCCTGCGCAGACCCCGTTGGATGGCGTAGCTGCCCCGGTTTCGGGAACCCTGCAGACCTTCAAGGTGGAGGACGGCGCCACGGTTGCCGAAGGCGATCTTCTGGCCGTGATGGAAGCGATGAAGATGGAAACGCAGATCACCGCGCCCAAGGCCGGAACGGTTCGGCTTCTGGTCCAGCAAGGCGCTTACCTCCAGGCCGGCAGTCTTCTTCTCAGGCTGGAATAAGCGCGGAGCCGGGGCATCCGCCGCAACCGCGCAGACAGGGCAGTGACGGGTATGGTGGACCACATCTCCCGTGGGATCAGTCTGCCGAGGGGGACACGCGTTCCCTTTGCCTTCCCTCACGCCCTCTCCGACCGCAACGGCAGGTCAAAGGGCGCAGGAGGCGTATTGCAGCGCAAGCCGCATACCGTTCGTCTCGATAACGGGAACCCGAAACCCGTAGATTGCTTCCAGCACTTCGGTGCGCATCACCGTCTCTGGCGAGCCGTCTGCGGCGATCATGCCGTTCTTCATCGCGATGATCCGGTCGGCACTCGCCGAGGCGTGGTTGATGTCGTGCAGCACGATGACGATGGTACGGCCGGTTTCGTCGACCAGTCGCCTGAGTTCCAGCATCAACTGGCGGGCGTGATACATGTCGAGATTGTTCAGGGGCTCGTCGAGCAGGATATAGTCGGTGTCCTGGCAATAGGTCATTGCCACCATCACCCGCTGCCGCTGTCCGCCTGAGAGGCGGTCGAGCGAACGGTTGGCAAGCGCCTCAAGCTCGAAGCGGGCGAGCGCCTCCTCGACCATCGTCCGATCCTGCGCCGTCATCCGTCCGCCGCTGTGCGGAAAGCGGCCGAAGCCCACCATGTCACGCACGCTCACGCGCGGCGGCGGGCCGGAATCCTGCCGGAGGATGGCGATCTTCTTCGCGAGCAGCTTGCCGGGTGTCGATTCCACCGGCAGTCCGTCGATCGTCACCGAGCCGTCTTGCAGCGGCAACAGTCGGGCGGCGAGCGATAGAAGGGTCGACTTGCCGGCGCCGTTCGGGCCGACCAGTGCGGTGAGACCGCCTCTCGGGAGCAGGAGGTCGATGCTGTCCAGCACGCGCTGGCCCTCACGAACGAGGCTTACGGATTTGATTTCGATCATCGGATGCGCCTCGCAAACAGAAGCAGGATGAAGACGAGGCCGCCGATGAAATCGACAACGACCGAGAGCGTCGAAGCCTGGCCGAGGCCGTGTTGCAGGAGCGTTTGCCCGCCGACGAGAACGATCACACCGAGCAGAATTGCGACGGCGAAGAGAGTGTCATGCCGGCGCGAGGCCGTCAGCCGTTCGGCGAGGGCTGTGACCAGCAGGCCTAGAAAGGTAACGGGGCCGACCAGCGCTGTGGAGACGGCTACCAGCAGCGAAACGACAAGGAGGTGGATCATCACGGCGCGGTTCCAGGCGACACCGAGCCCGATCGCCGTGTCGCGACCGAGCGCTGCAACATCGAGCAGATGTCGGCTGGACAGGAGGAAGCCGCCGGCAATGACCGTGACAAGCACCGCAATCAGCAGCAGGTCGATCATCGGCGAGGAGAAGTTTGCGACCATCGCCCTTTGCGCCACGGCAAACTCCTGCGGGTCGATCAATCGGCCGATGAGACTGGTCATGCTGCGAAAGAGCGCACCGATGATGACGCCCGCCAGCAGCATCCGCGTGAGGTCCATCTGGCTCTTCAGTGCCGGCCGCAGGATGATCATTGCGAGCAGCATCAGGGCTGCGGTTTCAGCGCCGAACTTCAGAAGCGGCGAGAGGGAGACATAACCCAGCCCGCCCAGTCCGAAGACGAGGGCGGCCTGTCCGAACTGGTAAAGCGCGTCGAGCCCCATGATCGAGGGCGTGAGAATGCGATTGCCGGTGATCGTCTGGAAGGTGACGGTCGAAAGTGCAATGGCGATGGCGACCGTCACCAGGGCTGCGAGCCTGATGCCTCTCAGTTCCAGCGCAAATGCGATGTTGCCGCGCAGGTTCACGCCCATGAAGGCGGCCATCGTCGTGAGCGCCAGGCCGAGGAGGAGGGCTATGACGATCCGATCACGCATCGCGTCGCTCCTGAAGGACGAACCAGAGGAAGACGGCCGGCCCGATCACCCCCATCACGGTGCCGGCGGGGATCTCGTAGGGAAAGCGGATGATGCGCCCCGCGATGTCGGAGGCAAGCACCAGGATTGCCCCGCCCAGGGCCGTCAGGGGCAGCGTGCCACGCAGATTGTCACCCGAAAGGCGTGATACGAGGTTCGGTACCACCAGCCCGACAAAGGGAATGAGCCCGACAACGACGACTGACAGTGCCGACATGACGGACACCAGCACGAGTCCGATCTGGGTCATCCGGCGATAGTCGATGCCGAGACTGGTCGCCTGCGCCTCGCCGAGCGCCATGATCGTCAACCGCTCGGCAATCAGCATGGCAACGGCGACGATGACGACGGCGACGAAAAGCAGTTCGTAGCGCCCCCGCAGCACGCCGGAGAATTCACCGTTCGTCCAGATGTCGAGATATTGAAGGAGATCATTTTGCCAGGCGACATAGGTGACGGCCGCTCCCACCACACCGCCATAGACCATGCCGAAGAGCGGCACGAGATGCGGTTGCTCCGGTGGCAGGCGGTGGGCCGTCGAAAGAAAGAGCGCGGTGCCTGCAAGCGCACAGATGCTCGCAACCAGCGCCTTCATGCCAAGGCCGGTGGCCGGCAGAAAGAGTGTGACGATCAGGATGCCAAGTGCGGCGCTTTGTGCCGTGCCGGCGGTCGACGGTTCAACGAAGCGGTTGCGGGTCAGCGTCTGCAGGATCTGCCCGGCGACGGCAAGGCCTGCACCGCAGAGCACGGCGGCCAGGGTGCGCGGCAGCCGGCTGATCGACAGCAGATCGGCGAGCGGTACGCTGCGGGCCGTTGATGAAAGCGAGATCTCTTCGACGCCGATTGCAAGGCTCGCAACGACGAGAAGCGCCAGGCAGAGCCCGGCGCTCATAACCACGCGGCGATGCAAGGGAATGGCGGGGACAAACATCACTGGCTGTCGGAAAAGGCGGTCTCGATCGCCCCCAGCACCCGGGTCGTCGCCTTCAGTCCTCCGGCCGCGATGTAGAAGTCGGCCGAGGGCAGATAGACCACCTGGCCACGTTTCCAGGCTTTTGTGCCGTGAACCAGCGCATTGTCGAGCGTTGCCTTCGCGTTCTGGTCCCTGGCGCCGATCGCGGCTGCCCGGTCAAGCACCAGCAGCCAGTCGGGATCGGCCCTGGCGATGAACTCGAAGGATACAGGCTCGCCATGTGTTGCGCCCTTTACATCCTCGACAGCTGCCGGCAGGTCGAGCGCCTTGTGCACCCAGCCGAAGCGGGACGTGGTGCCATAAGCGGTGATCTTCGGGCCGTTGGTCATCACGATCAGCGCCTTGCCCTTGCCCTGGACTGCTGACCTGGCACGGGCCAGTGCCGCGTCGAAATCGGCAAGAGCATTTTCGGCCTGGACCTTTCTTCCGAAGATGGTGCCATAGGTGCGGGCGCGTTCGCGAGCCTGATCGACCACATCGATGCCGTCCATGGTCATGTCGAGCGACGGTGCGATCCTTGACGTTTCCTTCTCCTTGCCGGACGAGCGGCCGCCGACGATGACCAGATCCGGCTGCAGCGCGCTCAGCGCCTCGAGATCGGGTTCGAAGATGTCGCCCACGACGTCGGCCTTGCCTTTCAGATCCGACAGTTCGGGAAGATAAAGGTTGCCCGGAATGCCGGCCGGCATCACCCCGATTGCCAGCAGGGTGTCGAGGGCGGCGATGTCGTAGACGGCGACCTTTGACGGCGTCCCCGTCACGGTGACCGTGCCGGCATAGGTCTCGACATCAAGGGCACGGGCCGGCAAGGCGGCAAGGCAGAGACTGGCGGCCATCAGGACGCAACGTGTGAGGGGGCGAAATGTCATGCTCTTGTCTCCGAAGGTCGGATGGTCATCGTTCAGCCCGCTGCCGTCAGGCGCCGAGCGGGTGTCTCGCGGAAGCCGGCACTCCAGGCGTCGAAAGCGGCTCCGAGTCGCGTCTTGATGGAAAACTCGATCCGGTCGGCGCGATCGAGCCTGCGCCTCACATCCGCGATCAGCCGCTGGTCGCAGGTCTGGGCCAGTTTCATCGCGGCAAAGTGGATGTTCTTCAGCTCCTGATGCAGTGCCTCGATCTCGGTGCACCAGTGCTCGAATTCGCTGTTGGGCAGCAGCGCCGCCCGCCAGATGAAGGCAAAGCCATGTTCATAGGCGTATTTCCGGATGGCGAGCACGGGCAGTTCGCGCAGCCCGGAGCTGAGGTCCGACAGCGTCAGCCCGTTCCGGCCTTCAACATGTGCAGAAAGGATATCCCGGAGCGCATCGATCAGCGGATTGCGGTTGCGGATCAGGCATTCGTTGAGATAGGCCGCGACGTCGGCATCTGCCGCCGGCCGGAACGCTGCCCGGTCGAAATGATAGCCGCCCGCAACCGTCGGCTGGGCAATGGCGTTCAGGACCTTCTCGCGCTCGATGACACCTTCCCAGCGATAGTCCGGATCACGGATGAACCACATAGCCGGGTCATCGGTCATTTCTGGCATCAGGTAGTGGGGGAAGGGGTTCTGGTTGAACTTGTTCTCCCGTTCCGGCAGGTGGAAGAGATCGAGCATGACCATCACGCCCTCGGTCTTGCGCCGACTCTCCAGCAGGCGGAGGAAGGTTGTGATGTTTTCGTCTTTCGAACGGGAAGGATCGTACCAAGGGGTGACCGGCGCCCGGTAGAGCCGCTCGAACCACAGCCGGAACGGTTCGTGGCTGACGGTCTCGTGGTGATAGAGCAGGTCATGGCGCGGACCGATGCCGAAGGGCGCATCCCAGATGCCGAAGTAGAAGGGCCGGTGGTCGATGCCGCGGCGCTTCAGCCCGTCGCAGAGGCAACTGACGAAGCAGTGCACCTTGATGTCATAATACTCCTCGCCATGCACTCCGCCTTCGAATTCCGGCATCGGCGCGGCGGGGGTCTCCGGTGTGGCGGACAGCGTCTCCTTCTCCGGCAGGAAGAGATCGGCAAGATCCGCGACCGTCACCACGTCCTTGCGGCTGATCAGGTCGTCATCGACCATCAGCCCATGTTCCAGTTCGAGGTTGAGGAAGATCTGCAGGATCAGAACGGAATCGAGATAGAGATCCTCATTGAGGCGTGCTGTCGGCGAAAAATCCTGCATGTGGTGATGCTGCATGGGGCCGGCCAGCACCTGTGCGATGGCGTTGATGACGTCGCTTCGGGTCACGAGGCGCACTCCTTTCGGGGATCGAATTCTGCGTTCAAAAAGCGGCGCGCGACCTCGCGCCGGCTGATCTTGCCATTGGCCTGGCGTGGAACTTCGGGAACCTGGACGAGATGCATCGGCACCTGATGCGGCTGCAGCACGGCGATCAGCCGTTCACGCAGTTCCGCTGGCGACATGATCCGGTTGGCCGAATAGACGAGCGCGACCCGCTCGCCGGCAAAACTGTCGGGCACCCGGAAGGCGACGGCGTCCGTGACGTCCTCGACGGCAATCGCCTGGTCTTCGACATCCCGCGGATAGACGTTCAGGCCCGAGACATTCACGGTATCGTCAAGTCGGGAAACGAAGACCAGCATGCCATCGGTGCGGCGATAGCCGAGATCCCTGGTCTCGATCCGCGTTCGTCCGTCGAGCACGATTTCCGCCGGCTGTTCCGCCGTGCCGTTTTCGAGGAGCGAGAAGCGGGGCAGGATGCGCCCCATCTCGGCGGGATGGACAAGATCGGTATTGATGGCGACGCAGCCAGCTTCCGAGCAGCCATATTGCTGGTAGAAGCGCTCTGTGCGCTTGCGGATCGCAGAAAACCAGCTTTCCGGCAACAGCGTGCCGGAGGTCATGACGGCATGCAGCGTTTCGCCCGGTGGCAGAAGCCGCGCCATGGTATGCAGCATGGCGGGCGAGGAATAGAGGATGGGCCGCTCGGTGTCGCCAAGCACCCTGATCAGATGCTTGGGATTGGCCGTGTTCACCACATGCGGAACGCGACCGCGCTTCAGGCCGACCAGCAGTCCGCAGATCAGCCCGTAGGAATGGGTGGTGGGGCAGGCGACGATGGGTGTCATGCCGTCCGGTTCGGGGAAGAAACGGACATAGTCCTCAAGCTCCCGCACGATGTCGTCCCAGTCGCGTGCGACGCATTTCGCAGCGCCGGTGGTGCCCGAACTCATCTGCAGCAGCCGCCCGCGGGGGCTCTCGTCGGTGGGGTCGCCGAGCCATTCGGCCGTCGTCCCGCCGTGATAGAGCCGGTGGCAGCCTGCTTCCCTGGCAAGCTTGCGGGCGGTGGCAAGCGGCGTGCCCGGCAGAAGCGGCAGGATGCTGGCGCCGAGCCGCTGGACGGCGAAGAAGGCAGCCAGCCAGTCTGCGGTTTCAGCAAGGCAGATCGCGACGCTGAGCCGTCGATCGGTGATGCCGGCCGCGGCGAGGAAGGCCTCGCCCTTGCTTTCGATGTCGGCGCGGGTGTGGAAGGTTCCGTCGATGAGGATCATGGCTGGTCGCTCCTGTCTCGGAGCCCAAGCGGATTGGGCACCCGGTGGCGATAGAGGCTGCGGTCTTGGAAGAGCTTGCGGGAAAGCAGCGATTCCGTCGAAATGTCCGGCTGGTCGTGGGCAAAGAGGCAAAGCCGCTGCTGGTCGCGATAGCCGGCGGCATAGCCGTCGAGGAGCCTCGTCACGATATCCCAGAAGGCGTGTTCTGAGAGCCCGTAGGCGGTTTCGATCAGCAGCGAGATTTCCGTCAGGCAGTAGATGAACAGGCAGTCCATCACCAGTTCGCGCAGTTCGTTGGCATGGTCGGTCCAGTAATAGGCATCCGACGGCGCCCCATCGTAGACCGGGTCAATCGCGGCAAAATCCGGCAGGGCGTCCGGAACGCGCAGCAGCGCGGGGCAGAACTCGACGCTCTCGTGGAAATCGCGCAGGATCAGCCGCTCCGGCCAGCCGTTGCGCAGCACCAGGATCATGTTCTGGCCATGCGCTTCCAATCCTACGCCGTGATGCACCATCAGGTGCCACACAGGCAGGATCGTCACCTCCAGCATCCGGTTCAGCCAGGGGAGAAGCCCGTGCCGGGCGATCCACGGGGCGATGAAGGGTTTGCCGTCCGCCTCCATCATCATCAGCGCATTGAAGGGGACCGCCTGTTCGTCCGGAGCCGTCTGCGGGCTTTCACGCAGCATCAGCCCCAGCCTGCCGTCGAGCGCTCCATGCGCATCGACACGGATGCCGGCATATTCCTGCAGGACCTCCAGCCGATACCGGCTGCGAAAATCCTGATCCCCCTCCACGAGCGCCGCAAGCCAACGGCTGAGATGCGGGGCCGTCACGATCGAGTGCGGCTCCAGTCCCCGCCGTGAGGAGGTGTTGACGATGTCGAGCGGCAGTTTCACGTGGGCACGGGCCGGATCGGCGTGGTTGACGAGCGTGCGGATCGATTGTGTCGCCCGGTAGGGATCGCCGTTTTCGCCGAGCGAGGTCACCCGTCCGTCGGCAATCCAGTCGGCCAGCAATCCATGCTTCAGGTGCCGCCACTGCCAGGGATGAACCGGCACGAGAGCGTGGCCGTCGAGCGAGATCCCGTTGCGCCTCATGCGCGAGAAGAGGCGTGCCGCATGGGCCTCGCCGAGTTCCTTGCGCCAGAAGATCTCCGGATCGGTCGGCAGCGCCTCGCGGACATGCCGGCGTGCGATTGCCAGCCAGTGCAGCCGGAAAGGCCGTGCGGCCTCCGGGCCGAACAGCGCGTTGTCTCTGAGCGTGAAGCCGGTGCGGGACTTGAAGCAGGGGTGGTAGGGATGTGCCTCCGCAAGCGCGCAATCGAGCCGGTCGAAGGGCAGTGAGCGCCTGTCGACTGGTTGCAGCAGGGCACTGTCCTGATGAAGGAATGTGACCGTTCGTTCGAGTTCGCCAAGCAGTGTCAGCCGCGCGGCCTCCTGTGCCGGCAGGAGATGGATCAGATGGTCGAGCGAGCCGCCGGTCCAGGCGCGGGTTTCAGGGCATCGGACTTGAAAGGAGCCCGGTGCTATGCGCGGGCGGCCAAAGGGACCGTGGCGTAGCCGGGCGCGTGCCTCGCCTTTACCGATTTGAAGCCGTGTCATGTCGTCGTCTGAGCTGGGTTCATCCACCCGAGCCAGACCTTCGAACAGGAGGGCGGACACGAACTGCCGCAGCACGCGCTCGTCCGGCCGGCCGGGCAGGTCAAGAGGCAAGGGCATCGGTAATCCTTGTGTCCTGCATCTGGGCGGGATGCAGCGGGTTCGGCATGTCCCGGTAGAGCGCCGTGCCCGCCCCGCCTTCGAGCTCATCGATGCCGGCCACCCGCACACCCAGATTGGCCTTGGTGGTGATCGTTCTGTCGTCAAGCAGATGGCGGACGAAATCGAGCCCGCTGCCGCGCAGGCTCTTTGACAGGTGGGCGAGATGGTTCCGCAGGCGGGCCAGAAGGCAGGCCTCATCGGCGAGCCCCTCCATCTGCATGCGATGGATCACGGCAAAGACCTGGTTGACGACAAGATAATAGCCGAAGCGACGGCGGATCTCGGTCTCGGGATAAAAGAGATCGGCCACCATCGAGAGATCGGGCAGGGCAGCTGTCAGCGCCGGCCGGTGCCGCTCCGAGAGGTAGAAACCCTGGCTGTCCCTGTAGATGACCCTGGAAGGCCAACCCTGGGAGACATCGACCAGCATGTTCTGCTGGTGCGCTTCGAGCGCGATGCCGGTTTCGTCATAGAGGCGGACGAGCGCCGCCACACAATCGAGATAGCAGTCAAACCAGTGGAACGCTGCGTCAGTGCGCGCCATCCCGGCGTAGCCGGCCATCCTCTCAACGGATGCCGCGAGCCGCTGGTGGCGACCGGGAAGGGCGGGCGCCGTCAGTGCCGCCAGGCTGACGATGCCGTTGCCCTTCTCGCCGCGATAGGGGTTTTCCCGCAGGATCACCTCGAAGCCGCTTTCGCAGGCACCGGGCAGGTCGAGGGTCAGGTAGGCGGGATCTCTGAGGAAGCCGAGCTTCGGCAGTCGGGTCTGAAGGTCAAGCAGTTCGACGAGCCGTGCCATGGCGACGCCGGCGTCCAGTTCGTGCCGGCGGTTCAGCCGCAGCGAATTGGTGATCTTCACCGGCAGGGAGAATTTCAGCATCCAGTCGCAATCGTCGGAGGCGATGGTGCGCACCGACGAGCTGGCGGTAAAGCGCAGCCCGCCGCTGCCGAGAAGACGAAGCCGTCCGGCCTCGATCAGCGCCTGGATACGCGGCTCGAGCAGCAGCGCTTCTGCCTGCAGCGGATGCATCGGCAGCAGCATCTCGCCGTCTCCGATCGGTCTGGTCTTGAGCAGATCCGCTGCCATCTCCCGCAGGATCGCGTCCAGGCTTCCGGCGACCGAGCGGCTGCGCACCATTTCACGCGGTGCGGCGAAATAGGTGAGGGCAAAACGTCCTGCACCCTCCGGTGCATAGACCGCAGATTGCCAGTCGCTCATCCCTGTGAGGCTCTTTGGCGTTGGATGCATCCAGTGGCCGAAGACAAGTGATTGTTCGCTTTCCAGAAAACCCTCCGGCCGGTTGTCCAGCCGTCCGGCGCTCTGTCCCGCGATCGTTGCGATCCGGGCGCAGCTTTGCAGCGTCCGCAGCATCAGTTCCAGTCCTGCGCCGGGCCGGCTTTCTCCTGCCGTCTTTTCGGCGAGATCCTGTACGAGGCATTGCATGGCCCAGAGCGGATCCATCGGTTGCCAGTCCCGTTCGCCCGGATGGCGGCTGAACAGCGGTCCAAAGGCCTTCGGGCCGGTACGGCTGTCGGCGGCGACCACGGCGCGCAGATGCAGCCGCTGCGCCGAGAGATACCAGTCGAGGCAGTGCCGCTCGCAGCCATCGAGCGCCATGCACGTAGCGCAGCCGGGATCGATTTCGCGGATGTAGCAATTGGCAAAGCTCTGGAATGTCGCCGCCGCGGCGATCGCCTGCGGATCATGCGCGGCCGGCATGGGTGCGCGCGGCATCATGACCATCCTCCGGTCCGTTTCGACAGGGGACTGCAAAGCCCGAGGCGGAGGTTGCGCGCGGTGCGCCTGTCGCTCATCTGGGGTTTCCTCGTTGCTCGATGCGCTGGCGTGCTGCGCCGGTTTCCCGGCACAGCACGGTCTGATCAGTCAGAAGGTTGCCCTGACTGACAGCAGGAAGGTTCGACCCGGTTCGTAGAGCGGCGTCACATTGCCGAATTCCTGACCATAGGTGGCGCGGCTCGCATAGGTCTCGTTGAAGAGGTTCTGCACCTCCGCGCGGAAGGTCATGTGCGGCAGCTGTTCCGGCTTCCATTCCGTGTAGAGGTTGACCACCTGATAGGAGGCATAGGTGGTTGCACCGTCCTTGTATTCGGGGGCGAACTCCATGTCGGTCCCGATCCTCAGGCCCCAGTCCGCGAAGATGTGGGCGGCCGAGACGGTGATGATATTGCCAACCGGTGTGGTCAGATAGTTGCCGGTGTCGGAATCGGCCGGCTTGCCGTCGATCTCGGCCTCGATATGCGCATATTTGACCTTGATGAATCCATCGATCCAGTCGTACCCGGTGCTGATCTCGAAGCCGTGCGTTTCCACGTCATAGTTCAGATTGGCTGAGGCCGACGCCCACTTGGCGACGCGCGCATCACTGATGCGGTTGCGGAAGAGGTTTGCCCCTGCCGTGTAGCCGTCGTGATGGAATTCGAGGCCGGCCATGACATTGTTGGCGGTCGTTACCTCCGGCCCTGACGACCCGTAGTTCCAGGCCGGGTTCATGATGAAGGCTTCGGCGAGTGGAATGCCGGCCCACACATGCGAGGCACCGGCCTTGGCCGTCAGGAAGCTCGTCAGATCATATTCGACCGATGCATTGCCGCTGAGGCCCTGATGGTCCCATTCCTGTCCGGTTGTGCCTTCAAACCACTGCTTGTCGGCGCGCCCGCCAAAAGAGAGGCGCATCGCATCAAGAGGCTCCAGGCGCGCCTGGCTGTAGATCCCGACATTGCGTGCCCTTTCCCGGGCATCCTCGGTGTTGACGGCCGTATCCAGCTCGATCCGATCGCTGTAGAAGTCCAGACCCGCGACGACCGTACCATTTTCCAGCGTGAACTTGTTTTCGACCTTGCCGTTCAGGCTGCCGCTCTCCCCCTGTCCGGCATAGGAGGCGCCAACCCCACCGCCGGCATCGTAGAAGATCGGTGTTTTGACGGAGCTGTGGCTGTAGGCAAGCCGTATCGTCGGATCCCACCAGCCTTCCGGCGTGGTGTCCGTATAGGTGAAGACGGTGTTGTCGCGGTCGAGCTTGTAGTTGCGGTAGCGCGGTTCCCAGGGGCGACCGGTGGTAACCGCGCTGGCATTTGCCCGATAGGGCCGTTCCGCATCGTCGCGGACGCGTTCATGGCTGATTTCGAAGCGGTCGCCACTGTCCGCCTCATAGGCGAACTTGCCGAGCCCGCTCAGAAGGTTGGTCTCGGTCCCGCGGACCTCGGCGCCATTGCCGGCCTCGTAATTGCTTCCCTTGCCATAGTTGAGGAAGCCCAGGAATTCGAAGCCGTCCTGCATCCCCCAGCCGCCGAGGCCGGTGGTGAAGGTTCTGCTGTTCGAATTGTAGGTTTCCGAAACCATGCCGCCAAAACCGTCTTCGGACAGCAGGTCCTTCACGTCCTTGGTCTCGTAGGCGATCGAGCCCGCGAGCGCGCCCGGTCCGGCATCGGCCGGGGCAATGCCGGCATCAACGTCCACTGCCTTGAGGAGGGATGGATCGATGAGGTTGGTGGCATTGTGGTGGAAGACGCGGTTGTTCTGACGGCTGCCGTCGATCGTGACGGCGAGCGTTGTTTCCTCCAGCCCGTTGACATAGACCTTCTGTGATGTCGGGATCGAACTGCCGACACTGACGCCCGCTTCGTCGCGAAAGACATCGGCAATGCTGTCAGGATTGCGGGCTTCGAGCTGTTCGGCCCCGATGTTGACGGAACTGACGCTGGTTGCTGTCCGCTCGCCGGTCACGTGGATCTTGTCGAGCACGGTCGCCCCATCGGCCGGTGCTGCGTCATTGGTGGCTGCCGGCGGCTGGGCGCCGACCACGACGACGCCATTGCTGATACGGTAGGATAATCCGGTGCCCGCAAGCAGTTGTGAAAGTGCTGCCTCAGCACTCAGCGTTCCGGAGACGCGTGCGGAACTGCCGCCCCGCGCGGCCTCTGCGGGCAGCGACACCTGCAGGCCCGACTGGCGACCGAATGTTCTCAGCGCATTGGCGAGCGGCTGTGCCGGAATGTCGTAGCTGCGCGACGCGGCCGCCTCTCCTGCCACCTGCGCCATGGCGGGTAAGGCTGTTGTCCCCGTCAGGAGCGTCAGGGCGCAGGCGGTGGTGGTCAGCAGTCGACGCGGCAAGGCGCGTTCCCGCGGGCCGCGTTCGGCAGAAAATCTCGTCAGTGTCATACTCGTCCCCATACAGAAACGGCCCAGGCCGTCTGCGGGTAAATACGAGTGAAGGAGGCAAGTTTTTCAGGCGCCTCGAATCTTTTTTGGAACGCGATGCTGCATGCATGCGCTCTCGCACGCTAAAACAAGTACTTAGCGGCTCGAAATCACCCGGAGATAGGGTGAAAAGGGGCGCAGATGCAGGTTGAACGGCGCAATCAGTGCCGCCAGGGCCTTGTCCGGATCATTCAGGTCGTAAAGGCCGGTCACCCGCAGCGCTGAAATGTCAGCCTCGGCCACGACGATCCAGGCGGGATGCTGACGCTGAATCAGGCCGACCACATCGCCGAGCGTCTGGTCGGTGACCGACAGACGTCCCTCACGCCAGAGCGCGATGTCGTGCGGATCGACACGGCTTCGGTCTGCCTTTCCGTTCGACCTGTCGACGGTTACCGCATCGCCCGGTGCCAGCGCCATGGCCGTATCTCCGGTGGCATCCGTCCACCGGAGTTCGACGGCTCCACGGGCCAGTTCGACACGCGTTCCGTGCCCGGTGTCGCGAACACTGAAGGCGGTGCCCAGCACGCGGACAGAGGCGTCCCTGGCCGTGACCACGAAAGGCCTCGTGGTGTCGTGGGTTACTTCGAAATAGGCTTCTCCCTCAAGGAGCCGTACTTTGCGAGTGGTACCGTCAAAGGCGTCGGAGAGGGCGGATTCCGGTGCCAGTGTCACGCGCGATCCGTCTGCCAGTGTCGTCGTCAGGGTTTCGCCTGCACCGGTGCGGAAATCCGCTTCGAAGCGCAACGGCAGGTCGGTTCCAAAGAGGATGACGGCGAGGCTGAGGCAGAGCAGTGCTGCGCCCGCCAGGCCGAAGCGCCGCCGCGAGAAGGGCCGTTCCTTGCCTGCCCGCTGTACGAATGATGCCGTGGGTGCAAGGGGAGGCCGCGCGGAGGGGAGCGGTGCCGGTCGTTCGCCCAGTGCGACCCAGGTGCGACAGATCCGTGTCCAGGCCGCGGCATGCTTCTCGGATTCCCGGAGCCAGGCCTCCCATTGCCGGACAACGTCTTCCTCGCAGGGCGTATCCCGCAGGCGCATGAACCAATCCATCGCCTGCTCGAGAGCCAGTCCGCCTTCGTGTTCTGGGTGATCTGTGGTGCTCACCGGCCGGCGGTTCCCTCGTTGCGTGATTGTCTGGCCGTTTGCGCGCCTGCGTGTGCGGCTTCTTGATAAACGATCGGCACGGTCGGATTTTTCATCGGTTCACCGGTATTTTCAATGGCTGGCCTGATCCAGCGACAGGGCGATCCTCACCATGCCGGTGCGGATCAACCGGTGCGCCGTTGCCACGGAGACCTTCAATTCGGAGGCGATTGCCTCCAGCGTCCACCCTTCGGTTCGATAGAGTTCGATGGCCAGACGCATCTCTGGCGGCAAGCCCTCCAGTGTTTCCGCTGCGACGCGCGCCTGGTCGGACCATAGAACAGCGTCTTCCGGCGTGCCCGGATTCTGCGGCAGGATCCAGAATGGCGGATCCGTATCGCGGCCCCGGCTCTCGACGCTGCGGCGCTTCAACTGGTCAAGCGCAAGGTTGCGCACGATGCTATAGAGATAGGAAAGTATCTGGCGCGGGGCATAGTCTTCCGATTCCTTCGGCTTCAATCGGAGAAAAGCGTCCTGCACGATATCCTCCGCCTGATCGCGCGAGCCCATCAGCCGGGCGGCGTAATCCACCAAGGCCGGCCTGTGCTCCAGAAAAAGCGCCATCTGGCGCGGGGTCTTTACGCTCATCTCGGATGGGGGTCTAAAAGTTGATTATTTGGGTAATCTTTTTTAGCGTGCAATCGAGCTGAAGGCAATCACGCAGGTTGCTGTTGCCGGTGGCGAACGACCGGAGGCATCAGAGCCTCCTTCTCGAACTTATGAAACAGATGAGCTGCGTGCGGTCATCGCCGGGAGGATCGGAAGACAGGAGACTGGCAGACCGGCGCTTTGCATCCCCCCGCTCTGCATCAGGTCTGTGCCGGGTGATCTTCCCTGAGCCGTGCCCGCCGGAAAAGATCCGTCAACGAGTGCGGATGTGTCTACTCGGTCCCCACACGGACCCGGGGCGCATTCCGGCTGATGATCTCTGGCGGCAGACCAATTCTGCGCTTTGAGGGCCAGCCAGGCATGCCGACTGGCCTTCCATCATGGGGACCGCTGATGCCGCCCGGCGATACCGGTCAGTGGCTCTGCGCCGTCTCGATATGCCCGCCCAGGAAAAGCTGGCCGACGCGGGGATCCCGAAGCAGCGTCTCTGCCTTGTCATGCATGCGTGTCTGGCCAAGCTCCAGCACCAGTCCGTCATCGGACATGGCAAGCGCCGCCTTGGCATTCTGCTCCACCATCAGGATCGTCACACCCTGGTCCCGCAGCCGGATGAGGGTTCGGAATACTTCCTGCACGAGGTTGGGCGAAAGACCGATCGAGGGTTCGTCGATCAGGATCAGCTTGGGATCGAGCAGAAGGGCGCGTGCCACTTCGAGCTGCTTCTGCTGTCCGCCTGACAGTTCGATGGCCTTGCGATTGCGGAATTCACGCAGCATCGGAAACTGGTCCATCACCGTCTCGATGCGCGCGCGTACACGGTCCTGATCGCTTGCCGTGATGCCGCCGAGCTCCAGATTGTGATAGACCGAAAGCTGCGGCACGACATTGCGGCCCTGCGGCACATAGGTGACGCCCTGCTCGATCATCTGCCGCGGGCTTTGGCGCGTCACATCCTTGCCATCCAGCAGGATCTGGCCGGAATGGATGTTGAGAAGGCCGAAGATCGCCTTGAACACGGTGGACTTGCCGGCGCCGTTCGGGCCGATGACGGTGGTGATGGAGGCCTTCGGGATCGTGAACGAGACGCCGTTCAGGATGGTCACCTTGCCATAGCCGCCATGGACATTCTTGAGTTCCAGCATGCTCAGCCTCCCAGATACGCGTCGATCACGGTCTGGTTCGCCCGGATCTCCGCCGGGCTCCCTTCCGCAATGACGGCGCCTTCCGCCAGCACGATGATGCGGGTGCAAAGGCTCATGACGAATTCCATGTTGTGCTCGATCACCACGAAGGTGGTGCCGTGCTCGGCATTGTAGGCAACCAGCCTGTCCTTCAGGTTGGCGAGCATGGTGAGGTTGACGCCACCCGCCGGCTCGTCGAGAAGCACGAGATCCGGCCCCGCCATGAAGGCCATGGCGGCATCGACAAGCTTCTGCTGGCCGTAGGAGAGCGAGCCTGCCGGCGTATCCCGGTAGGGTGTCAGCCGGAAGAACTCGATCATCTTCTCGGCCTCGGCGGTCAGCCCCGCATCGCCTGGCCCGAACAGCCGCGACAGCATGGTGCCGCGATGCTCCTGGCCGGCGAGGATCACATTGTCGAGAACCGTCATCTTCGGGAAGACCGACAGCTGCTGGAAGGTGCGGCCGACGCCGAGCTTGTTGAGATCGGAGGGCCGTATGTTCGAAACAGGCCTGCCGTTGACCTCCACTTCGCCGGTATCGGCTGGCAACTGGCCGAGAATGCAGTTGAAGAGCGTGGACTTGCCGGACCCGTTCGGGCCGATGAGCCCGAGGATTTCGCCCCTTTGCACCTCGAAGGACACGCCACGCACGGCCTTGATGCCGCCGAAGCTCTTCTGGATATTGCGTACGGACAGAACCGGTTTGCTCATTTCAGACGCGCTCCTTCCGCCATGTCAGCCCGCTGCTGGCGTCCCGGCCAGAATTTCTCGCGCAATCTCTGGCCCATTCCCATCAGGCCTGCCGGCACGAAGATCAGCATGACGATGACAAGCGCGGAGTAGATGATGAGGTAATAACCCTGGGTGAAGCGCAGCATTTCGGGCAGCAGGATCACCACGGCTGCACCGAGGAAGGGACCACCGAAATACCCGGCGCCACCAACGATGACCATCAGCAGGATGCGCAGCGAATGGGCAAGCCCGAAGGAACCCGGTTCGATGAACTGCACGAGCGGCGCAATGAGTGATCCGGCAAGCCCGCCATAGGCTGAGCCGATGGCAAAGGCGAGAAGCGTGATGCGCCGCGTATCGACGCCGAGGCTCTCGGCACGGATCGGGTTTTCCCGCAGCGCTGTGAACGCGCGGCCCCAGGGCGAGCGCACGATGCCCCACATCACCAGCGCGGCAAGGACGGTTACGGCGAGCGTGAAGTAGTAGAAATTGAACTGCTTCATGGTGGTGAACAGGCCAAAGCCCGGTCGCGGCATGCCCGTCAGGCCGTAACTGCCGCCAGTCAGCCACTCCTCGTTGCGCAGGACGAGGAAGACGAGCGTGTTGAAGGCAAGTGTCACGAAGGCAAGGAAATGGCCCTTCAGCCGCAGCGCCGGATAGCCGAGAAGAAGACCGACGATGAAGCAGGCGATCACGCCGAGCGGCATCGCCGCCATCCAGTGCCAGCCGGAAAGCGTCAGCAGCGCGGTGATATAGGCCCCGATCGCCATGAAGGAGGCCTGCGCAAGCGAGATCTGGCCGGCATAGCCAAGCGTCAGGTTGAGCCCCATGGCTGCAATGGAGAAGACCAGCCAGGAGGCCAGCGTATAGGTGATGTAGTTGCCCTGTCCGATCGGTGCCACGATGGCGACGGCGAGGAGAAGGGCTGCGACGATGAAACCCTTGTTTACCTTCGTCATACGGCTCTCCCTTCCTTGGTGCCGAGCAGGCCCTGCGGGCGCACGAGGATGACCGCGATCAGTAGCACCAGCGGCAGCGCCGCGCGATATTCGGCGGTCACATAGGTTGCAGTCAGGTTGTCGAGCACGCCGATCAGCAGCCCGCCGACGAGCGCGCCCCGGATCTGGTTGAAGCCGCCAACGATGGCGGCGATGAAGGCGATCAGGCCAAGGCTCTCGCCATTCGAGAATTTCGCAAGATAGACCGGCGTGATGAGGAAGGAGGCGATGGCCGCCAGTCCGGCATTGATCAGGAAGGTGTAGAGGATCATGCGCTTGACGTTGACGCCGAGGATTTCGGCAACAGCCGGGTTCTGGGCGGTCGCCTGCATGCAGCGTCCTGTGCGCGTGCGATTGAGAAAAAGCGTCAGAGACACCACGATCGCCAGGCAGAGGACGAGGTTGAAAATATCCTGCAGCGAAAGAACCGCCCCGTGGAAATCCAGATGCCGGGCAGGAAACAGCGAGGGAAAGGGCTGCGCTTCCGCCGAGTAGAATTCCTTGACGCTTTCCTTCAACAGGATGCCAAGCGCCATGGTGGCGATGATGAGCGTGATGCCGCCATGCGGCAGGATGGGCTCGACAATCAGTTTCTTGAACAGCAGGCCGAGCACCAGCAGAGAGATCGCGAGCCCCAGAAGCAGCGCGCTCCAGAACGGCATGCCGAGAAGTTTCATGGCCGCCAGAACGAAGAAGGCGGGCAGCATGACGAACTCGCCCTGGGCGAAATTGACGGTCTGGGCGGCCTGCCACACGAGGGTGAAACCAATGGCGACCAGCGCATAGATCGAGCCCGTCGCCAGGCCGGAGAGCATGACTTGCAGGAATTGGGACATCGTTGTCTCTTTCGGGAAAGGCCGCGGCGACAGGCGCCGCGGCGAGACTGAACCGTGACGGGGATCAGTTGGCGGGCACCTGTCCGATCACGACAGGCGTGCCGTTCTTGACCTGGACCATGAAGCTCGGACGCGACATTTCGCCGGTATCGTCCCAGCAGGTGTCCATCAGGATCTTCGGATGGTCGGCCACCTTCAGGCACAGGCCGTGCATCTTGGTGGAGAAGGCCTCGCCATCGAACTTGCCGACCATTTCGGTGACATATTTCGTGGTCCAGGCGCCGATATAGCCCTTGATCGCATCATGGGTCGGCTTGCGCTTGAAGGTTGCCTCGAACTTGGTGGCGAAGGCTGCGATACCCGGCACGTCGGTTGCCGTCGCGGTCAGGCCCACATGGGCGATGGCGCCTTCGGCCGAACCGGCGGCAAGCTCGATCACCTTGGCTTCCGTCAGCGTCACCTCGCCGACGAGCGGCATGGCGAGCGACTGCTTCTTGGCCTCGATGAGGAAGCGGGCGGATTCCTCCTGGTTCATGTAAACGAAGACGGCATCCGGAGCGGCCTGCTTCAGCTTGGCAACGTCGGCGGCATAATCGGTCTGCGCCTGTTCGGAGGGAACGTCGGCAATCACCTTGATGCCGGCCTTTTCCATCTCCTTCAGGAATACCGTGTGGCCTCCCTTGCCGAACTCGTTGTTGACCCAGGCAACGCCGACAGTCTTGGCCTTCAGCGTGTCCTTGAAATAGGCGGTGAGTGCCGGAACGCCCTTCTGCGCGCCGGAGGAGGTGCGGAACACGAAGGGATTGCCCTTCTGCACGACGGCAGGCGATTCCGAGCCGACGAATTGCGGCGTGCTGTTCTGCTGGGCGACCAGCATGTTGACCATCGTGGAGCCGGAATAGATCGTACCGAGAATGACATAGGCGCCGCCGTCGATCGCCTTCTGTACGAGCGCGCGCGAAACCTGCGGATCGGTCTGCGTGTCGTATTCGTCGATCTGGACCTTCTTGCCGAGAATGCCGCCTTCGGCGTTGATTTCCTCGGCGGCGATCTTGATGCCGTCGCGCCAGTTCGTGCCGGCCGGCGCACCGGCGCCGGACAATTCGGCCACCATGCCGAGCTTTACCGTATCTGCGGCATGCGCGGTCCCCAATGCGGAAAGCAGCGCCGTTGTGGCAATCAATAAGGTCTTGCGAAGCATATGAAGTCCTCCCTCTGTTTCAGACCGGGCTTTCGGCGCCGTCTCCTCCACGCCACCCGGATCATTCCTTGCCGTCAGAGACGCATGATCTGACGCTCCCTCTCATCAAGGTCGCGTCGCTCCAGAAACCCGGCAAGCCTTGCGGCCTGCGCGTCGAACATGTCAATACCTGTTACAGTGTCACATCCCCGCCGTCTGGCTTCTAGTATCAGCGGTGATATTTCCGGCTTGGTGACGACGCAAGCCACAAACTGACCGGATCGGAAGCCTTCGACATCAAATGGATAGGGGTCATCTGGCCGCATTCCGAGCGGTGTGGCATTGGCCAGCAGATCGAAGCCGCGGGGGTCTGCACCGCCAGTCGCAACCCGGCCGGGAAAGCGCGCCTCCAGTCGATCGCAAAGGCTGTCGCGGCGGATCGTATCGATGTCGTGCAGGGCAAGCAGGCCGACGCCGCGGAGAAGGAACTCTAAAGCGATGGCCGCGCCGGCGCCGCCAAGGCCTGCCAGCAGCACCCGCTTGCGTGTCACGTCAAACCCCTTCGCCGCGATCGCGTCGAGAAAGCCGATGCCATCGGTATTGTCGCCATACCAGCCGTTTGCGGTGCGGCGCACGACATTGACGGAGGAGACGAAGCGCGCCCGGTCGCTGCAGTCGGCGCACAGGTCACGCGACGCCTGCTTGTGCGGAACGGTGATCAGCATGCCGCCGAGATTGCCAATCCGGAGAAAGGCCGAAAACACCGAAGCAAGGTCTGCGGGTTTCACATGCATGGGCACCACAATCGCGTTCGATCCGCGTTCGGCGAGAATGCGGCTCACCACCTCCGGCGAACGTACCTGATCAACGGGGTCGCCCAACACCGGAAAGAGACGCGTCTCTCCGTTCACGGTGATGCCAGTCGATGTCTGGTCGGGGGCGGTCTGCGGTTGCATCGTGATCGGGCGCTTGGCGGGAAGAAACTGGATATTCGTCAAGCTAGCGTCTTTCGGTGCAAAGATCGCATACCAAATCTGCGCTGATCCATAACATGATGTTACGGTTTGCGCGTGTCTCCGCTCCGGCGTCGGCCGGGCTTTTTCAGGGAGCTGACGCTGTCCATCTCGCGTCGCAGGCAATCGCGAAAGAACTCGGCATAGACCGATAGCGGGAGGTCGCGGCGATAGGCGATGTAGGTGTTGAAGATGGAATCGGCCTCGATTCTCAGCGTCTTCAATCCCCTGACGACGTTATGTGCGACGGTGAACTCGTCGATGATGGCAATGCCGAGACCGGCGGCGACGAGGCTGCAGACGGTTGTGCCGAAACGGGCCTTCACCGTCATGCGATAGTCTATGCCCGCCGTGGTGAACATGGCGGCCATGATCGCGCCATAGGGATCCCTGGGGTTGATGCCGATCAGCGGGTGATGCGCCATCTCCTGCGGCGTAATCGTCTCGCGGGCGGCGAGCGGGCTGTCTTCCGGCACGATGCACAAGAGCGTGCCGCTGGCCAGCGGCTCGAACTCGATGAGCGGATGGTCGAAGCGGGACGAGATCGCCACCAGTTCGCCGCGACCGAGCAGCAGATAATCGATGGCCTCCTCGATCTTGAGGATGTTCACGTCGAGCGCGACATCCGGATAGCGCCGGCGCACCTGCGCAATCGCGCGCGGCACCATGACATTGGCAATGCTGGGCACGGCGGCAATGCGCAGTTCCTGGCTCTTCCCGGTTCCGAGATCGGCAATCGCCGACTGCAGGTCTTCCAGCTTGCGATGCACCGTATCCAGGAGATCGAAAATGTTGCGCGCTTCCGATGTTGGCACATAGCGACCGGACCGGCGATCGAACAGCCGCACGCCGAGCGAATCCTCCGAATACTTCATCAGCCGGCTGATGCCCGGGGCCGAAACATTGAGCAGCCGCGCCGCCCCGGCAATGCTGCCGGTAACCATGATCGCCCGGATGACCTCGATCTGCCGCAATGTCAGCATGCATCCTCCATCCTCTTGCCTCTCCGATCCGGCAACCGGGGTCTGCCCCGTCCTGCATGCCGTCGCTCGACCCCTCATCCGGCATCGCCCTCTCCGGCGATGCCGGGGCGGCACGCTGCCCTGACCTGGCAGACAATCCGTATAGCAGTTGGCCACCATATAGGTTGTTGCAACCGGCTTCACGCCGACCGCAAACGAAAGATCGGTCGCGAAGCAGGAGATCGACGCAGTGCGCTGCGGATGGGCGGGAACCTGAATCGCGACACCGCGCTCATCTGTAAAGGTCCGGGCCTTGTCCTCCTCCGCATGTCCGGCCGTTGGACCCGCAAGGCACGGCGTGAGGGCAAGGCCAGAGGCCACTCGTCCAATTCCAGATGTGCACGGCGCTCCCTTGATGTTTGCTACACACAGATCAATCAAAAACATGATTATTCAAATGATGTTTTTGATTGAGGGATGGAACTGTTCCGGCACTGTTTGCGCCAAGGTTCTTGCGCAAAACGAAACCAAGCCAGGCGGATGTGAACAATCACACCCGCGCCAGAGAGCGAAGGCTACTTGACGTCCGCCTTGACGAACTGACGAAGCTCGGGCGTGCGGGGATCGGCAAACAGTGGGCCGGATGGTCCGGCTTCCCAGATCGTTCCCTTGTGCATGAAGATGGTCTGTGTCGCCACCCGCCGGGCAAAGCCCATTTCGTGGGTGACGAGGATCATGGTCATGCCGTCGCGCGCCAGCCGCTCCATCACCAGCAGCACCTCCTCGGTCAGTTCCGGATCAAGCGCTGAGGTCACCTCGTCGAACAGCATCACCTTCGGACGCATCGCCAGCGAGCGGGCAATGGCGACACGCTGTTGCTGGCCGCCGGACAATTGGTCGGGATAGGCGTCGATCTTCTCCGAAAGCCCGACCAGTTGCAGCACTTCGCGGGCGATGCCCAGCGCTTCAGCCCGCGGCACGCCCTTCACGATGCGGGGCGCCAGCATGATGTTCTCCCCGACGCTCAGGTGAGGAAACAGATTGTAGCTCTGGAACACGATGCCGACATCGGTGCGCAGGCTGCGCAGGGCCTTCGCATCGCCGCCCAGAACATGGCCGGCGATCTCGATGCGGCCGGAATTGATCTTTTCCAGTCCGTTCATGCAGCGCAGCAGCGTGCTTTTGCCGGAACCGGAGCGACCGATCAGGGCAAAGACCTCTCCACGCCCGACCGTGAGCGATACACCCTTGAGAACTTCGAGCGCGCCGAAGCTCTTGTGGACATTTTCAACGACTACTTCCGACATGAAGCCTCTTCTCCAGCACGCGTGACAGCTGGGACAATGGGTAGCAAACCACGAAATAAAGGATGGCGACGGCCACGAAGACCCGGAAAGGCTGGAACGTGGCGTTGTTGATCAGCGTGCCCGCCCGCGCCAGTTCGACAAATCCGATGATCGAGGTGACCGAGGTGTTCTTGACCACCTGCACGGCAAAGCCGACGGTGGGCGGCAGCGAGATGCGGATCGCTTGTGGCAGGATCACATACCGGTACTGCTGCAGCGGTGACAGGGCGAGGGATTCTGACGCCTCCCACTGCTGCTTCGGAACGGCCTGGATGCAGCCGCGCCAGATCTCGGCGAGATAGCCGGAGGCGTAGATCGCCATCGATGCGCCGGCGGCAAAAAGCGGCGGCAACTCGAAGCCGGCAAGGCTAAGCCCATAATAGGACAGAAACAGGATCATCAGCACCGGAATGCCCTGGATCAGCTGGATATAGGTTGCTGCGGCCAGGCGAAGCACATTCGACCGGGAGGTTCGTGCCAGCGCGACGACAAAACCCAGTGCTCCACCAAAGATGAGCGCAATCACGGTCAGAAGCACGGTCCATTGCAGGGCCTGCAGCAGAAATCCGAATTCACTGAAGCCGAATGTACGAAGGGTCATGCGGAAACCTCCGGCATGGCAGCCAGCGGGCGACGGACGGCGCGGCGTCCGAACAGCCAGAGCCCCAGCAGCGCGAGTGCGCCGCGCAGGACGAGCGCCAGCGTCAAGTAGATGAGCGTGACGAGGATGTAGACCTCGAAGGAACGGTAGGTCTGCGATTCCACGAAGGCGGCGGCGGCTGCGAGTTCCGGCGTCGATATCGCCGAGCAGATGCTCGATGCGAGCATCATCAGCACGAACTGGCTGCAGAGTGCCGGATAGACCTTGCCGACTGCCGGCACGATGATCACGTGCCGCAGGATCTGGAAGCGGGTAAAGCCCAGCGCTTCGCCGGCTTCGATCTGCGATTTGTGAATGGCCTCGATGCCCGCGCGAATGATCTCGGTGGAGTAGGCGGTCAGATTGATCGTCATCCCGATGAGTGCCGCCGTATCAGCCCCGACGCGAAAGCCGAGACCGGGCAGGCCGAAGTAGACGATGAACAATTGGACGAGGAAGGGCGTGTTGCGGATGATCTCGACATAGGCGTCGATCACGAGCCGCACGACGCGCCCCGAGGTCGAGCGCAGCGATGCCAGCACGGCGCCCGCCAGTCCGCCGAGGAGGATGGAAATGAAGGAGAGCTTCAGCGTCAGCCAGATGCCGGCCAGAATATCGGCCTTGTAGGGCAGCAGCGCGCCGAATTGAAACGTGTAGGACATGTCACGGACCCCGCCGGATGGGCAGGCCTGCCGGCAACACTCGCGGTGCGCGCGGCCGGCCTGCGGTCATCATTGTCAGAATGTCGGCAGAACCGGCATCGGGCGGCCCGTCCATTTGGTGGCGATCCGGTCGAGATCGCCGGAGATCTTCATCAGGTAGATCGAAGTGTTGAGCCACTGGCGCAGTTCGAAGTCATCGAGCTTGGTGGCCATGGAATTGCCTTGCTGGAAGAAGGTGAAGCCCACATGCAGCTGTGCGTCCGGCCGCTGCTTGATGATGGCTTCGCCAACCGTGGAGGGCAGGGCGACGGCATCGGCCTGGCCTGCGATCACCGCCTGCGCACTGGTGGAATCGTCCTCGAAAACGACGATCTGAAGGCCCGGCACCGCCGCCTTGCGGAGAGCCGTTTCCTGGGAGGAGCCGCGATTGACGGCCACACGCTTGCCCTGCAGGTCGGCGAGCTTGGTGAAGGTGGCGCCCGGTCCCGAGATGATGTCCATGTTGAAGGCGCTGTAGGGCTGGGTGAACATCACGGTCTTGGCGCGCTCGCCGGTCGGGGCGAGGGTCGCGACCAGGAAATCGACCTTGCCGGTCTGCAGAGCAGGAATCCGGGCCGGCGGCGTCAGCGGCACCAGTTCCACGGGAAGCGACAGATAGCTGCCGAGCAGGTTTGCGACATCGACATCGTAACCTGTGGGATTGCCCTTTTCATCGACCATGCCCATCGGCGGCGCGCCGGTCAGAACACCGATGCGAACCTTGCCGCGCGAGATGATGTCGTTGAGCGTTACCGCCCCTGCCTGTCCTGCCGTTGCCAGCGCCGCAACACCCATGGCAACCGCGGCGATCGCCGCCCGCATGCATTTTCCGAGTCTCATCGCATTCCTCCACTTTGTCGTTTCGTTTGCTCCGGCGTTCCCGCCGGCCTGCATCGCAGGACAAGCTCCGGGTCTGTGTCTGGCAGGGGGGATCGGACAATGCGCGCCGATGGTGGCACCGATGCTTCCCGCCCCTCCCAAGGCGTCTTCATCCCGAGCTTGCTGCCTCCCGCAGCATAGGTTATCGTTAACCTAATTGAATGGTATCGATAACAATTCGTGCCGTCAAGAATGATTCAAGAGGATGTGCGCAATGGCTGAGCCCCCGTCGAAAACCGTCATCACGATCCGTGATGTCGCCGGCCTCGCCGGTGTCAGCCAGATGACGGTTTCGAAGGTAATGCGAAACGTCGGCAACATCTCGGCCACGACACGCGACAAGGTGCTGAACGCGGCGCGCGAGCTTGGCTACGTACCCAACAGCCTGGCTCAGTCGCTGAGTTCCCGCAGGAGCAGGCTGGTTGCCGTCATCATTCCCTCCATGGCGGATGTGGTGTTTTCGGAGGTGCTGAGCGGCGTCAACAGCGTGCTGAAGACGCAGGGATTACAGACTTTCATCGGTGAATCCCACTTCGAACCCGAGACTGAAATGGAGCTGATGCGCACCATGCTCTCGTTCCAGCCGGCGGGATTGCTGCTGAACGGAGGAATGGTGCGAAATCCCGAGGGCGATGAGCTGCTGCGAAAGCGTGCCTGTCCCGCCATCCAGCTCTGGGACTGCGAGGAGAACGATCTCGATTTTGCCGCCGGCCCCTCGCATGAGGAGGCTGGACGGATGGTGGCTGAACGTTTCCTCGCGCAAGGCGTTTCCCGCATCGCCTATATCGGCACGGAACTGGAAAAAGACCTTTGTGCAAAGCGCCGCTATCTGGCCTTGCGCGCCCGCCTTGCGGAGGAGGGCATAACGCTGGTCACCCGGAACTCGGAAGGCATGCCGCGGCAGGCTGTCAGCGGGCGCGTTCTGGCCGAACAGCTGCTGGCCGAGCACCCCGATATCCAGGCGATCCATTTCCTCAATGATGCAATGGCGCTGGGCGGACTATCCTATCTGCATGAGGTTGGCATTCAGGTTCCCGAAGGCGTGTCGGTGATCGGATTCAACGGCACCTCGATAGCCAACACCGTGCGCACAAGGCTGACCACGGTCGATGTTCCACGCACGGCCATCGGAGAAATCGCGGCAAGGGCGCTCCTGGATCTTGTTGGCCGGAAAGCGTCACCTTCGTTCTGGCGTGCACCGCTCAGTCTCGTTGAAGGCAACACAACCCCAGCGATCCGGTAGAGCCCGCGCGCGTATCCGTGCGTCGCGCCCGGGAATGCTGGTTGGTGCAGGCCATCACGAACAGGCCCATCCGCTGGAACGGTTGCCTGAGGCGGGATGCCGACGACAAAAGAGCCGTTCGACATCTCTCACCATCGCTTTCGCCTGGGCCGGCCTGGACTTCATGCAGCCGTCGCGAGTTCGATCCTCGGGCTTGTGGAGGACAGGCTTGCGAGAACCGATGTCGCCGAATCCGACGAGGTAAGACCGGCAATCGAGCTCGTGAGCTTCGTCGCAGCCGATGCAACGGACGAGGTTGCCGCGCTGACATTGTCCACGGTGATTACATCCTTTGCGGCCAGCAGTGTCGAAAGGCTGACCTCGAAGGTCGTCCGCCAGGACTGCGAGGCTCCGCCTGTGCCCCAGGGATTGTAGATCTTGAACATGTTGGTCGCGCTGTTGAAGCCATAGATGGTCATGGCATGGCTGGCGACCAGCGTGGTCTTGTTCTGGGCATCCTTGGCGTTCGTGTAGGACGACAGCACGACATCATAACCGGCATTGAGCGCGGCGATCAGAGAGGTCTGGATGCTTGCGGTCGAAAGCCCGGTCTTGACCCCCGTATAGGCCAGTGATGCATTGCGGGTGTAGGCCGCCCAGCTCGAGCCGTTGCCGTAATATTCGGTAATGGTGCTGGCACCGGTGAGGGCGGCAAGTGCATTGGCCACATAGCCGCCATTGCCTATGGTGGAATAGGAATTTCCGTAGTTCACCGAGGTGTTGCCGGTCGATACGCCGCCGGTCTGGAACTGTGCCCAGGCCTTTTCCGCCAGCTGGCCCCACAGGCTGGAGCTGGAATAGTCGAACTTGTAGCCGCCATTGGCCAGCTGCGTGTTCACCGTGACATATTGCGGCTTGCCGTTGGAATAGAAGCGAACGCCGTAGGTGCCGTTTCCGTTGTCGGTGAACATCGACTTCAAGAGGGCTGCATTCTGGTTGGCGATGGAAGCGCAGCTGGACAGAAAGTAGCAGTCGCCCAACGCGCCCTGGTTGATGTCCGTCATGGCGGGGCCAGAATCAGCAAACAGCGGCTTCGAGACGATCGAGTAGCTGATCGTCATCGTCGTGTTTGAGACCTTGACGGATGAACTCGGTGTGTCCGTGCCCAGCAGCCATTTGCCGGTCAGTCTCGATATCTGCGTCGCTGTTGAGCCGATGGCGAGATTTCCAAGCTTTACCGATGATGCCGCACCACCCGTCCAGGTGGCGTTCGCGCTGTGGCCGTTGACCAGAGCGCCGAACACATAGCTGAGGTAGGAGGACGTCGTGGCGGTTGCGGAGAGATTGGTTGCGATGGTCTTGAGATCGGCGAACTGCTGCGACGTCAGGTTGGATTTCGTGGTCGTCAGCGTAGACGCCAGATTGGTCAGCATGGTTGCCAGCCCGGTTCCGCTCACGGTCCCCGTCGAGAAGGCGGCGGTCAGGTCTCTGGCAATCGAGGAGGTTGTCACCTTCGACACCCATGTCGGGAGGAAGCTGGCGGTCGTCGATGGCTTGCTCGGGGTTGTCGCTGCGACAACGGCAACAGGCGTCCTGGTGGCAACCGCCACGGTCGCCAGTGTCGGAATGGAAGAGACAAGCGCCGAGACCGGATGAGCGTAACCCTCAGGCGAGGAGCCCCGCGATCCGGTTGCGGACGACAATGCCGTGGACGCGCTGCTTGTGCCAGTCTGCCGCGGCGTAATTGCAGATGTCGACGGCTGGACCGATACGATCGCAGCCGCAAAGGCGTTGGCCTGCGCGGCAAAGAGATGCTCGGATCCGAACGGAAGCGAGGAGCCCGGATCGTCAGCCCAGGCGGTCGTGCCGCCGGCCTTCTTGCGAGCTGCCGACAATGCCAATGCCATGTCGTCCATCAGTTCAAGCATGCCACCCTCTTTCCTCGTCGGAGTTGCTCGTTGGGCGAGACCGTGACATGCAGCTCTTGATGCGCTTTTACAGAGAAGGCTAAAATTCTAGCGACTACCCCAAAAATTGTAGCTGGTCTGTGTGTTGCGCAAGCGGGCGGGTGCCTGCCAGGTGCCTCGGGGCGTCAGTGCGGCCCTTCCTCGCGCGGCAGTCGGCATCAGCACTCCACATCCATAAAGCTTTAACTGAATTATCCGAAATTTCCGTTGTTTAACGGCTTCGCAAAGGCGCCGTCCTAAGCTCCCCGGCACAACGGGGCTTATACTGACGATGACGACTGAACTGCCCGATAGCGGTGCATGGGCTTTGGCGCTTGTTCTTCACCTGAACGGCATTGTCACGGACCCATTGCGGCTGTGGCGGGACGCCGGCAAGGCCGGCCCCTTCGATGTCACGGACGTCCTGCGCAGCGCGAAGGGGTTTCCCGTCAAGGCCAGGCGCGTCGTCATGACCGCAAGACGCCTGGAACGGGTGCCTTTTCCTGCCATCCTTTGCCTGAGCGACGGCAGCTTTGCCGTAGCCGGCAAATATGTCGACGGACAGGTTCTCGTGCAGTTCATCGATTCTGCCGCCCCGCGGCTGGTCCCCGTTGCCGAGCTGATGGAACGTACGTCCGGTCAGTTCGTCCTGCTGGCCAAGCGTGCGCCCGTGTCCGATCTGGCGCGGCAGTTCAACCTCGGCTGGTTCCTGTCGGCGGCTGCGAAGTACCGGTTCATTCTCGGAGAGGTCTTCTTTGCCTCCTTCGTGCTGCAGCTGTTCGCGCTCGCAACGCCCCTGATCTTCCAGACGGTCATCGACAAGGTCCTTGTCCACCGTGGATATGAAACCCTGACCGTGATGGTCTGTGGCCTGGCACTGATTGCCCTCTTCGATGCGGTGCTGTCCGGATTGCGGACCTGGCTCTTTGCCCATACCAGCAACAGGATGGATGTCGAGCTGGGCTCGCGTCTCTTCAAGCATCTGGTTCGACTGCCGCTTTCCTATTTCGAGGCGCGTCGTGTCGGCGACAGTGTTGCCCGGGTGCGTGAGCTCGAAACGATCCGCCAGTTCATGACGTCGACGTCGATGACGCTCGTGCTGGATCTGCTGTTCGGGACGATCTTCATCGGAGTGATGTTCCTCTATTCATCGACGCTTGCCTGGATCGTCACCGCAAGCCTGCCGCTCTATGCGCTTCTCTCCCTGTCGGCCACGCCGGCTTTCCGCAAGCGGCTGGACGAGAAGTTCAGGCGCGGCGCGGAAAACCAGGCTTTCCTCGTCGAAAGCATCACCGGCATCGAGACCATCAAGGCCATGGCGGTGGAACCGCAGATCCAGAACCGGTGGGAAGAGCAGCTGTCTTCCTATGTCTCCGCCAGCTTCTCGGCGGCACAGCTGGGCAACGGCGCATCACAGGTTGCCAACCTGCTCAACAAGGGGCTGACGGCGCTCATTCTGTACATAGGGGCCGGCCTGGTCATCGCAAACAGGATGACCGTCGGCGAACTTGTGGCGTTCAACATGCTGGCCGGACAGGTCAGCGGTCCGATCCTGCGGCTTGTTCAGGTCTGGCAGGATTTCCATCAGGTTCGCCTGTCCGTCGATCGCCTTGGTGACATCCTCAATACGCCGGTGGAACCGCAGGGCGCAACCGCCGTCTCCATTCAGAGGATTGACGGCGATATCCGCTTCGAGGACGTGACGTTCCGCTATGCGCCGGGAGGGCGCGCCGTGGTCCGCGGGCTCGATCTCAGGGTCCGGGCCGGTCAGGTCGTCGGGATCGTCGGCCCCTCCGGATCGGGCAAGAGCACGCTCGCAAAGCTGGTCCAGCGTCTCTATCAGCCGGAGAGCGGCCGCATCCTGATCGATGACATCGACATCAGCCTGCTGGATCCGGCCGTGCTGCGCCGTCAGATCGGGGTGGTGCTGCAGGACAATATCCTCTTCAATCGCACGATCCGCGAGAACATCGCGCTGGCAGATCCGACGATGTCGCTGGAGCGCGTGATGGAGGCTGCCCGCATGGCCGGCGCGCACGACTTCATCGCCCAGATGCCGCTTGGCTATGACACCAAGGTCGGCGAGCGTGGCGTCTCGATGTCCGGCGGGCAGCGCCAGCGCATTGCCATTGCGCGGGCGCTCGCCGGAAACCCGCGCATCCTCATTTTCGACGAGGCGACCTCGGCGCTGGATTCGGAATCCGAGGCCGCCATCCAGGCCAATATGAGCGCGATCTGCAAGGGACGCACGGTCCTCATCATCGCCCACCGTCTCTCCACCGTTCGCCGTGCCGACCGTATCCTCACCATTGAGGAGGGCTGTGTCGTCGAGGACGGAACCCATGAGACGCTGGTGGCCGGAGACGGGCGCTATTCGAGCCTGTTCCGCCTTCAGGCCGGCCTTCGATAATCGGGAGTATCGATCATGGCACTTTTTTCTCATGCACCCGAGCGAAGCTTCCTTCCGGCAGCCCTGGAGGTGATGGAAACGCCGCCCAATCCACTGGGGCGCCTTCTCATCGTCGCGATTGGAGTGGCCACACTCTGTGCCATTGCCTGGGCCTATTTCGGTCGCGTCGATATCGTTGCGGTCGCGCCCGGAAAGTTTGTGACACCCGTGCGCACACAGGTCGTGCAGGCCTTCGAGACGTCGACGGTTGCCGCCATTCGCGTCAAGCCTGGCGATGTGGTCCGCGCCGGTGCGCCGCTCATCGAACTCGACAAGACGACCGCAGTGGCCGAACTCGACAGGGCAAGGCGCGACGGGGCGCAGGCAAGGCTGGACATCGTGCGGCTTGATGCCTTTCTGGCAGGGAAGGAGACGGCTTCCTTCCAATCGGTTCCGGATGCGCCGATCGATGAGGTCAGACGCGCCGAGGAACAGCTGCGGACGCAGGTGGTGGCTCGCAATGCAAGGATCGCCGGCATCGAGCAGGCGATTGCCGAGAAGCTCGCCGAGCGCGAGTCGCTTCGCCAGACGATCCTGAAGCTGGATGCGACCCTGCCGCTGATCGAGAAGCGCAACGAAATCGTGTCAAAGACGGCGCAAGGCGGCTTCCTGCCGCAGTATCAGGCGCTGTCAAGCCTGCAGGCGGTGGTCGAGGCCCGGGGCGAACGACAGGCCGACGAAGCCAGGCTCGTGTCGGTGGATGCCGCCATCACGGGCTTGCGCCAGCAGTTGATCGCCGCCGGGGCCGAAATTGCCAATACGGCGAGCGCCGATCTCGCCAGCGCCCGGCAGCGTGCCGTTGCCGCTGATGAGGCGCTGGCCAAGGCCGAGCGCCGGATCGCGCTGCTCACGTTGCGCGCCCCCATCGACGGGCAGGTGCAGCAGATGCATGTCTTTGCGGTCGGGGGCGTTCTCACCCCGGCGGCGCAGCTGCTGTCGATTGCCCCGATCGATGCCCCCGTTGAAATCGAGGCTCAGGTCAGCAACCGCGATGTGGGTTTCGTTTCACCGGGACAGAAGGTCGAGATCAAGGTGGATGCCTATCCCTTCACCCGTTTCGGCCTGCTGAAAGGCACCGTTGTCTCCATCGACCGCGATGCCGAAGTGGGCAGCCCCTTGCCCGGCGCAACCCCGCAAGGAGCCGAGCGCGGCGCGGACAGCGCGGATGCCGTAGAGGCGGGCGAGCGCCTGCGCTACTCGGTCCGTGTCGCGCTTGACCCCGGCGCCTCCCTGACCGATGGCGATCACACCGCATCGATACAGCCCGGCATGTCCGTCAAGGCCGAAATCCTCACCGGCAAGCGGCGCCTCATGGATTTCCTTCTCGCCCCCCTGATGGAACATCTCCACGACGGCTTGCGTGAACGGTGATGTCATCACTGCCGTATCGTGGCCTGATCCCTGCGTGTCCCGATCGATCCCGACGTGCGGGGAACGATGTGTCATGTTTTTCAAAGGGCTCCTGACAAGCCGCAACGCAAAGCGCGGGCGGCCGTGCCACCCGCGCGGGTCATGAGACGATCGAGAGCGTGCAGCGCCGCCTCAGGCGGCGCGCACCAGGCTGTCTGCGGAGATTTCCGATATGCTGCGGGCGCCGGTCAGCGTCATCGCCACCCGCATTTCCTTGGCAAACAGATCCAGCAGGTTTTCCACGCCGGCGCCGCCGGCTGCCGCAAGCGCATAGACGAAGGCGCGGCCTATCAGCACGCCATCGGCACCCTGCGCCAGCATGCGAACGACATCGAGACCGGAGCGGATGCCGGAATCGGCGAAAATCGTCATGTCGCCCTTCACGACCTCGGCAATCGCCGGCAATGCTCTCGCCGAGGAGAGCACGCCGTCCAGCTGGCGTCCGCCGTGGTTGGAGACGACGATGCCATTGGCGCCGAAGCGGACCGCATCCCGCGCATCCTCGGGATCGAGAATGCCCTTGATGATCATCGGCCCCTTCCAGAAGTCACGGATCCATTCCAGATCCTTCCAGCCGATGGAAGGGTCGAAATTCTGGCCGAGCCAGCCGACATAGTCCGAGAGATTGGTCTTCTGCTTGCGATAGGCAGACACATTGCCGAGATCGTGCGGCTTGCCGAGCAGGCCGACATCCACCGCCCAGGCGGGATGGGTTACCGCCTGCAGGATGCGCCGCAGCGGCGCATTGGGCCCTGACATGCCGGAATGGGCATCGCGGTAGCGGGCACCTGGCACCGGCATGTCGACGGTGAAGACCAGCTTGCGGATTCCTGCTGCCCAGGCGCGCTCCAGCACGTTCTTCATGAAGCCGCGGTCGCGCAGGACGTAGAGCTGGAACCAGATCGGCCGGGCAACGCTCTGCTGCACTTCTTCAATGGGGCAGACGGATACGGTGGAGAGAGTGAGCGGAATGCCCTTCTTGGCCGCCGCGCGTGCTGCCTGGACCTCGCCGCGACGCGCATACATGCCGGTCAACCCCACCGGCGCCAGTGCGACCGGCATGGAGACCGCTTCATCAAAGAAGGTGGTCGAAATGTCCACCTCGCCAACACTTTTCAGAACCCGCTGGCGCAGCGCCAGATCGGAGAGGTCTTCCGAGTTGCGGCGCATCGTGTGCTCGGCATAGGCGCCGCCGTCAATATAGTGGAACAGGAATGGCGGCAATCGACGGCGGGCGGCTTCCCGGTAATCGGTCGACGACGAGATGATCATGGCGACGTGTCCTCCTGGGGGATCGTGTGGCGCAAGGCCGTGGCCCGTCGCAGGCGGGCCGCTTCTTCTTCGATGTGGCGCAGCCTGTCCTCGACGAAGGAGAGATGCAGCGCTGCTGCATGGCGCGCCTCCTCCGCCCGTCCGGCAAGAATGGCCTCGACGATGGACCGGTGCTGCGCGTTCAGCGCTTCCACCGTATCCGGCAGCTGATGCAGTTTCGTCAGGCTCTCGGCGATGCTGACCTTCAGCAGGTTGAACAGGCCGGACATCACCTGTCTGAGAACCAGATTGTGGGAGGCCTCGGCGATGGCCAGATGAAAGGCGGCGTCTGCCCGGGATTGCACGGCCGCGTCGTCTGAAGCCGCGCAGACGGCATCGAGGGCGGCCGTCAGCCTCTCCTTGTCCTGCTGGCCGGCACGCAGCGCCGCGTAATAGGCGGCATTGGTTTCCAGCGACTGGCGGATTTCCTGAATGTCGCGCCAGTAGCCGGCCTCGCTTTCGGCCAGAGGCTGCAGCGGTTTCAGTGCCTGGTCGAGAGCCAGATCGGCCGCCGGTTCCGCGATGAAATTGCCACCACCGCGGCGGCTGACGATCAGACCGCGGCTGACGAGCTGCTGGATTGTCTCACGCAGACGCGAGCGGGACACACCCAGATCCGCGGCAAGTGTCCGCTCCGGCGGCAGTCGGGCTCCGGGGGCGAGATGGCTGCGCACAATGAAGGCTTCGAGCTGTTCTGCGAGCGTTGGCATGGTGGTCCTCTGTTTTGGTCGTACCAAATTTTAAAGTTCTGCACAACTGCACTGTAGTTTTTTCAGCATTTTGTGATTGTTCCGTTTTATATTTCAAAATTGGTCGTACCAAAAATGGATGTTTTGGAGGTGTTCTGGGGGCATCGCCATGTCACATGGTCTTGCGGGGGCGACTGGGCGGTATTCTTCCGAAAAGGTTTTCGTTTCGTGTCTGACCACGGTGACGGCGGCGATCCGCGCGTTGGCTTGGATCAGGTTGGCCAGCGCCGGATGGCAGAGATCGCCACTGTTGGGTCTGAACTTGAGCGGGCAGACCGCCTCGACACGCGATAGCCATCCAAACGAACGGCACCTCTATGACCCCAGTGGAAACTTCAATCTGACTGTCGTGCCCTTGTCTGGTTGCGAGCTGAGGTCCACGTCCCCGCCGCTCTGGCGCACGAATCCGTAGACCATGGCGAGGCCGAGTCCAGCGCCGCCCTCGTTGCCGCGGGTGGTAAAGTAGGGTTCGAAAGCCTTGTCGGCGATCTCCTGGCTCATGCCCGTGCCGGTATCGCTGACGGCAACGATCAGCACATGGTCCTGCTGGCTGGCCGACAGGGTGATGCAGCCGCCATCCGGCATGGCCGCTGCGGCGTTGAGGCAAAGGTTGAGGATGGACTGTTCGAAGAGCGAGGGGTCAAGGGCGACGGGTGGCAGCGTGCCGGAGAGATCAAGCCGGATCGTGCTCTTTGCCCCCACGGCAATTTCCAGGATATCCACCATGCCGCGCAGCACGCTGCCAACGTCTATCAAGGTAGCGTGGATCGCCTGTTGGCTGCCGATCGACAGCATGCTGCCGGCGAGCGCGCTGCCCCTGTCTGCTGCCTTGCGGATGCGGGTGATGTGGCGTCTCTGACGTTCGGTAAAGCCGCCCTCGCGCTCGAGAAGGCCGAGACTGCCGGTGATGATGCCGATCATGTTGCCGACCTCGTGGCTTAGTTGATGGGTCATCCGCATGATGCCATCCAGACGCTGTGCCTTGGCGGCTTCAGCCTCCTGACGGTCAAGCGCTGTCACATCCCGTGCCAGAAGCACGATGCCGCCATCCGGCTGGCGTGACACGGAGACCTCGATGATCTCCTGATCCCGGGTACGGTGGCGGATGCTCACCCGCTCCGTCAGCGTTCCCGCATCATCGCCGGATGGCAGCAGATGAGGCTCGATCGCGGGTGCTGTTTCCACGAAGCGGCGCAGCGGCAGCTTGCGCGACGAGCCGGTGCGCCCCATCAGCTCGATCATGCGCCGGTTCATGGTGATCGGTCTGCCTCTGGCGTCGAACAGGGCTATGCCCTCGTTCATGGTCCTGAAGGTTGACCGGATGGTGCGCGCCGCCGCCTCGGCTGTCCGCCGGAGCCGCGACACGCGATCGACGCTTTCCTTGAAGGCGCGAAACGCGTCGGACAGGTGAACGAGTTCCGTTTCGGTTCCGGCATAGACCGGCAGGCCGGCATTCTGCTCGCCTCTCGTCAGCGCATTCATGCCGTTCGACAAGGCGGTGATGCCGCGGGAGACGCGCATCACCGAGCGGATCGAAATGATCGAGAGAACGAGCACCAGAAGCGAGGCAAGCGCCACCATGGCCAGAAGACGGCTGAGCGCATCGGAGGCAGAGGAAAGGCGGTCGTTCAGGCGCAGGGCTGCCGCCTCGCTCTGGGTTTCGGTTGCGTGGGACAGATCCCGGGATACCGAATGCAGCTGTGCGACGGCGCTGCGGATGGTAAACATCTCCAGGAGATACTGCGTCTGTGCCTGGAAAACCCGCTCGTAGGGATGAAGCTCGGCCTGCGACAGCGTGGGACCTGTCCTGTCGGATTGGCCAAAAGCTGCCGTTTCGGCCACGTAGCGTCGCTGCAGTTCCCCCAGCTGGAACAGGCTTGCCGCATTGGAGACCGATTGCACGATGACATTCAGGCGCTCGCGCAGCCGTGCATCGGCGACGCGGCTGCCCGTCGCGATCTCGCCGAGTGCCGCTGCTGCGGCGGCCTTGTGGCTCTGTGCGGCGTCGGCATGGGCTGCCAGCGTCAGTGTCTGCCTGCGGATTGCACTGAGCAGGTTGACGATCTCGTCCGTCGCGATGCCGCCGGCCGGCGCTTCCCCGCCGACCGGCATCATGGAGACGAGCAGGCTGTCCACCTGGGCCACCACCGATCGGCTTTCGCTGGAGACGCGATAGGGGGAGGTGGCGTTCATCAGAAAGGGCGCGCTGGAGACGAGGTCGGAGACCTGCCGCGACACAAGCGAGGCCCGGGCCAGACTGGAAAGCGCTTCCACGCTGTAGGTTGCCATTTCCACCCGGGCTTTCTGCAGCCCGTAGATCGCCACCGCCGAAAGGATGACGACGCAGGTACAGATGAAGGCAAGGGCAAAGGGCAGGCGGAACGCGATCGATGACAGGAAATGCCGGCTGATCACGGCTGCATCTCGGCATCGTCGGTATGCAGGACATAGCCCTTGCCGCGCCGTGTCTGAATGTGCTGCGGCAGGTCGGGATTGCGCTCGATCTTGCGGCGCAGCCGCAGCACCAGCACATCGACGTTGCGATCGATGAACCTGTCCGTTTCGGCGCCGAGCCGGTCGAGGATGTGCGCGCGGCTGACGGGGCGGTTGGGCGTTTCCGCAAGGATTTCGAGAAGCGCAAATTCCGCAGAGGTCAGCGTCCGGCTGCGGTCGGCAAGGCAGATCGCGCGCCGCGCTGCCAGATCCACCGCCCAATCGCCGAGACGCAGCGCATTTGCCTCATGCTCCCGGTCGCTCTCCTTCTCCACCCGGAAGGAGGGGATTGTCCGGCGCAGCACGGCCTTGATGCGCGCGGTCAGTTCAATGGGCTCGAACGGCTTGACGACGTAATCATCCGCTGCCGTTTCCAGTCCCAGAACCCTCTCCGTTGCACTCCCTGCCGCGGTGACCATGACAATGCCGATGGACGCGTGGCTGCCTGCGCGCAGGCGCTGGGCAAAGGTGCGCCCGGAAATGCCGGGCAGATTGTGATCGACGAGAATGAGATGCACCCGTTCCCGCGCCAGCATCTGCTCGGCCTCCTCGGCAGAGGATGCGCAGGACGGCATCCAGCCTTCCGCCTCCACGAGATCGGAGATCAACTCCGCCATGTCCGGATCGTCCTCGACGATCAGGATCCTGACCTTCTGATTCAACACGTTGCAGTCCTCCCGGGGGTGATCATAGGCAAGCGGAGTACAAACTTCAAAACCTGGATGATGAAGCCAACTGTCACGATCGTAATATTCGTAACATTATTCGTTTGCATTCGCTTACCGTTGAAAGATCGGTAACCATTCCGGCGGTTGCGCAAACCGCGTGATCTGACATCCTTGCGCTCAGGAATGGAACGGGGAGGTTCCAGGTGGAGGTTGACGTGAGGGCTGGCGCCGCTTTGTGCGCAGGGATTGCCGTTTGGCTGCTTGGTGCAGCATCCTGCTTTGCCGGCGACAGGCTGAACATTCTGTGTGGCGTGGATGAGGCCTGGTGCATGACGATGCAGCAGGCTTATGAAGCGCGCACCGCCACCCGCATCAACATGGTGCGCAAGAGCACGGGCGAGATCCTCGACCAGATCCGCGCCGAAAAGGATGCCCCTGCGGTGGATGTCTGGTGGGGCGGCACCGGCGATACCCATCTTCAGGCAGCATCGGAAGATCTTCTTCAGGCCTACACCTCGACGCGTGAAACCGACCTGTTGCCCTGGGCGCAGAACTTCTTTGCGCTCTCAGGCGGCAGGGCTGCCGGCATCTATGCGGGAGCGCTGGGCTTCGCCTACAATTCGGAGCTTCTCGGCAAGCAGAATGTATCGGCTCCGAACTGCTGGAAGGATCTCACCAGCCCATCCTATCGCGGCCGGATCCTTGCCGGTAATCCGACCTCTTCCGGAACGGCCTTTACCATGCTCGCAACGCTGGTCCAGCTGTTCGGCGAGGATGAGGCCTTTGCCTACATGAAGGCACTTGACCGCAACGTCGCGGAATATACCAAGGCGGGCGCTGCTCCGGTGAAGGCTGCGGCACGGGGGGATGCGCTGATCGGCATTTCCTTCATGCATGACGCCGTGACCCAGAAACAGGCCGGCGCGCCGCTGGTGATCGTCGCGCCCTGCGAGGGAACCGGTTACGAGATCGGCGCCGTCAGCATCATTCGCGGCACGTCGCGGCTGCAGGAGGCGCAGCGTTTCGTCGACTTCGCACTCAGCCCTGAAGGTCAGGCGACGGGCTTCCAGGCAGGACAGAACCAGGTTCCGTCCAATGCCAGGGCGAGCCTGCCTGCCGGCGCACCGGACCTTTCTCTCATCAAGATGGTCGATTACGATTTTGCGACCTTCGGGTCGCCTGCCGAGCGAAGTCGCCTTCTTGCGCGCTTCGACGCGGACGTGCACCCGCCCAGCCAGTAGCGCTCCCATCATCCCCTCTCCTTGCAGCAAGGCGGCGGCCGGCAGGCCGGTCCCGCAGAGCGAGGAGTTTGCCTTTCATCTGTCTTCAGACGCATTCAAACGGAGGAAAATCATGCGACTGACACTGCTTTCCACCCTGCTGTTCGCCGGAACGGCGCTTTCTGCCCTGCCGGCACATGCGGCCGGCGAACTCAACCTGATCTGCGCGGCGGATGTGGTCATCTGCGAACAGATGAAGGGCGACTTCGAAAAGACGCACGACATCAAGGTCAACATGGTGCGGATGTCGTCCGGCGAGGCCTATGCCAAGATCCGTGCCGAGGCCCGCAATCCGAAGACGGATGTGTGGTGGGCGGGAACGGGCGATCCGCATCTTCAGGCCGCCAGCGAAAATCTGACCCTCGAATACAAGTCGAAGATGCTGGACGAGCTGCAGGACTGGGCCAAGAGCCAGGCCGAAAGTGCCGGTTACAAGACGGTTGGCGTCTATGCCGGCGCGCTCGGCTGGGGCTACAATACCGAGATTTTCAAGAAGAAGGGCTACAAGGAACCGAAGTGCTGGGCCGATCTGCTGGCACCGGAACTCAAGGGCGAAATCCAGATCGCCAACCCCAATTCTTCCGGTACGGCCTATACCGCGCTTGCCTCGCTCATCCAGATCATGGGCGAAGACAAGGCCTTCGATTATCTGAAGCAGCTGAACGTCAACGTCTCCCAGTATACCAAATCCGGCTCGGCGCCGGTCAAGGCGGCTGCCCGCGGGGAAACGGCCCTCGGCATCGTCTTCATGCATGATGCCGTGGCCCAGACGGCCGAAGGCTTCCCGGTCAAGTCGATCGCGCCGTGCGAAGGCACCGGCTACGAGATCGGTTCCATGTCCATCGTCAAGGGCGCCCGCAATCTCGAGAATGCGAAGATCTGGTACGACTGGGCCCTGCAGGCGGATGTGCAGTCGCGCATGAAGGAGGCCAAGTCCTTCCAGCTGCCGTCCAACAAGAAGGCGGAAATCCCGAAGGAAGCGCCGCGCTTCGAGGATATCAAGCTGATCAACTATGATTTCAAGACCTATGGCGATCCGGACAAGCGCAAGGCGCTTTTGGAGCGCTGGGACAAGGAAATCGGCGCCAAGGCCAACTGATGCGCATCGGGCCGGACCACCCTGGCGACCGTGTCCGGCCCGCTTTTTCCTGATTTCGAACGTGAGGTTGACCATGAGACATGGCAATCGCAGGCTGGACATTGTCCTGGCGCTGGGCGCTGCGGCCCTGATCCTGCTGCCCTGGTACCGCATCGACAGCGGCTTCTTCGGCCTTGGCTGGCTTTCCGGCTTTCCCTTTTCGTCGCAGGCGGCACCGGCCGTTCTGCAGATCATGTTCCATGGCCACCCCTGGCTTCTGGGAGCCCTCGTCTTTTTCCTCGTCGGCCTTGCCGCCCGTCTGGTCGATCGGCCGAGGCAGCGGGGCACAATTCTTGTTGTCGCAGGCTCCCTCGGTCTCGGTTACCTCACGCTGCAGGGTCTTGCCATCGGCTTTACCGGCTGGACGTGGGGCATCACGGAACGGCTGTTCGGACAACTTTCGGACGGTCAGCCCTCGATGGGGGCAGGAGCGGTCACGCTTGCCACCGTCTTTGTGCTGATACTTGCCTTCGGTCTTGCCGAGCGCGGCTTCATGAAGGGCGACGCCTTCATCGTCTCGTGCATCTCGCTGCTGATCTTCCTTGTCGGCGTTTTCGTCTTCTATCCGATCGGCAGCATGATGGTCGCGGCGGTGCAGGATATTGATGGCTCCTTCAATCCCACAGGCCTTTTGCGCAATCTGCGCGATCCCTCGATCTGGAGCCTCGACTGCGTGATCGGCGCCGGCCGATGCGGTGTCGCCTGGCGAACCTTTTTCCTCGCCCTCATGACGGCGAGCGGCTCGACGCTGCTTGGTCTTGCTTTCGCGCTCGTCGCCACGCGCACCCGTTTTCCCTTCAAGAAGGGGCTTCGCCTTCTGACGGTGCTGCCCATCATCACGCCGCCCTTCGTCATCGGGCTTGCACTGACACTTCTGTTCGGGCGGGCGGGTGTCGTCACCGAAGTGATTTCCAACCTGTTCGGCGTCGAACCGGGCCGCTGGCTCTACGGCATGACCGGCATCTGGATTGCGCAGGTGCTGTCCTTCACACCGATCTCCTTTCTCGTGCTGATCGGTGTCGTGGAAGGGGTCAGTCCCTCGATGGAGGAGGCGTCGCAGACGCTTCGCGCTGACCGCTGGCGCACCTTCTGGCGGGTGTCCCTGCCGCTGATGACGCCCGGCCTTGCCAATGCCTTCCTCATCGGTTTCATCGAAAGCATGGCGGACTTCGGCAATCCTCTGGTGCTGGGGGGCAGCCATGGCGTTCTGTCGACCGAAATCTTCTTCTCCGTGGTCGGCTCGCAGAACGATCCGTCGCGGGCGGCGGTTCTGGCCATCGTGCTGCTCTGCTTCACCCTGACGGCCTTTCTCGCGCAGCGCTTCTGGCTGTCGGGCAAGAATTTTGCCACGGTGACGGGCAAGGGGGATAGCGGCGCCCACATAGCCCTGCCGCGTTCGCTTTCTGTCGCGGTGCATGCCATCGTGATCCCGTGGATGGCATTCACGGTCGTCATCTACGGCATGATCCTCGTCGGCGGCTTCGTGAAGACCTGGGGTCTCGACAATAGCCTGACCGTTGAGCATTACGTCCGCGCCTTCTCTGTCGGGATGCACAATGGCTCGATCGCCTGGACCGGCGTGGCCTGGAATTCCTTCTGGACGACCATGGAGATCGCACTGATCTCCGCGCCGCTGACGGCCGCCGTCGGCCTGCTGACCGCCTACATCATCGTCCGGCAGAAGTTTGCGGGGCGCAACCTGTTCGAATTTGCCCTGATGATGAGCTTCGCCATTCCCGGCACGGTCATCGGCGTCAGCTACATCATGGCGTTCAACCTGCCGCCGCTGGAAATGACGGGCTCGGCGCTCATTCTCATTGCCTGCTTCGTCTTCCGCAACATGCCGGTCGGTGTGCGAGGCGGCATTGCAGCCATGAGCCAGCTTGACAAGAGCCTCGATGAGGCGTCGCTGACGCTGAGGGCCAACAGCTTCCGGACCATTCGCCTGATCGTCCTGCCGCTGCTGCGCCCGGCCATCCGCGCCGCGCTCGTCTATTCCTTCGTGCGGGCGATCACCTCCATCAGCGCCGTCATCTTCCTCGTCAGCGCCCAGTACAACATGGCAACGTCCTACATCGTCGGCCTCGTGGAGAACGGGGAATACGGTGTGGCGATCGCCTATTCCTCCATGCTCATCGTCGTCATGATGGCCGTGATCGGCGGCTTCCAGCTTCTCGTCGGCGAGCGTCGCCTGCGCCGCGAGAACCGCGTGGCGGGCCTGAAGGACACGCCTTCCATTCCCCTTGCTCAGGAGAAAACCGCATGATCAACGTCAAGCCGGGTTCCGTCGTCTTTGAAAATGTCAGCAAGACCTTCGGTGCCTTCACCGCCATCCCCGATCTCTCGCTCACCATCGAGCCCGGCACGCTGGTCACGCTGCTTGGCCCTTCCGGCTGCGGCAAGACGACCACGCTGCGCATGCTGGCCGGCCTGGAACATCCGACCTCCGGCCGGATTCTGATCGGCGGCAAGGACGTCACCATGCTGCCCGCCAATGAGCGTGATGTCTCGATGGTCTTCCAGTCCTACGCGCTGTTTCCGCACATGAGCGCGCTGGACAACGTGGCTTACGGGCTGCAGTCCTCCGGCCTTCGCAAGGCCGAGGCGCGCGAGAAGGCGGAGGAGGGGCTTAAACTTGTCGGCCTCGCCGGCATGGGACATCGCCTTCCGGCCGAACTGTCCGGTGGCCAGCAGCAGCGCGTGGCGGTTGCCCGGGCGCTGGTTCTGGAGCCGCAGGTTCTGCTGCTCGATGAACCGCTGTCCAATCTCGATGCGCGCCTGCGTCGGCGCGTGCGTACCGAAATCCGCGATCTCCAGCAGAGGCTGGGCTTCACGGCCGTCTATGTAACGCATGACCAGGATGAGGCGCTGGCCGTTTCCGACCGGATCATCGTGATGAAGGACGGTGCGATTGCCCAGGCCGGCGCGCCACGCGACCTGTACGAATTTCCCGCATCCGCCTTCATTGCCGACTTCATGGGAGAGGCGAATGTCATCGCGTGCGAAGTCGTCGGTCAGGAGGGAGAGGAGGCGCTGGTGCGGGTCGCCGGTATCGATCATCGGGTAGCAAGCCGTCATGCGCGTCCCGGCAGCGCCAAGCTCGCCGTCCGGCCGGGAGCGATCCGCATCGGCGCGTCTGGCGGGCCGGGCATTCCCGGTCGCATTCTCCATTCGGCCTATCTCGGCGGGCATGTCGAATATGAGGTGGAAACGGCTGTCGGAACGCTTTTCATCGTCGATCACGACATGACGGAAGGGCTGCCCGCTGCCACGGATGTGACGCTCGACCTCAAGAAACGCGGCATCGCATTGATTGCTGCATGACATTTCCAGCAGTGAAGGACAGGAAAAGGGACATGACAGGACAGAATGACGGCCTCGAACAACGCTTCGAACGGGCAAGGGCGTTGGCGGTCGAGGCCGGGGCCATGGCGCTCGATTACTTCAACCGGCGCGACAGCCTGGTGATCGAAACGAAGCGCGACCCGCAGGATGTGGTGTCGATTGCCGACCGCAATGTCGAAACGCTTCTGCGTGAGCGTGTGGCTGCCGCCTTTCCGGATGACGGGTTCCTGGGCGAGGAACACGGTTTCAGGGAAGGCCGGTCCGGTTACACCTGGGTGGTGGATCCCATCGATGGAACGGCTCCCTTCGTCAACGGCATGCCGAGCTGGTGTGTCTCCATCGCGGTTCTCCGTGATGGCCTGCCGGTCATCGGCGTGATCCAGGTGCCCTGCATGGACGAACTCTATGCTGCGGCCGAAGGTAAGGGGACGACGCTCAATGGTCAGGTGCTGCGGCTCGATCCCGCGCGCAATCTCCAGAATGCGCTGACGGGGATCGGCTGCAACAACTATGTCACGGCCGAGCGGGTGGGCCGCATCGTGGCGGATCTGATGGAACAGGGCGGCAGCTTCATCCGCAACGGTTCCGGTGCACTGATGCTTGCCTATGTCGCGGCCGGGCGTCTCGTCGGCTACTACGAACCGCACATGCGCGCCTGGGATTGCATGGCGGGTTTCTGCCTGGTGAAGGAAGCCGGTGGCGCGTTCATGCCCTATCCGGCCGAGGGCGAGGAATTGTTTACCGGCAAGCCGGTGCTCGCCAGCAACACCTCCTGCTATGGTGACCTTCTGGCCCTGCACGAGCGGACGGCGGCAACGGTCTGAGGCCGGTGCCCGAAGGGCCGTGTGCTGCGATGCAAGGCCCGGACGCCCGCGACGTCCGGGCTTGTTTTTCAGGCGACATCCGGCTGGATATGGTCCGGGATCGGGCAGACATAGGGTTCCTGGCTGATCTTTTCGGACCATTCCGCCTGGACCTTTGCCAGCAGAGCCGGCGAGGTCAGCAGATCGAGGCCGGTGGTCGCCAGTGCCTTGGCGGCGTGGATCATGGCCTTGTGGGCGCTGGGGCTGCGTCCCTGCGCCACGACCTGCCAGGTATGCGGATTGGTGCCGATGGCCCAGGTCGGAGCCCAGCACTGTGCGGTCGGTGTCACCCGGCTGACGTCGCCGACATCGGTGGAGCCGGCGCGGAAATGCGAGCGACCCTCGAAGTCGCGCAGGCCGAGATGCAGCGGAGTTGATCCGTCGATCTTCTCGTTGGAGAAGACGTCGCGGTCGATCTGGTAGAGCCGGAGACTGCTTCTGATGGCTTCACGCGTGAAGGTTGCCTGGATCCTGCGGGCAAAATCGAGATCGGCCTCATCGAAGGGAACGGGACCAAGCGATACCAGATTGGCGTGGATCGCCGCTTCCAGCGCCAGATTCGGCAGCAGGTTGGTGGCGGCCGTGTCAAACACGATCTCGACTTCTGTTCCGGTCATCATGGCGGCACCCTGCGCCACCTGGTTGACCCGCTCGGCAAGCGCCAGCGCCTGCGACATTTCGGGAGCACGCACCAGATAGAGGACCTCGGCCCTGGCCTGCACGACATTGGCCGCCCGTCCGCCGGCATCGGTGATGGCATAGTGCACCCGGCAATCCTGCGGCATGTGCTCGCGCAGGAAGTTGACGCCGACATTCATCAGTTCGACGGCATCAAGCGCAGAACGACCGAGATGGGCTGCATTGGCGGCATGGGCGGCCATGCCCTTGAACCGGTAGTAATATTCGAGAACGGCGAGATTGTTGGTCGAGCGCACCCCGTTGAAGGGTGCCGGATGCCAGGTGAGCGCGGCATCGACATCGGCAAATGCGCCCGCGCGCACCATGAAGGTCTTGCCCGAGCCCCCTTCCTCGCCGGGGCAGCCGTAGTAGCGCACGGTTCCCGGCAGCTTGTGTTCGGCGAGATGCCGCGCCAGCGCGATGGCGGCGAGAAGCGATCCGCAGCCGAGAAGATTGTGGCCGCAGCCATGGCCGCTGGCGCCGGGTGTCTGCTCCGCCGGATAGTCTACATCCGGCTCCTGGCTCATGCCCGCCAGTGCATCATATTCACCGAGAAAGGCGATGACCGGCTTGCCCTCGCCGAATTCGCCGATGAAGGCGGTCTTCATGCCGGCAATGTCCTGGCGCACCGAAAAGCCGTTCTGTCTGAGCGCCCCGATCAACAGGTCGACGGAGCGGAATTCCTGGAACTTCAGTTCGGCAAAATCCCAGATCCGGTCGCTGAGCGTCACGATGTCGGGTGCAAGGCTGTCGATGGATTGGGTCAGCGCGTGGAGGGCGGGCATGTCGGGCATGATGCATCCTTGGGGAGACGGGATGGCGGGGAGCGGGGAAAGCAGGCTGTTGGCCCATCCGGACAGGCGGATGAGTGCCGCCTGACGGTTGCGGCACCCGCATTTTTCGAGAGGCTTACTTGTCGAAGGAGACTTCCCAGAGCCGCGCATTGGACTGCCAGACGGGCTGTCCCTTCAGCGATTTCGCCGCACCCCAGACATCGACCATGTCGTAGAGGAAGATGCCCGGCATATCCTGCAGCATGAGTTCATGGAACTCGTCGAAGATCGCCTGCCGCTTCTTGCCGTCGATTTCCGTGTAGGCGGCCTTCATCAGCGCGATCGCCTTCGGATTGTCCCACATCAGGGAGGCGTTCTTGTCCTTGTCGCCGGTGTAGAAGCTGTACATCAGCGCGGGATCGAGACGCGGGGCCACCGATTGCGAGATGATCTGGTAGTTGCCGGAGCGGCGGCGGTCCACCTGCGTGGCATAGTCCAGCACCTCGATCTGCACGTTGAGGCCAATCTGCTGCAGCATCGCCTGGGCGATGACGGCAGCGGGGAAGCTCGGGACATTGCCGCGCTTGTTGGCGATGATGCTGATCGGTTCGCCCTTGTAGCCGGAGGCCGCCAGTTCCTTCTTCGCGGCGGCCAGATCATGCGGCAGGCGCTTCTTCTGGATGTCGCTGAAATAAACCGAGTCCGACGAGACCATCGAGCCGTTCGGCTTGCCGGTTCCGTTCGATGCGGCGGCCACCAGCTCGTCGAGATCGAGCGCCATGGCCATGGCGCGGCGAACGCCCGGCTTGCCGAGCACCGGATCGCGGGTCTGGATGTAGAACAGGTTCTTGCCGTTGTTCTGGGAGATGATGACCTTGGTCTTTTCGCTCTTTTCGAATTCCGGGATGAGATCGGGGGAAATTTCCGCCGTGTCGAGCACGCCCGATTGCAGGCCGGCCTTCACCGTGGAGGCATCCGGAATGACCATGAACTTGATGCCATCCACCAGCGGCCGCTTGGAGCCCACCATGCCATCCGGCTTGCCGTCATTGGCCGGCGAGACATAACCGGCAAACTTGCTGAGGTGGATGTATTCCCCCTTCTTCCATGCGTCCCACTGGAAGGGACCGGTGCCGATCGGCTTGTCGAACGAACCGTCAGCCGCCAGCGATTCCCGCGCAATGATGCCGGTATAGCCGCATTCCGGGCGGGCCATCAGGCCGAGGAAGACGGCAGAAGGCTTTTCCAGCGTCATCACCACCGTCGCGGCATCGGTTGCCTGGATACCGGTCACCTTCACCGTGCCGCTGCCATCGAAGTCCTTGATGCAGGTCCATTTGGTGGCCGGATCCATGTAGCGGTTCCAGTTCCAGACAACCTCGTCGGCGGTGAGGGCCTTGCCATTGTGGAATTTCACGTCCGGGCGCAGCTTGAAGGTGTAGGTCAGGCCATCGGCGGACATGGCAATGCTTTGCGCCAGCAGCGGCTTCACTTCGCCATTGTTGGCATAGCCCACCAGCCCCTCGACGATGTGAAGGATCACGCCGTCGGTATTGCCGTCACGGTTGACGCCGGGATTGTTGCTGCGCAGATCCGAACTCTGGGCAATGACAATGTCGCGGGCGACGGAGGCCGAGGTCAGCGCCATCAGGATGGTGCCGGCCAGAAGTAAGCTTTTCATGTGTTCTACCCTCTCTGTTGTTCGTTGTTCCGGAAATGTCAGGCGTGAAAGCCATCCCAGCAGATGCGGGACAGGCGGCCGATGGTTTCGAGCGACAGCGTGTAGCCCGGTGTTCCATCCGCCATTTCCTGGGGCACCGCGTCGGTGAAGGCGGCGATGATGTAGAAGGGCTTTCCGTCGCGGTAGACGATGCCGGCATTCATGCGTCCGCGCTTGCCGGTGCCGCCCTTGTGCGCGACCACGGTGCCGAAGGGGAGGCGGGACGGAATGGCATAGCGCAGGATCTGGTTTTTGAGCGTCTGCAGGGCATAGGCCGCAAGCTCTGGCGTCACGCCGAGCCGTTCGGCTGCGGCAGCCGAGGTCTGCGCGTCGAGGATCCACTCAAGCAGCAGCATCTGGTCGCGCGCGGTGGTGGTGGTTACCGATTTCAAGGCGTGATCGGGCGACAGGGCGAGCGGCGGGATGAGAAAACGGTGATGCGTGCCCCTCATTCCGATCGCCTGGCAGTAGGCGTTCACTTCCTCCAGCGTCAGGCGTTCGAAAACCATCTTGGTGCAGACATTGTCGGAGAGCACCATCATGCCGGTGATGGCATCGCGCAGCGAAATCACGATGCCGGGCGTCAGGTAGCGGAACATGCCGCTTGCCACCTCTTCGGCGAAGCGCGCCTCATAGGTAATGCGCTCATCGAGATCGAGCCTGCCCTCGCGGACGGCTTTCAGCGCCGCCATCATGATCGATGTCTTGCGGGTGCTGGCGGACGGGGTTTCCTCATCCGCGCCACGCTCGAAGGTTTCGCCGGTGACAAGATTGCGGATGGCAAAGCGCGTGACGAAGGGTTGCGCGTCGCAGACCGCATTCAGCCGTTCGGCCACGGCGGTGTTCTCGATGGTTGTGGTATCGGTCATGGTCAGGTCTCCAGGCGCCACTTCAGGCGGACGCCGCCGGTCTCGTTGAGATCGAGTGCGGGAATGGCCGAGAGCAGGCGGCGGGTGTAAGCCTGCTTCGGCGTGTCGAAGATCGTGTCGCGGTCGCCTTCCTCGATGATGCGCCCGTCCTGCATCACCACCACACGGTCCGCCACCTGTTCGACCACGCCGAGATCATGACTGATGAACAGGCAGGAAAAGCCGTAGCGCTTCTGCAGGTCGGAAAAGAGCGTCAGCACCTGGGCGCGAACGGTGACGTCCAGCGCCGAGACCGGCTCGTCGGCGATGAGGAAGCGGGGCCGACGGGCGATCGCGCGGGCAATCGCCACGCGCTGCCGCTGGCCACCGGACAGTTCATGCGGATAGCGCAGCGCATAGTCGGCGCCGAGCCCGACCTCCTCCAGCGTCTCATAGGCCCGCTTCCTCTTGGCGGCCCTGTCGATGCCGGGCACCAGACGCAGGGCCTCCTCCACCAGCGAAAGGATCGTCATGCGCGGGTCGAGCGACGAATAGGGATCCTGAAACACCATCTGGCAATTGCGGCGGTAGTCCTGCCAGTCGGCATCCCGCCGCCGCCCTTCGAACAGGATCTCGCCGCCGCTTTCCCGCACGAGGCCGGCGATGGTGCGTCCGAGCGTGGTCTTGCCGGAGCCCGAGCCGCCGACCAGCGCCACCACTTCGCCGGCATGAATGTCGATGGAGACCCCATGCAGGGCCCGCTTGGGCGCCCCCTTCTTGAGAAGCGACTTGCGGCCGGGATAGTCCACCACGATGTTGCGCGCCGAGACAACCGGCGCCGAGGCGGTCTCGATCGTTCGCGCCGCACCGCGGATCGGCAGAGAGGAGAGCAGCCTGCGGGTATAGGGGTGCTGCGGCCGTTCGAGGATGTCCTCGGTGTTGCCGGCCTCGACGATCCGGCCCTTTTCCATGACGACGATGCGGCTTGTGTAGCGGGCCACCATCGGCAGGTCATGGCTGATCAGAACCACCGCGGTTCCTTCCGCCTGCGTCAGTTCCACCATCAGTTCCATGACGTCGCGCTGCACGACGGCATCGAGCGCCGTGGTCGGTTCGTCGGCGATCAGCAGGGCCGGCTTCAGGAGCATGACGGAAGCGAGCATGATGCGCTGGCGCATGCCGCCGGAAAACTCGTGCGGATAGGCGGTCAGCGCCCCTTCCGGATCGCGGATGCCGACGCGGTGCAGCATGGCGAGGATCTTGGTGCGTCGCTCGTTAGGCGTCGCCCGGCTATGCAGGGCAAGACCTTCCTCCAGCTGCCGCCCGATGGTCATGGACGGATTGAGCGAGGTCATTGGTTCCTGGAAGACGAGACCGATTTCGGCGCCGCGCATGCTGCGCAGATCCTTGTCGCTCATGGCGGTCACGTCACGGCCCTTGAAGATGATCTCCCCGGCTGTCTTGCGGATCACCGGCGGTAGCAGCGAGACGAGTGCCCGTGTCGCCAGCGATTTGCCCGAGCCGCTTTCGCCGACGATGCCGAAGATCTCGCCGGGCGCCACGTCGAAGCTGACATCGTTGACGACGGTGGCGCTGCGGCGGGCGATCTCGAGCGAGAGATTTTTGACGCTGAGAAGCTTTTCCTGTGTCATTTCAAACCTCTCATGCGGGGGTCTAGCCTGTCGCGCAGCGCATCGCCGAGCAGATTGATGCCGAGCAGGGTGAGCGCGATGCAGAGGCCGGGAAACAGCCCGAGCCAGACCGCCTGTTCGAGGAAGGGCCGGCCGGCCGCCAGCATGTTGCCCCAGGTCGGTGCCGGCGGGGGCACGCCGAGGCCGAGGAAGCTGAGTGCGCTTTCCGACAGGATGGCCCAGCCGAACATGGAGGTGGCGAGGACGGTGATCGGTGCCAGGCAGTTGGGCAGGATATGCCGCAGCATGGTGTAGATCTCGCCGTTGCCCATCACCCGTGAGGCTTCGATGAACTCCCGCTCGCGCAGCGACAGCACGGCGCCACGCACCACACGCGCCATGGAGGGCGTGTAGGCAATGCCGAGCGCGAAGATGATGCCGTACTGGTTGGCGCCGAACACGGCGAGCAGACCAAGCGCCAGCAGGATGCCGGGAAAGGCGAGAAGCGCATTGTTGATGGCCATGATGACGCCATCGATGACGCCACGGGCATAGCCGCTGATCAGGCCGATCAGGGTGCCGGCGATGACCGCGAGGCCGACCGTCAATCCGCCGATCCAGACACTGGCCTGGGCGCCGATCATCAGGCGGCTCAGGACATCACGCCCGAACTCGTCGGTGCCGAGAAGATGCTGGGCGCCGGGGGCTGCCAGACGCGCGGTGAAGCTGAGCTTCATCGGATCGAAGGGTGTCCAGAACAGGCTGGTGGTTGCGACGATCAGGAGAGCGGCAATCAGGATGCCGCCGATCAGGCCGTTGAGAGACAAGAACTTCATTCGGCCACCACACGCGGATCGAAGAGGGGATAAAGCAGGTCGACGATCAGGTTGACGACCACGTAGGACAGGGCGACCAGCAGCAGGCAGCCCTGGATGACCGGGTAGTCCCGCTGGAAGATGCTGTCGACCATCAGCCGGCCAAGGCCGGGTATCGTGAAGACCGTCTCGATGACGGCGATGCCGCCGAGCAGGTTGCCGAGGATCAGGCCGATCATCGTCCAGGTCGGGCCGAAGGCATTCTTGAAGGCATGCTTCCACAGCACCGCCTGTTCCGAGAGGCCCTTGGCGCGGGCATGGGTAATGTAGTCCAGGCGCAGCACCTCCAGCGTGGAGGCGCGCGCCATGCGGATCAGCACGCCGGATTCGTGGATGACCAGCGTCATGATCGGCAGAACCAGATAGAGCAGTCCGCCCACGATGTTGTCGCCGATCGAGACATAGCCGAGCACCGGCAGCCAGCCCAGTTTCAGGCCGAAGAACAAGAGCAGCAGCAGGCCGAGCCAGAAGGTGGGGATGGACAACAGCACCGTTGCCGTGCCGACAAGGGCAAGGTCGGTGAGGCTGTTCTGCCGCCATGCGGCAATCACGCCGGCGGGAACCGCGACCAGGCTTGCCAGGATGACGGCGACCACCACGATTTCGGCAGACACCATGAAACGTGACAGGACGAGCGGCAGGACCGCTTCCTTGCTGACGATCGAATGGCCGAAATCGCCGCTCAGCACATTGCCGCTCCAGACGAGGAACTGCTGCGGCATGGACTTGTCGAGCCCGAGATCGCTGCGCATCGCGGCGATCTGGTCCGGTGTTGCCATGTCGCCCAGCATCAGGGCGGCCGGATCGCCCGGAATAAAGCGGATCAGCGCAAAGACCGTGACGGCGACGATCACAAGCGTAGGGACCGCCATCAGCAGGCGGTGAAGTATGAAACGTATCATCGGTTCCCCTGAACGCGATTGGCGGGGCCGGATCTGACAAAGTCACCGGCTGTTTATGCCGAGACTATGAAGGTTTACGAAAAATGGCGCAATATTATGCGCTTTTGTCATATGTTGATGCGGATTCCGGGCAGTCTGACCGCCCCTTGCGGCAATCCGCGCGGGCGGTGCTTCAGGTCGCGGAAGTCTGTTGCTGCGAAATGGCGATCTGACGCTTCAGCGCTTCCATCAGCGCCTTGGCAGCCAGAGAGGAGGAGGTGCCGGAAGGCGTCGCCAGTGCGAAATCCTGGGTCGTCACCGGCACGAAGGGCCGTTGCACGATGGGAAGATGGCGATAGAGGTTGGCGAAGAAACTGCTGAGGATCGCCACCCCAAGCCCGTGCGCCACATAGGCGCAGGCCGAACTGTTGGTATGCGTCTCGATCTTGACGTTCTGCTTCACGCCGGCGCGCTGGAAGGTCTGATCGAGCAGCATGCGGGTCGGCCTCTGGCGTCCGATCAGGATCAGCGGCACGCCGCGCAGATCCTTTGGCGTGATCTCCCGGAGGGCGGCGAGCGGATGATCCTCCGGTATCACGCAGACGCCGGTGCCCGTTGCCACGATCTCCATGTCGATGCCGGGCGGAACCTGATCCTCATGGCGGAGGAAGCCGAAATCGATGACCTTCTGTTCCACCAGCCGGGCAATGTTCGAGGTCGTCTCGAAGAAGGTTTCGATGCGAACCGTGGGATAGTCGCGGGCATAATCGACCAGCATGGCGGGCGCGAAATTTTCCCACATGCTGCTCGGCAGGCCAAGGCGCACGACTTCCGGCCCCTTGGCGCCGCTGCGCAGATCCTCCGCCAATCCGGAAAACCGGTTCAGCCCGAGAAGAATGGTCTCGGCATCGCGGGCCAGAATATGCGCTTCCGGCGTCGGGATCAGCCGGCCCTTGTCGCGTTCGAACAGCCGGAGCGACAGATCCGTTTCCAGCTGCTGCAGAAGACGGCTGACGCCGGACTGGCTCAGCCCCATGCTCCTGGCGGTGGCAATCGTCGAGCCGGTGGCCAGCAGGGTTTTCAGCACTTCGAGCTGTCGGAAATTGATCATGGAGCGCGCGGACCTTCATGCCATGCCGTCAAGCGGCCTCTGCCTCTCATGCCCATTCGCGCAGATACTGCAACAGGGGGGCCGCCGATTTCGGCAGCGGCTGCCGGTCCGAGCTGACGATGGCATAGTCGACGCCAAGCGCCGGCTCCAGCGGCACGAAGGCAAGCGGCAGCGTGGCATATTCCCGCGCCAGCAGCGCGCTGACGATGGCGATGCCCAGTCCCTCCGCCGCAAGCGCGCAGGCGCAGCCGACCGAATGGGCCTCGATGGCCGGCCGCTGGCGCAGCCCCTGCCGGTAGAACAGCGCTTCCAGTTCGTGGCGCACGGGCCGCTCGCGGTTCAGCAGGATGAGATCATGCGATTTCAGTTCCGGCACCGTCAGGGCCTGCTGTCCGGCAAGCGGATGGTCCCGGTGCATCACGCAGATGTTGCGCGACGGCATGACGTGCTCCTCGTGCAGGCCGGCGGTGGGGGAGGGCAGCCGGGTGAAGCCCAGATCCGCCTGGCCATCCGCCACCATACGCTCGATCGCCAGATAGTTGCCGGAGGCGATCTCGATTCGCACCGGGCCGTTGTCCGTGAGGAACCGCTTGATCAGGCGCGGCACCAGCGTCACCGAAAGGCTGGCGGGAAAGGCGAGCCGGAGCGGAATTTCCAGCGAACGCCCCTGTTCCAGTTCGCGGGCCGTCACCTTCAGCGCCGTCAGCCGGTCCGAGATCGCGCGGATTTCCGGGCCGAGCTGCAGGCCCTCGCGGGTCATCGACAGCCGGTTCTTATCGCGCTCGAAGAGGCGCACGCCGAGATAGACTTCCAGCTGGTGCAGAAGACGGCTGGCATTGGATTGCGAAATGCCGAGGTCTGCCGCCGCCGCAATGGTGGAGCCGGTTGCGGCAATCGCATCATAGGTCTGGATGTGCTTGACGCTGATCGTGATGTCGTTGTGCTGCCGCATGCCTGCTTCCTCAAACTGAATAGCACCACCCGCAATCTGCATAAGATTGCGCTGTCGGGCATCGCTCCCCATCAATGCGGCCCGGAACAAAGACTTGCAGGGGTTGGATGGAATGGCAACGGTTCTCGATTTGATCGCAGCGCAGGTGGTGTTGCGCAACACGTTTTCCCCCGTCGCGCTGGCGCGGGCACGCGATGCGATCACGGATACGGTGGGCTGCATGCTGGCCGGCGCCGTGGACGCCGCGCCGCAGGCGGTGGCAAGCGCCTTTGCCGGAGACATCGGCGCAGAGGGAGCATCGCCGCTCGCGACCGGCGGCCGCGCATCGCCCCCGCTTGCCGCGCTGGTCAATGCCACGGCGGCGCATTGCCTCGATTTCGATGACAACTTCCATCCGGCCCGCGCCCATGCCTCCGCCGTGCTCGTGCCGGCGCTGCTGGCGGTCGCGACGGCCGATGCGTCGATCTCAGGTTATCAGGTCGTTGCGGCCTATCTTGCCGGCCTCGAGGCGCAGGCCTCGGTTGGCTTCGGGGTCAATCCCTCCCACTACAACAGGGGCTGGCACGGCACCTCGACGGTGGGCTGCATCGGGGCTGCGGCCGGGGTTGCCTGCCTGATGGGGCTCGGTGCGGATCGCGTCGCGCAGGCCATGAGTCTGGCAGCCAGCATGGCCGCCGGCCCCAAAGGGCAGTTCGGAACGGCCGCAAAACCCTTTCATGCCGGCATGGCCGCCCGCAACGCGATCGAGGCGGCAATGCTCAGCCGCGCCGGGCTGACCGGCCGGCTGGATATTCTGGAGCGCCCCCAGGGCTTTCTCGACCTGTTCGGTGGCGATCAGGCGGCCGGCTGGGCGGGTCTGCCCCTGGATGGAGCGCATGTCATCGAAACCCGGGGGCTGGTGGCCAAGCTGCATCCCTGCTGCGCCTCCACGCATCGCGCGATCGATGCCGCCCTCGACCTGCAGAAAGAGCACGGCTTCTCGCTTGACGAGGTCATCCGCATCGAGACGAAAGTGGGCCGGTCCGCCCGCGATAATCTCGCCTATCCTGACCCGGCCGACGAGATGCAGGCGCGCTTTTCGATGCAGTACTGCCTCGCGGTTGCCCTCTTGCAGGGCCGATTGTCATTGTCCGACTTCACACCGGAAGCGGTGTCGAAATCTGCAGTGCGCACGCATATGGCAAAGATTGCCATGGACTCCTACAGTGCCGAGGAAGAGCGCGGTGTCGAGCGTCTGCCACACAAGGTTTCCATCACGCTGCAGGACGCCCGTATCCTGCACGCCGAGAGGCTTCACGCGAAGGGATCGATCGCCTGCCCGCTGACGGATGAGGAAAAGCGGGCCAAGTTCACCGACTGCCTGCGCTGGGCCGGGATCGACGGCGACGACATGCACGGCGTGGTGGCCGGTCTCGGTGATGCTGCCTCCGTCAGAACGGCCATGGAGCAGGTGGCGCGGTAACTGCCGCGCTTCATCTTTCCGATGCAGGCATCATATCCGTCCGCGTGATGGAATTTCGTTCGGGAAAATGGGAACGGTGCCGCCTTGGCGGCGGACGCAATTTCCGCCCGGAGGACCGGCAGGGCTACAATTGCGCACGAAAAACGTCGGGCATCGACCAGTTCGGTTCGTGGCCGAGAAGCTTTTGCAGGAAGCCGGCCGGGAAGCTGCGGTTCTCCGCCGAATTTTCCTTGAAAGACCACCAGCTTCGAAGATCGTCCACGCTCGGGCTGATATCGACGTCGAGGTTGAATTCCTGCTTCATGGCGGCAGCATGGATCGACAGGCAGAACATCGTGCAGGCATAGCCTTCGGGCCAGAAGGCGCCGGCTGATCCCGTTTTACGGCTCGGCTCCGAGGTTCTGGCAACCGGCAGATCGGAAATCAGTTCGCGCAGCATCAGGCAGGCGGCAAATTCGAAGAAGGCACGGCGCCTCGCCTTGTCGCGCGGGTTCTGCCGGTCGATCGCCTCCAGCCAGCGGACAAAGACATCCGCCAGCGTTTCGTCGTCCACCGCGAAGATGCAGCCGAGATGCCGGCCGGCTGCCTCCGTATGGGCGTGGAAGGCAAGCTTGAACCAGCGGAAACGGCGCACGGCCAGGCGTAGCGGCTGGTTGGTCGGCGGCAGCGCGACCCGGAGAAGGGGCAGGTCAGACATTGACGGCATACCGTTCGAACAGCCGGCGCAGTGCATCGACGTCGCGACTTGCGGAGGCCTGAAGAATGCCATCGGCCAGTGCCTGGGAAAGTTCGCAGGCCGAGAGCAGCGCCATGTCGTGATCTGCGTCCGAGCGATCTGCCAGCAGCCACAGAAGCACCGAAAAACTCGCGAGAACATCCACGTCCGCTGCCTTGAGACGGGTTTCTGCGGTCAGCGTCTCGGCGCGCACCACGCGCAGATCGAGCATGGCCAGAAGCAGAACGGCTGCGGAGGCCTCCGCCGTCTGTCCCGGCGCTGCCGACTGGCGCATGCGCTGGAAGGCCGCGCGTGCGGCGGCCTCGCTGATGAAGGCATTGCGGGCGTGAAGATGGCGCACGGCCTTCTTCAGGGCCTCATAGGCCACGACGGCAAAAGGCGCATCGCCCTGCGGATGGGCGTTGAATTCGGCAAAGGGCGTGACGGGCGAACCGTTGGACGGAATCACCTTGCCGGCAATTCTGGAGGCCATGCCGTCCAGCCCGCGGGCGAGATCATCGACATCGCCGATCAGCGTTCTGGCAAGCCGTGCCGCCGGTTCCGGCAGGTTTTCCATCGCGCCCACATCCTGCAGGGACTTGCGGCCGCTGCGCAACACGTGGCGCACGCCGCGCAGCACCTCCCGCAGCGTGGTCGGATCCGGACGGATGGGCATCAGATTCACAGCATTCACTCCCTTCCCGAGAGGCTTCTTATACCGTGGTGAGAGCCGGCACGAAAGCCTCCAGACCCTGATGCCGTCGTGTCGAACGGATGAACTCCAGGGTGTGTGCGTAATCCCTGACCCCTGCCTGACTGCCGAGCCCGGTGGCGTTCTGTGCCGACGAGGCCTGCGCCAGTTCCACGCACTGTTCCGCCGGCAGGCCCTTGATCAATCCGGTCGCAAAGCCGCCATTGAAGCAGTCGCCACAGCCACAGGTGCATTTTACATCCACCTGGAAGGCCGGCGTATGAAATTCCTGTCCGTCGCGGCTGCAGTAATAGGCGCCGTTTGCCCCGAGCGTCAGGATGATGCAGCCTGCCCCCTGATCCAGCAGGAACCGGGCGAGATCCCGGTTGTCGCTGAGGCCCGAAAGAGCCTGAGCTTCCTCCTCCGAGGGCAGGAAGTAATCTGTATAGGGCAGCAGCTGTGCGACCTTGGGCAAATCGTCGGCCGTCGAGGCAAAGACGTCGAGCGTGGTGATGACGCCCCGCCGCTTTGCCTCCGCCATCACCTCGCGCGTGCGGCCCGTATCGTCCATCCGGTTCATCAGGCCGACGCCACCGACATGCAGGATGCGGGTATCGAGCAGGCGTTCGAGCTGATCGTCATCGATGAAGAAGCCGTCAGTCGCGCCGCGCTTGTGGAGCGCTGGGCGTGCTCCGTCCGGTCGTGTGGTGACGATGGAGGAAGACGTGGAAAACGTGGGGCAGCGCGCCATCAGCCCGGTATCGATGCCGAAGGATTTCAGCTTCATCAGCACCCAGTCGCCCATGTCGTCTTCCCCGACGCCACCGGCCGCCTGAACGCGCAGCCCGTGCTTGGCCGCGACGATCGAGGCGGAGCCGGCGGCACCCGAGACCGCCATCGTGAAATCCTCGACGAAATAGGTGCCGCCGCCCGGTGCGATCTGTGTGACGGGCCGGCAGAGCGCATCGAAGGTGTAAAAGCCCATGCAGGAATAATCGAAGCGGGTGGTCATGCAGGCCTCCGGATGCGCTCGCCGTTCTCGGAGAAGAAATAGAGACGCGACAGATCGAAGCCAATCGAAATGGGCGTGTCGATCGGCGCTCGGAAATCGCGGGCCGCCTTGATCTCCACGGCGCGCTTGCCGGTCTGGACGGTCAGATAGGTGATGTCTCCGGTCGGCTCGACGCCATAGACCATGCCTTGCAGATGTCCGCCGCCGACCGTGCAGTCCTCTGGCCGGATGCCGAGCGTGACGCTGCCGGTGACGGTGCGGGGGCAGGGAACCTCGATGCCTTCGCTCCGGAAGATGCCGTCGCGCGCCTCGCCCGCCAGCAGGTTCATGGGAGGTGATCCGATGAAGCCGGCGACGAAGGTATTGGCCGGATCGGAATAGATCTCGTCCGGTGTGCCGACCTGCTGGATGATGCCGCGGTTCATGATGACGATCCGGTCCGCCAGCGTCATGGCCTCGATCTGATCGTGGGTGACGTAGACGGTGGTGACCTTCAGCTGCCGCTGCATGTGCTTGATCTGCACCCGCATGCTGGCGCGCAGCTTCGCATCGAGGTTGGACAGTGGCTCGTCCATCAGGAAGACCTGCGGCTCGCGCACCACCGCGCGCGCCAGCGCTGCACGCTGCCGCTGGCCGCCCGAAAGCGCGCCTGGTTTGCGATCCAGAAAGGCGCCAAGCTCCACCATCTCGGCCGCCCGGCGGATCAGCCGGTCGTGCTGGTCCGCCGGCACCTTGCGCATGCGCAAGGGGAAGCGGATGTTGTCGTAGATCGACATGTTCGGATAGAGCGCGTAGCCTTGGAAGACCATGGCCACGTCACGGTCGCGGGCGTCGATCTCATTGACCACTTCGCCACCGATGACGATCTGGCCACCGGTCGGATGTTCCAGACCGGCGATCATGCGCATCGTCGTGGTCTTGCCGCAGCCGGAGGGGCCGAGCAGCACGAGGAACTCCTCGTCGGCGATGTCGAGCGACATGTTCTCCACGCCGACAAAGGAGCCGAAGCGCTTGACGATATTGTTGAGCTGAATGGAAGCCATGGTTCAACCTTTCACCGCACCCATCGTCAACCCGCGCGACAGGTGCTTCTGGATCAGGATCACGACGATCAGGATCGGCACGAAGGCGAGGAAGGAGACGAGCGCAATTGCGTTGTAGATGATGCCGTCCGAACCGCCGGTGAAGTTCGCCAGCGCAACGGACATGGTGTAGGCCTTCGAGGTGGAGGCGATCAGCAGCGTGAACAGGAACTCGTTGATCGCGAAGATGGCCGCGATGACGGCTGCGGTGATGATGCCGGGAAGGCAGGCGGGGATGATGATTTCCCGAAGGATCGTCAGGTCGCCGGCGCCGTCGGTGCGGGCTGCGTCTTCCAGCTCCTTCGGAATATCCAGCATGTAACTGCGGATGATCCAGGTCACCAGGCTGAGATTGATGGCGGCATAGACCAGCATCAGCGCCCAGACCGTGTCGAGAAGACCAATGTTCTTGAACAGGAAGAAGATCGGCACGGCGACGATGGCGGGTGCCATCATGCGGGTCGAGAGGATGTAGAACCCGATATCCTCGCGGCCCCTGAACTCGTAGCGCGACAGCGCATAGGCGGCGGGGATCGCGAGCACGAGATCGATGACGACCGAGCCGGCGACGGCCACGACGGAATTGCGCAGGTAGCTGGCAATCGGCCAGTCGCTCACCAGCAGACGCCAGGCGTCCAGACTCCAGCTTGGCCAGTAGATCGGGTGCGGCACGATGATTTCCGTGCGCGGACGAAAGCCGATGGTGAGAAACCACAGCATGGGCGCCAGACACACGATCGCCCAGGAGCCGAGGATCAGATAGCGAAGCCACAGGCGTTCGCTTCGGTCACGACGAACGGAGGCCATCTCAGCTCCTCCCCGAGCGGAAGGCCCGCTTCACGAGTGTCTGGGCAATCAGGATCGTCATCGCCAGCATCAGCACGGAGGCGGCGGAGGCATAGCCGAAATTGAACATGCGGAAGCCCTGGCGATAGATGAAGAAGCTCATGGTCTCCGTCGCGCCGCCGGGCGAGCCCTGCGTCATGATGTAGACATTGGTGAACATGGTGGTGATATCGATGCCGCGCAGCGTGACGGCCACCACGATGACCGGCCGCATCATCGGCAGCGAGATGTTCCAGAAGATTGCCGGCCAGGAGGCACCATCCAGCCGCGCAGCCTCTTCGATTTCCTGGTCCTGGCCCTGCAGGGCCGCGACGAAGATGATGAACAGGAACGGCGTCCACTGCCAGACATCGGCGACGATCAGCGTCAGCCGCGCCAGCCAGACCGAGGCCAGCCAGTCGACATTGCCGTGGGTGAGCCCGATCGTCATCAGGAGGTCGGAGATCACGCGCCCGTCGTTGAAGGCAAGCTTCCACATGAAGGCAACCGCCGAGGGCATGAACAGCATCGGCATCAGATAGATGATCCGCCAGCCACGGATGAGGGGATCGCGATAGGCAAAATAGGCGAGCGCCAGCGCAATCACCGTCTGCAGGCCGAGCGACAGGCCGCCGACAATGATCGTATTCCACAGCGCCGCCCAGAACTCGGCGTCCTGCAGGATGCGCTCGTAATTGTCGAGGCCGGCCCAGGTCCATTTCACGAAGCGGACCACGAACAGGCTCTGGTAGATTGCAAAGATACCGGGATAGAGGGTGATGGCCAGCAGGTAGAGAACGGCTGGCGCGACCAGGAGGTAGGGGAAGGCGCTGCGCATCCGCGGCGAGCGGCGGCGCAGCGTCCCGGTGGATGGACGGGCGGTGGCTGGTGCCACCGCCTTGATGCTGTGTGCGGAGCTTGCCATCGGCTTAGAACGGCAGAGCCTTGCCGGCGCCCACATACATGCCCGGAGCGACATCCGCATAGGCGACCGGTCCCTTGCCGCCCTTGAAGCCGTTCTTCTCCATGATGCGCTTCCAGGCAGCCTCGCCGTTTTCCAGCGCCTGCTTGGCGGAGATCTGACCCGTGGCGGCACGGTTGATCTCGTTGCCGAGTGCCTGCTCCATCTCGAACATGCCGGGCAGGCGCGGTGCGCACCAGGCGTGTTCGAGGCTGTCGGCCCACACCTTGGCCGGCTGGCTGACGGCGCGCAGGCGCGGATTGGCGAGAACGGAGCGGTAGCCCGGGGCGACGCCGTTGGCATTGGCTTCGTTCATGGCCATGATCGAGGCCGTCGTCAGGAAGGCCAGCATCAGGAAGGCGCCCTCCGGATTCTGCGAGGTCGCCGCCACGCAGGAGGTGGAACCGGCAATGTTCGGCGGAGCAAACACGCCGCCCTTGATGCGCGGCTCGTAGATGGTGACGAAGTCATCGACGATCTTGGACTGATCCGGACGCATGGCCTGCGTGCCGCTGTCCTGCCAGCTGATGTTGGCGGCCACCTGTCCGCCGAGCCAGGCGGCGCGGTTTTCGCCCCAGCCGGCACCGGCCACGCCTTCGATGGCATTCTTCTGGAGCGCCATGATGATGTCCATGGCCTTCATGCCTGCATCGCTGTTCAGCGTGGGGTTCCACTGCTCATCGAACAGTTTCAGGCCCGCCTGCGCGGCGATATGCTCCCAGGTATAGGTGGCCCAGAAACCACGTGCCAGCATGAGGCCGACGCCCGAAACGCCGCCGCCGAGCTTGTTGGCTTCGCCCGTGATGCGGATCAGTTCGTCGTAGGTCGGCACGGAGTTGGCGAGGTCGATCTTGCCGCCCAGGATCTTCTCCATCGATGATTTGCGCAGATGCACCATCTGCACGTCACAGTCGAAGGGGATGCCGACCAGCTTGCCGCCGAAATAACCGTAGTTCAGGCGATAGGTGTCGTAGAAATCATCCAGCGGCAGCTTCCACTTGGCGGCGTAGTCATCGAGTTCCGCCAGGAAGCCCGGGCCGGCGAAATCGCCAAGCCAGGGCGAGAAGAACTGCAGCGCATCGAAGGAGGCATTGCCGGAAATGAATTCGGCCACCGCCTTGTCGTAGAAGCTGTCATCCGGGATCGGAACGAGTTCCACCTTGATGCCGGAGAGCTGCTCGAACGGCTTCAGCCCTTCGGCCGCGGATTCCTGGTCGGCCGCGCCGATGGCAAAGCGGACCGTCTTGCCCGCCTGTTCGGACCGAACCTTCTCCCAGTCCACGGCGCGGATCCAGTCCTTGGCCGGATCCCACAGCGGATCATTGGTCATGTTGTAGAGCTTGCGGTAATCGGCCCGCACATAGCCTTCGACGGAGATGCCGTCCAGAATGGACTTGACGTCCGGCAGCGCTGTCTTTGCCAGCGCTGGCATGGCGAGCCCCCCAAAGCCGGCGGTGACGCCTGCCGCCGCCGTTGCACGCAAAAAGCCGCGGCGCGAGACCGCTGCGAATTCCTTACCCATGTCGTCCTCCCGGTGTGATTTCCTGTGCAGGAACATCGCTGCGCCACTCCTCTGGTCAGCGATTGATATGAACATAAATTTCACTTTCAGAACATGTGTTCATTATGTTTGCGTGTCAATCGAGAAAAAGTGCTGCGCTGCAGCATCAAAGATTGAGAACTTTGTGTTGACATAAATAACAAATGTACGCAATCAATGGCGCACCGAGGAGGATATGCCATGCCAACGAATGTTGCCCTAACCGGGCTTGCCCGCGACCTGTCGGCGCGGGCCCATACTGGAAAACCCGTCCGGATCGGCCTTGTCGGGGCCGGGGAAATGGGAACGGATATTGTCAGCCGCGTCGCGCATATGCAGGGCATTGCGGTCGGCGCGATCAGCGAGGTGCGCCCGGGTGCTGCGGAACGGTCGGTCCAGATCGCCTATGGAACGGATGATCGTTCGCGGAAGGTCACGAGCGTTGACGCTGCCAATGCCGCCATGGAGGCGGGGCTGGTCGCGGTGACCGAAGACGTGAATGTGCTGCTGAATGCCGGCTTGATCGATGTGGTTGTCGATGCCACCGGCATCCCCGCCGTCGGCGCCAAGGTGGGTCTTGCCGCCATGCAGGCGGGCAAGCATCTGGTGATGATGAATGTCGAGGCCGACGTGACGATCGGCGCCTATCTGCGCGCGGAAGCCGAAAAGCTCGGTGTCGTCTATTCGCTCGGCGCAGGCGACGAGCCGTCGAGCTGCATGGAGCTGATCGAATTCGTCAGTGCCATGGGCCACCGCATCATTTCTGCCGGCAAGGGCAAGAACAATCCACTGAACGTTGATGCCACGCCAGACCTCTATGCCGACGAGGCGCGCCGTCGCAACATGAACCCGCGCATGCTGGTGGAGTTCGTCGACGGATCGAAGACGATGGTGGAAATGGCGGCGATTGCCAATGCCACCGGTCTTCTGCCGGACAAGCCCGGCATGCATGGTCCCGCATGCTCGCGTGAAGAACTGAACAAGGTTCTGGTGCCGCAGTCGGCCGGCGGTGTCCTCTCCTCCAGCGAAGGCTGCGTCGATTTCTCGATCGGCAAGGGTGTCGCGCCCGGTGTTTTCGTCGTTGCGGAAATGGAACATCCCCGTATTCGCGAGCGCATGGAAGACCTCAAGATGGGGCAAGGCCCCTACTTCACCTTCTTCCGGCCCTATCATCTCACATCGCTCGAAGTGCCGCTCACCTGCGCGCGTGCCGTGCTCTACGGCAAGGCTGATATGGTGCCGCTCTCGCGCCCGGTCGCGGAAGTCTGCGCGGTCGCAAAGCGCGATCTCCTGCCGGGTGAAACGCTCGACCAGATCGGCGAGTATTGCTACCGCGCCTGGATCATGACCGCGACAGATGCCCGCCTGGCCAATGCCGTGCCCTGCGGTCTGCTGGCCGGTGCGCGCACGACGGCGCCGGTGCGCAAGGGCGAACTGCTGACCTCTCTCAATACGGCCGTTCCCGCCGACAGTCCGATTGCGATCCTGCGCGCACGGCAGGATGCGATGCTGGAGAGCCTGCAATGAGCACCACAGACAATCGCCCCTTCGCCATTCGCACCTATTCACCGGTGCAGCTGAAGCAGGCGCTGAAGCGCATGTATCTCATCCGGCGTTTCGAGGAAGGGGCCGAGCAAAGCTACATGCGCGGCCTCATCCACGGCACGATGCATCTTTCGATCGGGCAGGAGGCGAGCGCCGTTGCAAGCTGCATCGAACTGACCGATGCCGACAAGATCACCTCCAACCATCGCGGTCACGGCCACTGCATCGCCAAGGGTGCGGATGTGGCACGCATGTTCGCGGAGTTCTTCGGCAAGGAAACCGGCTATTGCCACGGCCGCGGCGGCTCCATGCACATTGCCGATGTTCAAACCGGCAATCTCGGAGCGAACGGCATCGTCGGCGGCGGGCTCCCCATCGCCGTGGGGGCGGCTCTTTCCGCCAAGCGGCTGGGCCGCAAGGATGTGACGCTGTGCTTCTTCGGAGATGGCGCCAATAATGAAGGCGCCTTCCATGAGGCCCTCAACATGGCGGCGATCTGGACGCTGCCGGTCGTTTTCATTTGCGAAAACAACAAATATGGCATGTCGACCTCCGTCGAGAGATCAACAGCGGTGCGCCGCATTTCCGAGCGCGCCGCCGCCTATTCAATGCCGGGCGTCACAGTGGACGGCAATGATTTTTCCGCCGTGGCGGAGGCCGTGCATCATGCCATCGCCCGCGCGCGGGCCGGCGAAGGCCCAAGCCTTGTCGAGAACCTCACCTATCGCTGGCGCGGCCATTCGAAATCGGATCGCAACCGTTATCGCACCAAGGAAGAGATCGAGGCCTGGATGGCGCGCGACCCGATCGCCCGTTTCCAGGCGGAACTGATCGCCCACGGCGTGCTTGATGAGGCCGAAGCGATTGCCATTGCCGAGGCCGCCGTCAGCGACGTCGAGCAGGGCATTGAATTTGCAAGGGGCAGTGCTGCCCCGGCAATCGGCGAAGTGACCCGCTATGTATATGCAGAGGCCTGACATGGACGTGACGGCACAGGAAACCTCCACCCGGACCTTGTCCTATTCCGAAGCGATCCGCGAGGCCATGGCGCTTGCCATGGAAGCGGACCCCACCGTCATCCTGATGGGTGAGGATATCGGCGTCTATGGCGGCGCCTTCCAGGTGACACTGGATCTGGTCGATCGCTTCGGCCCGGACCGGGTGATGGATACGCCGATCTCCGAACTCGGCGGCGCAGGTGTTGCTGTCGGTGCGGCGCTGACGGGATTGAAGCCCATCTTCGAGTTCCAGTTTTCCGATTTCGCGACGCTGGCGATGGAGCAGATCGTCAACCAGGCAGCCAAGCTGCGCTACATGCTGGGCGGCGAGGCGTCGGTGCCGGTGGTGTTCCGCATGCCGGCCGGCTCCGGGACGGGCGCTGCTGCCCAGCACAGCCAGAGCCTCGAAGCCTGGTTCGGCCACGTGCCGGGCCTGAAGGTCATCCAGCCTTCGACGCCCGAGGATGCCAAGGGCATGCTGCTGGCAGCGCTTGCCGATCCCGATCCCGTGCTCGTGTTCGAGCACAAGCTTCTCTACAAGATGAAGGGCGAGGTGCCTGCGGGATACTACACCACCCCGATCGGAAAGGCGGCCGTTCGCCGTGCCGGCAGCGACCTGACGATTGTGGCCGCCTCGATCATGGTGCATCGTGCTCTCGAAGCCGCCGAGCAGTTGGCAGGCGAGGGCGTGAGCGCCGAGGTGATCGACCTGCGCTCGATCCGTCCGATCGATCACGAGACGATCATCGCCTCCGTGCGCAAGACCGGGCGTCTGCTGATCGTCTATGAAGGCGTGAAAAGCTACGGCATCGGTGCGGAAATCAGCGCCATGGTAGCCGAAAGCGATGCCTTCGATTTCCTGGATGCCCCGATCCTGCGTCTCGGCGGCGCCGAGGCACCCATTCCCTACAATCCCGATCTGGAGCGGGCTGCGGTGCCGCAGGTCGATACGATCCTTGCTGCCGCGCGGCGCCTGGCGTGCCGGGAGGTCTGACATGCCGGTGGAAGTGATCCTGCCCAAGGTCGACATGGACATGACCCATGGCACGCTGGCCACCTGGCATGTGAAGCCGGGCGATATGGTCCAGAAGGGAGCAGCCCTTTTCGACATCGAGACCGACAAGGCCGCGATGGAAGTCGAGGCCCCGGCGACCGGACGCCTTCAGCATGTGCTGGCTGAGCCAGGCACGAAGGTGCCGGTCGGCTCCGTCATTGCCTGGCTTTATGCGGAAGGTGAGACCGTCGATACGCTCCCGCCTGTTCCTGCACCGGGCGACGTGCCGGCAGAGGCTGCCGTTCCCGATGCCCCGGCACTCGGAGGAACCGAACAGGCCCCCTATGCTGTGCCTCCGCAAGGCATGGCGGGTCACGCCAGCCCCATGCCCGGAGGGTCTCTCCTGCGGGCAACGCCTGCTGCCCGCCACGCGGCGCGGACGGCTGGCCTTGATCTTTCGGATGTGGCCGGCAGCGGTCCGCGCGGCCGTATCCAGAAGCAGGATGTGGACGATCTTCTGGTTCGCGAGCGCGACGTGGCCCCACCGCGGCCGGTTTCCGGCTGGGTGGCGGATAGCGGTCCGCTGGCGGTGACCCGACGCCCGGGCCGCGATGCGCCGCTGGTCCTGATCCATGGTTTTGCGGCCGACAGCACCGGCTGGCTGCCACTGGAAAAGGCGCTTCTGCCCGGCCGGGCCCTGATCCGCATCGATCTTCCCGGACATGGCCGGTCGCCCAAGCGGAAGATCCGGGACTTCGCGCATCTGGCGCGCATGGTGCTTGAGGCCTTTGATGAGGCAACGCGCGGTCTCGACGGGGTGCATCTTGTGGGGCACTCGCTTGGCGGCGCCGTTGCTGCGGCGATTGCCGACATCCGTTCATCGCGTGTCCTGAGCCTCACTGCCATGGCACCTGCCGGGCTCGGACCCGATATCAACGGGGAAATGCTCGCGGGAATTGCGCGCGCCACCCGCGTCGAAAGCCTTTCTCCCTGGCTGCGCCAGCTTGCCGGCAATGCCGAGCTGATCGGCGATGACTATGCAAAGGCCGCCATGCGGGGCCGTGCCGATCCGGGCCTGCGAAGCTGCCAGATGGAGATGGCCGAGGTGCTTTTCCCGGATGGCGTGCAGGCGTTTGATCTCAGGCCTGCCTTTGCACGGCTTTCCATGCCGGCCAGCATCGTCTGGGGTCGTCGCGACCAGGTGACGCCTTTCCGTCATGCCTTGAGCATCGAGGCTGATTTTGCGCTTCATTTCCTGCACGGCATCGGGCATATCCCTCACTTCGAATGCCCGGAACGCGTGGCAAGGATCGTCGAAAGACAATTTGCAGCTGTCGAAGCTCCGGGTTGAGACAGATCACCAGGAGTGTTGCGGATGCAGGAGGCGACGAGGCCGGCTGGGGTGCAAAGCGAAGCCGACCGCCTGCGGGCCAAGGCCGTCTGGCTCTACCATGTGGAGGGCAAGACCCAGAACGAGGTTGCCGCCATTCTCGGCATCAACCGCATCATGGTGGTGCGGGCACTCGCCGAGGCGCGGCGGCGAAATGAGGTGCGTGTCACCATCTCTTCGCCGCTGGCCGAACTGACGGAACTCGAGCGCAAGCTCGAATGCGCCTTTGAGATCAACCGCGTGATCGTGGCGCCCTTTGACGATCCGCAGGCCGATCCGGTCAAGGTGATTGCCGCTGCCGCCGGCGGCTTCATTTCCAGCCTGATGAAATCGGGCATGTCCGTCGGCGTCGGCTGGGGCCAGACACTTTACAACACGCTGCCCTTCATCCTTGGCAGCGCGCTCGATGATTTCCGCGTCGTCTCTCTGCTGGGCGGGATTGCCGCCGCCCGCCGCTTCAACCCTGCCGAATTCGCCTGGCAGTTCGCCGAGTTGTTCCAGGGCGAAGGCTTTCTGATTCCGGCGCCGGCGGTGGTGGACAGTCCCGAGACGAAGCATGCCCTTCTCGAACGCTGCGGCCTCGCTGCGATTTTCGAGATGGCGGACAAGCTGGATGTCGCCCTGTTGTCGGTTGGTGGCATCTCGACGCTGACGACAAGCTATCGGGCGGGCTATATTTCCGAATCCGACCGGCGCTCCCTGATGGAGGCCGGTGCTGTCGGGGACGTGCTCTACAATTTCATCAACGAAAAGGGCGAAATCGTTGATCACGATGTGAATTCGCGCGTCGTCTCGGCAAATCTTTCCCGTCTGCGGCGGACCCCGGAACGGGTCCTCATCTCGGGTGGCAAGGAAAAGATTCTTGCGCTGCGCGGCGCCATCCGTATCGTCTGCCCGACCACCTTCATCACCGACGAACAGACCGCACGATCGCTGATCGCCTGAGGTACCCTTCCATCAGCAGCGTTTGGGCAGTAACGGCATGGATGCGAAAGAAAAGCCAGCCAGCCGCGCGGATGCGACGGCTGGCTGGCTTGTCACCTGTATCGTTCATCCCCTGATATAGCCGGAGACGGCGCTTTTCATCTTGAGGATCGAAGCCGGCGCCATGCTGAGTTCGGTCACGCCGGCGGCGATGAAGTGTTGGGCAACCGCCGCATCGCCTGCGGCTTCCCCGCAGACCCCGACCCAGATCCCGGCCTTCTCCGCTGCCGTGCACACCATGCGGATGGCGGACAGGACGGCCGGCTGATCGACGCGGCACAGCTCGGCAACGCCGGGGTTCAGCCGGTCTGCCGCCATGACATACTGCGTCAGGTCATTCGTTCCGATCGAGAAGAACCGCACCTTGCGGGCAAGCGTTTCCGCCGCAAAGACTGCGGCCGGCGTCTCCACCATGATCCCGAGCACGAACTCCGCCGCCGTCTTGCCTTCCTGGATCAGCTCGCTGCGGCACTGGTCGATCAGAGCCCGGGTTGCGTCGATCTCGCCGATATCCGCCACCATCGGCAGCATCACATGCAGCCTGCCGAAGGGGGCAGCTCTCAGCAGGGCGCGCAGTTGCGGCTTGAAGAGGTCCGGGCGCGCAAGACACAGGCGAATGCCGCGCACCCCGAGGAAGGGATTGTCCTCGCGGGACAGGGCAAGGCTGCGCACCGGCTTGTCGGCGCCGATATCCAGCGTGCGGATGATGACAGGATGGTCGGGAAAGGCGAGCAGAAGGCTTTTGTAGACGTCCAGTTGTTCGTCTTCCGTTGGCAGATCATTCCTGTTCATGAACAGGAACTCGGTGCGGAACAGGCCGACGCCCATGGCTCCCGCCGCCTGCGCCTGGGTAATTTCGTCCACCGAACCGAGATTGGCGGCAATGGTGATGGCAACGCCATCGGTCGTCGTTGGCGCCACATCAATCCATGTCTGCAGAGCCTGCGCTTCGGCCTTCGCCATTTCGCATCTGCGAACAATATCGTCGCGTGCGCGTGCATCCGGATCGGGAAAGACTAGTCCACCATCGCCATCGAGCGCGATCTCGCGGGCGCGATCCAGGCGTCTGTCCGGATCCTGCACGCCGAAGACGGCAGGAACGCCCGCGGCCCTCGCGAGGATGGCGGCATGGCTGGAGGCAGAGCCCTGGCGGGTCACGATGCCGGAAAGCCGCGACAGATCAGCACCGCCCGCTTCTGCGGCGCTGATTTCATCGGCGACCAGCACGCTGCCTGCGGGCACGTCGGCAAGGCTCAAGGCATGCTTGCCCTGCAGGTGCAGGGCCGTCAGCCGCGTGAGGCTGGCAATGTCTTCCGAACGGGCGCGGGCATAACTGTCTTCGAGCGCGGAGAGTTCGTCCGCAAGCTCCGCTCCGACGGCAAGAACCGCAGCGCCGGCGCTTCGCCCGCCCCGGATCAATGCCTCGACGCGGGCGCTCCATTCGGCATCGTCCGACAGTTCGGCAATGGCGTTCAGAACGTCCGCGGTGCCGCGGCTGGCCGCGGCGGCCTGGCGGCGCAGCGCAAGACCCACATGCTGCATGGCCTCCCGTGCCGCGCGGATGTCCGCATCCACGTCTGCAGCGAGAGCGGCAAACGGTTCCAGAACCGGCTGGCGGAAGGCAAAGGCGGGGCCGATGGCCGCGCCTGAGCCGCCGGCGACGCCCTTCAGTGCATTGCCACTGAGCGCCCCGGCCGGGGCCGTGCCATCGCCAGACCCTGTGGGGTCGGGTTTAGCCTCGGGGGATGCCGCCGCGCCTTGCGCATGGTCGCCCTGCCGCGCCTCCAGATAGCCGGCAATGTCTTCCACGGCGCGATCGGCATCCTCGCCGATCGCGCGGATGGTCACGTCCGCTCCTTCCTTGAGGCTGAGCAGGATGAGCTTGAACGAAGAGCGCGTCGTGGCCGACTTGCCCTGGTGTTCCAGAAAAAGCTCGCTGTTATATCCCTTTGAAAGCCTGACGATCTCGGCCGCGGGTCTGGCATGGATGCCGCCCGGAACCGCAACGCGGACGGCGCGCTGGATTTCCATCGATACACCTCTGTCTCAGGCACGCAGGATCTCGGCGATCCTGTTGATTTCGGCATCGCGACCGATGCCGGTCAGGAAAGCGAGCGTGACGATGGCCGGCTTCGGAAGATTCGGCGGCAGCGGCGTTGTCGAGACGATGAGGTCCACGCCATCGAGCATGCTCGGCACCTCGGTCGCCTTGCACTGGCGGGTCTCGACGTCGATGCCGCGATCCCCCATGGCCTCGACGATGGCGGTTGCAACGACGGTGGATGTGGCAACGGCGGTGCCGCAGGCGACGAGGACTGTCTTCTTGGTCATTTTGGTCTCAACCTCCCAGTTTGAGATATCGATCGATGTCAGCGTAGATCTGACCACTGTCTTGCGCTTCGCACAGAGATTGAAGCGTTTTATTGTCCTGAATGAGCCCGCCGATGGCAGACAGCATTTCGAGCTGTTCTTCCTTGCTGTGAAGCGCGAGCATGAAGACAAGGCGAACCGGCAGTTTCTTATCCGGATCGTCCATGCTGCGGAAGGTCACGGGCTCTTTCAGCGTGGCCACGGCAGCCCCGGAGGCGATCACATGCTCCGGATCGGTATGGGGCACGGCGACGGCCAGCCCGTCTTCCAGCGGCAGGCCCGTCGGCATGGTCCGTTCGCGTTCCTCGACTGCGCCGCGATAGCTCGAGCGCACCTTGCCGCGGCTGAGAAGATGATCGGCCAGCTGGCCGATCACCTCGTTTGCATTGCGGGCCGTGAGCCCGGTAAAGATGTCCTCCCTGGAGAGGAAACTCGTCGTGTTCATGCTGTCTGTCATGCCGATACCCTGCGGCCGTTGGATTGAGTGGCTTTCTCCGGGCTGGCCGAGGCGAGCGCCTCCATCGCTGCGGCGCGTACCTTCAGCAGCCACATGCAGATTGCGATCAGTGCGGCGACGATGAGGGCGCCCAGCCAGCCGAGGCCGCTGAACAGCTTCACCACGACGAAGCCGATCCAGACGAAGCCATCGCCGATGGCAGTGATCTGGCTGGCATTGGCCGGCATCTTGAAACCGGCACTGCCGGCGGCCGAGGTGAAGAGCGGCGCGAGCGCACCGGCGATGTAGAAGCCGATGGTCAGCGTGATCGTGCCGATGATCACCATGCGCAGCACATTGCCCCGCACGATGGGCGCAGCCAGGGCCACCACGAACGGAATGACCGCCAGATCGGCAAACAGGATGACGCGGTTGCCGGGCAGGATGATCGAGAGAATGATCGCGATCGGAACGAGCAGCAGGGCTGACGAGATGGCCGCCGGATGGCCGATCAGGATTGCCGAATCAAGCCCGATATTGATCTGCCGGTCGCCGGCCCGCTTCTGCACGAACTCGCGCGCTGCCTCGGAGACGGGGATCAGGCCTTCCATCAGGATTTTGACCATGCGGGGCAGAAGCAGCATCACCGCTGCCAGATTGATGCCCGCCTTCAGCACCTTGGCCGTCATGCCGGGAATGTCTGCCGGGTTCCAGAAGCCGACGAGACCGAGAACAAGGCCGATGATGAGGCCCAGAATGACCGGTTCCCCGGCAACACCCAGCCGCTTCTGGATGTGATCTGTGGACAGATCGATGTCGCGAAGGCCAGGAATGCGCTCGATCAACCAATTGGTCAGGATCGCGATGGGCAGGATCTGTGCCGACAGCAGATGCGGTACCGAAACGCCCGGCAGCCCGTAGAAGGCCTGCACCGGCTTTGCGCTCCAGTCGGCAAAGAACAGCGAGAGTGCGGCCATGAGGGCGGCGGCGGCCAGCCCGTAGGGCAGGGAACCGGTTGCGGCGGTGACGAGCGAGCCGACGAAGGCGAAGTGCCAGAAATTCCAGACATCGACGTTCAGCGTGCGCGTCCAGCCTGCCAGAAGCAGGACGACATTGACGGCAATGCCGATCGGGATGACCCAGAGGCCGACCTGCGAGCCGAAGGCGATGGCCGCCGACGACGGCCAGCCGACATCCACGACATCGCGCTTGACGCCGGTATTGGTTGCAATCGCCTGCGCCACGTCGCTGAGGTTCGTCCACATCAGCCCGATGACCAGATTGATGCCGATGAAGGCAACGCCGATGGTGACACCGGCGCGAAACGCCTTGCCGGGCTTTGCACCCAGAACCACGCCGATGATGAAAATCATGATGGGCAGGAGCACGGTGGCTCCCAGATCGTCGATGACGGCCTTCAGGCCGCTTAAAAGTGCGTCCACGTTATCCTCCCTTACGTGAATGAACGGCAAACCATGCATTCACTCCCCTGAATGCACTTTTGTTCGTCGGCGATCATATTGTTCGCGTCGATCGGTCGTGTCAAGTGTGCGGTTTGCGCGCAAATGTGCAAAACACTGGTGTCTCCGCAAAGTTGCGGCATACTGCAACCCGGTGAATCGATGAGGAACGAAAGCGATGTCGCGCATACGCTCTGACGATCATGACCTGCAGGTGATGGCGGCCTGGCTCTACTACGTGCACGGCCTCGGCCAGGAGGAGGTGGCCCGTCGCCTCGAGGTGTCGCGGACGAAGGTGGTCCGCATGCTGTCTGGCGCGCGCGAGAGCGGTCTCGTCAAGATCAGCCTCGAGCACCAGATGGCCGAGACGCTTGCCTTGGCCGACTGGATTGCCGCCAGTTACGGCCTTGCCCGCTGCATTCTCACGCCGCCCGCCGATGCCGCCAATCCGGACGATCCGCTGCTCGATCCGCAGCGCAAGGATGCGGTCGGCATCGCAGCCGCCAATTATGTCAGCCGGCGCATCCTCAACACGCGCAACGTCTCGGTGGGTGTCGGTGGTGGGACGACGGTTCGGCGTACGATCGAGGCCATGCGCATGCTCTCGAAGCCTGATTCCCGCATCGTGGCGCTGATGGGCGCCTCGCACAATGATGATGGAACAAGCGCCTATTCGCTGAGCCTGGAGATGGCGCAGATCGTGGGCGGTAGCGCCCGAACGCTGCCTGTACCCTTCGTTCTCGGGCTTGCGGAAACCTGTGCCGCGCTGAAGGCAGACCCCTCAATCCGCCCCATCCTCTCGGAGATGGCCGCGACGGACTTCAACGTGATTTCCTGCGGCGCCTGTGAGGAAACCGGCAGCTTCTTTCTGGCTTCGGGCATGTCCGCGGCCGACCTGGACGATGCGCGTGAGGCCGGCGCGGTCTGCGAAGTGGCTGGACATTTTCTGAAGGCGGATGGTTCACGCGCCGAGACCGGCCTGAATGATCGCCATACCGGCATCGAATTCGAGGATCTGCGCAGGGCAGACAATGTCGTCGTGGCCGCCGGCATGGCCAAGACGAAGCCGCTGCTGGCACTGCTGAAGGCCGGCATCGCCAACACACTGGTCATCGATCATAGTCTTGTCGCTGGTCTGGTGGCGGCGCGACCGAAAGGCGCCCAGCCTCCGCCAGGTTAGAGCCGGGGGGGGGGATTGGCCGGAGCCGCCGGAAAATGCAGTCGTCCTGCAGCCGTTTCCGGCTTTCCTCAGATACGCTCGATGCCGCCGTCGAAGCGGCTGAGGCGGATGAGACAATCCCATTTGTAATCGTCGTCGGACAGGGCAAGATTGCCTCGATGCGTTGGTTGGTCCGCTTGAAATGACATGCGGGTTGGTCTGATTGCGTGCCGGGATGCGTCGGCACGCAGGCGCCGAGGATGCAGGCGCAAAATGCGGCCCGGCCCGGTAGCCTATCTGCCATCCTTGATGGATCGTATCCTGAACCGCATCTATCAATCCGGGCCGCGTCTTCGATCTGGAGGTGCCGCGCGAGGATGTGGGACAAGGCTGGCGAAGAACGGACGGCGCGCTGCCGGAACCTTTCTGAGACTGCAATGAAGGAGAATGACCATGCAGATTCGACGCGCAGGCAGCCAGCCTTCCGGCAGGGGGCCCGCCGATTGGTTCACCGGTACGGTGCGAATCGATCCGCTGTTTCCGGTGACGCCCCCGGCCAGAGCGGCCGGTAATGCGGTGACGTTCGAGCCCGGGGCCCGGACCGCCTGGCATACCCATCCGCTCGGGCAGGTGCTGATCGTCACCGCAGGCTTCGGTCGCGTCCAGCGCGAAGGCGGCCCGGTGGAAGAAATCCGACCGGGCGATGTCGTCTGGTTCGATCCGGGTGAAAAGCATTGGCATGGCGCCGGTCCTGCGACCGCCATGACCCATATCGCCATTCAGGAATCGCTGGATGGGAAGGTCGTAGACTGGCTGGAAAAGGTGACGGACGCCGAATACGAGGCGTGAAGCCGCGCGGTCTTCAGCCGCCGCGGCGTGCTCAGTCGCGGTGGCGCAGCGCATTGACCAAGGCCGTGAAGGCGGGCGATGACTGGCGGCGGCTCGGATAATAGAGGTGATAGCCGTCCCAGGGCGGCGTCCAGTCTTCCAAGACGCGGAGCAGGCGACCATCCGCCAAATAAGGCTCGGCCACATCCTCGGGGACGAAGGCAAGTCCGAAGCCTTCCGCAGCCGCCAGGATGGATTGGTAGCAGGTGTTGGAGGCAAGCTGCCCCTCCACCCGTATGCGTGTTTCCTGACCGTCCTTCTCGAACTCCCAGATCCAGAAGCCGCCGAACGTCGGCAGCCGCTCGTTGATGCAGGTATGGCGCACCAGATCTTGCGGGTGGAGCGGAGGCGGGTTCTGCGCAAAATAGGAAGGGGCACCCACCACCGCAAACGGGAAATCGGGGCTGATCCGGGCCGAGATCATGTCCTTTGCCAGTTGCTCGCCCATGCGAACGCCGGCATCGAAGCGTTCGGTGACGATATCCGTCAGGCCGTTATCGCGGATCAGTTCGACCTTGATGTCCGGGTAATCCTTGAGGAAGGTTCGAAGCTTGGGCCACAGGATCCAGGTAATCGCGTGGTCGGAGGCCGTGATGCGGATGCTGCCGGCGGGCCGTTCCCGCCAGGCGCTCAGCGCATCGAGTTCCGCTTCGATCTCATCGAAATGGGTGCTGATGCCGTCGAGCAGGCGCTGTCCTGCCTCGGTTGCGGATACGGCGCGGGTGGTGCGCGTCAGCAACCGGACGCCAAGCCGCGCTTCCAACTGGCGAAGCGTATGACTGAGGGCTGATTGTGAAACACCCATCTTGGCCGCCGCCTTGGTAAAGCTGCGTTCGCGCGCCACCGCGATGAAGGCCAGCAGATCGTTGACGTTTTCGCGGGCCATTTATGAATCCTCTTCATCTCACTACGACGATTATAGCTGGTCCTCGCATCAAGGGTGAAGTGTTTATGCAATGGCTGCCCGTCCCTCGCAGACGGTCGATCGATGGCGTTCCTTCTGGCGAGGGCTTGCCCGATAAATCCGAAGCCGGCGGGGGATTATGGTTGCCGTCTTCCGGATGCCGATTGCGGCGGCTCTACTTCTCTTGCGGCTATTGTTGTCATGCTAAGGCGTGCGACGGGGCGCTGACGTGGCATGCAAACCACAGGAAGGCGGCCAGAAGCCGCGGTGATCGAGACGATGGCCTGAGCGCCAGGCACCCCTTCCGGATCCATGGGACCCGGAAGGGGATGCGAAAGGATCAGAAGTCGAACTTGTCGACATTGTCCTTGGTGAAGACGGCCGGGCTGCCGAGCAGGATCTGGCTGCCATTGATGATCTGCAGTTCACCGAGACGACCGGCCTTGAAGGTCTTGTCGCCCGGCTTCAGCGTACCGTCGGCGGAGGCGCGCAGCGCCTGCATCGCGGCATAGCCGAGATCGACCGTGCTCCACAGCACGGCGGATTTCACGCAGCCGGCCTTGATATAGGGCTTCATCGGATTCGGCGTCGCAAGACCGACGACCGAAACCTTGCCGCACTGGCCAGCCTGCGTGACGGCGTCGGCAGCGGCGGGCGTGGCAACGCTGGTCATGCCGATGATGCCCTTCAGATCGGAGCCGTACTTGTTGAGCAGCGTATTGGCCTGATTGAACGAGAGGATATTGTCCTCCTGCGCTTCAACCGTCTCCAGCCATTTCATTTTCGGATAGCATTTGGCCTGATAGGCGGACATCTCGGCAATCCAGCGCGCCTGGTTGGGCGTGGTGAAGGTGGAGGTGACGATGGCGAAGGATCCCTCCTGACCGATTTCCTTGGCCAGCGTATCAATGAGAGACTTGGCGACGCCGTTCGGCGTTGCCGGATTGACGAACCACTGCCGTGCATCGGGCTGCGCGTCGGCATCATAGCCGACCACATTGATGCCTGCGGCGAGCGCCTTCTTCAGCACGGGCGCGATGGCCACCGGGTCGTTGGCGGAAAACAGGATGCCGTCGACGCCCGAGGTGATGTAGTTGTCGATCAGGGTGATCTGGTCATCAATATTGGCCTTGGTGGAACCGTCTGTCTTGGCATCGACAGTGCCCAGTTCCTTGGCGGCGTCCTTCACGCCCTGTGATGTCGAGTTGAAGTAGCCGATGCCGACGAGTTTCGGCACGTCTACCACCTTGATCGTCTTGCCCTTGCGGTCCGGGGCCTTGGTCGGCGTGCCGCCATTATAGGCAACGGGCGTCGCTGCCGCCGGTGCGCCATCGCAGGCCAGCGGACTGGTGGGCTGGTCGTCCGCCCCGGTCCAGACCGGGGCGGCGTGTGATGTGCCCGCCGACAGTGCGAGAGTGAGCAGGGTGGTCATCATTGATCTGCGCATGGGTTCCTCCTCCATTATTGCGAGATACGTGATTGATGTCAGGCCCGGCGCCTGTTGAGCGCCGTGGTCATGAGAATGGCGCCGATCAGCATGAGGCCGATCAGCACGGCGGTGCCTTCCGCCTTGATGCCCGCCAGCGACAGCCCGTTCTTCAGACTCTGGATGACGACGAGGCCGATCAGCGTGCCGATGACACTCCCCCGACCGCCATAGATCGAGGTTCCGCCCAGCACGACGGCGGTGATGGCGTCGAGTTCCAGACCGGTGCCCATGTCGGAACGGGTTGTGGATACGCGGGAGACGAAGATCACCCCGGCAAGCGCCGCCGCAAATCCGGATGCGGTGTAGACGGCAATCTTGGTGCGGTTGACGGGCAGGCCCGAGAAGAAGGCGGCGACTTCATTGGCGCCGATCGCATAGATGCTGCGGCCAATGCGTGTTGTGGCGAGAAGCACGCTGGCAAGAATGGCAAAGACGATCAGGATCCAGAGCTGTGTCGGCACGCCGAAAAGATTGCCCTGGCCCAGCACATAGAACCAGTCCGGGTAGCCGCGCACCGAGCGCGCCTGGCTGATGCCTTCGGCAAGCCCGCGATAAAGCGCCAGCGTTGCCAGGGTGGCAATCAGCGGCGGCACCCCGAAGCGGGTGATGACGAAGCCGTTGACGAAGCCGCAGAATGTGCCCACGGCAATGGCAAGACCGGCGGCGGCCGCAAGGGGCAGGCCGAGATTTTGCCAGAACACGCCGGTCAGGATGGCGGTGAACCCGAGGATCGAACCGACGGAAAGATCAATGCCGCCGGTGATGATGACGAAGGTCATGATGATGGCGACGAGCCCCACTTCCGTCATCAGTCGACCCTGGTTGAGCAGGTTCGCGCCAGTGAAGAACTGGCTGGACTGGAAGGCGAGCGCCACAAGCAGCACCACGGCCACGAGAGCGAGAATGGTTTCGTGCCGGAGCAGCATACGCATGGACATGGGAGCCTCCTTACGTCTTCGGACGGCGGCGGATCATGTCCGCAAGCACGGTGATGAGGATCAGCCCGCCGATCACGGCACGAAGCCAGTAGGCCGAGACATTCACAAAGATCAGCGCCGATCCGATGGCGGCAAACAGGATAGCAGCCAGCGTCGAGCCGATGACGGTGCCGGACCCGCCAAGGATCGAGACGCCGCCGATGACGGCCGCGGTGATGACGGTGAGCTCCAGGTTCGGCGGCACGGTGGACTGGATGACCTGTAACTGGGTGGCAAACAGGATGGTGGCGATTCCGGCGAAGGCCCCGTGAATGACGAAGACTGCCAGCACGCGCCGCTCGCTGGAAAGGCCTGTGGCCTTGGCCGCTTCCGGATTGCCGCCGACGGCGTAGAGCGACCGGCCGAAGGGGAAGTTGCGCATCCACCAGGCGGCAATCAGCGTCAGGACCACCATGGCAATGATCGGGAAGGGCAGGCCGAACGGCTTCCACTGTGCGATCATGAACGCCTTCGGAAGGCCCGAAATCCAGGTGCCGCCGGTGACGGAAATCAGGCCGCCGCGCAGGATCGACATCATGCCGAGCGTGACGACGATGGACGGAATGCGGGCATAGGCCACAAGCCAGCCGACGACGAAGTTCGCTGCCATGCCGAGAAGGATCGGGGCTCCCCAGGCCATCCAGACCGGATAGCCGGATACCGCCAGGGTGCCGGAGATCGTTGCCAGTACCCCGATGAGTGCCCCTATCGACACATCGATATGGCCGGTGATGATCACCATGGACATGCCGATGGCCGCGACCGCGATATAGGCATTGCCCGCGAAGATGGTGTTGAGGTTCGAGGCGCTGAGGAAGCGTGGATTGTAAAGCCCGACAGCCACGAAAAGCAGCAGGATGGCGGCGATGATCACGCATTCCTGTCCATAGTCGCTCATCAGCCTTGCGAACAGGGGACGGGGTCGTTGCAGCTTGTGGGCGCTCACGGGGATGCTCGTCTGAACAGCGGCCATCACGCGGCCTCCTTCGACTTCGTCTGTGCCGTCATGGCCGCGCCGACGGTTTCCGGTGTGGCGTCCGCCCGGTCGATCATGCCGGTGACCTGACCGTTGTTCATCACCAGAATCCGGTCACTCATGCCGATCACTTCCGGCAGTTCACTGGAGATCATGATGATGGCGAGGCCCTTGGCGGCAAGATCACTCATCATGGCGTGAATTTCCGCCTTGGCCCCGACGTCGACCCCGCGCGTGGGTTCGTCGAGAATGAGGATGTCCGGCCGGGTTTCCAGCCATTTGGCAATGACCACCTTCTGTTGGTTGCCGCCGGAAAGCTCGCCGACCGGCTGGTGGATGCCGGCGCGCGCCCGAACGCCCAGCCGCCTGATGGCATCGACGGCCCGCCTGGCTTCTTCCGCAAAATTCAGGAAGAGGCCGGGCGCGATGCGATCGAGCGTTGCCATGGAGAGGTTTTCATTGATGGTCATGGACTTCACGAGACCCTGCAGGCCACGGTCCTCCGGCACATAGGCGAGCCCGAGATCGCGGGCCTGGCGCGGCGTGTGGATCGAGACCGGCTTGCCCATGACCCGGATCTCCCCCGATGTGGCGGGCGTGATGCCGAACAGTGTCAGCGCCAGCTCCGTGCGGCCCGAGCCGACGAGCCCGGCAATGCCCAGCACCTCGCCACGCTTCAGGGTGAAGGAAATGTCGCGCACCAGACGGCCATGGTTGAGCCGGGATACGTCCAGCACCGGTTCGCCGATCTTTGCCTCGCCCTTGGGGAAAAGCTGCTCGATCGAGCGCCCCACCATCAGCGAGACCAGGGTGGCTTCGTCTGCATCCGCGATCGCACGCGTGTCGATCATCATGCCGTCGCGCAGCACCGAGACGCGGTCCGCCAGTGCGAAGATTTCCGGCATGCGATGGCTGACATAGACAATACCGACGCCGCGCGCCTTCAGGCTGCGCACCACCTCCATCAACCGGGTCACGTCCTTTTCGGTGAGCGAGGCTGTCGGCTCGTCCATGATCAGAATGCGGGCCTTGTGCGAGAGCGCCTTGGCGATCTCGACGCGCTGGCGCTGTGCCACCGAAAGCGTGGCGATGCGGGTATCGACATCGAGATCATGACAGTCGAGGCTGTCCAGCAGCGCGCGGGCCCCGGCCCGGGCCGCGGCCCAGTCGATGCGGCCCATGGCCTTTCGCGGATAGTGACCGAGGAAGATGTTTTCAGCGACCGTCAGCTCGGGAAACAGCAGCAGTTCCTGGTAGACGGTTGCGATGCCGGCCGCATTGGCATCCCTGGCGGAGGCAAACCGCATCGGCTGGCCCTCGATCTCCATCCGGCCGCCATCCGGCTGGTGAAGGCCGGAGAGGATCTTGATCATCGTCGATTTGCCCGCGCCGTTTTCACCGAGCAGTGCGTGGATTTCGCCGGGCCGAACGTCGAAGGAAATGTCCTTCAACACCTTCACCGGGCCGAAGGATTTGGAAATCCCTGCAAGCCGGACGAAGGGCGGCGTGCGGCTCTGCTCCTCAAGATTGGACGACAACTCATTCCTCCTCATGATAACCGGTTTCCCGACCGGCCGATGTCAGACGCCATAGAAGCGGGCGGCGTTATCCTCGAAAATCTGGCGTAACGCCTGCGGTCCGAAATGCCTGGAGAGCAGGGTTCGGGCGAGATTGGCGACTTCAGAATAATGCGCTGCGAGCGTGCAGACCGGCCAGTCGCTGCCGAACATCAGCCGGTCGGCCCCGAAGCAGCGGGCGACGTGATCAACGTAAGGGGCAAAGTCCGCCAGCCCCCAGTCGGCGCGCGCCTCCGTGACCATGCCCGAGACCTTGCAGGAGACATTCGGGAAGGTTGCGATCTCCTCGATATGCGCCCGCCAGGGATCGAGAATGCCGTTTGCGATGTCGGGCTTGGAGATGTGGTCCACAACGGCTCTGAGTGTCGGAACCTCTTTCAGCGCGGCAATTACATGCGGCAGATGCTGGGTAAAGGTCAGGATGTCGAAGGGTAGACCATGCTCTGCAACGGTCTTCAGGCTGTCGAGCACGCTTGGCCGCAAGATGTAGGCGTCATCGTCAAGCCCCTGCAGCATGGGCCGGATGCCGACGAATTTCGGGTGCTGCCGGTAGCGGCCGAGACGTGCGGCAAAGTCGGTCGCCTCCATGTCGATCCATCCGACGACACCGGCGACGAAATCCGTTTTCTCCGCGACCTCCAGCAGGAAATCGGTTTCGGCTTCCGTCTGCGCCGCCTGAACGAGAATGGTGCGGGTGATGCCCGCCCGCCGCATGTCCCGCGCCAGATCGCTTGGCAGGAAATCCCGGTAGATGGGGCCGAGTTCGGGTGTCAGCCAGCCGTAATCGCCGCGCTCCACCTTCCAGAAGTGTTGGTGACTGTCGAGCATAAGGGCCTCCTCCCCGGTGGCGCGTCAGGCGGGACGCACCACGCCCTTCTTGAGGATGATGTTGCCGTAGAGCCGCCGCTCGCCCGTGGACACCACGGCAAAGGCGGTCTTCGAGCGGTCGTAGAAGGCAAAGCGATCGATGGGCTGGAGGTCGATGCGGCGATGCTCGGCACGTTCGATCAGGGTTTCGAACTCGGCATAGATGGCGGGGCGCTCCCCGGGCACATCCATGACGGCAGCAGGAAAATCGACAAAGTCATCGAGCGGCAGCAGGGAGAGGATCGCTTCCAGCACCGCGCAGGCATCGATACCCGGCATCTGGACGAGACGTTCCGCCACCGCCACGGCGGGGAAATTGGCGTCCGTGATCACGATTTCGTCGCCATGGCCCATCTCTGCCAGAATGGCCAGAAGATCGCCGGTCAGAAGGGGATGGATGGTCTTCAGCATGCTATGTCTCCCGGACTGTATCGATCAGCGGTTGGTCAGGCCCCTGGACTTCAGCGTCGCCCAAAGCTCCTCGGGAATGTCCTGTTCGAACCATTCGATGTTGGCGGCGATCTGCGCCGCCGTCTTCGCGCCTATTGCGACGCAGGTGGTCGCCGGATGGCGCAAGGGAAACTGGATGGCGGCGGCAGGGAGCGGCACGCTGAAGCTGTCGCAGACAGCGCGCAGCTGTTCGGCGCGCTCGATCATATCGGCGGGCGCGTCGGCATAGTTGAACTTTCGCCGGCCGGAGGTTGAAGCCAGAATCCCGGAATTGAAGACGCCGGCCACCACCAGCGCCATGCCGCGCCGTTCGGCCAGCGGCAGGAATTCCTCCTCGGCATCCTGATCGAGAAGCGTATAGCGACCGGCCAGCATGGAACAGTCGAGATCGGCCTCCTCCAGCGCATCGCGGATGATCTGCCACTCGTTGACCCCAAGGCCGAAGCCCCTGATGTCGCCGGCATCGCGCAGTTCGGAGAGCGCCTTGAAGCCGCCGCCCCTGGTCAATGCGGTCCAGTGATGCTCATGCAGATCGGCATGGGTGACGCGACCGATGTCGTGCACAAAGAGAAGGTCGGGACGGGGAAAACCGAGACGCTGCTGGCTATCATCGAAGCTGCGCATCACGCCGTCGTAGCTGTAGTCGAACACCTCGCGGAAATCGAGCCCGTTCCACCAGCCGGGATCAAGGGGGTTCTTCGGGGGTGCGGGGGGCAGTGTGCGGCCGGCCCGCTCGGTGGTCATCAGGCGACCGACCTTGGTGGAAATCACCCAGTCGCGGCTTTCCGGGCTCTTTTCCCTCAGCAATTCCCCGACGAGATGTTCGGCGCGGGTGTTGCCGTACATCGGCGCCGTGTCGAAATAGCGAAGTCCTGCATTCCAGGCTTCGGTCAGCATGGCCGTGGCATCCTCTTTCGCCACGGGGGCGTAAAGGCCACCCAGCGGCGCGCTGCCCACGCCGAGGGCGGTGACGCTGATGCCGGTTTTGCCAACGGGACGTTTGTCAGTCGCTTTCATGGTTCTTCAATTCCTGGATTGGGGATGCGCCGTAATGGCCTCAGGCCGATTCCTGCAGAAGCATCCGGTAGTCTTCCCGGCTCGCGCGCCGCGGATTGGTGGCATGGCAATGATCCATCAGCGCTTCGCCGGAAACCTTGTCCATCATTGCGTCCGTCACGCCCATTGCGGTGAGGCCGGAGGGCATGCCGATATCGCGGTTCAACGCGGCGATGACCTCATCCGGCTGACCGCTGAGGATTTCGGTCATCACATCCCACTTTTCGCCGATCACCGGGCGGTTGAAGCGCAGCACGGCCGGCATCAGCACGGCATTCAGCGTGCCGTGATGCAGGTTGAGTTCGCGAATGGCGCCGAGTGGATGGGTCAGCGCATGCACGGCGCCGAGACCTTTCTGGAAGGCCATGGCCCCCTCGAGCGCTGCCATCATCATGTCCCAGCGGGCGTTACAGTCCTGGCCATCGGCCACCGCCTTGCGGATCGCGGGAAAGCCGCGCTTCAACCCGTCGAGCGCAATCGCATCGGCGGGCGGGTTGATCGATGGCCCCATATAGGTTTCGAGACAGTGCGAGAGCGCATCCATGCCCGTCGCTGCGGTAAGAAACGGTGGCAGCCCGTAGGTCAGTTCCGGATCGCAAAGCGCAATCGACGGCAGCATGTGAGCGCTGAGGATGCCGAGCTTGCGCCCCTCCGCCGTGATGATGACGGCGGCGCGGCCGACTTCGGACCCCGTGCCCGAGGTGGTGGGCACGGCAATCATCGGGCATATCCTGCCATGGATCTTCGCGGCGCCGCCTTCCACGGCCGTATATTGCGCAAGCGGCGCAGCATGGCCGGTCAGCAGCCGTACGGCCTTGGCGAGGTCGAGAGACGACCCGCCGCCCAGACCGACGATGCCGTCGCACTTCTCCGCATCATAAAGGGCGTAAGCGGCCATGACGGCATCCTCAGTCGGATTGGCCGGTGTCGCGTCGAACACGACCGGTCTCCGGTCGAAGAGCGCCAGGACCTGGTCGACGAGGCCTGTCGAAACCAGCCCCTTGTCCGTCGCGATCAGAGGCTGACGCACACCAAGTTCGGCCAGCAGGCCCGGAAGCCTTGAGATGGAGCCCGCATCGAATTCGATGCGCGTGAGATAATTGATGGTCGCCATGTGCTGCCTGTCTTTCGGCCATCGGCTCTGCGCGCGAGCCGATATGGCTGCGCCTTGCCGGTGCGATGTCACTGTCTTTTATGCTGATGATGGCCCGGGCCGGCCTCCTCGCCAGCCCGGGCGTTCGCTCCCTTGAGGTCTGCAAATTTCCTCTTGCGCCCCAAACTAATATATGAGTTATATAAATGCAGATCGAAAAGCAGCTGTCAACATGGTTCTGAAACTTCCTGTGAACCTCCTAAAATGTTGATTTTCGTGAGATTGATATGGATACAGACAAAGTAAGACCTGTCCCAAAGGCTGAACAAATATATTGGTTGTTGAGGCAGGCGATTGTCCATCTAGAGATGCAGCCAGGGGCGGTGATCTCCGAGAAGGAGCTTTGCGCCGAGTTCGGCGTATCCCGCACGCCGGTCCGTGAGGCCTTGCAGCGGCTTGCGGACGAGGGGCTCGTCGACATCTTTCCGCACTCCGGCACCTATGTCAGCCGCATCTCGTTCAAGGTGGCAGAGGAAGGTTTCGTCATTCGGCGCGCGCTCGAGATCGAAAGCGTGCGCAAGGCCGTGGCCAATGTCACCGACGCCGAGATCGACCGTCTCAAGACGCTGATCGCCCAGATGGAAGGCATTCTCGCGAGCAATGAGCTCGAGAAGTATCTCGACTGCGACGACATGTTCCACAGCGCGATTGCCGGCATCAGCGGCTATCCGCGGATCTGGAAATTCATCACCCTTGCGAAGGTGCATCTCGATCGCATGCGCCAACTGAGCGCACCGGTTCCCGGCCATCTGGCGATGGTGACAGAGCAGCACGACACCATCGTGCGGGCATTGGCAAGCCGCAATGCCGATCAGGCGGAGCTGGCCATGCGCATCCATCTCGACACGTCCTTCGCGGTCATGGCGCGAATGTATGAAGAGCAGGGCGCCCTCTTTGACGGAAAGGAATGAGAATGACGATCTATTCGGCTTCGTCGCCTCTGTTGCGGCTGAATGCGCTCGATAACGTGGCGGTTGCCCGCATAACGCTTGAGCCGGCCGCACTTCCGGAGCTTGGGGGTGCAAGCCCGAGCAGCAGGATCACGCAGGGCCACAAGGTTGCAATCGTGTCCCTGGCACCTGGCGATGCCATCGTCAAATACGGACAGGTCATTGGTTTCGCGACTCGCGAAATCCGCGTTGGCGACCATGTTCATACCCACAACATGGCCATGCGGGACGTGGAGCTTGCCCATGAATTCTGTGTGGATGCCAGGGAGGTGGCGCTTGTCCCCGCCCCGGCGACATTTCTGGGGTTCGAACGGCCGAACGGCGAGGCGGGAACGCGCAACTACATTGCCATCGTTTCCTCGGTGAACTGTTCGGCCACGGTCGCCAAGGCCGTTGCGCAGCATTATGCCCTGCCGGGGCGGCTTGAGGCCTATCCCAATGTCGATGGCGTCATTGCGCTCACCCATGCGGGCGGCTGCGCCATCAACACGGCGGCGGAAGGCTATCGCTATCTCACCCGCACGCTGGCCGGTTATGCCACCCATGCCAATGTTGGCGGCGTGGTCATGATCGGTCTTGGCTGCGAAACCAACCAGATCCCCGCCCTGCTTGCCGCGCATGGCCTCAAGGAGGGAGAACGGTTCCATACACTCACCATCCAGGCAACCGGCGGCACGCGTAAATCGATCGAGGCGACCATCGCCGCAATCGACGCGATGCTGCCTGCGGTCAATGCGCTGGAGCGCACGCCGCAGCCGGTATCGAAGCTGAAGCTCGCGCTGGAATGTGGCGGATCGGACGGCTATTCCGGCATCTCGGCCAATCCTGCGCTCGGCCATGCGGCCGATCTTCTGGTGAGCCATGGCGGCACGGCCTGTCTGGCGGAGACGCCGGAAATCTACGGTGCCGAACATCTGCTGACACGCCGCGCGAGGAACCCGGAGGTGGCGCAGAAGCTTCTGCAGCGCATCGAGTGGTGGCGCGATTACGCCGAACGCGGGCAGGCAGAGCTCAACAACAATCCCTCGCATGGCAACAAGGCGGGCGGCCTGACCACCATTCTTGAAAAATCGCTGGGTGCTGTCGCCAAGGGCGGCACGACGCGGCTCAACGCCGTCTACGAATATGCCGAGCGGATTACCGAAAGCGGGTTCGTGTTCATGGATACGCCCGGCTACGATCCGATTGCTGTGACCGGGCAGGTGGCGGGCGGCTGCACGGTCATCTGCTTCACCACCGGGCGTGGCTCGGTCTCGGGCTTCAAGCCCGCGCCATCGCTGAAGCTTGCCACGAACACCCCGATGTATGAGCGGATGCAGGAGGACATGGACCTGAATTGCGGCACCATCGTCACCGGTGACGAGACGGTGGAGGAGGTCGGCCGGCGCATCTTCGAGGCGGTGATCGCCACAGCGTCCGGCGCGCGAACGCTGAGTGAAACCTACAATTATGGCGATAACGAATTCGTGCCCTGGCAGGTGGGCGCAATCATGTGAGGAGCGCCCTTCGGAGGAAGGACACGCAGGCACGGGAGAGAGACATGAGTGAGTTGAAGACATTTTACGATGTGATCATCGTGGGAGCGGGCGTTGGTGGTGGTGCCCTTGCCAATCGCCTGGCCGATAGCGGCCGCAGCATCCTGATGATCGAACGCGGGCCGCGCCTGGTCCGCGAGGACGACAACTGGAGCGTCGACGCCGTTTTTCACAAGAAGAAATATGCCACAAAGGAGGAGTGGCGCGACAGGCAGGGCCAGCTCTTCAATCCCAGCACCTATTACTATGTGGGGGGTAACAGCAAGTTCTTCGGCGCGGCGACGCTGCGCTTTCGCCGGGAGGATTTCGAGGACCTGCAGCACGAGGCGGGCGTGGCGCCGGCCTGGCCGGTTTCCTATGACGAGTTCGAGCCCTATTACGCTATCGCCGAGCGTTTGATGGGAACCCATGGCACGGCGGGGCTTGATCCGACCGAGCCGCCGCGCTCTGGTCCGATGCCGCACCCGGCCATCGGCCATGAACCCGAAATCGCCTTCTTCGAGAAGAAGCTGAAGGCGCGTGGACTTAATCCGTTTCCGCTGCCGATCGCCATCGATTACCATCAGGGTGGCAGCTGTATCCGCTGTCGCACCTGCGACGGTTTCGCCTGCAAACTGGGCGCGAAGGGCGATGCGGAAGTGCGCCTGGTCAATCCGGCGCTGGCTAGGGCCAGGGGCAAGATCGAACTGATCACCGAAACCTTCGTGCATCGCCTGCTGACCGATCCGGGCGGCAAGCGCGTCACCGGCGTGGAACTGACCCACAGGGGGGAGCGGCAGGTGGTCGAGGCCGATCTTTTCGTCTCCAGTGCCGGCGCCATCAATTCGGCAGCACTTTTGCTGCGCTCGGCCAATGATGCCCACAAGCGCGGTCTCGGCAACAACATGTCCGATCAGCTTGGCCGCAATTACATGGCCCATAACAACACGGCGATGATGGCGATCTCGCCGTTCAAGAAAAATCGCGTGGTCTTCCAGAAGTCGATGGCCATCAATGATTTCTACCTCGCCAACAGCGAGAAGCCCTATCCGCTCGGCAATGTGCAGGGGCTTGGCAAGTTGCAGGGCGGCATGCTGACGGCGAGTGCCGCCTGGGCGCCGGAATGGCTGATGTCGGCCTTTGCCGATCGCAGCGTGGACTGGTGGCTTATGTCGGAGGACCTGCCCGACCCGGACAACCGCGTGACCGTCGATCCCGATGGTCGCATCCGCCTCAGCTATACCGCCAACAACCTGAAATCCCACAATGAGCTGGTGAAGGTCTGGTCGCGTATCATGCGGTCGCTCGGCTATCCGCTGATCATCACCAACAAGATGGATATCAAGGTCTCCATGCATCAGTGCGGCACCGTGCGCTTCGGAAAGGTGCCGGAAAGCTCGGTGCTGGACCCGCATTGCAAGGTCTGGGATATCGACAATCTCTATGTTGTCGATGCCTCCTTCCTGCCGTCCTCGACGGCGGTTAACCCGTCGCTCACCATCGTCGCACAGGCGCAGCGCACCGCCGAACATATTCTCGCCCGCTGGGGCGAAACCGTGACCGCCACGCCCGAAGCATCGCCGACGGCTGCCTGAAACATCCAATTTTCTGGGAGGAAAGACAATGTCCAACACGGCAACAGACTATCGCCGCCTGTTCGATCTCACGGGCCGCAGGGCCATCGTCACCGGCGGGTCGCGCGGTATCGGCAAGGCCCTGGCCGAGGCACTGGCCGCCCATGGCGCGGATGTCGCCATCGTTGTCCGCTCCACGATGGAGCGTGCCGAGGACGTGGCTGCCGGTCTGAGGGCGCAGGGGCGCGACAGCTTTGCTGTTCAGGCCGACGTGTCCGATGAAGGCGATGTCGAACGCATGACGCAGGCCGTGGTCGATCGCTTCGGCCGAATCGACATCCTCATCAACAATGCCGGTATTGTGCTCCCGACGCCCGCCGAAGACTGCAGCCTCGACCAATGGCGGCAGACCATGGCCGTCAATCTCGATGGGGTCTTCCTGGTCTCCAAGCATGTCGGGCGGCAGATGATCGCGCAGAAGAGCGGTTCGATCATCAATATCGGCTCCATGTCGGGGCGGATCGTCAACTGGCCCTTCCGCCATGCCGCCTATAACGTGTCCAAGGCCGGCGTGCATATGCTCACAAAGGCGCTTGCAACCGAATGGGCCGAGCACAACATTCGCGTCAACGCGCTTGCGCCCGGTTATATCCGCACGGAACTGACCGACGAAGTTCTGCGCGAGCATCCGGATGTGGTTGCCAATCATTGGGCAAGGGGCGCGGTACAGAACCGGATCGGCACCGTGGAGGAGCTTGCCGGATCCGTTGTCTACCTTGCCAGCGATGCAGGGTCGTTTACCACTGGCGAGGTGATCACCGTCGATGGCGGCCTGACGCTGCGATAGAGGCCGCCTTCTGTCGGGAAGCGGGCCATCGCCGCAAACGCAGGGGGGACAAGCCCGCGACGCAACATCCTGGGTCCGGCGTTCTCGTCGGACCCTCATCAACGGTCGCAATCCTCCGATCGCGCCCTCTCCTTCATGCCACGAGAGCGTCAATCCTGCTGATGCGGCCGGGGCTGCCGTCCAGGCCGCCGCGTCGCCTCAGAAGCTTGCGATGAAACGCATGTTGAAACGGTTTTCCGTGTCGAGGTCCGTTGCAGTTCCGTGCGCATATTCAAGGGTCAGCGTTGCCGCATGCGGACTTGCAATTTGCGACAGCCCGAAACGGGCGCCGATGCCGACGGACGTGGCGCGCGTGATGCCATCTTCGACGGACGTTGGCTGTTCGAGCTTCGCAATGCCGGCCGCGGCGAAAAGATAGGGCGCAAATGCGCCGCCAAACGGATCGGCAAGGGCGAGTTGCATGGGGAAGGAGATTTCCGCGCGCAATGCGGCACCTGCGTCCCCCTGCAGCTTGCCGCTGTCGAAGGCGGACAGCCAGTCGAAACCGCCCAATCCAAACTGCTCGGAGGATGCCAGGGCGTCGCCGAACGAAGTCTGTGCCTTGGTCGAGACGGACAGATGGACCTGTTCGTTCAGGAAGGACTGGCCATAGCCGAGCGAGAGTTCAAGCTTGCGGAAATCCGGCTCCGCGCCGTCGCGTGATAGAGGCAGGACAAACGTCCCGGAACGGGCGCCAAGGGCATCGAGGCCAAACGACGCGGTGAGGCTGCCGGATATAGAGCCGCCCCATGGCAGGATGGCATCCGCCGTCTGGGTCAGGCGGAAGATCCGCAATTGATCCTCGGTAAAAGGCGTCGTGATGCCGCCGAGATCCAGTCGCTGCTGTTCCTGCGTCACATCCAGGGAAACGGCAGAACTCGCATTGATGTCCCGGCTGCGCAGCCAGCTGTAGCCAAGCTTGGTGGAAAGCCGCTGATAGTGATCCTCGAGTGTGTAGGCCAGCGCGGAGGTGGGGTGCGTGCGGCTATCCACGGCTTCCATGTTCAGCCATGCCCCATCGGTTCCCAGCGGAAGGGTGAAGCCGGCGATGATCTGGCGGTTGCGCGGATCGTCGCTGAAGATGCCCTGATTGAGGCCGGGATAGCCGTTGATGCGGAGATAGCCGACGTCGCCAAGCCCCAGCGGGTTGTTGAAGTCCAGACCGAGCCCAAGGCTATAGTGGCCCAGATTGGGGGCCAGGCTGTTATCCAGCGTCATGGTTGCGGTCACGGCGTCGTACCGGCCATCGATGACGAGGATGGTGCCCCCTGGGCTCGTCCCGGCCTTCAGCGTTGATCGCAGCATGACGCCGGGAATGTCTCCCGCCAGAAGCAGACGGCGCTCCAGTTCGGCCTTCGTCAGGCCCGACCTGCCGACAAGCGGAGCAAGCATGGCATCGACCCGCGCGCGTACTGCCTGCGGCAGCGCGGAGCTGTCGACGGATTCCACCTGTCCGTCCGTGACGACGAGGCGCAGCGGCCTGCCGTTTTTCACCGTCTGGGGCGGCAGGCTGACGCGCACCAGGAGATAGCCAGCCTTCGCATAGGCCTCTTCCAGCTTGCGTGCGGCGGCAAACAGATCCGCGCCCGTCACCTGCCGGCCCTTGAGCCAGGCTTCCACGGCTGCGGTTTCTGCGGCAAGCTCGGGCCGTCCGCCTTCGACGACCAGACCCGAGGGCGTTACCGTCAGCTTTTCGGCCCCTTTCGGTGCGTCCTGCCCGGTGGAGCCATCCAGCGACAAGCCGCCCTCGATGGGGCGCACCACCGGCGGCGCATAGCTCGGCGCAACCAGCTGGCCTGCCGTCTGGGCCTTTGCAATGTTTGCAGGTGTGACCAGCGCGGCCGCAAGGACCACGGAACCCATACCCGCCGTCATAATCGACTTCATCATGTGCAGTGCTACTGTCATTGACCGGATGAGGGCGCCTGGCGGGGTGCCTGTCCTGTGGGTTGGAGGCGGGCTGTCGAAGGCGTTGGCCTGGAAACAGGGTCTTGACGCCTTGCGGAACGGTTCGGTGTCGGCCGCGGTTCGCCCGATCCCGCGAAGAGGGCATGCCAAAAGGTCATCAGTTCAAGCCGCATGTTGCCCCCTGCCGATCCTGCAATGCACAGACGGGGCCCCGAAGCTGGCGATGTTCCACGCTCATGAGGACATTCTCCTCAAGGCTCGCCGTTCCTGCGGACTCCCAGGTATAGAGAACACCCTGGAGAGTGTTGATTGACGCAGGCGCGACGATCGGCGGATCCGGAAGATGGCCCGCCGTTGCAAAGCCGGTGGGGGTCACGCGCCCATCTACCTGGAAGGTTCCGTCGACGTAGTTCAGCAGATAATTGCCGACAGCTGTTCCGCTGAGGACGCCACCCGCGGCGAAGGTCAGATACCCTCCGCCTGCAGGTGAGGTGGCGGTCGCGTCTGTCGATACCGTAACGCCGGACAGCATGGTGGCATTGTCGCTGTTCTTCCAGCCCGTGACGCCGTAGCTCAGCGAAGGCACCGGTCCGCCATAGGGCATGCGGCCGTTCTGCGCGGTAATCGTCAGGGTTGCTGGATTGATGGTCACATCCGCACCGACATAGGTGATGTCGTAGTTGGCATTGGACAGGGAGCCCTGCGCGATCCCGTAGGTTCCGACATCGGAGAGGGAGGTCGCGGTGGTGTTGAGGGTGCCCGAGAGACTGTCGCCGATCACAAGGCTGCCACTGGTCACCCGATATGTAAGGCCGGGCACCGCATCCCCATAGACCATGACGCCGGCATCTGCCGCAACGGTGATGGCGCGCCGGTCAATGGTGAGGGAGCCGGCCACGAAATCGATATCGTAGCCGAGTTGACCGGAATAGAGCCCGGAGAGCTTGAGGTTGCTGCCGGAATAAGTGCCGGCATCATCGCTCGATGCGGTGTAGATGGCTGTTCCCGAGACCAGGCCCGCGGTGTAGCCGGATGGGCTGTAGGTCACCGTGCCCAGGCTGGAGGACGTCGTGGTTCCGTCATAGGTCTTGCTGCCATTGCCGCCCGTCACCGTGAGGCCGGTCATGAAGCTGCGCAGCAAGGGGGCGGTATAGCCATCATAGATGCGCCAGATGGAGGATGTTCCGCCATCGTCATCAATGTTCCAGCCGGCGCCGGTGAAGGTGGAAAGAGCGGTCATCTGCGGGGTTGCAAGTCCGACCACGCCTGTGGAGGACCCCGCTCCGATGCCGAGCGCGCTTCCAGATGTTGACGTGTTCCAGAAACTTGCCGTGACGGGCCCCGAATTGAGATAGCCGATGAACCCACCGCCGTAGGTGGCGCCGCTGGCTGAGCCGGTTGAATAGCTGTTCGAAACCGCGCCGTCATTGTATCCGACGAAGCCCCCGGCATAGCTTCCGGCAGACACATTGCCGGTCCCGTAGGACTCTGAAATGTCTGCGTTATTGCGACCGACAAGGCCACCGGCATAGGTGGTGCCGTTCACCGCGCCCGTGGCGAAGGTGTTGGAGATGTCACCGGAGTTCACGGCAACAAGGCCGCCGGAATACAGGCCGCCCGATGCATTGCCTGTAGCGTAGGAGCCGGTGATGGTGCCCGAATTTACCGCCACGAGGCCCGCCGTTGTCGTGTTGGTCGCAGTGCTGCTCGTCACCGTGCCGGTGGCAAAGGAATTGCTGATCGAGGCGCTGGCATTTTGGCTCGCGCCGGCAAGACCACCCGCACTCACGTTGGCCTGGGAATTGGTCACGGTCGCCGAGGAGGACGAGTTGATGATCTCCCCGTTGCCCTGATTGTTGCCGACGAGGCCCCCGAGATAACCGGAGCCAGCGTTCGGATTTCCGGTGTTGAGGACGGTGCCTGAGGTTTTGACATTGTTAATGGTGCCCAGGTTGGAGGCCGCCAGCACGCCGGCGACGACGCCGTTCACGCTCGCGTCGACCGTGAGATTGCTGACGGTGGCGCCGGCACCGATCACGCCGAACAGACCGGCCCGACCGGAGTTATCCGCGAAAAGACCGCTGATCGTGTGGTTGGCGCCATCGAAATTGCCAAGGAAATTTGCAAGATTGGTGCCGATGGGGTTGAAGCCCATACCTGAATTCCAGTTCGCCGAGCCCGATGCGTCGATGTCGCCAGCAAGTGCGAAGTTCTGCGACAGCAGGCTGCTGGAGCCGATCCCCTGAAGGCCATAGAGGTCGGCAATCTGATAAGGGGTTGCCGCCGACCCGTCGCCGCTTGTCGCGCGCAGGAAGGTGGTTCCGCTGCCGAGCGTGAAATGGGTGGCGGCAAACGAAGGAAGTGTCGCCGCGGTCTGGCTCCAGGTGCCGCCGGAGAGGTTGAACGTGCCCACATCGACGGCGCTGGAGGTGGTGGCCGTGCCGCTGGCATTCACGATCAGCGTGCCGTTGCTGCCTGTGACTGCGCCGCCGAGGCTGATGTTTCCCCCGGAGGTGGTGGAAAGGGCCAGGCTCGAAGCCGTCGTCCACGATAGCGCATCGGCGATGGTAAGGGCCCCGGCCGCCGAGAGCGTGACCGCGCCGTTCACGCCCAGGGTGCCGCCACTGTCTATGTTCAGGAGACCGGAAGAGCCGATGTTGGCATTGAGCGTATAACTGCCCGTAGTGTTCAGATAGACCCCGTAGCCCGCCGAGGTGGTGAGGGGTGCGAAAGAGCTGGACGAGAGGAAGGACAGGTCGGCATCTGAATAGCTGCCACGCGCTGCGAGATAATTGGTGCGCGTCGCGGACAGCGTCGACTGGCCTGTGATGACGTGAGCGGCGGTGCCATAGATCGCAACGTTCTGAACGCCGTTCGAGCCTGGCACATCCGAGAACGCCGCACCCTGGGTGCTGCTGTTGTCGAGATAGGTGATGACGCCGGTGGCGGCCAGCGAAGAGGCGGGTGTCAGGATGTAATAATAGCCATTGCTCCCAGTGACTGCGCTGCCGATGCTGTTGCCGCCGGAAACCGCCGTCACGATCTGTCCGGGAAGCTGCGTTAAGCCTGCATCGCTGTAGGCGACTCCTGAAATGGCAACCGGGGTCGTGGGATAGCGCCAGCCGAAGTAGGGATAAAGGCTTGTGCCCGTGCTCCAGATGGAAGACGAAAACCCGGGGGGAAGGCTGCCTTGCAACTGCGCGGTGGTGCGTGCGGTGATCCCGCCGCTGCCGCCGAAGATACCGCTCGACTGGCCGCTGGTCTCGCTGTTCCAATAGGCCGAGGTGATGGCCGAACTGATGTTGTTGTTGTAACCGGCGAAGCCGCCGACTAGCGAACTGCCGGTCACATATCCCGTCGAATAGGCGTTGGTGATCGTGCCATGGACATAGTTCACGCCGACAAAGCCGCCGATATTGCTCGCGCCGGAAAGACCGATCACCCGGCCGGAAGCATAAGCATCGGTGATCGTGCCCTCGTTATGTCCGACAAGGCCGCCGACCGGCCCCATCGTGCCCGTGACTGTGCCGGTGGCATAGGACTGGGAAATGGTGCCGCCATCGTTCGAGATATAGCCGTTCGACCCCACAAGGCCGCCCACGTAGCCAACGGTGGCGCTGGTCCCGGTGCCGGTGACGTTTCCGGTGGCATAGGACTGCGTGATGGTGCCGCCGTTGATGAGATAGCCGACCAGCCCGCCAACATCCCAGCCCACGCCGGTCACGTCGCCGGACGCAGACGAGCCGCTGAGACTGCCGCCGTCGACCGTGCCGATGAGCCCGCCCGTATTGACCTCGTTCGTGCTCAGGCCCGACACGGTCGTGCTGGCGGACGCGGAGGAGACGGAACCGCCGGACATGTATCCGATCAGCGGTCCCACGTTGTCATTGCCGTCAATGCTGCCGCCAGAGAGCGTCACGTTGCTGATGGTCGCGCCGTTGGTATAGCCGAACAGACCGACATAATTGGTCGAAGCGCGGCTGATAGTCAGGCCCGTGATGGTATGGCCCTGGCCATCGAAGCTGCCGGTGAAGCCGGAGCTAGTGGTGCCGACTGGCGAAAAGCCGGAGGCACCCCACAGGCCACCATAATTGCCGTTGCCATCGACGGCCTGCGCCCTCGTCATGTTGATATTGGCACCCAGCTCATAGCTGGCGGACAAGTCCAGCGACATCAGTTGCAATGCCGTGGGGGTCGCGATCACTGTGGAATATTCGCTGCGCAGCATGGGCCGCGTCTCGCCCGCGATCATCACCCAAGTATTGGTGAAATCAAAACCGCTGTAAATTGATTGAGTGCGCGGAGCGCTGGAAATATCGGTCGCTGTTCCAGTGATGGTCGCGCTGGAGGCACTGCCAACGGCGGACGCCTGCCCCGTCGAATTGGCATCCCAATAGGCATTGTTGAGCGTAAAGGAACTGGGAGACGCAGGATCGTCGAAGCCGATCAGGCCGCCCGCGCTCGTTCCTGTCACTTTGCCGCTGGCATAGACATTGGTGAGCGTCAGGGGGGTGACGCTGAAGGTCTGCCCTATGAGCCCGCCGACATATGTCGCCCCCGTCACCGATCCGGTGGCGTAGGAATCGGAAATGTCGCTGCTGTAGAGTATGTAGCCTGCAAGTCCGCCGGCGCCGTTTGCCGAGACCGTCACCGATGCGGCGGAAGAGGCGTTGGATAAGTTTGAATCCACGAACCAGCCGGCAACGCCGCCGGCCTCCTGGAACGCTCCGATGGCGCCGGTCACATGAATGTTGGAGAAGATGGACGTGTCGGCCCAGCCCACCAGGCCACCCACGCGGGAGGAGCCGTTCATCGAGACATTGGACAGCGTGAGGTCCCGGACCGTGGCGGACGTTGTGTAGCCGAACAGTCCGATTTGGGATGTGCCGGGGCGGTTGACCGTCAGGCCGTCGACGAAGTGCCCGAGCCCTGTCAAGGTACCCGAGAAGCCCGCGCCGAAAACACCCACCGGAGCAAAGCCCGCACCACTGTTCCAGCTGGATGTGGCCGAGGCGTCGATGTCGTTGCCGAGGGCATAGTTTCCGGCGCCGCTCATGGCCTGAAGGCCGGTGACGTCATGGATCAGCGTATAGGAAGTGCCGTTGATGGAGAGCGAAGCTCCGCCATCCGGCAGGGAAACGCGGGCGCCATTGGTGAGTCTGTAGCTGCCGCCAGAGGAGAGACTGACAGATGCGTTGGAGCCGCTTTGGGTAATGTCCTTCGCGATGATCAGATTGCCGGCGGCGGAAAGGGTCAAGCTGGAGTTCGCGTGGGTGTCGATCAGCGCACCGTTTATGGTGAGATCGCCGGAGGTGGTGACCAGCGACAGCCCACCATTGCTCGTGACACTGCCGGAAACCGTCAGGGCCTGACCGTTTGTGAGGGCAAAGGATCCGGCCGCGCTCGATGTCCCCAGCGCGCCTACGAGATTGCCGGTGTTCGTGAGCGTGATGGCGCCACCATTGGCCGCCGCTGCTGTCAGCGTTCCGGCCCGGATCGCTGTGCCACCGGCCTGGCTGATGCCGCCTGAACCGGCGCTCAGCACCAGTCCGCTGCCGGCATTGCTTCCCGAGATATCGGCGTTGATGAAGACGCCACCGGTGCTGGCATCCGCAAGCAGGGACAAGGTGGTGGCGGCGCTCCACGACACGGCGGCAGCCACCGTGATGTTGCCCGCCTCGGCTCCACCGCCGTTCGTGGTGATTGCAACGTTGCTGGACGCAAGATAGGCATTCAGCGTGCTGCTGTTGATATTGGCGCCGCTGGCCGTTGGCGCAATGTTCCACGGGTTGCCCGATACCGCGATCGAGACATTGCCGCTGCCCGAAGATGAAACGGTGACGTTGTAGGGGTCAATCAGCCAGAGGCCGGCTTTTCCGCTCTGGGCAAGGGTTGAAACGGAGAGGTTGTCTCCAAGAAGCAGATTGTGCCCGGATGTCTCGATCGTGCCGCCGGCCGCGTCACCCGTCGCAGTCGCCGAGATGGCACCGGCAAAGATGGTCGTATCATCGGACCAGAGGACGACCTTGCCCCCCGCGCCCGCGGTCCCGTCGGCCCGGATCACGGCACCTTCGGCCATGAAGGTCTTGTCGGCATTGGGCAGGGCTTCCGGTGCGAATGTGGTGGCAGCGTTATGCCCGCCCTGATAATCGCCACCCAGAAGCACGATGCCCCCCGTCTGGCCGCTCGCATCGATCAGGGATCCGCTTTCCGCCGACACGCGATTGCCGGTGACGAGCACCGTGCCGCCCGATCCCGTTCCGGTGGAACTTGCATCGATTGTCGTATTTGAACCGATCACGGTGGCGCCATCCGCCGTGTCCGTCGCAGCCGCGATCCTGACTGTTCCGCCGCCTTTTGCGCCGGAGGCCGTCACGCGTGCCCCGTTGAGCGCCACCGACTTTCCGGTGACGGCAATCTTGCCGCCGCGGGCTGCCTGGGACTTCGCGGAGACCTTTCCGGAGATGGCGACATGCCCGCCGTCGCCGCCGCCGATCACGATCTCGCCGTTTCGACCTGACACGCTGTCTGCTTCGATCGAGCCGGAGATGTTGACCGCGTGGCGTGCCGCATTGCGGGCCGTAGCGGCCTTCATCACGACGGTTCCGCCTTCCGCCGCGATGGCGCCGGCATTTTCAACGAGGGCGCCATCGCCCTCCGCGCCGTTCTTGGTCGGCAGCGCGACCTGCAGGAAACCATCGCCGGACAGGTCAAGCGTTGCCTGCTCGCCGGAGCCAAGGCCGGCCTTGCCCAGCGGTACCGCAATCACGCCGTCATTCTTCACGGTGCCGCCGATCAGCGCTGCGTAACCACCGCGTCCGACAGTGATGATGCCCTCGTTCGACACACCTGCCGAGGCGCCATTGCCCTTGAAGCTGTACTGGCCGTTCAGGAAATCCTCGTTGGACACATCGAGCGTGGAGGCAACGAAGCCACCGCCGACATTGACGGCGCCTGTTGACGTGATGGCAATGCCGTTCGGGTTTATGAGGTACACCTGACCGTTGCCGGTCACTGTCCCGGCAATCGTCGATGTGGTGTTGCCGGTGACCCGGTTGAGGATGGCGGACGAAGAGCTTGGCTGGACAAAGGTAACCGAATGTCCCTGTCCGACGGAAAATCCATTCCAGTTGACAATTGCCTTGTCGGAACCCTGGGTGAGCGTCATTGCTGAGCCGGATGTCCCGATCGCAACGGAGCCGGACACCACCTGGCCGCCGTTTGGCAATGGCTCTCCCGCCTGCGCTGACCGGCCCGGCAGATAGGGTGCAACCAGCGCCGTCGAGGCAAGAAGTGCGATCGGGAGAGAAGGACGTGACCTTCGGGCGCTGACGGAGCCGTTCACAATCGAAACACAGTGTTCGCGTTGGCTCATCGTAGACAATCCCGATGTTGGGCCGGTTATCCCAGAACTGGGATATAATGGCGTAAAATCGATGCAGCCTTGGCTTATCGAGACAGCGTTGTTGTAGCCAAATCTTTTTCACTCATGGGTTTTATTAGGGTTGGAACGCCGAGTGGTCAATCGTGGGGCGGCGAAATATTTCGTCGACGACTTACATTGTGTCCCTGGTGCGTTACATTCCGTACCGAGCCCGCGACGCGGCGTTTTCAGGCCTGGTGTCTTTGGCCCGTCTTCAGCAGGTCACGTATTGCCATCTCTATCATGCCTGTTCATCTCCGGCGCGCCGTACCTTTCCGTCGTCTCGGACAAGACGGATTGCAAGGTAACGCAATCAGCCCCGCTCCTGGAACTTCGCCGCCGCCTGCGGGTTGATTTGTCGATCCTCCTGCGGGACCTCTTCCAGCAAGCGGTAGCGGTCCGTGTTTGAAAGACAAACCCATGAACAGATCTTCCGCATGGTTGCTCGCGGCGACGACAATGTGCGTGTTCGCCTCGGGACAGACAGTCTATGCCGACGAGGCCGCATTTCTCAGATCCATGGCCGGTACCTGGAGTGGCAAGGGAATTGTGAAGGTTCGCACCACATCGCCAACAGTCAGTGTAACCTGCCGTTTCCAGGCAAACACGACGCCGCAATCCCTGTCGTTGAACGGAAAATGCACAAGTCTTGCCATCTTCTCGCGGTCCATCAGCGCAAGCCTGAGGGCGACCGGCTCGAAGTATGCCGGCTCCTATATCGGCGCGGGAACGGGGCCTGCCGGCCTCGGTGGGCAGCGTGCCGGCAATACCATCAATCTTGGCGTCACCTGGGCGAAGGAGGTCAATGGCGATCGCCGGGCCGTGATGACGATCGAGAAGATCGGCAATTCCGCCCTGCGTCTCACCACGATCGATACCGATCCCGGAACCGGCAGATCGGTTGTCACGAGCCGCATTGATCTGCGTCGCGGTTAAGGGCTGGCATTCCAGTGGCACCGCAAGCGGATCTCTCCGGGGATCAGAAGCGGGTGGAACTGCCCCGGATCAAGAGGCGCGGTGACGGAAGGCGAAGAGCAGACATCGGGCATTCGCTGTGGGCAGCCAGAAACGCGCGATAGCTCGTCTCCTGCCTTGATCTGCCACAGGTCTGTCCTGGAGGTGATGCGTCACGAGTGCGACTGACACGTCGCATGCCCGCAGCGGTCGTCTTCGCGCGCCTTTCACGTTCAGAAAAATTGTAACGGAACATGTCTTGGCCGGTTTTGGAAACATGACGTTACAAAAATGCCGACGCGCGAGACGTTCGGACACGACCAGCCCAAACCCGGAAACGGGCGGCCTGTAAGCAAGGGAATATCACCGGCTGAGATGAAGGCTTTCGTCCTCTCTTCCCAGCTCCCTTCGCGTCGGGCGTGACGTGGACTGGAGACCGGTTGCTCCCGTTCCACACCGCCCTTGTTGGTTGGATCGGTTTATCGTGTCGATGTTTACCAGTCTCCCGCTCCGTTCCCGGTCCTTGGCAATGATGATTCGCCTGCCGGGCGCTCTTGCCGTTGTGTCGCTGATCGCCCTTGCCGGCTGCAGCGATGGCGGGCAGCAAAGCGGGCCGCCCACGGCGAATGTTCGCCCGCAGGTGAGCGTGGTGACCCTGCATCCGCAAGCGGTTGTCCTGACGGCGGATGTGCCGGGCCGGACAGCGGCTTCGCTGGTTGCAGAGGTCCGTCCACAGGTGACGGGCATCATCCGCGCACGAAACTTCCGGGAGGGCAGCGAGGTGAAGGCGGGGGATGTTCTCTACGAGATCGATCCCGCAGTCTATCAGGCGACCTATGACAGTGCTGTGGCGGCCCTGAAGAAGGCGGAGGCCGCAGTGCCGAGCGCGCAGGCCAAGGTTGATCGCTATCGCAGCCTCACCTCTCAGGACGCCGTCAGCAGGCAGGATCTCGACGATGCGGCCTCCACGCTGGCGCAGGCGCAGGCCGAAGTTGCTGCGGAAAAGGCCGCAGTCGATTCCGCTCGTATCAATCTGGACTACACGAAGATCCGCGCACCCATTTCCGGCCGCATCGACGCTTCCTCCGTCACGGTCGGCGCGCTGGTGACGGAGGCGCAGACGACGGCGCTGGCCACGATCAACCAGCTCGATCCGATCAACGTGGACGTCACACAGTCGAGCACCGATCTGCTGGAACTGCGACGTGCCATCGCGAGCGGCCAGATCAAGTCTTCCGGCACCAATGTATCGGTCGCCCTGCGGCTGGAGGATGGTTCGCGCTACGATGAGGCTGGCGCCTTCCAGTTTGCCGAAGCCTCGGTCGCAGCGACCGTCGGTACGGTAACCGCGCGCGCCACATTCCCCAATCCCGACCGGCTGCTGCTGCCCGGCATGTATGTCCGCGCCACGATTGAGGAGGGGGTGGCCCCCAACAGTTTCCTCGTGCCGCAGCGCGCCGTGACGCGTAACCTGAAGGGTGCCCCCGTCGCCTTCTTCGTTGATGCTGATGGAACGGTGCACCAGCGCGAGATCTCTGTCCGTCGCAGTGTCGGCAACAGCTGGCTGGTGGCAGGCGGTGTGACGGATGGCGACCGCGTCGTTGTCGAGGGGGGACAGCGTATCCGCGACGGCCAGGCCGTGACGGCCGCCGAGGTGCAGATCGACGAGGCGACGGGCGATATCCGCCAGGTTGCCTCGGCCGCGCCGGCCAAGGATGCCGCCGCCCCGCATTCCATCGATTGAGGTGCAGCTTGTCCCGCTTCTTCATTGCAAGACCCATCTTCGCCTGGGTCATCGCCATCATCATCATGATGGCCGGCCTGCTGTCGATCCGCACGCTGTCGGTGTCGCAATATCCGCAGATCGCCCCCACCACCGTGCGCATTTCCGGAACCTATTCCGGCGCCGATGCCCAGACCGTTGAGAACTCGGTGACGAAAATCATCGAGCAGGGCATGACCGGAATCGACAATCTCGACTACATGACCTCGACCTCCCAGTCGAATGGGCAGGCCTCGATCTCGCTGACCTTCACCAACGCTGCCGATCCGGATGTGGCGCAGATGCAGGTGCAGAACAAGTTGCAGCTGGTGGAATCGCAGCTGCCGCAGAGTGTGCAGAGCACCGGTCTGACGGTCAGCAAGTCCAGTTCGAACTTCCTGATGGTCATCGGCTTCGTCTCGAGCGATGGCAAGCTGACCACGACCGACCTGGCCGACTACGTCAACAGCACGTTGAACGACACGATCAAGCGCGTCGCAGGCGTGGGTGACACCCAGCTGTTCGGTTCCGGCTATGCCATGCGCATCTGGGTCGATCCGGACAAGCTGCAGAAATATGATCTGATGATCAGCAATGTCACCTCGGCCATCGAGGCGCAGAACACGCAGGTTGCGGCGGGACAGCTCGGTGCGCTGCCGCAGCGCAAGGGCCAGCAGCTGAACGCGACGGTGACCGCCAAGAGTCGCCTCCAGACGCCGGAGCAGTTCGAAAACATCATCCTGAAGAGCAACAGCGACGGTTCGCTGGTCCGGCTGAACGATGTGGCGAGTGTTGAACTCGGGGCAGAGAGCTACAACACCGCCAGCATCTACAACGGCAAGCCGACGGCGGGTCTCGCCATCATGCTTGCCTCAGGGGCGAATGCGATCGACACAGCAGAAGCCGTGCGTGCCACCATTAACGGGCTCAAGGAAACGCTGCCCGCCAATGTCGAGGTCGTCTATCCCTACGACACGACGCCTTTCGTGCAGCTGTCGATCGAGGAGGTCGTGAAGACGCTGTTCGAGGCGATTGTTCTCGTCTTTGTCGTCATGTTCGTCTTCCTGCAGAACCTGCGGGCCACGCTGATCCCGACGCTCGCCGTGCCCGTGGTGCTGCTCGGCACCTTTGCCGTGCTCTCTGCGCTTGGCTACTCGATCAACACGCTCACCATGTTCGGCATGGTGCTGGCCATCGGCCTGCTCGTGGATGATGCCATCGTCGTGGTGGAAAATGTCGAGCGCGTGATGGAGGAGGAGGGGCTGTCGCCACGTCTTGCAACGATCCGGTCGATGCAGGAAATCACCGGCGCGCTGATCGGGATCGCCACAGTGCTGTCGGCGGTCTTCATTCCGATGGCCTTCTTCTCCGGCTCCGTCGGCGTCATATACCGGCAGTTCTCGGTCACCATTGTCTCCGCCATGCTGCTGTCCGTGCTGGTCGCCCTGGTGCTGACGCCGGCCCTGTGCGCCACGATCCTGAAGGCGCCCCGCCACGATGCCAAGTCCAAAGGTGTCTTTGGCCTGTTCAACCGCTTGTTCGACCGCGGCACCCGTGCCTATCGGCAGGGTGTTGGCGGTATCCTGAAACGACGCTTTGTCTTTTTGATCGTGTTTGTGCTGATCGCCGCGGGCGTCGGCTACCTGTTCAATCGCCTTCCCAGTTCCTTCCTGCCGGAAGAGGACCAGGGAACGCTGATCACCAGTGTCCAGCTTCCCGTGGGGGCAACTGCCGATCGCACCATGAAGGTGCTGCAGCAGGTGACGGATCACTATCTGAAAGACGAAAAGGACTATGTGTCCGGTGTGCTGGGCGTTGTCGGCTTCGGCTTTAGCGGACAAGGGCAGAATGTCGGCATCGCCTTCATCCGGCTCAAGGACTTTGCCGAGCGAAAGGCGTCAGAGGCCAAGGCGCAGGCCATCGCGCAACGCGCCCGGATGGCCTTCGCGAGGATCACCGATGCCAATGTCTTTGCGCTCGCCCCGCCGGCCATTCCCGGTTTTGGCAATAATGCGGGCTTCGATTTTTACCTGAAGGACGTGACCGGTGCGGGCCACCAGAAACTCATCGAGGCACGCAACCAGCTGCTTGGTGCCGCCGGGCAGAGCAGCAAGCTTGTCGGCACCCGACCGAACGGGCAGGACGACACGCCGCAATACTCGATCAGGATTGACCAGGACAAGGCAAGCGCCCTCAATCTCGACCTTGCCGATATCGACAGCACCCTGTCGGCGGCCTGGGGCGGAGACTACGTCAACGACTTCATCGATCGTGGCCGCGTCAAGAAGGTCTATGTGCAGGGCAATGTCGATTCCCGCATGCAGCCGGAGGATCTGAAGCGCTGGTACGTAAAGAATTCCGATGGTGACATGGTGCCCTTCGCCGCCTTTGCGAGCGGCCAGTGGACCTTCGGTTCTCCGCGCCTGGAACGCTACAATGGCTCCTCTGCCGTTGAAATCCAGGGCTCGCCGGCGCCGGGCGTGTCCTCTGGCGATGCGATGAACGAGATCGATGCGCTGGTTGCCAAGCTGCCGCAGGGCTTCTCGCACGAATGGACGGGCCTGTCGGCGCAGGAACGCCTGTCCGGCAGTCAGGCGCTACAGCTCTATGCGATCTCCATCCTCGTGGTGTTCCTCGCGCTGGCGGCGCTTTACGAAAGCTGGTCCATCCCGTTCGCCGTGATGTTGTCGGTGCCGATCGGGGTGTTTGGTGCGCTGCTCGCGGCGAAAATCTTCGGTCAGTCGAACGACGTCTATTTCAAGGTCGGGCTTCTCACCACGATCGGCCTTGCGGCAAAGAACGCGATCCTGATCGTCGAGTTTGCCATCGAGCAGCAGCGTCGTGGCCTCGATATCATCGAGGCCACGCTGGAGGCGGCGCGCCAGCGCCTGCGCCCGATCCTGATGACCTCGCTTGCCTTCATTCTTGGCGTTCTGCCGCTTGCGACGGCCAATGGAGCGGGCTCCGGCAGCCAGAATTCCATCGGCATCGGCGTGATGGGCGGCATGCTGGCCGCAACCGTGCTCGGCATCTTCCTGATCCCGCTGCTGTTTGTCGCCGTGCGTCAGGTCTTCAAGGGACACGTCGGGCCGGTCGAGGACGAGGTGGATGCACCTCCTTTATCTGCCGAAGCTGCACAAACCCCTTCCGCATCCAGCCATTGAAGGTGCGCCATGACGTTGATTGATGCCGAGCTCCGCCCTTCCGATCGTCCCCCCGTCCGCCGCAGCCTGCTTGTCGTGGTGCTGATGGCGACCTCGATGCTGGGCGGTTGCGTCGTGGGGCCCGATTACAAGATGCCGGACCTGCCGATCCTCAAGAACTGGCCGGCTGCAGCCGGCAAGCAGGCGCTCAAGCCGACGCAGCTTGCGGGCTGGTGGAAGGGGCTCGATGATCCGCTGCTGAACAAACTTGTCGAGGAGGCGGTCCGGGGCAATCTCGACGTGGCGACCGCCAAGGCGAACCTGCGGCTGGCGCGCGCCACCACCCGCAGTGCCGAAGGTGCCCTTCTGCCAAGCCTCAGCCAGTCGGACAGTGCAACGCGAACCCGCAGCGCCAGCGAGGATGTGTCCTACAGCACCCAGTACAAGGCGGGCTTCGATGCCAGCTGGGAGATCGATCTCTTCGGCGGCAATCGCCGTTCGGTGGAAGCTGCACGCGCCAGCGAACAGGCAGAAGAGGAAACGCTGCGCCAGACGCTGGTGACACTCGTCGGCGACGTCGCTTCCTATTACGTGGAGGCGCGGGAGTATCAGGCACTGATCGATCTTGCCGAACGATCCGCAAAATCACAGCTGCAGGTGCTGGCGCTGACCCGCCGCCAGTTCGAGGCGGGCGAGGCGACGGGCATGGATGTGGCCAAGGCCGCCGCAACCGCGGCCTCGACGCAGGCCGATATCCCGTCCTATCGCATTTCCTATGCGCAGGCGGTCCATCGTCTCGGCATTCTCATTGGCCGGACGCCTGACGCGGTCGAGGCCCGGTTGACGAAACCGGCGCCGATCCCCGTGCCACGGCGGGCCATGCCCTCGACCATTCCGGCCGGGATCCTGCTCAACCGGCCGGATGTCAGGGCGGCGGAGCGTGATCTTGCGGCCTATACGGCAAAGATTGGCGTGGCGGAGGCCGCGCGCTATCCCTCGATCAGTCTGAGCGGTGCCGTGACCACATCCGCCGCCAGCGTTTCCGATCTTGCGCGCAAATCCACCATCGGCTGGACGCTGGGTCCGAGCGTGTCCATTCCGCTGTTCCAGGGCGGTCAGTTGAAGGCTGCCGTCGATGAGGCCAAGGCCACGCGCGACAAGTATTTCGTGGCCTATCAGTCGGCCGTGATGACGGCGATGGAGGATACTGAAAACGCCGTGATCGGCCTGACCCAGTCCCGTCTGAGGCAGGACAAGCTGCGGCAGTCGGTGGCGGGCTACCGACAGGCGGCTGAACTTTCGCGCACGCTGTTCCAGTCCGGCGCCTCGGGTTTCCTCGACGTGCTCGACGCGGAGACGTCTCTCTATTCTTCCCAGGAAAACTATATCCAGAGCACCGCCAATACGGCCACCTACTTCATTTCACTCAACAAGGCGCTCGGTGGTGGCTGGTCCGGAACGATCGATGCCGACCAGCCGCTGGTCGTTGATCGCAACGAAGGGCCTCATCCGCAGCCGTGAGGACGGACGCCGTCATCGGAAGAACCTCCGACCGCTCGACGGCCCCGATATGCCGGGCGATCACAGATATCAGCCCAGCCATGCAGTCGCAGGTGGCGTAGGCGCCTTACCGGTATGGCGGCTCTTCGCGCGCTGTCTTCATCCTTCATCCGGGGCTGCGCTTCCGGACGGTGCGCCTGTTCTGTCCAGAGCGCGCTTCAACGCATCGAGACAGACCGGATCGATCGCGGTCCCCCGCATGTCTTCGAGGATGGACATGGCCTTGTCGACGGACATGGCGGCACGATAGGGCCGGTCCGCCGTCAGCGCATCGAAGACATCGGCTGCGGTCACGATCCGCGTTGCAAGCGAGATCTCGTCTCCGGCGATGCCGCGCGGATAACCCTTGCCGTCGAGCCGTTCATGGTGGTCGGCCCCGATGCGGGCAACCTCGCCGAAGGCGGATATCCGGGACAGGATTTCCGCGCTGTAGAGCGGGTGGCGGCGCATTTCGGTCCATTCGGCGTCGTCCAGCTTGCCGGGCTTGTCCAGCACGCTGTTGCTCACCCCAAGCTTGCCGATATCGTGCAGCAGGGCCGCACGGTTCAGCCAGCGGCGATCGGCAAGCGGCAATGCAAGCTCCTCGGCAATCATATCCGTGAACAGGGCGACGCGGCTGCAATGGCCTGCCGTGTAGGGGCTCTTGGAATCGACGACCTCGCCAAAGGCCGCCGCGATATCATCGAGATAATCGTCATCGAGCGGTGCCGCATGAAGGGCGGGTGGAAGCGTCAGGATGAAGCGGGGAAGGTCTTCGTTCTGCAGGAAGGTCCAGAAATCGGGGCTTTCCGCAATCTGCCGGAATATCCTTACAAGGTCGGGGTCGAACCAGGTGCCGGAGCGTCGTTCGACTTCGGCAATCGCGGCCTTCGCGCCACCGGAACGCTGGAATACATCGACCACCTGCGCCATCAGCGCGATGCGCGAGTATAGCGGGATGTCGGTCTGCTTGAGGCCAAGCGGTTTTCCGCCGCCGTTCCAGTGCTCGTCCAGGCTCTGGATGCTGTCGGCAACAGCATCGGAGAAACGCAGGCGTCGCGCGATCGCAGCGCCGCGGTGACAGCGGGTCTCGATGAGTTCCCGCGCAATGGTGCCGCCGTTCTGGAGAATGTTGACGATTGCACGGAAACGCTGTGCCATGCCGGCCTTCATCCCGGTATGGCGCAGCACGAAGCGCAGCACCTGTGGCACGCTGTCCCCCAGCGTCTTGAAATCGCTTTTGAAGGAGAGGTCATCCGTCAGATAGAGTTCGCAGAGACGTGCGGCATTGCTGGAGCAGCCGAGATCCTTCAGCAGCAGGGTGAAATAGAGATCCCGCATCTCCGCGGCGGGCAATTCCAGCTGCTCGCCGATCCGGGTTCCGATGAAGCAGCAGCGCGAACAATGGCCTGCCGGCTGGCCTTCCGTGATGTCGAGCGCCTGGCTCAGGGCCGCAAGCAGTTCGGCAAGGCTGAGGGAAGAGATCTCCGGCCAGACGACAATTGGTGCATTCATCCATCATTCCCATGCTGGTATTGGCGTCTGACATGGCCGGTCGGACTGTTCCGCAACTGGTTCGCCTTCGTGCAAAGCCGATACGCCGGTGTCCGGTCGGTTCCTGAGCGGGCTTATAGGACATCTTCGTGTCCGCGAATATAACGGTTTTCACAAGGATTTGCGGGGAGGGACCCAACAGGACCTCCCTATCAACCCTCATTGCGCTCGCCGGGCATTTGAATACAATCATACATGATGCTAAGCGCTGCGGTAAAAGCCAACACATGCATCATTGGGGGAAACACCATGAATCAGGACGGACCGGATACCGGACCCGTGGAAACCCTGAGGCAGCCCAAACGGATCTCCTTGTCCGAGGGTGTCGCCGATTCCATTGCCGAAGCCATTTCCACGCGCGTCATCCAGCCGGGTGAGCGGGTGGTCGAAACGACGCTTGCGGAAAAGCTCGGCGTCAGCCGCGTTCCGATCCGCGAGGCCCTGAAGGTGCTGCATGCGCAGGGCATCCTGAGCGGTGGCGGCCACAAGGGCTATCGCATCGCGGCCTTCGATCCGCAAGTGACCCAGCAGGTTATGGAAGCGCGGCTTGCACTGGAATCCATCCTCCTGCGCGACGCAATCGAAAACTGGCGCAGCGGCGTTGAAGACGTCGGCGTGCTGCAGAAGGCGATCGACGAGATGCGCACCTCCGCCAGAGCCGGCAACGTGCGTGCCTCGCTGCTGGCGGATCTGGAGTTTCACAGAAGCATCCGCCTTGCCGCCCGCAACACGATTGTCGGCACGCTGTGGGATACGATTGCCCGGCACGTGATGATCGTCTTCAATCTGGACCGCTACCGCGATAACGATCTCGAGGCGATCCCGAAGCAGCACGAGGAATTTCGCCAGTTCATCCTGGCGGAGGTCGCCAAGCCGTCCTCGCGCTTCGGCGACATTGCCAAGGCGCTCGAGGATCACATGCTGCTGATCGAGCGAACCAAGCGCCGCAACGGTCAATATTCATGACCGGTAGCACGGGCGGCGCCAGTCCCGCCCGTGCCGTCACGCTGTCGCGGGCGTCCCGACATAGACCGTGATCTCCACCTCGACCTTGACATGGGCGGAGCCGAGGCCGGCCACGATCATGCCGGTGTGCGGCGGGCGATGATCCCCGAAGAAGGCCTGCCGCTCGCGCGTCACCGCCGGCGCATCCTCCCGGTTGACCAGCAGCGTGCTGATCCGGACCACCTCTTCGCGGCGGGCGCCGATATGGGCGAGGATCCGGTCGATATTGCGATAGATCTGTGCTGCCTGGGCGCCCGCATCCTCGCCACCGACCCAGTTGCCATCGACATCCCGCGCCACCTGTCCCGCCACGAAGGCAAAACCTCCGGCCAGCGCCACATGTTCGTATCCTGCCACGCGGTTGATATCCGCCGGGCTGGTCAGGGTCACTCCGTCATGCATCCCATGCTCCTCCCCCGTCTCTCTCGTGACAGGAAGCTTACGAAAAATAGATTGTAATACAAGTATACAAAAATTATGGTGGCTGCATCACAAAACACGAGGAGCAGACCGGTGAGACTGGAAGGAATGGTGGCCGTCATTACGGGTGGCGCCGGCGGAATGGGGCGCGATACGGCGCTGCTGTTTGCCCGCGAAGGTGCCGCGGTGGTGGTGGGCGATGTCAATGACGCGGCGGGTCAGGCGCTTGCCGGCGAGGTGGCTGCAGCGGGTGGACGGCTTGCCTATGTTCACTGCGATGTTTCGAAGGAAAAGGATGTCGTCGATCTGATTGCCACAGCCGAAACCCGGTTCGGCAAGCTGGACACCATCTTCAACAATGCCGGTGTGGAGCAGCCGGTCACGCCCTCCACGGAGGTGTCGGAAGACCTCTTCGACCGGGTCACCTCGATCAACCTAAAGGGGACCTTCTTCGGCTGCAAGCATGCGCTGCCGGCGCTTTTGCGCAATGGCGGCGGCACCATCGTCAACAATTCCTCCGTCAGCGCCTTTGCCAATGTGGGCGGCAACCTCTCCTATGCCGCATCGAAGGGCGGCATCATGTCGATGACGCGGGTGATCGCCATCGAATATGCCGCGCGCAACATCCGCTGCAACGCGATCAATCCCGGCGTCATCGATACCGACATGAACCGTCGCAACAAGGCGCTTGCCAGCGACCCGGATGCCGTCGAGCAGACGTGGCGGAGCATCACGCCGATGGGCCGCATGGGCACGGGCAACGAGATCGGCGAGGCCGTGCTGTTTCTTGCCTCTCCCCAGTCCTCCTTCGTCACGGGGATCGGTCTCGTCATCGATGGCGGGAGGATTGCAACATGAGCGGGGTTCTTCAGGGAAAGGTGACGGTCGTCACTGGTGCTGCCCGTGGCCTCGGCCGCGCGGTTGCCAAGGCCTATGCGGCGGAGGGGGCGGTCGTCTACGCCCTCGATGTGCTGGAGGACGAAGTGGCGACGCTGGCGACAGAGCCGGGTGATCTGCGTCCCGGTCGTCTCGATCTGGCCGATCCTGCCGATATCGAGCAGGTGATGACGGCGATCGAGGCGGAGGCGGGGCGGGTCGACGTACTCGTCAACAATGCCGGCATCATCTTCTTCAAGCCGGTGGAAGAGGTGTCGCTTGCCGATTGGGACCTGTTGATGAACATCAACCTGCGCGGCGCCTTTCTCTGCTGCCGGGCGGTGGCACCGGGCATGAAGGCACGGCGCAGCGGCGCCATCATCAACGTGTCGAGCAATGCCGGCATCAAGGGCGATACGGACGAAAGCACCTATTGTGCCTCGAAATTCGGGCTGGAAGGTCTCTCCCGGGCGCTGGCCGTGGAGTTTGCCCCCTACAATGTCTCCGTCAATTCGATCACGCCCGGCCATCCCATGCACACGGCGATGAGCGAGATCACCTACAGCGCGGAACTGCGCAAGATCTGGAAGGACCCGATCGAGCTGACGCCGGCCTTCGTTCATCTGGCGCTGCAGGATGCTTCCGGCATAACCGACCAGCGCATCCGCGCCTGGGACATGGTGGTGGAGCTTGGCAAGGGCGGGTGAACCGCCCGCCTTTCTTTTGTTTTTTCGTCTTCGGCAACGGGTAGGGCGGTGGATATCGACCCACCGCCCTCAAGCCTATCCGATGCTCGTTTCGACGCGGTGCGTGCCGCCTTTTTCCGATTGGGCGATCACGGTGACGCGGCCCTTGCCTTCGATGCGCACCAGCCATTCCACGGGCTTTGCCGTGGCAGACCATTGCTGGCCCCAGGGCGACCACGGATAAAGCCGTTCGTTGCGACCGGCGAGGTGGCCGAGATCGGCGCGAAGCGGGTTCATCACCAGTTCGCCGCCCTCGATTTCAACTGTGGCGATGACAGGTTTTGCCACGTTGTTGGCAATTGCGACGCTGGAGAGGTTGGTTGGCAGATAGCCGTGATTGCTGATCTCGGCGCGGATCTTGTAGAGGCCGGCGCCCAGCGGCTCCACCGCAACGTGATCGATCTTCACGCGGGGGGCTGCGGCGGCATGCTTCAGGTTGAACAGCACATTGGTGCGGCAGATCTCTTCCAGCAGGAAACCCGGCGGATTGCGGTAGGTCCAGATATTGACCATGCCGCCGATTTCGACAGGGCCGAGCTGCGGATGGTCGAAGGGCTTCCAGTCCCGCCAGCCCTTGTCCGCCATGTGGGTCTTCACATAGTCATAGACCTTCTGCTGCACGGCCTCGTTGCGGGGATAGAGATTGTAATAGCCTTCCTTCGGCACCCCGGCCGTCCGTTCGAGATCCCAGAGTTCCGTACCGAAGCTGATGATCCCCATCTCCTCATAGGTCCAATCCATCAGCCCGCCGCGCCGCACCTTGGTCTTGTCGGGGGTAAAATCCTCGTAGATCGAAACGGTCGGATAACCGGTGAGTTCGGTGCCCACCTTGCCGATTTCCTTGTAGAGGTTGATGTCTGCCGCACTCATGGCGCTGTCCGGCTTGGTCATCGAGGGGCGCATGATGATGCCGCCATGGGTGTGATAGGCGCACATGCCGCAGATATTGGGATGGTCGAGGATCAGCTTCGCCATGGCCGCCGCCTCCGGTTCGGAGAGCGGATGCGTACCGGCGCCATATTCCTGCGGTGACCAGTTGGTGGGGAAGTTGCGGTTCATGTTGCCGTCGAAGGGTTTTTCGATCGGCACGTTCACGCCATCGAAATTGCGGATCGTGCCTTCCGGGTAGAGACGGTAATACTGGCCGCCTTCCTCGCCGGGGCGCCGCTGCACCATGATGTCGGGATTGCTTTCGCTCTTCTTCCATTCGCCCCGGCTGTCGGGAACGCGCATCCAGACCAGAAAGCCGTCGCCGTCGATGTCGTCGGGGATCAGGCCCTCGATCCGGTCGAAGCCCGGCAGGAAGCGCCCGTTGCCGCACCAGTTGTAATAGGGCGGTTGCAGCGACAGTTCCGCCCCATCCGGATTGATGCGCGGCAGAATGTAGAAGGCCTGGCTATCGACCAGCCTCGTCACCTCCTCGTCGCGACCATACTGCGTCAGCAGGTGCCAGATGGCGTAAAGTGCTGTGGCGCTGGTTGCGTGTTCTTCCGCGTGGATCTGGGCATCGATGTAATAGCCCGGTTTTTCGAGCGCCGGCCCCGTCTTCGGATTGCCGATCTCCATCAGCCAGACATCGCGGCCCTGCAGGCTCTTTCCGATGGAGGAGAGGGTTGCAAGCTCGGGATAGGCAGCGGCGAGCGCCTTCAGGCGCTCCGTCATCTCGTCATAGGTATAGTAGCGGTCAAAGGCGATGTCAGCCAGGCTCATGATGTCGTGTCCATCCGGAAACTTGTGTTGCAGGGCGTCAGGGGGCGGTGCGGATGCAGGCGCTGAAATGGCCGGGGGCGATCTCGTTGAGGGCCGGCACGACGCTCGCGCAATCCGCAATCGCCATGGGGCAGCGGGTGCGGAAGACGCAACCGCTCGGCGGGTTCAGCGGGCTCGGAATATCGCCCTTCAGGATGATGCGGTTCTTCGGCGCATCCGGATCCGGCTTCGGAACGGCCGACAGCAGCGCCTGGGTATAGGGATTGTTCGGACGGCTGTAGAGCGCCCTGGTCGGCGCCACCTCCATGATCCGCCCGAGATACATCACGATCACCCGGTCGCAGATGTGCTCCACGACCGCCAGATCATGCGCAATGAACAGCATGGTCAGGTTGAACTGTTCCTTGAGGTCATCGAGAAGGTTGATCACCTGGGCCTGGATCGACACGTCGAGCGCCGAGACCGGCTCGTCCGCGACGATGAAATCGGGCTCGACGGCAAGCGCGCGCGCAATGCCGATGCGCTGCCTCTGGCCGCCGGAGAATTCGTGCGGGAAACGGTCCTGATAGTCCGCCGAGAGGCCCACCTGTTCGAGAAGCGCCACGACCCGGTCCTGCCGCTCGCTGGGGGCGCCGATCCCGTGCACGGAAAGGGCATGCGACAGGATGGTGCGGACCTTCTCGCGCGGATTGAGGCTGGCATAAGGGTCCTGGAAGACGATCTGCATCCTCTTGCGGAAGCGTCGCATCTCCGGCCGCGACAGGAGGTTGAGATTGGTGCCGTCGAAGTCCACCGTCCCGGAGGTCGGTTCGAGAAGCCGGAGGATTGTGCGGCCGACCGTGCTCTTGCCGGAACCGGATTCGCCGACCAGCCCGACGACCTCGCCACGGTCCACACGAAAGCTGACATCGTTGACGGCGTGCACCGAACGGACGACGCGGTTGAGGATGCCGCCCCGCAGCGGGAAGACCTTTCTCAGGTTTTGGACGATCAACAGGGCTTCGGATCGATCCGGCACGTTTGCAGCCTGCATCACGAAACCTTCCTTGTCATGAGTTGGAGTTCCCGCCAGCGCACGCAGCGCACGGCGCGGCCCGGTTCCGGCATGTCCAGTTCCGGTTCGGCGGCGGCGCAGAGGTCCGTGGCGAAGCTGCAGCGGGTGCGGAAGCGACAGCCGCTCGGCAGCCGCGTCAGCGGCGGCACGTAACCGGGAATGGTCTGCAGCTTTTCGCGACGGTCCGTCGAGCCAAGCCTCGGGATCGACTGCATCAGGCCTGCCGTATAGGGCATCAGGGGGCCGGCGAAGATGTCGCGCACGCTGCCGGTCTCGACCACCTGGCCGGCATACATCACCACCACCCGGTCCGCCATTTCGGCGACCACGCCGAGATCGTGGGTGATGAACACGATCGCCATGCCGAGTTTTTGCTGCAGGTTGCGCATGATGTCGAGGATCTGCGCCTGGATGGTCACGTCGAGCGCCGTCGTCGGTTCGTCGGCAATCAGCACGGAGGGCTCGCAGGAGAGCGCCATGGCAATCATCGCCCGCTGCCGCATGCCGCCCGACATTTCATGCGGATAGCTGTCGGCGCGGCGCTGTGGTTCGGGAATGCCGACGAGTTCCAGCATCTCGATGGCACGGGCGCGGGCCTGTGCCTTGCTGAGCTTCTGGTGCTGGATGACGACTTCGGCGATCTGCCGGCCGATCGTGTGGACAGGATTAAGGCTCGTCATCGGCTCCTGAAAAATCATGCCGATGTCGTTGCCGCGGACGTCCCGCATCTGCCGCTCCGAAAGGTCAAGCAGGCTCTTGCCGCGCAGACGGATGTCGCCGCCCGACACGAAGCCCGTCTTCTTCGGCAGGAGCCGCATGATGGAGAGGCTCGTGACCGACTTGCCCGAACCGCTTTCGCCGACGATGGCCAGCGTTTCGCCGCCGTTGACGCTGAAGCTCACGCCGTCGACCGCACGGATGATCTGCCCTTCGCCTGCCAGAAAGCTGGTCTGCAGGCCCGTCACCTCCAGAAGCGGTGGCGCGGATGCGAGAGTGGGGGCTGCGGTCTCGCTCATCGTCGCGTCTCCTGTCTGCCTGTCATGCCACGGCCCTCGCCGCCATCGCGCCTGTCGGGACCGTGTAGCGGCCCCAGCCGGGGTCTGTGCTGATCTTTCCGTCCTCGAACACGGTGCGTCCGCGCACCAGGGTGCGACGGATGGCGCCTTCGAATTCGGCGTTCTGGTAGAGGTGCGAAATGTCGCGTGCGTGGGTGAAGAGCGTCTGCGGGGTAATGCGCGTGCGGCCCTTCAGATCCACGAGCACCAGATCGGCATCGGCCCCGACGCGGATTGCACCCTTGTCCGGCAGGTTGAAGCGGCGGGCGGCGTTGCCCGACAGCAGTGCCACCATGCGCGGCAGATCCAGCCTTTTCCTGCAGACCGCATCCAGCATGGCCGGCAGCATGGTTTCGAGCCCGGGCGAGCCGGGAGGGGCCTTCGGGAAATTGCCGAGATGGGCCTGCTTTTCCGCCAAGGCGAAGGCGGCATGGTCCGTCGTTACGTGATCGATGGTGCCATCGGCAAGCGCTGCCCACAGCGCATCCTGATCGGCCTTGCCGCGCACCGGCGGATTGATTTTTGCAAACACGCCTGCCGCCTGCACGTCTTCCACGGTTCGCACGAGATAATGCGGGCAGGTCTCCGCTGAAAAGTCGGAGGTTCCCTTGAAGCGGCGCAGCACGTCGACGGTAAGCGCGCTGGTGACATGCGCGATATGCAGGCGGGCCCCGGCCTGCATGTTCATCAAAAGCAGCTTGGCAACGGCGACGGCCTCGCAGATCTCGGGCCGAAGCGCACAATGCGTGGTGGCAAGCGACGGATCGAGACCGGCCGCCTCCGCGGCATAATGGGCCAGCAGCTGTTCGCTTTCGGCATGCACCACCACCGGCAGGCCGGTGCGCGCCAGCGCCTCAAGCGTTGCAAGCTGGCTTCCCTCGTCTGGAAAGGACAGGCCGGCGAACTCGTCATCGCGTCCGGGCGGGGCGGCGGTCGTGAAGATCTTGAAGGCGATGGCGCCGGCGCTCGCGCTCGCTTCCAGCGCCTTCGCCGAGAGATCTCCCGGCGCGGCATAGAGCGCAAAATCCACCAGCGCCCGGTCGGCGAAATGATCGCGCCGGATCATCACGCGCTCGGCGCTGTTGCAGCAGGGTTTCGAGATCGGCATCTCGAACAGCGTGGTGATGCCACCGGCGGCTGCTGCCCGGGTTTCGCTTTCCACGCTGCCGCGCTCGGGAAAGGCGGGTGCGCGCACATGGCAGTGAATGTCGATGACGCCAGGCAGGAGATGCAGTCCGGTGGCATCGATCACGTGGTCTGCTGCAACCGGGGTGCCGGGTGCCACCATGGCTGCGATCTTGCCGTACGCGAGCGCGACGTCGGCTGCTGCGATGCCATCGGAAGACACGATGTGGGCATTGCGGATCAGGGTCTCGTATGCAGCCGTCATTTCAGACCCAGTTCCGTCAGTGCCTTGGCCACGCCATCCAGGTTGGTCAGCTTCATGCTGGCATAATTGGGAGCAAGAACGATGCCATCTCCGCCGGCCCGGTAGGTTGCCATCACGCTGCGATAGGCAATGTCGGGCGTGCATTGCGCCTGATCGGCGCGGGTGCGGGGGGCATCCACGCCGATCCCCATGAACACTTTCGCCTTGCCGTTCACCCCGCGCACCGCATCGGCGCACTGGCCCTCCACATAGGTATCAGGATCCATGCCCGTCTGGATGACGCTCACATAGGGCGCCTCCTTCAGGCCGAGCAGCCGGTAGAGCACGGCGGTTGCCTCGTCCGGCGAAAAATCGCGCAGGATGGTCTTCTGGAAGAAGCCGAGTTCCTTGGCGAACACCTCACCGGCCTGATGCTGGTAGGTGATGGGTTTCACCCAGTCCGCATAGAGCGTCTGTTCTTCCCAGGGCCACTGCGCCTTGCGGAAGATGTTGAAATGGTTGCGGTTCCAGACATTGAGCCCGAAGGGGAGGGAGGGCTTGCACCATTTGACGAGGCCATAAAGCTCGCGATCCAGATCCTTGTTGCGCTCCAGCCAGAAACGCTCCCAGATCAGCGCCTCGGGATTGGCAAGCAGGGTCCGCAGGAAGGTGATGAAGGCGCCGTCCGCAAAACTCTTGCCGGCCTTCGCCTCCTGCATGAAGTCATAGAGGTTGAGGAGGGCCTTGCGGCAGGCCTCCACGTCGATGCCGCGTTCCATCGCCTCGCGTCGGGCATGGCTGGAAAAATCGCCGGGCGCACCGCCCTGGATCAGCGTGTCGAGCGGCGAGTTGCGCTCGTTGCACCACATCACGCCGTCGATCGGATGGTTTCGCACCTGATCCTCGATCATCGAGAGAATCCAGTTGCGATAACCGGGATGGCTGGTCGAGGGATCGGAGCCGATGCGACCGAAGATGTCGATCTCCATCGCCTGGGCGAGGTTCGGAATATCGACGGTGTTGACGGAGCCGTGGCCGGTATATTTGAAGAATGGCTCCATCAGTTCGATATAGACCTTCATGCCGCGCGCATGGGCCGCCGGCAGGACCATCTTCAGGATATCCTTGCCGTCAAACTGCGGGTCGCGGGTGCGATAATCCTTCATGAAGGTGCCGCCGTAATAGGCCGGGTCCGGGTCGAAATAGGCACCGCCCGTCATCGCGAAGGGTTCGGGCACGCCATGGTCCGGCCAGCCGTCGAGCTGCCAGGAAATCGAGCGGCCGGTCTTCAGACCGAGCCACGAGACGGTGCCGAGCATCAGCACGTTGACGCCCACCCGGTTCTGCAGCGTGTCGAGAACGGCCTCGACGCCCTCGTCGAGAAAGCTGATCGGGCTGATCTGGATGCCGACGAATTTTTGGTTCGGATCGGGTTTTCCGGTCATGCCGCGGCCTTTCCATGGCTGGCGATGAAGGTCTTCATGCGGGAGACGGCTTCCTTGATGCGCGGCAGCGGCTGCAGGAACGAAATGCGGATGTAGTCCGGGTTCGCATCGCCGAACATGGTGCCGGGAAACAGCATCACGCCCGTTTCGCGCAGCAGCCTTTCGCAGAATTCCGGTGTCGGCATGCCGGTGGAGGAGACGTTGGTATAGACGTAGAAGGCGCCGCCTGGATCCCCATAGGTCAGCCCCATCTCGTCCAGCGCCGGCAGCAGATAGGCGCGGCGCGCCGCATATTCGGCAATCATCGCCTCGATCGGTTCCTGCGGTCCGGTCAACGCGGCGAGGGCCGCGTGCTGGGAGATGGTGCAGGTATTGATCGACAGCGTGTGGCGCACCTCCACGATCTTTGCGACGTAATCCGAGGGGGCCGCCAGATAGCCGACCCGCCAGCCGGTCATCGCATAGGTCTTGGAGAAGCCGTTCAGCGTGATCGTCCGCTCCTTCATGCCGGGCAGGCTGGCGATCGCCAGATGCTCATGGCCCTCATAGATGATGCGGGCATAGATCTCGTCGGACACGATGAGGAGATTGTGCCGGACCGCGAGATCGGCGATCTCCCGGATGACGTCGGGCGGTGTCACCGCACCTGTCGGGTTGTTGGGGGAGACCAGCACGAACATTTTCGTGCGCGGCGTGATGCGCTTTTCGATCTCGGCAACGTCGAGCGCGAAATCATCGGCCTCATAGGTCGGAACCGGAACCGGAACGCCGCCCGCCAGCCGCACCGCCGTGTCATAGGTGGTGAAGCGCGGCGAGGTGATGAGAACCTCGTCGCCGGCGCCGATCAGCGTCAGCATGATCAGCGTGATCGATTCCTGCACGCCGGCGGTCACCACGATGTCGTCAGCGCCGTAGGCAAGCCCGTATTGCCGGTTGAGATCGGCAGCGATCGCCTCGCGCAGCGCCGGAATGCCGGTGGGGCCGGTATAATGGTGCTGGTTGTCGTGGATCGCGCGGATCGCGGCCTCGGCAATATGGGCGGGGGTGTGAAAATCCGGGTCGCCGCGCCCCATGGCAATCACGTCCGGCAGGCCGGCGGCGATGGCGAGCATCTTGCTGCGAAAGGCACCATCTTCCTCGGTGATGCGGTCGGTGAGGCAGTCTGTAACGAAACTCATGGGCTCAGTGCATCCGTTTTCCGGCGATGAAGGTCATGGCGATCTTTTCGAGCGCGAACAGGTCCTCGTCCGGCTTGCCGTCGACGACGATCAGGTCCGCGTCCTTGCCCGTCTCCACGGTGCCGATCAGGTGGTCCATCTTCGACAGTTTTGCGCCGCGGATGGTGATGGCGCGCAAAGCATCCAGCCGGTCGGGGCAGACGCCGACTTCGACCATGAAATCGAGTTCCGGCGCGATCGAGCTGTGTTCCACGGCGGGGCTTCCCGCATCGGTGCCGAAGACGATCGGCACGCCGGCTTTCGCCGCCCGCACCAGCCCGCCGAAGCGCGACTTGTCGGCGACCGCCTTCTGCCGCTCGAGGATCTTCCATTCCGGGATGCCGAATTTCCGGGCGATGTCCGGCTTCGACTGCATGACCAGCGCCGAGAAGGTGGTGACGATCGGGATTTTTTTGTCGAGGAGGATCTGGATCGTCTCGTCGCTCATCGAGCCGCCATGCTCGACGCAGTCCACGCCGAATTCGGCCACACGGCGGATGCAGGCGTCGTAGGTCGCATGCGCGGTAACCGGCAGGCGGTGCCGGTGCGCCTCGTCGATCAGCGCTTCCAGCTCCGCATCGGTGAATTCCAGCGTGTCGTGGCAGGCCATGATCTTGATGAGGTCGGCGCCGCCCTTCAGCTGGTCGCGCACGGCGCGGCGCATCTCGTCGGCGCCGCTCGCCTCCCGGCAGACCCAATAGGTGTGGCCGCCGGTCTGGATGATGGCTTCCCCGCACACCTTCAGGCGCGGTCCGGGGAAGATGCCCTGTTCCACTGCCTGCTTGGTGAAAAGGTTGGCATTGTGGACGCCGAGATCGCGCACCAGCGTGATGCCGGATTGCAGGCTGCGCAGCATGTTGCCGGCCGCCTTGTAGGCGCGGATTTCCGGGCTGTCATACATGGACTGGAAGGAGAGTTCGTGAATGCCGTCCCAGGAGAGGTGCGCATGGGAATTGATCATGCCGGGCATGATCGTCTTCGCCCCGGTGTCGATCACCTCGGCGCCCACGGGCATCGCCGCCAGATCGGCGCGACGTCCGACCGCCGTGATGCGCCCACCCTGCACCTCGACGAAACCGTCCTCGATGATCTCGTCACCGACGGCGGTGATGATGCGCCCCAGGAGCAGGCGGTGCGGGGCAGGGATGTCGAACATCGGCTTGATGATCTTGGTGTAACGCCAGGCTGCGGGTTCGGGCATGGTCAAAACCTCCAAAAGGATGGGAATGCGCGGTCGCGCGTGTTTCGTTGAAGCGCCGCTGTGGGCGCCGCATAGGCGGGCGGGCTCACAGCACGTCCTCGCGATAGGGGCCGAGAATATCGATGGCGGCCGAGATGCCGAGTTCGCGGCCAAGCGCCAGAAGGTCGGCCAGAACCTCGTCGTCCAGCGGCACGCCTTGCTCGGATTTGCGGGAGACGCGGCGTGCCTCCTGCTCGCCGGGCAGCAGGATTTCGGAAAAACCGGGACGCGTCTTGCGGCTCTTCACCATGCCGGCAAAGTCGTTCATGCGCGCCTTGAAGGTCTCGATCGGCATGAACCATTCGATGTCGATGGCGGTGAGCGCATGGGAAACATCGAGCCGCGCCGGATCGGCGTAAGGGGTGAGCCCGAAGCCGCCGCCGCCGATCACGCCGGTCAAAACGTCGGTCATGAAGGCAAGGCCGTAGCCCTTGTATTCGCCGATGGCGAGCAGCGCGCCCTTCATGGCGGCATCGGGATCGTCGGTCACTTCTCCGTCCGGGGTCAGCGCCCAGTCGAGCGGCATCTTACGGCCCTCGCGCGAGCGCCACAGCATCATGCCCTTGCCGGCGGTCGTCAGGGCAAAGTCCATCACGACGGGGAAGCCGAGGCCGGTCGGGGCGGCAATCCCCCACGGATTGGTGCCCACCGCACCCTCGCGGGCACCCCAGGGGGCCATTTCCGGTCCGGCGTTCGTATAGGCGATCCCGATACAGCCGGCTTCCTCCGCCTGACAGGCATGCACGGCAGACGAACCGTAATGCGTGGAATTTCGCACGATCACCTGACCGATGCCGCAGGTCTTCGATTTCTCGATGGCGAGTTTCATGGCGCGCGCCGCCGCAACGGTGCCGATGCCGTTATGCGCATCCACCAAAGCAAGCGCCGGGCTTTCCTTGACGACTTCGAAGGGCGCGCGCGGATCGACCAGCTTCTGGCTGATGCGTTCCTGATAGCGGCGCAACCGCCGCACGCCCTGGCCATGGCCGGGGTGAAAGCGCAGTTCTGAAAAGATCAACGCATCGGCAAAGATCCGTGCGTCCTCAGCGCTCAGCCCGAGAGCCTCGAACCCCTCGGTCATGAAGGCGGACAGGCTTTGTCTGTCGACGCTGGTCATAGAAATCGGCATGGCTCAGGGCTCCAGCGCAAGAAGCGTTGCGATATTGGTGCCGGGCGCCGCAAACGATCCGAGTTCGCCCTTCGGGGCCGTCATGATGACGGTGAGCCCCGGGCCGTAGCCGGCGCGCGGACCGTCGGTCTGGCCAACGACGCCGATGCCGAGCGCACCGCGCAGATAGCCGTGATTGTAGCGGCTGTCGGTGTTTTCGATCGCCACCACATCGCCGAGCCGCAGCGAGGAAAGGCCGGCCTTTTCCACCTCGGCGCGATCCGTGGTCTGGATGTGCAGGCTGCCGCCTTCGCTGGTGAGGCCGGCCCCGGCACCAACGAGATGGGCCGGAACGGTCGCGACGGTGCCGATCTTCAACACACCGTCTTCCACCTTCTTCGGCAGTGCCTTCAGGAGCGCCGGAGAGAGGCCCTTGCAGGCGACCGCCGCATGACCGCGGATCTCCATGCCGGTGCCGAGCGCGCGGACCACGATCTGGTCACCGACCGCCATCTTCCGGCGCACCTCGACCGGGAAATGTACGATCACCTGTTCGGAGAAGCGGCCCGACTTGCCGGTCACCACGCCCTTCGCACCCTGTGCCTGGCCGGTCATCACCACGGCCGTGTTGCCAAGGCAGGCAAAGACGTTGAGGCCGCGGTTCTTCAGGTCATCGGCGCCCTTGATCGAGACGCCGGGATGGATGCAGTCGGCCGCCCAGCCGAAGGCGCGGTCGCCGACGGAGACATTGTAGACGATGCCGCCGAAGGTCGGCAGCAGGAAGGGCGTCCCGTCGGCTGCGAGCCGATAGGGTTCGGCCGGAAGCCCGGGAAAGCCCGGATGCGCGATGGCGCCGCCAACCGAGACGGAAACCAGATCGGCCTCGTTCAACTCAATGCTCATGCGCGGGCTCCGATCGAGAAATAGTCGGCAATGTTGGCGGTGGGATCGATGTGGAAGCTGATGCCGCCGATGGCGGCCGTCATCAGGGTGAGAATGCCGGGGCCATGGCCGGTCATCACGGAATCGCCGTGGATGCAGAGCGCGATCGACACTGCCCCTTCGCGGTAGGATCGGCCGAAATGGTGGTCGGCATGGCGGATGGCGATGAGATCGCCGAGCCGCATCCGGTCGATGCCGAGATCGGCCATCAGCTGGCGGTCGCCGCTCATCAGGTCCTGGTCGACATATTCGGAGTTGAGTTCGGCGCCCGATCCCATGATGTCGATCGGCAGTTCCATGGCAACCGGCACATGCAGGGTGCCGTCCTCGCCGCGCGTCAGGCGCAGCGCCTGCAGCAGGCGCGGACTGGTCTTCTTGAATTCCACATGGGGAAAATCGGCAAGCGCGATGCCGCGCCCCTTGGCCATGATCTGGATCTGGTCGCCGATGTTGAGTTTCTCGTTCACCTCGTCCGGGAAATCGACCAACAGCCGCGCATGCTCGCCGGTCACCACGCCGCGCGCCCCCTTGGCAAGGCCCGAGGTCACCATGGCTTCGTTGCCGATGCAGGTGAGGTAGTGCAGGGCGAAATCGGACTTTTCGTCGGGGTGGGCAATGGAGACGCCGGGCTCGACATGGTCGCCCGCCCAGCCGAAGGCGCGATCGCCGACGCGGGCATTGTAGGTGACCCCGTACATGCCGGGCAGCATGACGCCGCGGCCGTCGGGATGGTGGAGATAACCGCCGGGCCGCAGCGCCGGCTGGCTGACATAGCCGCACACGGCCATCTCCACGAGGGTGTCCTCGTTGCTCTTCAGGTCACTCAATTTCCGTTCCCCTTCGGCTGTTTTCCGCCGTTCGAAAAAGTTCCGGAGCGCTCGCTTGACAGCTGGTGATTTTCCGGATCAGTATCTGCACATCGATTGTCGACTGTATACAAGCACACAGAATGCATATTGAAATTTAGACGTCAAGCGTCCAGTTGGCCACGATAAAGAAATGCAAATAACAGAGGGGTGCGAGGCGATCGTCTCGTAGAAACAATGAGTTATGCGGATTTTATGGACGCGATGGGCAGGGTCAACGACCTGCTGAACGCGGAATCGATCCTGAAGTGGGATGCCCGGACCATGATGCCGCCCGGCGGCGCCGTGACACGCGGCAAGCAGGTCTCGACGCTCGCGGTCCTCGCCCGCGACCTCCTGGTGTCAGACGATACCCGTCGCAAGCTCGACGCGGCCGCACGGGAGATGGCGGCCAAGCCGGAGGATGCCGTCGAGCAGGTGATGATCGCCCAGGCCCGCGCGGCGATCGACTACCATCTCGCCATTCCCGCAAGCCTTCTGCAGCGGCGCACTGAACTCGGCTCCATTGGCCAGGTGGTCTGGGCGAAGGCGCGGGCGGAGAACGATTTTGCCTCCTTCGCGCCGATCCTCGAGCAGACGGTGGCGCTGAACCGCGAGATGGCCGAGGTGATCGGCTATGCGGAGCATCCCTATGATGCACTGATGTTTCGCTTTGAGCCGGGCGAGACGGTGGCGACGCTGAAGACGCTGTTTGGCCGCCTGCGCGAGGCGCTTCTGCCGCTGGTCCGCGCCATCGGCGAGAAGCCGGAGCCGCGCTTCGATTTCCTGAGGCGCCACTATCCCGTCGACCGGCAGCATCAGTTTGCGCTGAAGATGGCGGAGACGGTGGGCTATGATCTGAACCGCGGTCGCCTCGACACCACCGTCCACCCGTTCGAGGTATCCTTCACCCGCAACGACGTGCGCATCACCACGCGGTTCAATCCGACCTACATGCCGGCAAGCCTGTTCGGCGCGCTGCATGAGGCAGGCCACGGACTTTACGAGCAGGGCGTCGACGATGCCTATACGCGCACTCCGTTCGCCACGGATCTCGTGGGCCTCTATGCGGTGGGCGGCGTCTCCTTCGGCGCGCATGAAAGCCAGTCGCGCCTCTGGGAGAACCATGTCGGCCGCGCCCGCGCTTTCTGGAACATCCACTTTGCAACAGCGCAGGAATTCTATCCCGAGCAGCTTGGCGATGTCACGGCCGAGGAATTCTACCGGGCCATCAACCGCTGCAAGCCGGGCTTCATCCGGGTCGAGGCGGATGAGCTGACCTATGATTTCCACGTGATGCTGCGCACCGACATCGAGGCGGCGCTGATCGACGGTTCGCTGAAGGTGAAGGACCTGCCGGAGGCCTGGAACGCCAAGATCAAGGAGTATCTCGGTCTTGACGTGCAGAATGACACGCTGGGCGTGCTGCAGGACGTGCACTGGTCGTCCGGGCAGATCGGCACCTTCTGCAACTATACGATCGGCAATGTGATGGCCGGCCAGTTGTTCGAGACCGCAAGCCGCGATCCCGTCATAGCCGAAGGGCTCTCCAGCGGCAATTACGATCCGCTGCGCGCCTTCATGGTGGAGCATGTGCACCAGCACGGTCGCCGCTATTCCCGCGACACGCTGCTCGTCAAGGCAACCGGCCGGCCGCTCGATCCGGAACCCTACATCGCCCACCTCACGCGCAAATATTCCGAGCTCTACGAACTGTAAGGGAGGGCAGCCATGTCCGAGAACCAGCCACTGTCCGGACGCCTTGCCGACCGCGTGAAGCTTCGGGAAGAGCATGTCATTACCCGCATGGCCGATATCGCGGAAAAGCTGACGGATGTGATCCGTCTTGGCCGCGGCGATCCCGATCTCGACACACCCGCCCATATCGTCAAGGCGGGGCAGGATGCGCTCGGGCGCGGCGAGACCCATTACGGCCATCCGCTCGGCTTGCCTGCGCTGCGCCAGGCAATTGCGGAAAACATCAGGGCGCATGGCGGCGCCGAATACGCGCCGGACGAGATCGTCGTCACCCCCGGCGGCCAGCATGCGATGTTCGTCATCGCGCTTGCCCTCTTGAACCCCGGCGACGAGATCATCGTGCCGTGCCCGGGCTACAATCCCTATAGCCAGGCCGCCGAACTCTCTTCGGCCGAAGTGGTGCCGGTGCGCATGAGCATGGACACCAATTTCACGCTGACGGCGGCGATGATCGAGGCGCATATCACGCCGCGCAGCAAGGTTCTGGTGCTGATCAATCCGAACAACCCGACCGGCACGGTGACGCCGCCGGACGAGGTGGAGCGGATCGCCAAACTCGCGATCAAGCATGACCTGATCGTCATTTCTGACGAAATCTATGCCCGCCTCGTCTATGGCAACCAGCGCATCCAGCCGGTGGCGGCGCTGCCGGGCATGCGCGAGCGCACGATCACGCTCTCCGGCTTTTCCAAGGCCTATGCCATGACCGGCTGGCGCGTCGGCTATTTCGCGGGGCCGAAGGCGCTGATTACGGCCATGGCCGAGATCAACCATGCCTTCGCCATTTCGACGGCATCCGTCAGCCAGCACGCCGCCCTTGCGGCGCTCACCGGCCCGCAGGACTGCGTCGAGGAGATGCGCCTGATCTACGACGAGCGCCGCAAGGCGCTCTGCGAGGGCCTTGATCGCATCGGCATTCCCTATGCCGAGCCGCAGGGCGCCTTCTATGTCTATGCCAATGTCTCGGTGGTGGGCATCCCGGCCAGTCTCTTCTGCGAGCGCCTGCTCGCCGAAGGCCGGGTGATGATCTATCCCGGCCGCATTTACGGCGACTACACGGACGATTTCGTCCGCATGTCGCTGACCCAGCCCGTGGAACGCATCCGCGAGGCAATGACCCGCATCCAGACCGTCGTCCATGCCATCCGGTCCGAGCGCTCCGCGCCGGCCGCCTGAAGAGAGGTTCTCATGTCCGTCAAGTCAGACAATCCCAACGTCAAGTCCATCAAGCACATGGCCTTTGCCGTGCGCGACGCCAAGGCCGCGCTGGAAAACTACGCCAAGTTCCTCGACGTGCCCGCCGAGACGGCGCTGATCGACTACCCGAAGTCGAAGAACCGCGTGGCGCTCTTCAATCTCGGCGGCATCGAATACCAGCTCTGCCAATCGCTGGAGGAGGGCGGTCGCTTCGATGCGTGGATCAAGGAGCGCGGCGCCGAGGGCCTGCATCACATCTGCTACGAGGTCGAGAACATCGACCAGGCGCTCGACCATGCCAAGGAACAGGGCGCGGAACTGCGCATCTGCAAGGCTTGCGGCGTCTATGGCTCGCACCCGCATCCGGAAGGCTATGTCGCCTTCCTCGACAATGATGCCGGCGGCATCGAGATCGAGTTCATGCAGGTCTACACGCCCGAAGAGCTTGAAAAGTATAACCAGTACAAGGGTATCTGAGCATGTCGGAAGCCAAGACCGTTACCGTTGGTACTGCAACCGCAAGGCCGGGCGAAGTGGTGCGCGGGGTCATTCCCGTCACCGAACTTGCCGGCGGCTCGAAGGTTGAAATCCCGCTGGTCATCGTCAACGGCGTCAAGCCCGGCCCGGTGTTCTGGGTGGATGGCGCGATCCATGGCGACGAGCCGGAAGGACCGCTTGCCTGCGCCATCGCGCTGAAGGAAGTCGATCCGCAGCAGCTGTCCGGCACGCTCGTGATGGTGCCGGTCATGAACGTGATGGCGTTCGAAAACGCCAATCGCGGCAATCCGCTCGACACCTTCTCCTTCGACATGAACCGTATCTATCCCGGCCGTGCCAACGGCTATCTCTCCGAACGGGTGGCCTGGGCGCATTCGCAATGGATGAGCAAGGTCGCCGATTTCGAGATCTCCATTCATTCCGGCGGCGCCCATTCCTTCCTCGCCAAGGCCATCTTCGTGGACGAAAGCCCGGCCTCGGTCGAACTGGCCATGGCGATGGGCGAGGGCTGGGGCTGCATCATGTCCAACTTCCTGCCCAAGGGCTCGCCCATGGCGCAGATGAAGGAGATCGGCAAGACCGGCATCACCGTCGAGCTTGGCGGACGCTCCGCCACCTCGCCGGAACGCTTTGCCCATGTCGCACGCGAACTGGCGAACTCGATCCTCAACATCCTCAGGCACTACAAGATGTATCCGGGAACCGCGACCTATCCGACGGATGCGACGAAGGGCCAGCAGGAGGCGCTGCTCGCGCCTGCCTCCGGCATCTTCATTCCGACGCTCGGCGTGGATTTCCTCAAGCCCATGACCAAGGGGCAGTCGATTGCCCGGATCGTCAACATCTTCGGGGATGAACTGGCCGAACTCGTGGCGCCTGCCGATGGCATGATCTTTGGTCTGAGAGCCCTGCCCAACGTCAACACCGGCGACTGGTGCTGCTTCTTCAACAAGGTCGAGGGAGCGCGCGTCTGGTCGGCGTAAGCCGGTGCGACGTCAGGGGGCACCATGCGAGATTTCATCGGATATGCCAATCGACCTCCTCAGTTCCGCTGGCCGGGTGACAGCGGCCTCGCGGTCAACATCGTCCTGAACTACGAGGAGGGATCGGAATATTCGGTCGCGGACGGCGATGGCCGTTCGGAAACGGCGCTGCTGGAGATCAACCAGCCGCGCGTCCCCCCCGGCGATCGCGATCTCGCATCCGAAAGCATGTATGAATATGGCAGCCGCGTCGGCTTCTGGCGCCTGCACCGGCTGTTTACCGAGCGCAATCTGCCGCTGACAGTGTTTGCCAGCGCCCAGGCGCTGGAACGCAATGCAGAGGTGGCATCGGCCATTGCTCGCACCGACTGGGACATTGCCTGCCACGGATGGCGGTGGGTCGAGCATTACCGGCTGGACGAGGCGACCGAGCGCGAGCACATCGCCCGCGCCTTCGACAGCATCGTTGCGACCGTGGGCCGTCCGCCCGCCGGCTGGTATTCCCGCTACAGCCGCAGTGCCGCGACCCGGCGGCTGGTGGTCGAGCATGGCGGCTATGACTATGACAGCGATGCCTATAATGACGAGGTGCCCTACTGGGTCCGCGTCGATGGACGCCCGCACCTCGTCGTTCCCTATTCTCTCGTCACCAATGACGCCAAGTTCGTACAGGGCGGCTGGGTGACGGGCCGCAGCTATGCGGAATTCCTCATCGAATCCTTCGACATGCTGCTGAAGGAAAGCCGGTCGCAGCCGCGCATGATGTCGGTCGGCCTGCATCCGCGGGTCATCGGGCATCCGGGCCGCGCCTCCGGTCTCGAACGCTTTCTCGATCACGTGGCGGGCTGTGAGGGCGTCTGGATGGCGCGGCGGCAGGATATCGCCCGCCACTGGAAGGCCGAAATGCCCTTTGACGCGCTGGCTGCAAAGGAGAGCACATGAATTTCGTGCCTCTGGAGCAGGGACTATCCGCGCAGGATTTTGCGCCGTTCGGCGGCTTTATCGACAGGCCGGGCGTGATCGGCGATCGGCGGTTCTATTCGGACTGGCTGGGCGCAGACCGGCCGGAATGCGCACCGGTGCTGCACACCAACCGCATCGCGCCCAGCGAATGCCCGGTCGCTCTCGACAGCCTGGAACATCACCCGCACGCGGCCCAGGTTTTTCTGCCTCTCGATGTATCGCGCTATCTGGTGATGGTAGCGCCCTCCGATGCGGACGGTCGGCCCCTCATCAGCGCGCTCAGGGCCTTCGTGATGCCGGGCTCCCTCGGTGTCGTCTACCGGCCCGGCGTCTGGCACGCGGGCGCCCGTGTTCTGGATCGCGAGGGCAGTTTCGCCGTGCTGATGTGGCGCGGTTCGCAAAACGACGACGTGCATCTGCCGATCGCGCCGCTGCTCGTCGGCCCGGACCCGGAGAAGGCGATGGTAGGAGGCGCGCATGGTTGAGCCACAGGCCGATATCGCCCGCATCGAAAGCCTGCCGCTGAGGCTGGTGGTGGCCGACATGCTGCGCACCGGAATCGTGGAGGGCAGGTTGCGGCCCGGCACGCCGATCGTCGAGGCAGCGTTGGCGGAACAGCTGAACGTGTCGCGCGCGCCGGTCCGCGAAGCGATCCAGATCCTCGAAGCCGATGGCCTGATCGACAACCTTCCCTACAAGGGCAAGCGGGTGAAGCCGCTGACGGCCAAATCCGTTGAGGAAATCTACAGCATCCGCGAGCAGTTCGAGGCCTTTGCCGTTCGCCGCATCATCGACAGCGGCGCGGATGTCAGCCCGCTCAACGCGCATGTGGCGGCGATGTTTGCCGCAGCCGATGCGGCCGATCTCGTGGCCCTGATCGCGGCGGATGCCGCCTTTCATCGCACCCTCATCCGGCTTGCCGATCACGGCCTGCTGCTGACGCTCTGGGATCATCTGGCGCTGCGCATCCGGCAGATCATGGCCCTGCGCAATCGCGCCAATGCGGACCTGCGCCAGGTTGCGGCCAATCATCCGCCAATCGTGGACGCGCTTGCCGCCCGCGATCTGGACCGTGTGCTCTCTCTTGTATCTCAGCACAGCCGGTCTGCCTCGGAGATCGACCTGAAATGGCTGGAGGTTGCGCCATGACCCGGCCCGGTATTCTCATCACCGGTGGCGGCGGCTTTGTCGGCTCGCATCTGGTCGATGGGCTTTCGGCGCTGGGCTATCCGGTCACGGCGCTCGATCGCGCCTTCGATGCCGCGACGCGAAGCCGGCTTGCCGGCATCCAGTTGATCGAGGCGGAGCTGACCGCCGAAACACTGCGGGCCGCGATGGACGAGACCATCGGCATCGTCATCCATGGCGCGGCGCTGACGACGCCGCCGGAATGCCTTGGGATCTCCGAGATTGCCCATGTGCGGGACAACGTCACCCTGTTGATCGATTGCCTTGATCAGGCCGTGGCGCGGGGGATCGGTTGCTTCATCTTTCTCTCCTCGTCCGGTGTCTTCGCCTTCGATGAGGCCGATCTGCTGGATGAGGCCGTCGCACCGCAGGGGACGTCCGCCTATGCGCTGGGCAAGCGCGCCGGCGAAGTGATCGCGCTGGCGCGGCCGGAAACGCTCGTGCTCAGGCTTGGGCCGCTCTACGGACCGCACGAGGAAAGCCGCCCGACGCGCCGTTTCGTCTCGCCGATCCGGCAATGGCTGGACGCTGCGCAGAAGGGAATGCCGCTCGTTGTCGCAAGTCCGCAATCGCGGCGCGACTGGACCTTCCTGCCGGATCTGGCCGCAGCGATCGACCGGCTGATCCGCTCGGAAGCACGTGGCCTCATGCATCTGACCTCCGGGGAGATCATCTCCGATCTTGCGCTTGCCGAAACGATTGCCGCGCGCACGCCCGGCCTGGTCGCGGAGCGTGCAGACGAAACCGGGCCAAAGCGGGTGCCGATGGTGTCGCGGCGCCCGGATCTTAAGGGCTTTGCCTGGACTCCGCTGGCGCGCGGCCTGCACCTGATGTCGGAGGTCCGCCCATGACGCCGCTGCGTTTCATCATTGTCGGCCTCGGCGCCCGCGCCCAGTACTGGATCAAGGTCCTGCAGGCGAATGCCGATTGCCGGATCGTCGGCCTCATCGACCCGCTGGAGGCCAACCGCACCCGCGCCGCAGATCAGTGCCCGGATGCGGTGACCGGCGCGGATCTGACGCTGATCGACCATCTTCCGGCCGATGCGGTGCTGCTCTGCACGCCGCCTGCCGGGCGTGAAGCGCAGATCGAGGCCTGCTGCCGTGCAGGCCTGCCGATCCTTGCCGAAAAGCCGCTGGCGGACAGCGTGCCGCGCGCGCGAGATTATGTCGCCATGGCGGAATCCGCCGGCGTGCCGCTGATGGTGGTGCTGAACTTCCGCTATCTGCCGGTCACGCGCCAGACGCTGCGTCTGTTTTCCGACGAGGTCGGGCAACCCGCCTTCTCGCGCTTCACCTACGAGCGCTGGCGGGATGGTTACCTGCCGCATCTCAACAAGTACCCGCTCACCATGCAGCATCCGATGCTCTGGGAGCAGTCGATCCATCATTTCGACCTGATGCGCTTCGTCTACGGCGCGGAGCCCGTGTCGATCTATGCCCGCACCTTCAATCCGCCGTGGTCGATGTATGCCGATGACGCCAATGTCAGCGCCATCATCACCTTCGCCAATGGTGTCGTCACCGAATACCAGGGCACCTGGCAGGGCAACTGGAGCGTACCCGGCTTCGAATGGCGCCATGATTGCGCAGAAGGCGTCGTGATCCAGAAGGATCAGTTCGGATCGCTGGGTTTTGCCCGGCGTGCTGAGGATGCCCTGACCGAGGTGCCGCTGCCGGCCTACCGGCAGTGGATCGACGATGCCTCCGCACTCCTCATCCGTTTCGTCGCAGCCCTTCGGGGCGAAGGCCCGCTCGAGTGTTCGGGCCGCGACCATCTCCATTCGCTCCAGATGGTGGAAGCCTGCATTCAGTCCTCCCGGACGGGGCAAGCCATCCAGATTGCCGATCTCATGACGTGACGGGGCGATCGATCGGCCAAAGCAGACAAAGCCAAGAATAACCACAGAGGGCAAGGAACTTCAGAAATGGGAAAGAACGGTCTTTTCATTGCCGGCTTGGCGGCCCTTATGGCCTCCGCCGGCATCGCCTCCGCCGCACCGCCGGATGACACGCTCGTCCTCGGCATTTCCGCGGACGCGACCACCTTCGATCCGGCCGCCATCAGCAGCCGCGACAACTCCAACATCGCCAAGCATATCTTCGGCACGCTCTATGAGGTGAGCGCTACCGGCGAAATCGTGCCGCAGATGGCCGAATCCTACAAGGAAGCGCCGGACGGCCTGTCCTATACCTACAAGCTGAAGCCAGGCCTCACCTGCGAGGACGGCGAGGCCTTCACCGCAGAAGATGCCGCCTATTCCTTCAACCGCGCGGCAGACCCCGCCAACAAGTTCACCGGCAACACGCCGGGCTTCGTCTATTCCTCCATCGCCTTCAAGGGCGCGGAAGCGGTGTCGGACCTCGAGGTCAAGGTCAAGCTTGGCCAGAAGAACCCGGTTTCCTTCGGCCTGATTGCCGAAGTCTTCATGCACTGCAAGGACAGCTACGAGAAGATGAGCCTGCAGGATGCCGCCACCAAGCCGGTGGCATCCGGTTCCTATCGCCTCGTCTCCTGGGATCGCGGTTCCAAGATCGTGCTGGAAAAGCGCCAGGAGCCGGCAACCTTCAAGACCATTGTCTGGCGGGTCATCCCGGAAGCCTCGACGCGCACCGCCGAACTGATCGCCGGCAATGTCGACATCATCACCAATGTCGCACCCGACCAGATCGGTACCATCAACAAGTCCGGCGTCGCAGAGGTCAAGGGCGTTGCCGGTACGCGCCGCATGTATGTGGGCTTCAACCTGCGCGGCGATTTTGCCAAGACGCCGGGCGGCGCGGCCATCCAGAAGACGGATGTCCGCAAGGCGCTTCAATACGCGATCGACGTGCCGGCGATCTGCAAGCAGCTCCTCAACTTCGAGTGCACCCGCGCCACCGGCCTCGTCAATCCGCCGAATGCCAATCCGGCGCTGAAGCCTTATCCCTATGATCCCGACCAGGCGGAAAAGCTGCTGGATGCGGCAGGCTATCCGCGGGGCGCCGATGGCACCCGTTTCACGATCAAGATGCAGGCCCCGCGCGGCCGCTATCTGAACGATGCCAATGTGGCGCTCGCCATCGGCCAGTATCTGAGCGATGTCGGCGTCAAGACGGATGTCGAACTGCTGGAGTGGTCCTCGGTCTATGTGCCGCTGATTTCCAAGCATGACGCAGGCCCGCTGTTCTTCCTCGGCAGCGGCGGCGCCACCTGGTCGGCGCTCTACGACATGACCGATCTTTCCACGCCGGATGCCGGCACGAACTACACGTCCTGGAGCAATCCGGCCTGGTTCGACGGCTGGGCGAAGATTGCTGCCGCCGGCTCGGCTGCCGACCAGCGCAAGATCATCGACCAGATGCTGGACGTTTTCTACAACGACCCGCCGTGGCTGATGCTCTACTTCCAGCCGGATTTCTACGGCGTGTCGAAGCGCGTCGCCTTTGCGCCGCGGCGTGACGAGAAGGTCTATCTCTTCGACGCCAAGCTGAACAAGTGATCGGATGACAGTCGCCGCCGCCCCTTTTCGTCAGGGGCGGCGGCGATCGGGACTGCATGGGCATAATCAAAGACAAAAACGTCTTGAAGGGGAACCCACGATGACAAGCCTGATCCGCATCCTGGCAACGGGCTGCGCCTTGCTCTGCGGCCTTGCCGCCGCGCAGGCCGCACCGCCGCCGGACACACTGGTGGTCGGCCTCAGCGCCGACGCCTCCACATTCGATCCCGCCCAGATTTCAAGCCGGGACAACGCCAATATCGCCAAGCACATTTTCGCAACGCTTTACACCGTCAACTTCGAGGGCGAGATCAAGCCGTATCTCGCGGACAAGACGGAGGTCAGCGCCGACGGTCTCTCCTATCTGATCAAGATCAAGCCGAACCTCACCTGCGACAATGGCGAGGCGCTGACGGCAGAGGATGTCGCCTATTCGTTCAACAGGCCGGCGGACAAGTCCAAGAAGTTCACCGGCAATTCGGCAGGCTTCGTGTTTCCGACGCTCGGCTTCAAGTCCGCCGAGGTGGTGGACGACCTGACGGTGCGTATCAACCTGTCGGCGAGGACGACGCTCGCGCTTGGCATGATGGCGCAGATCTACATCCACTGTAAGGATGCCTACGAGGCAATGACGCTGGAGCAGGCGTCCACGAACCCGGTCGGCTCCGGCTCGTACCGGCTGGTGTCCTGGCAACGCGGCTCGCAGATCGTTCTGGAAAAGGTCAAGGATCCCGGCCGTTTCAAGAGGATCGTGTGGCGGATCATTCCCGAGGCCTCGACCCGCACGGCCGAACTGATCGCCGGCAATGTCGACATCATCACCAACGTGTCGCCCGACCAGATCGGCGCGATCGATGCGTCCGGCACGGCAGCGGTGGAAAAGGTGAGCGGCACGCGCCGCATGCAGGTGGGCTACAACCTCAGTCCCAATGCCGCCGGCATGCCGGGTGCGGCCGAAATCCAGAACCCCAAGGTGCGCTTTGCCCTGCAATATGCGGTGGATGTGCCGGGCATCTGCAGCCAGTTGCTCGGCACCACCTGCGAGCGGGCCACCAGCCTCGTCAACCCGCCGAACGGCAATCCGGACCTGAAGGCGGTGCCCTATGATCCCGCCATGGCCGAAAAGCTTCTGGACGAGGCCGGCTATCCGCGCGGTGCCGATGGGGTGCGTTTCCATATCCGCCTGCAGGGACCGCGCGGCCGCTATCTCAACGACGCCAATGTCGTGCAGGCCATCGGTCAATACCTGACGGATGTGGGCGTACAGACGGATGTCGAGCTTCTCGAATGGGCCTCCGTCTACTCGCCGCTGCTGCGGGCGAAGAAAATGGCGCCGCTGTTCTTCCTGGGGCAGGGCGGCGTCACCTGGAACCCGCTCTACGACATGAGCCTGTTTTCCACGCCGGACGCCACCACCAACTACCAGAGCTGGACGGATCCGCGCTGGTTCGACGACTGGAAGCTGGCGCTGGCCGCACCTTCCGTGGCCGAAGCCCGGCCGGTCATCAATCGCATGCTGAAACTCTTCTATGAGGAAGGCCCCTGGCTGCAACTCTATTTCCAGCCGGATTTCTACGGCGTGTCGAAGCGCGTCGCCTGGAAGCCGCGGCGTGACGAGGAAATCGATCTCTTCGACGCCTCCCTGAAATAGCAGCCCCCGCGCTGCGCAGGATCAGCCTGCGCAGTGCAAGCCATCACAGACGAGACAGGACGTGGCATGTGGACTTTCATCATTCGCCGGTTGCTTCAGAGCATCATCGTGATCTTCGGCGTCACCGCGATCAGCTTCGTGGCGCTGCAGATCGGTGGTGACCCGACCTATCTTTACGTGTCGGAGCGGGCGACGGCGGAAGAAATCCAGCAGACGCGCGTGGCGCTCGGCTTCGACCGCCCGCTCTACGAGCAGTATTTCACCTTCATCGGCAATCTGCTGCATGGCGATTTCGGCACTTCGCTCTCCTACAAGCGGCCGGCGCTCGAGGCGGTGCTGGAGGCGCTGCCGGCGACCATCGAGCTGACGCTGTTTGCCATGATCTTCGCGATCGTGCTCGCCATTCCGCTTGGCGTGTTTGCGGCGCTCTATCGTGGCTCGGCCCTCGACGGGTCGATCATGACCATGGGCATGCTGGGACAGTCGATTCCGAGCTTCTGGCTCGGCATCATGATGATCATGTTCTTCGGGCTCTATCTGCGCTGGCTGCCGATCTCGGGCCATGTGCCGTTCCTGGTGCCGCTGCTGCAGGGCCATGTGGTGGAAGCCTTCAGCCAGCTGCCGATGGCGCTCTACTATCTCGTGATGCCGGGTGTCGCGGTGGGCTTCTATTCGCTCTCGCGCAATGCGCGGCTGGTGCGCTCTTCCATGCTCGAAGTGCTGGGGCAGGATTTCGTCAGGACCGCCCGCTCCAAGGGCATTCCGGAAGCCGCCGTCATCATTCACCACGCGCTGCGCAATGCCTGGTTGCCGGTCGTTACCATGGTCGGGCTGGAATTCGGCTTCCTGCTTGGCGGTGTCGTGGTCGTCGAGATGATCTTCTCCTGGCCCGGCATCGGCCGGCTGGTGTTCAACGCGATCAACCAGCGCGACATTCCCGTCGTGCAGGCCTGCGTGATCATGCTCTCGGTCATCTTCATCAGCCTCAATCTCCTTGTCGATCTGATCTATGTGCGGATCGATCCGCGCGTGAAACTGTAAGGGTCCGAACCATGGCTTCAGCAACCCAAGGCCTCCCGCAACCGGCCATGAATTATCGACGCCGGGAATTCAGGCGCGCCTGGCGCAGCATGGTCGCGGCGAAATGGCCGCTTCTGGCCTTGCTCATCCTCGTCTGCGTCATCTTCGCTGCCCTCTTCGGCCCGCAGATCGCGCCGCTTGATCCCAACCGCCAGAACATCATGCTGCGGCTCGCCGGCCCCATGACCGAGGGCCGTGGCAAGACGCTCTTCCTGCTCGGCACCGATGGCCTCGGGCGCGATGTCTTTTCGCGCCTTCTCTATGGTGCGCGCGTCTCGCTTCTGGTCGGCATCAGCGCCATCCTGGTCGGCGGTACGATCGGCGTGGTGGCAGGGCTGGTGTCCGGCTATTTCGGCGGCTGGATCGATGACGTGATCATGCGGCTCGGCGACATCCAGCTGGCCTTCCCCTTCATCCTCTTTGCCATCATGTTCCTCGTCATCCTGGGGCCGGGGCTTGCCAACATCATTCTGGTGCTGGGCGTCGGGCAGTGGGTGACCTATGCCCGCATCGTGAGAGCGCAGACTTTATCGCTGCGTGAAAAGGAATATGTCGAGGCGGCGCGCGCGCTGGGCGACAGCACGGTCTCCGTCATATTCCGCACCATCCTCCCCAACATCATGGCACCGCTGACGGTGATTGCCTCCTTCAACGTGGCAAGCGTCATCTTGTCGGAAGCCTCGCTCTCCTTCCTTGGCCTCGGTGTGCCGCCGTCTGTTCCCACCTGGGGATCGATGCTGGCGGAGAGCCGCGACCAGCTTCTGGCCAACAAGTGGTGGCTGGCCTTCTATCCCGGCATCGCCATCGTCATGACGGTGCTTTCCTTCAACATTCTGGGCGACTGGCTGCGCGATTTCCTCGATCCGCGCCTGAAGACGCTCGGCTGACCCCAAGGACATCCCTCATGAAAGTTGGAATCATCGGCGCGAGTTTCGCCCGCGCCGCCTATCTGCCGGCGCTTCGCCACGTGGAAGGCGCCGAGGTGGTCGCCATCGCCGCAAACCGGATCGAAAGTGCCCGCGATGCGGCAGAGGCTTTTGCGGTCCCGCATGCCTATGACGACTGGCGCGCGATGCTTGGCGCCCATCGCCTTGATCTCGTTCTGATCTCGACGCCGACCGATACGCATGCGCCAATGACGCTCGCAGCACTGGAGGCCGGCGCGCATGTGGTCTGCGAAAAGCCGACGGCCATGAATGCCACGCAAGCGGCTGCCATGCTGGAAAAGGCGGAGACGCTCGGACGCGTTCACATGATCGACCACGAACTGCGCTTCAACCCGAACCGCCAGCGGATGGCGGAACTGATCGGCGAGGGCGCGCTCGGCGAGATCCGTCACGTGAATATCGCCAATATCGGTTCGTCCTGGGCCGATCCCGCCTCGCGGCCTAAGGGCGACTGGTGGTCGCTGGCGGAAAAGGGCGGCGGGCGGCTGGGCGCCAATGGCAGCCATCAGGTGGATCTCGTGCGCTGGTGGCTGGGGCCCGTCGCCTCCGTGATCGGACAGGCCCTGACCATGGTTCCCGATCGGACCGACAAGCGGACCGGCGAAAGCTGGACGGCGACCGCCGACGATGTTTCCCACCTGACGCTGCAAATGCAAAGCGGGGCACTGGCGCAGATCTTCATGAGCGGCGTTGCCGCCCACAACATGGGCAATGTGACACAGGTCTTCGGCTCCCGCGGCACGCTCCTTCTCGACAACGAGACCGAAAGGTTGCTTTATGCGCGCGCCGGACAGTCGTTCGAGGATATTTCGGTGGAGGATCCGAATGCTGCGCTGCCGGGGCTGAACAAGGGCATCTGGAACGTGTCCGTCGTCGCGGCCCTGCGGGAAGTGGCGGCGGCCATCACCGGCGGGCGGCGGCTGGCAAAGGGGGCGACCTTCTTCGACGGACTGGCGAACCAGCGGGTGCTGGACGCGGTCCTGGACGCGACGGCATCGCGCCGGTGGATCGATCTGCCTCCGGAAGAGAGAATACCCGCCTGACACGACGACAGACATCAGAAAACAAGGCCGCAAGAGCCGAGAGGAGACACGCCCATGACATTCGGACCGCAGGCAAAGGGCGTCTACGCCATCGCCACAACCCCCTTCCTTGATGACGGAAGCCTTGACCACGCCTCGATCGATCGATTGACGGATTTCTATGAGGACAGCGGCTGCACCGGCATCACCATCCTCGGCATCATGGGGGAAGCGCCGAAGCTCGAGCCTTCGGAATCGCGTGCCATCATCCGCCAGGTCGTTTCGCGCGCGAAAGTGCCGGTGATCGTCGGCGTGTCGGCGCCGGGATTTGCCGCGATGCGCTCGCTGGCGCGTGACGCGATGGACATGGGGGCCGCCGGCGTGATGATCGCGCCGACGCCGGCGCTTCGCACCGACGAACAGATTCTCGGCTATTTCGCCCAGGCCGTGGAAGCGGTCGGCACCGATGTTCCCTTCGTATTGCAGGACTATCCGCTGACACTGTCGGTCGTGATGTCGGCCGGCGTCGTGGCGCGGATCATCAACGACCATCCCTCCTGCCTGATGCTGAAGCACGAGGACTGGCCGGGGCTCGAAAAGATCTCCAAGCTGCGTGCCCTTCAGGCGCGGGGGGAACTGCGGCCGGTCTCGATCCTCTGCGGCAATGGCGGGCTCTTCCTCGATTTCGAACCGGAACGTGGGGCCGATGGCGCCATGACCGGCTACGGTTTCCCGGACATGCTGGTGGAGCTGATCGGCCTCCACGCGAGCGGTCGCCGCGAGGAGGCGCATGATCTCTTCGATGCCCATCTGCCGCTCATCCGCTACGAGCAGCAAATCGGGATCGGCCTTGCTGTGCGCAAGCATGTGCTGATGCGCCGCGGCGTGATGACCAGCGACGCCCAGCGCAAGCCCGCAGTCTCCCTGACGCCTGCCGCCCGCGCTGAAGTCGATTACCTCCTGGCGCGCCTTGCGAGAAAGGATGCGCGCGCCGCCGTCTGACGGCGTTTGACACCGGATGGGCCTTTCCTACCTGTCGGCTGCCGGGTGAGGGAAGCGAGCGCAGACCCTCCCTCCTGCGGGGCGAGAAAGGCTGTCCGGATCGGCCGGATTGATCTAGGAAGGTGTTTCGCGTCCAGCATGAAACCGGCAGGCCCATGGAAACCTCCCTCTATCTTCCCGTCAAAAGCTTCCTCGAAGCGGCTGGCTACAGTGTCAAGGGCGAAGTCGGCGGCTGCGATCTCGTGGGGCTGAGCGACGAGGATCCGCCCGTCGCGGTGGTCTGCGAACTGAAGTTGACATTCAATCTGGAACTCATCCTGCAGGCCGTCGATCGGGCGGCGGTCGCCGACGAGGTCTGGATCGCGGCGCGCATCTCGGCGAAGGGCAGGGGGCGCGAGGCCGACAAACGCTACCGCGATCTCTGTCGCAGGCTCGGGATCGGAATGCTCGGCGTGTCTGACGGCGGAGAGGTCTCCGTCATCGTCGGCTCCATCTCGCCAATGCCGCGCGCCGATCGCAAGCGGCGCTCGCGCCTCATGCGGGAACATCAGCGGCGGCGCGGCGACCCCGCCGTTGGCGGAAGCACCCGCGCACCGCTGATGACGGCATATCGTCAGCAGGCTCTTTCCTGCGCGGCGGCACTGGAGGCCGGCCCCTTGCGCGTGCGCGAGATCAGGTCCAGCGCCCCGGACGCCGGCAAGATCCTGCTTGCCAATGTCTATGGCTGGTTCGAGCGCCTCGACCGGGGCGTCTACGGCCTGACGACTGCCGGCCGGGAGGCCTTGCTGCGATGGCCGCAGCGGGAGATACAGGCGACGACGCCTGCTTCTCCCGAAGACGCCGGATAGAGATCAGGCTCTGCCGTCTCAATCCTGCTCGCGCAGGAACGCTGAGACCGTCTTCAGGCACAGTTCCTTTTCCTCCACATGCGGCATGTGGCTGGATTGTTCGAACAGCACCCAGCGGATATCGGGAACACGCTCCCGATAGGGGCGCACCACCTCCGGCGTTGCCTCGTCATGGGCGCCTGAAATCAGAAGCGTGGGCGCTTTGATCTTGTGGAGCCGGTCCTCGATGGTCCAGTCCTTCATTGTGCCGATCACGTGGAATTCCGTCGGGCCGTTCATGTTGCGATAGACGGTGTTGTCCTCGTCCATGGCGGCGAAGGTGCGGGCCACATCCTCTGGCCAGGGTGTTACGCGGCAGACATGCCGGTCGTAGAACACGCGGGAGGCCGCGATATAATCGGGATGGGTCAGGGTGCCGGCCTCCTCATGGGCGAGCAGCGTCGCCTGCACATCTGCGGGAAGGTCACGCCGCAGGCGATTGGCTTCCGTCACCCAGGTGTGCATGTTCGCCGGCGAATTGGCGATGACAAGCGCCTTCAGGCCGGCGGGCTGGCGCACCGCATGTTCGGCCCCCAGCATGCCACCCCAGGATTGGCCGAGGAAGGCATAGCGGTCGGAAATGCCGAGATGGGCGAGCAGGGCGTCCAGCTCCTCAAGGAACAGCGAGACGGTCCAGAAGTCCGGTCCCTTGTCCGGCAGATGGGTGGATTTGCCGTTGCCGAGCTGGTCGTAGTGGATCACGGCGCGTCCATCGAGCCCGGCAATACCCTTGAAGCTGTCGACATAGTCATGCGTGCAGCCAGGCCCGCCATGCGCGACGACGAGCGGCAGGCGGTCGCTCTCGAGGGTGCCGGTGATGCGATACCAGGTCTGGTACTCGCGAAATGGCAGGAAACCTTCACGCGTTTCGACGGACTGCACTCTGTGCTCCTTGGATTGGGACATCTTCGGAGCCCACCATAGGCTGGCCTCTGTCGGCGCGGCAGCTATCACAACTGATAGGGTGTGAAGGGTCAGCCGCGCGGCTGGTCGAACATCCGCAGATGCGCTGCGCGTGCCACCGCCTGGGTGCGGTTTCGTGCGCCAAGCTTGCGGGTCGCCGCATTCAGATGCATCACCACGGTTGGTACGGAGCGATCGATGAGACGGGAAATTTCCTTGGCGGAATAGCCTTCGGCTGAATAACGCAGGCACTCGCGCTCGCGTGTCGTCAGGCGTGGCAGGCCGGAAAGCGTTTGTTCGCGGGCAATGCGACGTGCCGCCGCCCGCTGGAAGAGATGGGCAACCAGGCTGAAATCGCCAAGACACTGGCGGGCGTCGCGCTCCAGCCGCGCGGGATCGCCGGCGCGAATGCCGGTCACGGTGGCATAGTCGCCACCCGGCAGGTGAATCGGCACCGTCACGCCCGCCGTCAGCCCGCGCGCCCAGAGGAACTCGGCCACCGGCGCCGAGTCCTCGTTCATGAAGGCGTGAATCAGCGTCTGCGCCTTCGGGTCATAGTTCCAGAAGAAGGGCGCGGTGGTGCCGAGCGCTGCATGCTGCACCGGGTCATGCCGGAAATAGCCGCGGCTGCACCAGTAATCGCGCATCGTCTCATCGACATTGCGCAGCTCCAGCACGGTCGGGATCATCAGCTGACCGCTGAGATCATAGCGGCCCGGCGTATAGTCGTAGATCAGCGTATCGAACCCGTAATCCTGCATGGCCACGAAAAGCTCGTCGATCTGGCCGGACAGGCTCCCGGCCGCTGCAAACCGTTCTTCGATGCCGATCATGTCCATGCCAACCTCTCGCCGCCCTGCGCCGGGTCCGTCGCCCGGCATCGCGTCAGGGATCTTCACCCTATCACTTCTGATAGCTGGTGTAGAGCCTCATTTGCTTTAGAAATAAGCCTGCATAAATGTTGTGCAGGAGCGAAGATATATCATGTGGCGCGAAATCGAGCCGGACGAGAGGCTGGAGCTGACGATCCACGGTTTTCGCGTCGTGGCCTATGTCTTCGGCTCCGGACCGGAAACGCTGTTCTGCCTGAATGGCGGACCTGGGCTTCCCTGTGATTATCTGCGTGAGGCGCATTCCTGTCTGGCCGAGCGCGGCTTTCGCGTCGTGGCCTTCGACCAGCTGGGTACCGGCGCCTCGGAGCGGCCTGACGATGCACGTCTGTGGACCATCGAACGCTATGTGGCCGAGACGGAAGCGGTGCGCCAGGCGCTGGGGCTCGGGCCGGTTCACCTCCTCGGACATTCCTGGGGCGGATGGCTGGCCATCGACTATGCGCTGACCCACCCGGAGGCGGTCAAGAGCCTCATTCTCGCCGATACCGTCGCCGACATGCCCCATCTCGTCAGTGAACTCGAGCGCCTGCGCGCCGCACTCGGACCCGAGACGGTGGCCATGATGCAGGCGCACGAGGCGGCCGGCACCTACGACCATCCCGAATATCTGGCTGCGATCACGCTCTTGAATTACCGCCATGTCTGCCGCCTGCCGGAGTGGCCGGCCCCGGTCAGGCGCTCGCTCGCGGACTGGAACATGGGGCCGTACATGACCATGCAGGGGCCGAACGAGTTTCTCTACACCGGCAACCTGAAGACCTGGAACCGCATTCCGGACCTCCCGAATATTTCCGCGCCCGTGCTGATCGTCGTCGGCGAGCACGACGAACTGACACCGGCCTGCGCGCTGCGCATGAAGAACGCCCTGCCCGAAGGTGCGCGCGTCAATGTCGTACGCAATGCCAGCCACATGCCCTTTTATGAAAACCCGGAGGGCTATTACCCGCCGCTGCTTTCCTTCCTTGAGAGCGTGACGGGCTGATGCTGCATCGCTACCGCTTCATCCTGACGAGACCCCTGCAGTTCCTGCCGGTGATCCTCGGCGTTTCCATCATCACCTTCGTGCTTGTCCGCCTGATTCCCGGTGATCCTGCCCGTGTGCTGCTGGGGACGAAAGCGACGCCGGAGGCGATCGCCAACATTCGCGCGCAATTCGGCCTCGACCAGCCGATCTGGCAGCAATATTTCTATTTCGTCAAAAACCTGCTGCAGGGCGAGATGGGGCGCTCGATCACCTTCCGGATCGATGTGCTGCAGCTGATTTCGACCCGCATCGAGCCGACGCTGGCGCTGGTCTTCTCGTCCGTTCTCCTGTCGGTTCTGATTGCCGTTCCGCTGGCCGCCGTTGCCGCGCGCAACGAAGGCCATGCCGTGGATCACGCGGTGCGCATCATCTCCACCTTCGGCATCGGCTTTCCCTCATTCTGGCTCGCTTTGATGCTGATCCTGCTGTTTTCGGTCAGCATCCCGCTTCTGCCCGTCTCCGGCTATGGCAACACGCTGAGCGAAAAGCTTGTCCATCTCGTGCTGCCGTCGCTCACCATCGCGCTGTCGCTCTCCACCGTGCTGATGCGCTCGCTGCGGGCCGCCATGATCGACTGGCTGACATCGGATGTGGCGACGGCCGCCCGCGCCCGCGGCATGCCGGAAGGCATCGTCTTCTGGCGCCATGTGGTGCCGAATGCCGTGGTGCCGACGATCAACCTGCTCGCCGTCAACATCGGCTGGCTGATTGGTGGAACAGTGGTGGTGGAGAGCGTGTTTGCATTGCCCGGCATGGGGCAACTGCTCGTCCGCGCCATCTTCTCGCGCGATTACATGGTCGTTCAGGGCGTTGCGATGGTTTTTGCCTGCGCCACCGTCTTCGTCAACTTCCTCGCCGACATCGCAACCGTCGCCGCAGATCCGCGGGTGAAGCTGTGAGCGGCGCCATGGTCAGGTCACGTAACGCAACGCTTTATGCCGGGCTCACCATCTTCGGCGTCTTCGTGCTGATGGCGCTGCTGGCTCCGCTTGTTGCGCCCTATGATCCGATCTTTCAGGATGCGGCGGCGCGACTGAAAGCCCCAAGCCTCGCCCATCCGTTCGGCACCGACAATTTTGGTCGCGACATCCTTTCGCGCGTCATCCATGCGGCGCGCATCGATCTGCAGATGGCGCTGATCGGCGTCGCCTTTCCCTTTGCGATCGGAACGGTCGTCGGCGCCATTTCCGGCTTCCTGGGCGGTCTCGTCGACGCAGTGCTGATGCGGCTGATCGACGTCATCCTCGCCTTCCCCTTTCTTGTCCTGATGCTGTCGATCATTGCCATCCTCGGGCCGGGCCTTGGCAGTTTCTACATCGCGATGGCGCTGGTCGGCTGGGTGTCCTATGCGCGGCTGATCCGCGCGCAGATCCTTGTCCTGAAGAACAGCGATTATGCGATGGCCGCCGAAAGCCTCGGCTTTTCGAAGGCACGCATCCTCTTTCGCCATCTGCTGCCCAATGCGGTGGCCGGCTCGATCGTGTTTTCCATGTCGGATGTGGTGCTGGTGCTGCTGTCCGGTGCCGCGATTAGCTATCTCGGTCTCGGCGTCCAGCCGCCAACCGCCGAATGGGGGGTGATGGTGGCGGAGGGACAGGGTTTTGTCACGCAGGCCTGGTGGATCACGCTGTTTCCAGGCCTGTCGATCGTGGTCCTCGCCTTCGGCTTTTCCCTTCTCGGCGATGGTCTTGCGAAGTGGCTGGGAGTGAACGGATGACGACGACCTTGTCTCCCGCAACACCGCTTCTTGCCGTCCGTGATCTCTCGGTCGCCGTCGACGCCCCGGAGGGCCTGCGGACCCTGCTCGACAGCGTGTCGATCGAGATTGGTCGCGGCGAGGTGCTGGGCCTCGTCGGCGAAAGCGGTTCCGGCAAGAGCCTGCTCTGCCGCACGCTGGTCGGTCTGATGCCATCGACCGCCATACGTCGCACAGCCGGGTCGATCCTGCTTGGCGGGCAGGAGATTGCCGGCGCCAATGAGACGGCCCTGCAGGCGATCCGCGGCGCGCGCATCGGCATGATCTTCCAGAACCCGACCAGCCACCTCGATCCGGTGATGCGCATCGGCGACCAGATTGTGGAAGGCATCCGCTTTCATCAGGGGCTTTCGCGCGAGGCGGCAAAATCGCTCGCGCTCGACATCATGGAGCAGGTGGGCTTCACCGATCCGCCTCGTCAGTTTTCAAGCTATGCGCACGAGTTTTCGGGCGGCATGCGACAGAGGGCGATGATTGCCATCGCACTGGCCTGCAATCCGGAAATCCTGATTGCCGACGAGCCGACGACGGCGCTCGATGTCACCATTCAGGCGCAGATCCTGCATCTGCTGCTGGATCTGAGGACCAGACGCGGTCTCTCGCTCATCCTTGTGACGCATGATCTCGGCGTCGTCGCCCAGACCTGCGACCGCATTGCCGTGATGCGCCATGGCCGGATCGTCGAAACGGGCGCGAAGCGGCAGATTCTGAAGGACCCGCAGGCGGACTATACGCGGACGCTGATTGCCAGCCATCCCTCCATGCCAGCGAAGCTGGATGCAGGCCTTGCAGTTGCTCATTCCGGTGAGGCACGACAGGGGGCCGGCAGGCCGCTGATCGAGATCGATGATCTCGCCGTGCGCTTCCCTGCGGGTGGCGGTCTCTTCTCGAAACGCCGCAATTTTAGCGCCGTGGAAGGCGTATCGCTTCAGATCTGGCCTGGCGAGACGGTCGGTATTGTCGGCGAAAGCGGCTCTGGCAAATCCACGCTGGCGCGGGCGATGCTCGGCCTGACGCCGGCCTCCTCCGGCCATGTCAGTTTCGATGGCGCGAGCCTTGGTCTGCAGCGGGCGGAGGCGCTGCGCGCGCTCCGGACACAGGCTGCGATGGTGTTCCAGGACCCCTACAATTCGCTCAATCCGCGCATGACGATTGGCGAAACGCTGGCGGAAGTCCTCAGTGTGCAGAAGAAGATCCCGGCTGCCCAGATACAGGAGCGGGTGGGCGAGCTTCTCGATCTTGTGGAACTTGACCGCAGCTTTGCGCAGCGCAAGCCGCGCACGATGAGCGGCGGCCAGTGCCAGCGCGCCGGCATCGCCCGCGCGCTTGCCATCGATCCCCGCGTCATCGTGGCCGATGAATGCATTGCCGCCCTCGACGTCACCATTCAGGCGCAGATCGTCGCCCTGTTCCGCAAGCTGGTTGCGACCATGGACCTGACGCTGGTGTTCATCGCCCACGACCTGCCGGTGGTTCGCTCGCTCTGCCGGCGGGTCATCGTCATGCATCACGGCCGCATCGTTGAGGAAGGCCTGTCCGAAGACGTGTTCGCGCATCCGCGTGAGGCCTATACCGCGGGCCTGATCGACGCCATTCCCGATATCGACCCCGACAGGCCGCTTTCGGGCCGTTCCACCCCATAAAACAACCACCAGAGGATCGATCCATGCAGTTCACGATGAAGAAAGCCAAAATCGCTGCCCTTGCGGCCATCCTGTCCCTTTCGGCCTCCTATGCGGATGCTACGGGTGTGCTGACCATCGGCCGCAACGAGGATTCCACCACCTTCGATCCCATCAAGTCGGCCCAGAACGTCGACAACTGGGTCTTCTCCAACGTCTTCGACGTTCTGGTCCGTGTCGATGCCTCCGGCACCAAGCTGGTGCCGGGCCTTGCCGAAAGCTGGACCGTCTCCGACGACGGCCTGACCTATACGTTCAAGCTGCGTGACGCGAAATTCTCCGATGGCAGTCCGGTAACGGCCGGCGATGCCGCCTTCTCGCTGACCCGTATCCGCGATGACAAGGGGTCACTCTGGTCCGACAGCTTCAAGATCATCGACACGGCGACGGCCTCCGATGACAAGACGCTCGTCGTCAAGCTGAAGGGCAAGTCGGTTCCCTTCATCTCGATGATGGCGTTGCCGAATGCGTCGGTGCTGCCGAAGAAGGTGGTCGAGGCCAATGTGGACGCCTTTGCCGAAAAGCCGGTCGGTTCCGGCGCCTTCACCGTTGCCGAATGGCGCCGTGGCGACCGCATCATCCTCAAGAAGAACCCCAACTACTGGGATGCCGGCCATGTCAGCCTCGACGGCGTCGAATGGATCGTCATTCCGGACGACAATACGCGGATGCTGAACGTCCAGACCGGGCAGATCGACGTTGCGATCACCGTTCCCTTCTCGCGCGTTGCCGAAATGAAGAAGAACCCGGACCTGACGGTGCGCATGGACCCCTCGACGCGCGAGGACCACATGCTGATCAACCATGAGCATGGCGCGCTTGCCAGGAAGGACGTGCGTGAGGCGCTCGATCTCGCCATCGACAAGAAGGCGATCGTCGAGGCTGCCACCTTTGGCATTGGTGAAGTGGCCAACTCCTACATTCCCAAGGGCGCGCTCTATCATTATGCCGACAACCTCCAGCGCCCCTATGATCCGGAAAAGGCCAAGCAGCTGCTGAAGGCCGCCGGTGCCGAGGGTCTCACGCTGAACTATGTCGTCAATGCCGGAAAGGAAACGGATGAACAGATTGCCGTTCTGATCCAGCAGCAGCTCGCCAAGGCCGGCGTCACGGCCAATCTGCAAAAAGTCGATCCGAGCCAGAGTTGGGACATGCTGATCACCGGCGATTACGACATCTCGGTGATGTACTGGACGAACGACATTCTCGACCCCGACCAGAAGACCACTTTCGTGCTGGGTCATGATACCAACCTGAACTACATGACGCGCTACAAGAACGACAAGGTGAAGGATCTTGTCGCCGCCGCCCGTCTGGAAACCGACCCGGCCAAGCGCGAGGCCATGTATGTCGACCTGCAGAAAATGGCCAAGGCCGATGTCAACTGGATCGACCTCTACTACAGCCCCTATATCAACGTGATGCGCAAGAACGTCACCAACTTCTACCAGAACCCGCTCGGCCGCTTCTTCCTGGAAGATACCGTGAAGAACTGACGCCTGACGGCTGAACCGATGCGGGCCGACGAACCGTCACGTTCGCCGGCCCGCGCGTTTATGAGGCAAGGACGGTGTTCCGTCCAATGCGCCGCGCGCCGCCGCCGGTCCGCGATGCTTCACGCAGGGTCGAAGGCGACTGCGAGAACGACGATGCGGGGCGACAGGCAGAACCTCAGGCCCGCCCGGAAGCCTGTGATGGTGATGGCTTCGCCCCGCGCGAGGTCGATACGGATATCGGGATAATCCAGAATGGTTTCGTGCAGCGGATAGCAGGCCTTGTAGACCGCTTCCTTCGCGCTGAAGAGAAGGCGGGTGGCGAGATTCCGAGCTGTGCCGGTCACGACATCGGCTGCCGTTTGGACGAGGGCGACGACATCGTCCGGCAAGGGGGCGGCGGGTTCGACATCGATGCCGACCGACAGGACAGCCGACCTTCGGGCAATGACGGCAACCGCCATCTCGTCATCGTGGGCGAGCGAACCGGTCACGCCCGCAGGCCAGACGGGGGATCCTGCAGCAGACCGGATGATCGCGCCGGCTTCCAGCCCTTCCTCTTCCATCAGATGGCGCGCAAGTGCCCGTGCCGCGCCACTGGCCTGCCGGGCAGACGGTTGGCGTGCGGCAATCGTTGCTGTCTCCTCCGGCAGGAGAAGACCGGCGTCGCCAGCGCGGATGCGGCGACAGCCCAGACGAATGCAGGGCAAGGTGAGGCCCTGCATTGCCTCATGCAAGGCCGCCTCGCCCGCCTCCTTGATCACGGCGTCGAAACCGGTCGCACGAAGCCGTGCAGCTTTGCGGGGTTGCCGCGCCAGATCGAGTTGGGCTCCAGGATCTCCCCCTTCATGATGAAGCTGTCGACATCCGCCACCGAGCCATCGCCCATCACGACGCCGTAATGGACGAAGGCGGCAGGGCTTAAGGTGCAGCCATTGCCGATGCGGATATGGTCGGACTTGAACGCGCCTTCTTCCAGCGAGTGCGCCTGGATGACGCAGCCCTCGTTCAGTGTCACATCATCGCCGATTTCGACCAGAGAGCGTTCGGTGAGGTTCGAGCCGTCATCGAAGACACGCTTTCCGACTTTCACTCCGAGTGCGCGCAGGATCATCGGCTTGAACGGCGTCCCCGGGAACAGGCGCACGATCGGAGAATCCGCCACCTTCCAGTGGCGCTCGTGGCTCCAGAAGGTCTTGTCGTAGATGGTCGTCATCTGCGGCTGCAGCTTGCGGAAGCGAAGGCTCGCCCATTCCATCAGAATGTAGAAAGGAATGGCCACGCCGGCGGTAAGCAGCACCGCCACGAACAGCGCCGTGTGTCCCCATTCCGTATAGTAGTTCAGCGCGCGATCCCAGATGGCGAGCGTCACGAACAGCATGACCCATTGCACTGCGAGGAACATCAGGGCGGTGACGAAATTGTGCCGGTTCTTGAGCGGCAGGCGCGCGCGGCGCTCTTCCTCGCTGACGCCCTGGATCAGTTCCTTGTCACGCTTGACCATGCGGGGGATCTCGAACGGCGGCGAGCCGAGCAGGCCGACATTCTCGCGCACCGGACCGTCGACGGGTACCATCACCTTGGTCCCGAGAAGAACATTGTCGCCGGTGCGGCCATCCGGCGGATAGAAGATGTTGTTGCCGAAATAGTTCCGCTCGCCCACCTTCGTGTGCTCCAGCCGGAAGGCGGAGGCCGACTTGTGGACGTTGATCATGTACAGTCCGTCGGACACCATGGTGCCCGTGCCGATCTCGCAGCACAGCGGGTTGTCCTGCTGCTGGTTACTGCCGAAATTCGATCCCGTCTGGACCACCGTGTTGAGGTTCCAGCCGAGCGCGCGGATGTAGTGCACGATGGCGGAACTGTCGCCGAACATCACGTTGAGCAGGCGGATGTTCGTGGCCACTTCGACGATCGACTGCAGCCAGAAATGGAAACCGTAGAGCCGGTAGGTACGGCCTGGCTTCAGGACAAATCCGAAGAGGCGTGGCAGGACCAGCGCGGCAAACAGCAGGCCGATGATGAGACCGAACAGGCTGATCGTCGTGCCGATCGCGACGATGCCGATCGTCTCCTGATAGTCGTCGCTCACATTTTGCCAATAGCTGTGGAACAGCAGCGGGAAAGGGGTGACCAGGGCAAACAGCGTGAAGATCTGCACCGCTTCGTACAGGATTCGGCGGGCCTTGGAGAGCGTGACGACGGGAACCTTGCAATAGTCCGCGGTCGTCGCAACGGCCGGCGAGCCGTGCCAGTGCGCATCATCGGGAATATGCTGGCCGCGCTGCAGGGAGGAGGCATGGCCGAGCTGGGCGCGATCGCCGATCGAGGTGTCGATATCGATGACGCAGCCGACGCCGACAAAGGCATCGCGGCCGATGGCAATCGGACCGGTATGGATGTAGCCTGCCTCGGCGCGGTAGCCGAGCACGATGGATTCCTTGCGCAGGATCGAATTCTCGCCAATCGTAATCAGGTCGGTGCAGACGGGGATCGCCCGACATTCGATGGTGGTGCTGCGGCCAAGCCGCGCGCCGAGCAGGCGCAGATAGAGGCTGTAGAGCGGGCTACCCCGGAACAGCACGACGGGTGCGGTGCGGATCAGCGTCTTGACCACCCAGAAGCGATAGTAACGCAGCCCCCAGATCGGAAAGCTTTCCGCCTTCCAGCGACCGACCAGCAGCCATTTCATGAGAATGGCAAAGGCGGACATCCCGAAGAAGGCGGCTGCGGACAGGATGGCGCAGCGCACGTAAAGCTGCAGTGGATGGTCAAGCTTCGCATAGACCCAGTTGAGGCCGTAGTTCAGCGCCCAGAGATCGAAATAGCTGTAGAGACCGTAGAAGGCGAGCTGCGCCGCGCCACAGGCCCAATAGGCAAAATTCGACGCACGGTGCGTGAGCAGCGGCTCCTCGACCGCTGGCTTGTCTTCTTCCGGTCCTCTCAGGTGGCGGGCAAGCCCTGCCACCGTCGGATGCAGGTAGATGTCGCGCATGGAGGTGGTGGCCCAATCGCTGCGCATGCGCAGCCGCGCACAGAAGCGGGCCATCAGAAGCGAGTTGGCACCGAGATCGTCAAAGAAATGGTCCTCGACAGAGATGTCATCGATCTTCAGTACGTCGCTCAGAACGTCCACGATGGCGCGCTCATCGCCGCTTGACGGCGCAACATGCTGCCGCTCGGAGGTCAGCCGAAGGCTCGTTGGCTTCGGCAGGCGACGCGTGTCGATCTTGTCCGACACCGTCATCGGCAGGGCCGGAAGCTCTTCCAGGAAGGACGGCACCATGTAGTCTGGCAGCCGGCGGCGAAGCTCGCGGGCGAGATCGACGCGCGACAGCGATGCCTGTCCGGCCTTGAGTGCGTAATATCCAACCAGCTCCACACGACCGGGTTCGATCTCCCAGGTCGTCACCGCCGCCTGGGCGATCTCGGGCTGATCGAGCAGGATTGCCTCGATTTCCCCGAGCTCGACGCGATAGCCGCGGATCTTTACCTGCGTGTCGATGCGGCCGTGATACTCCACCTCGCCATCGGCATTGATACGCCCGAGGTCACCCGTGCGGTAGATGCGCCGCGACGGGTTATTGGGCAGGCCGATGAAATCGGGGATGAACTTCTGCTCGGTCAGATCCTGCCGGTTCAGGTAGCCGACCGCCACCCCGATACCGGCGATGCCGATTTCGCCGAGGTCGCCGCCGGTCATCAACTGCGGCGCATCCGGATCGAGGATGACAATGGAATAGGTGGGCAGGGGCGCCCCGATCGTCACCGGCCGGTCGGGACTCAGCCGCCCCATGGTGGCCGTCACCGTGGCCTCGGTCGGTCCGTATGTGTTCAGGATCTGACGGCCCGGACGCGACCAGCGCGTCACCAGATTGTACGGACAGGCCTCACCACCGACAAGAATGGTGCGCAGGCTCGGCACTTCGCTGTCGATCGAGGACAAAAGCGTGGGGGAGCAGGCCATGCAGGTGATGGCGTTTTCACGCAGGAACTCCGCCAGTTCTTCGCCCACCAGCGTCATGCGGCCCGGCGACGGAACGACCGTCGCGCCCGCTGCAAAGGGCACCCAGATTTCCTCGGTGGAGAAATCAAAGGCAATCGTCATGCCCTGGTAGACCCGGTCGCCGGGGCGATAGCCGTAGGATTCGGCGGCAACGCGCACGAAGTTGCAGATGCTCTGATGCCGCACCGCCACGCCCTTCGGCCGCCCGGTGGTGCCGGACGTATAGAGGATATAACAGAGATCCTCGTCCGAAACGGTGATCTGGAGCGGCTCTGCGGGATGGGTGGAGACGTCCTCTCCGCCGGCTCCTATGACCAGATGCGGAACGGAAAGCGCAGCCGCGCGGGTCGCATAGTCCTCGATCGTGATCACCAGGCTGACGCCGGCATCCTCGATGATGAGAGACATCCGCTCCTCGGGAAAGGCCGGGGCGAGCGGCACGAAGGCGGCGCCTGCCTTCATCACCGCAAGGATTGCGATGTAGGTCTGTGCGGACCTGTCCAGCAGGAGGGCAACGCGGTCGCCGGGTTTCACGCCACGCTCGACCAGAAGACGCGCGAATCGGTTCGCTTCGTCATCCATGGCTCGATAGGTCCAGGTCCGGCCCGGTTCCATGACGGCAGTCAGGTCTGCATGGTTGAGGGCCCGATCCGCGAAAAGATCGGACAACCGCTCTCCGGGGCGTGCGGTGGCAGGAGCGCCGGCGCCGTAGAGGATCGGCAACATGGTGCTGTCTGCGGCCACCGTCACGCCTCGCGCGACGCCGCGCCTGTGGGTCGCTGCTTCGTTCATCATCCCTATCCTGCTGTCATTTACGCTGCGAACTTCGGCCTTGCCATGATACGCACTTGCCGGAACGGCGAGGCCTCGCTTCTAGGGCTACGCGTTGGGACTGTATAGTCTCAAGATGTTGTCCTGACGAAAGCGATGCGGCGGGTTTGAGGCTAAAGTTTTGCACTGGCGCGAAGCTTATGCCACTTTTCTAAGAAATTTTGCAAAGGCCCCGCACTTTTTGGGGGCATTTCGCCAGAAATCTGTGCAAGTTGGTCACACTTGCCAAATCCACACGCGCTATTGCGCCGCGAGCGAGGGGCAGGTGGGGCGGCGTCGTGACGGGCCGATCGCGCCTGATGTCCGGCGGTCGGATCCGGGCGGTCGCCGCTTGCACCCTCACTTCATCAGGCCGGCGGAGCGCAGGGCGGATTCGATGACGTGCTGAATGCTCTTTGGGCCATCGTCCTTGTGAACATTGTCCGGTTCTTTCGCGAGGGATGCTGTGCGGCGCGGCCGCAGGCCGTATCTTTCGTTTGAAGGGATGAGGCCCCAGGCGCGCGCCATCTGCATGGTGGAGGATAGCCTGGCATCGAGAATGTAGGGACCGCTTTTGCCATAGCCGTCTGCCGCATCGATCGGCGTGCCGTGGGCAAGGTCGGCCAAAGCAACATGTTCTACTGCCACATGACCCTTGGCGTCCATCCAGGAGGTGACAGTGTAGCCGTCGCCCGCTTCATGGCGCGCCATTGCGCCGTCGATGCTATGGACACCCTGCCATTGGGTCACGATCGCATCGGCATTGGCCGGGACGACGGTTGTGTCGCGCGCGCCCTGCCAGACGCTGATCCTTGGCCACGGCCCCTGATGGGAGGAGGCGGCGCGGAGAATGGCCTGAAGCCGTGCGGCATCCGGAAGACCATGGCCGCGCATGCGGTCGAAAGCCTCGGACGCGGTTCCGGCAATCCCGTAGGGCAGGCCGGCGATGATGGCGCCGGCAGCAAACACCTCGGGATAGGTTGCCAGCATCACGTTGGCCATGGCGCCCCCGGCCGACAGCCCCGTGATGAAGATGCGGGTCTCATCGATGGCATGTCGCTTCACCACGGCGTCGATCATCTGACGGATCGACAGGGCTTCACCCGCTCCCCGGCGGATATTGCCCGGCACGAACCAGTTGAAGCAGGTATGGGGATTGTTCTGCCGAGTCTGCTGCGGGTAGAGCACGACAAAGCCATGGTCGTCGGCAAGACGGGACCAGCCTGTGCCGTCGTCATAGGTGGCAGCGGTCTGCGTGCATCCATGCAGTACCACCACCAGGGCCGGATGCTTCGCCACAGTCTGCGGGACATGCAGGCGCGCCTGAAGGCGGCCCGGATTGGAGCCGAAACCGTCCAGTTCGACCAGTGGCGCATTGGACGGTGCCGGCTCGTGTTGCAGCGCCTGCAGCCTGGCCAGCCGCGCCAGCGTATCGGACATCGATCTCATGAAATCATCCTTTCAGCATCGGCCGGAGTGGCGATGACAAGGTATAACGCATCCGCCATGCAGACGTTGCTGCGGTGCACAATAAAACGCTGATTGTGGCAGTGTGTGGATGATTGCGAGGATTTTCCCGTCTGATCCGGAGCCAAAGTCTGCTTGGCACGCGACGGGCTCCAATGTCGCGTGTCTGGATGGCTCGTCCAGGACAGCTGCAGAGGTCGAGATCCGCCTCGCATTCAGGATCAGGAAACGGCCGGGGCAGTCCGAACCTGCCCCGGCCCGGGGTTAGGGCATATAGCCGCCGCCGTTGACCCACAGCACCTGCCCGGTCATGAAGCCGCTGGCCTGCGACAGCAGAAAGGCGATGGGACCGACAATGTCGTCCGGCAGCGCCAGCCGTTTCATCGGCGTCATGGCGCGGTAGGCCTCCAGCGGGACGATGGAGGCCTGATCCTCGTCAGAACGGCCGGTGCCGCCGCGCAGGAAGGCGGTATCCACAAGGCCGGGAGCGACCGCATTGAAACGCAGGCGCGGCGCATTTTCCACCGCAAAAGTCTTGGTCATGGCAATGACGCCGGCCTTCGAGGCGGAATAGGCGCCGTAGCCGGGGCGGATGTTGGCGGCAAGGCCGGATGCCACGTTCACGACCGAACCGCCCTCCGCCATCAGGGGAATGGCTGCCCTGCAGGCAAGGAATACGCCCCGCAGGTTGCCGGCGATGACATCGTCGAAATAGTCGCCCGGCGTTTCCGCAAGTGGCAGCAGCTGGCTGTTGTAGCCTGCAAGATTGACGAAGCCGTCCATGGTCTCCCATCGAGCGGCAAGATCGGCGAAGGCCCGGGTGACGGAGGCCGCGTCGCAGACGTCGATGGCAATGCCCGGTGCTGCCAGTGCGTGGCGCATGAGAGAGGCTTGCAGGTCCAGCACGATCACCTCGTCGCCCTGGTCCAGCAGCGAGGCGACGAGCGCGCGGCCGATGCCGCCGGCACCGCCAAGCACGGCGATGCGGCGTGGTCCGGCGTTGTCAGCCATGCGCCTGTTCCTTCTGCGCGACCGAGCGGAAGAAGGCGATGATCTCCGCTTCAGAGACCACGTCCGCATACTTGGCATTCATGTCGAACAGGTTCGCTTCATGGGGGGCGGGATGCCTGTCGCCGCAGGCTTCGCGGACCACGGTTGTGATGAAGCCATGCGACATGGAATCGACGCAGGAGGCGCGCACGCAGCCGCTGGTCGTCAGGCCCGTCAGCACCACGTTGTCGATGCCCATCGCGGTCAGTGTCGAGGCAAGCGAGGTGCCGAAGAATGCCGACGGGTACTGCTTGGAGACGATGATCTCGTCTTCGCGCGGCACAAGTCCGCTGGCAAATTCCGCCGTCTTGCGGCCCTTGACAAAGGAGGCAAGCGGCTTCGCCTTTTCGAAGAAGCGGCCGCCATTGATCCCGCCCGGCTGATAGGTGACCTCGGTCAGGATGACCGGGATGCCTTCCTCGTGCGCTACGGCCCGGATGCGCAGCGCAGAGGCCAGAGCATCATCGACCCCGGCATAGAGAACGCAGTCGGGGTCGAAATAGGCCTCGGCGAAATCGATCAGCACCAGCGCCGGCCGCTTGCCGAAGCCGGCCCTGTTGCCATAGGCAATCCTGTAATTGTCGTCGAGGTTCTCGGCCATGGCCGTTCCTTCCGTTGGCTGTTTCAGATTTCCGCGTAGCGTCGTTCGAAATTCCACACGTCCTCGAAACCCAGCAGCTTGTTGAACTCTGCAAAGGAATAGAGGTCGATCTCCGGCGAGGTGATGCCGTTTTCCTTGAGGTCGCGATAGGCCTTGTCGAGCGCGGCGCCGACGCTGAGGAAGCCGAGTGCCGGATGGATGGCAATGGAATAGCCGAGCGCCTGCAGACGCTCGGCCGAGAGGAGCGGTGTGCGTCCGCCATTCACCATGTTGGCAAACAGCGGCGCCTTGATCCGTTCCGCCACCGTCTGCATTTCCGCTTCGCTTTCAGGGGATTCGACGAAGACGATGTCGGCACCGGCTTCGCGATAGGCTTCGCCGCGCCGGATCGCCTCGTCCAGCCCAAGACCGGTGCGGGCATCGGTGCGGGCAATGATCAGGAAATCGCGACTGGAGCGGGCGTCGCTCGCCACCTTCACCTTGCGCACCATGTCTTCCAGCGGAATCACGCGGCGGTTCGGCGTGTGCCCGCACTTCTTTGGAAACTCCTGGTCCTCGATCTGGATCGCGGTCACCCCGGCCTCCTCATAGCCGCGCACCGTGTGGCGCACGTTGAGGAGCCCGCCATAGCCGGTATCGGCATCGGCGATCACCGGCGTCTTCGTCATCTTCACAATCTGGCCAATGCGCTCGATCATGTCGCGATAGGTGGCGATGCCGGCATCAGGCAGGCCGAGATAGGAGGCGACCGTGCCATAGCCGGTCACATAAAGCGCCTTGAAGCCCAGCCGGTCGGCCATCAGTGCCGAGATGAGGTCGAAAACCCCCGGCGCCAGAATGAATTCCCTTGCCTCCAGGGCTTCTCTCAAGCGTGCATCTGCCATGGTGTATCCTCCTTGTGTTGTCGTTGTGGTGATCAGTGCTGTGCAGCCAGGCGCCCGCAGCCGGACAGCCTGTCGTCGATGCCAACCGCACGCAGCATGGCCCAGAGCGTTGCCTGGTTGGATGTGACGACGGGAACGCCGAATTCCTCCTCGAGTGTCGCAATCAGCGGCAGTATGGGAAAGTCCGTACATGTGATCAGGATGGCATCACTGCCGGGCACGAAGGCGGCCCGCACATGTGCGGTGATGCGTTCCAGGGATGTTTCCGCGATCTGCACATATTCGGCGGGACCGCCGGCGCCGATGCCAAGGCCCACGAGACTGGCGACCTCGAAGCCATTTTCCCTCAGAAACACCGTCTCATGATGATTGAGCGCCTCGTGGTACGGGGTCGCAACCGAAAGAACCGTCGCCCCGAGAGCCCTTAACCCCCGGACGATGGCGGCGGATGTCGTCACGGCGGTCACGCCGACGGCCGCGGTCAGCGCCGTTGGCAGGCTTTCGACCGGGTTGATCATCGAACCGGCGGTGCAGGCATAGGCAATCGCATCGACGCGCGCCTGTTTCAGCAGGCCGCACACCGACTGAAGATCGCGCATCAATCCGGTCTTGCCCTTTTCCGAGCTGCTGTCGGGATGCAGCGGCATCCGGTGTGTGTGGAAGGTGACGCCCTCGGGCAGCATGCGGCTCCATTCCGCCTCGTTCACGGTGTTGGTGGGTGGCGTGATGAGGCCAAGCTTGGCGCGGAAGGAGTAGACGGATTGGTGACGTTCGCGCATCTTGTCCTCGTTATGTGCGTACTTGATAGCGAGATAATGTTGTATTTGTCCAGACATGTGCGCATCTCTTGTGCCCTGTCCCCATCTTCCGCGGGGTCTGGCAGTGTCGCGCTGCCTGCTTTTCCTGTAGGGCAGGGCGGCGAGACGTCGTGATGCGTCTGAGGAATGAACAGGGAGAGGCCTATGACCGCCCGTGAGGAACGTCCCGCTGCGGATCGCGCCGGCGAAGGATTGCCGCGCTATGCGCAGATCCAGAAAATTCTCGAGGAGAGGCTGATCGAGGGCGTCTATCCGATCGGCAGCCTGATGCCGCCGGAACTGGAGCTGGCGGTCGAATTCAACAGCAGCCGAACGACCATCCGCGAGGCGTTGCGCTATCTGCGCGAGCGGGGCTATGTCGAACGTCGGCAAGGTGTCGGCACCCGGGTGATCTCCGCCACTTCCCGCTCCACCTTCTTCCAGTCCTTCGGTTCGCTGGAGGAACTGTTCCAGGTTGCCGTCGAGACCTATTACGTCGTGATGGAGGTGAAGACGGTGGTGCTGGACCAGGAAACGGCCGAGCTTGTCGGCGGGCTGGCAGGCGAAGACTGGATTCTCGTCAACGGCGTGCGGTGGACGGAGCCGGGCGGCAAGCCGATCTGCTATATCCAGAGTTACATCCCGAAACGCTTCGAACATGTCGTGGATCAGTTGCCGGATCACGAAGGTCCGTTCTTCTCGCTTCTCGAACGCCATGCCGACGGTCCGATCGAGGAGGCCGTGCAGGAAATCCGCGCGCTTCCCATGCCGCCCGAATTTTCCCGCCAGCTCGGGTTGAAGCCGGGGGCGTGGTCGCTGCAATTGCTGCGGCGCTACGTCACCGAGGGCGGCGTTCTCATAGCCTCGTTCAACTGGCATCCCGCCGACCAGATGGCCTATGTCATGCACATTCACCGCACCAGGGAAGCGGCGGCGGACTGAAAAGGCCGCCGTCATGGCACGAATTCCGGGCGGTAGCCGCCGCCGGTGCGGCGGATCCGCATGGCCGAGACATGGCGCAGATGCGCGGGCAGCAGAAGGTCGTCGCGATCGGCGGCCGCCTCGAACAGCGACCGGCGGGTGGCGATTGCGCGATCCTGGTCGCTGCAGAAGCGGCTTGCCCAGTCCGGCCGGAAGACCTGAACCGGTGTGTGGACGGCATCCGCCGAGAAGACAGCACGCCGCTCGCCATGGCAGAGGCAGAGCCCCAGTTGTCCGCGGGTGTGACCGGGCAGCGCCATCAGCGTCACCCCGTCGGCCAGCGCAAAGCCGTCCTCCACCAGATCCGCCTGGCCCGCCTCGACGATCGGGGCGACGCTGTCGATGAAGGAGCCGTGATTGTGCCGGCCGGCCTCCTCGGTTTCCGCGGCCTGCCATTGCTCGAATTCGTCGCGCGAGATGAGATAGCGCGCCCGGGGAAAGGTCGGCACCCAGCGTCCATCCACCCACTGCGTGTTCCAGCCCACGTGATCTGCATGCAGGTGGGTGCACAGAACAATATCGACGTCGTCAGGCGTGAGACCGAGTGCGGACAGTCTTTCGAGGTAACCCGTTGCCTGCCGCTGGTGCCAGTCTCTCCGCTGTGCCCGCGGCTTGTGCTCTCCAATGCAGGTATCGATGAGGATCACCAGCCCGCCGATACGCACCACATGGCTTTGCACGCCAAGCAGGATCGATCCGGCGTCGAAGTCGACATGATGGGGAGCAAGCAGGTCGGCATGCTCCCGCAAGTCCTCGACCGTGCGGCCGGGAAACAGCAGGTCGACGGGAAGGGCAAAAGGATCGAGATCGTGGACGGTCTGGATAAGGGCGGATCCCAAACGCAGCATCGGGCGGATCTCCTAGAGAATTGCCGGCTTGTCGACGGCGGGCGAGCGTGCCAGGTGCGCGGCGTCGGCGGGCGGCAGCGTCTCGTCCCATAGCCGTGCGATGAAGCGGGCTCCCGTGATGCCGTTGGATTCATCGGCTGCCAGCCAGCGGATTGCGCGCCGCATGATGGTGGCGGGCAGCAGATTGCCGTCCGCCCCCTTCTTGTCCGGGCTTGGCGGAAGAAGATCGGTATCGGCGGCGCCGCCCGGCAGATAGACATTCACATCGATGCCGGTTCCGGCCAGATCCTGCGCCCAGACTCTGGATGCCGCCTCCAGCGCGGCCTTGCTCGGCCCGTAGGGCGCGTAACCCCGCCGGACCATGGTCTGGTCACTGGTCGAGATGTTGATGATCTTGCCGAAGCCCTGCGCCAGCATATGCGGCACGACGGCCCGCGCCATCTGGAAAGGACCGTTGACATTGGTGTCGATGATGTCCCGCCAGGCGGCCGGATCGGTTTCCCAGAACCGGGTGGGCGTCGTATTGAACCGTTCCGAAATCCGGCGCATGCCGAGGCCGGCATTGTTGACGAGTACATCGACGCGCCCGAAGGCAGCCAGCGTGGCGGCAACTGCAGCTTCGCACTGGTCATTGTCCGAGACATCGGCGACGAGCGCCATGGCGCGACCGGGACCTGAACGGTTGGCCTCCGCCACCGTGTCGTCGAGCGCCGGGCCTGCCTGCGAACCGATCACTGCGAGATGTGCGCCGGCAGAGACCAGTTCCAGCACCATTTCACGCCCGAGCCCGCGCGACCCGCCGGTGACGATAACCACGCGATAGCGCAGCGAAGAATAGAGTTCACCCGTGCTGGTCATGATGCGGCAAGTCCCATGCGCGGCATGCGGCGCGGTTCGCGTGCAACGATCGTCGTCTTCATTTCCGTGAACATGGCCTGCGATCCTTTGGCGCCCTCTCGCCCGAGGCCGGATTGCTTGTAGCCCCCGAAGCCGGTTCTGAGGTCGCGGACGATCGGTGTGTTGACGAGAACGGTACCGGTGCGCAACGCAGCGGCGGCCCGCATGGAGCGGTCGAGATCCTGCGTCCAGACATAGCCGACCAGCCCGAAATCGCTTTCGTTGGCCTTGGCGATCACCTCTTCCTCGTCATCGAAAATCTGCAGGGCGGCAAACGGCCCGAAGATTTCCTCGCGGCAGATGGCGATGTCGTTGGATGGCGCCAGCATGGCGGTCGGCTCGAAGAAGTAGCCGGTATTGATATTGCTGTAGCGGTGTCCGCCGGCCAGCAGGCTTGCCCCTTCCGAGAGGCCGCTTTCGGCATAGCGCGTCATGCGCTCGCGTTGCGCATGGTTGATCATCGGCCCGACCTCGGTGCCGTCCGCCAAGGGGTCGCCGATCCTCAGCGCTGCCACGCGCCGGCTGAACGTGTCGATGAAGCGATCGGCAATCCTGCGATCCACGAAGATCCGGCTGCCGGCCAGACACATCTGACCGTTGTTCATGAAGGAACTCATCATCGCCGCATCAAGCGCCCGATCGAAATCGGCATCGGCGAAGACGATGTTGGCCGACTTGCCACCGAGCTCCATGGCCGAGCCCTTGATGCCCTTCGCCAGTGCAGTCAGGATGGCGGCACCCGTGACCGTGCCGCCGGTGAAGGAAACCATGTCGATGCCGGGATGCGAAACCAGCGCATGGCCGGTCACCTGGCCACGTCCGTTGACGAGGTTGATGACGCCCTGCGGCAGCACGCCCTCGATGTGCTCCATGAGCCGCGTCACTGTCAGCGGTGTGAGTTCGGAGGGCTTGACCACGCAGGTATTGCCGAAGGCGAGCGCGCCGGCGATTTTCATGGCGGTCAGGCCAAGCGGCATGTTCCATGGTCCGATCAGCGCGCACACGCCGATCGGTTCGTAGGTGACCATGCTGAGGAGGCCTGGCTCCTGCGTGAACACCTCGCCGCCCGCCTGGTTGATGTATTCGGCAAAGAAGCGGAAATTATAGGCCGCGCGTGGAATGTGAACGTTGCGTGTCTGGCTGAGCGGAATGCCGGTGTTGATCGTTTCCAGCATGGCCAGTTCGTCGGCATGGGCAAGGATGACGTCATGGATTGCCATCAGCGCCGTCTGCCGCTCGGCAACCGTCAAGCGCCGCCATGGCCCTCGGTCGAAGGCCGCCCTTGCGGCCGTCACCGCCCGGTCCACCTCATCGACAGAGGATTCCAGCAGTGTTGCCACCCGTCGCTCGGTCGTGGGGTCGATGACCGGTATTTCGTCGGCCGGCGGTGGCTTGAGAAAGGTGCCGTCGACATAGCCGGTGATCGTCAGGGGAGAGTGGATGAGTTGGTCGCGAAAGCTCGACACGCGCGTGTTCCTCGGCTGTGTTTATCGCTTCGTGCCGCGGGCAGGATCGCGCGGCTTGGGTTTGGTGGAGAGAATGTGGCCGGACATGGCGGCGGCCGCCCATTCGCTGTTGTGGGCGGCGAGTGCTGCGTGAATGTCGCGGTGCTGGCGATTGGAACGTGCCACGTCGATCCGTTGCTCCATCACGAACTGCTTCAGGAGGACGAGGGGCAGAGACGTTGCCGGCGCCGTGAGCCGCTTCAACTGCGTGGAGCGGGTGGCATTGATGATGATGTCATGGAACTCGCCATTGAGAGCGAGAAACCGCTCGGCCACGTCGCTGCTCGTTTCGTTCTCGATCTCGGCCATGGCATCGATGAGGTGTTGCAGCTTCGCCAGTTCGGCTGGCGTGATCTTCTGCGCCGCCAGTGCTGCGCCATAGGCTTCGAGCTGCGCGCGGATGTCGAACATTATCGACACTTCCTCGTGCGAGAAATGCGTGACGAAGCGATGGCGGTTGCTGACGGTGGCAAGCCCCTCGGCCGCGAGCCGCTGAAGCGCCTCGCGGACCGGGGTGCGGCTGGTGCCGGTCATGGTGGCAAGCTGTTCTTCCGCCAGATGATCGCCCGGCTTCAGTTCGCCACGCAGGATTGCCTGCCGGATGCCGCGATAGGCCTTGTCCACCGGTCGCTGCTGCTCCGCATCCTCCGTCTCGCCGGTGATGCGGTCTGCCGTCTCATCGTCGGAAGTCCTGTTCATGCCCGTCCCGTCTCGATGTGGCTTTCGTGGTTCTGCATATACCAGGTCGCGATTTCCTCGCGCGTGGCAAACCACACGTCCTCGAACTGCTTGGCATAGCGGATGAAGTCACGCAGGGCGCGGATCCGGTACGGCTGGCCGATGACGTGCGGGTGAAGGCCAATGTTCATGAACTTGCCGGTATGGGCGCTTTCGGCATAGAGCCAGTCGAACTGTTCCTTGAACATCTGAAGCCCGCCTTCCGCACCAAGACCCTGGCGCAGGAAGCTGAAGTCGTTGACTTCGGACGTGTAGGAGACGGAGACCATCGGCTTGCCGCTGCGGGTCTGCACCATGTAGGGCTGGTCGTCGTTCAGGAGGTCGCAGATATAGATCAGACCTTCCTCGGCCAGAATGTCGATGGTGTTCAGCGTCGAACGCAGCGAACTGGACAGCCAGCCCTTCGCCTTGAACCCGCAGAATTCCTCGTAGACCTTCAGCGTCGAGCGGATAACGTCGCGCTCTGCATCCTCGTCGAACATATTGTCGGTCAGAAGCTCGGTCTGCACGTAGTTGTGGGCTACGATTTCCCACTTGCGGTCCAGGGCTGCCTGTACGACCTGTGGCCGCTCCAGCGCCATTTTCGCATTGATGGTGCAGCTGGAGGGCACGCCTTCGGCATCGAAGATGTCGAACATGCGCCAGACACCGACGCGCTGGCCATATTCGCGCCAGGTATAGTTGGCGTTGTCATAGACATTGCCGGGCAGATCGCCGCCGACGATGCTGGGGCCGCCGGGATAATAGGGCTTCGGCGTGTCGCGCACCGCATCCCAGTATTCGAAATTGGTGGTGAGGATGATCGCGAGGCGCTTGCCGTTCGGCCATCTCAGCGGCTTGCGCTGGCTGATCGGGATGAAGTCATAGTTCATGGAAAAGGCGCTCCCGGATTTCAGTGGTGCGACAGGAGCGAGCCAAAGCCCTGCACCTTGTCCTCGATGCCGTTCTGGCGCAGCGCATACCAGTAGGTCGCGGTGTTGATGGCGATCACCGGCTTGTCCAGCCAGAACTCCGCAATGCCGGCAACCCGCGCCATCGCGAGGTTGGTGCCGACCTGGATGATGGCCTCGACGCTGGGATCGTTGACCTCGTTGATGCTGTCACGCAGTTCCTGTTCGCTGACATGGGCAATCAGCATCGGGCTCTGGCACTTCAGACCCTTCAGATGCACGACCTCGTAGCCGCAATCGGTGAAAAACTTGATCACCTGCTGGTCACCAACGGGCATGTAGGGGGTTACCACGCCGATCCGCTTGATATCGCCGTATTTCGAGAGGGCGGCCTGGCAGGCATCCGACCCCATCGTCACCTTCACGCCGGCGCGGGCTTCCACCCGCTTCTGCAACTGCACGGAGCCATCGAGGCCATCCCAGAAGGTTTCTGCCGACATCCCCATCACCAGATGGTCCGGGCTGCAGGTCATCAGCGAGTCGATCGATTGCATGATCGCCGCGCGGATATTGTCGATCAGCTTCAGAAAGTCCTCGTCGCTATGGACGGGATCATCCGGGATGGTGATGCGGGAGAAATGATTGGTCACGCCGACCGGGCGCATGGAATCGAATTCCGGCTGCACGGAGGTGTTGGTCGAAGGCGCAATCACGCCAAACTTCTTTCGGTAGCCGAGACTATCCACCATTTTGAAATTTTCCTTGATGCTGAAAGTTCTTGAGGTCAGGCAACGTTTTCCAGGTCACGCAGCGACTGGATCATCGAGGAGCGCATGAGATAGGCCTTGTGCCGGGCGTGATCTCCGACGATGCGGCGAAGCTCGTCGTGATAGGCCGCGCGCGCCGCAGGGTCGTTTTCCGCCATCATCTTGCGATTGCGGAGCGATTGCTCCTGCACCGTTTCGATCGCGACCTTGCGCCGCTGCCGATCGTACCGTTCGGTGATCTCCAGCGGTGCTCTGCCGTTCCAGACCTCCACCAGCTTGTCGCACAGGTTCACGGCATCATGAATGCCGCCATTCATGCCCATGCCGCCGAGCGGATTGTTGAGGTGCGCCGCATCACCCGCCAGAAAGATGCGGTTGGCCACGTAGGTTGCGGCCACGCGCTGGTGAACCCGATAGGCGGTGGCATGCACCACGTCGTAGCGCCCGTCCTTCTGGCAGAGCGCCTGCAGGCGACGCTCCATGACGTCGGGATCCTTGATCTCTTCGTCGGTCTGGCTGGGATCGGTGGGCAGGAGCACGCGCCAGAGGCTGGGCGTCCGCAAAAGCACGGCCCATTCCGTCGGGTCGGTCAGGTAGGCGATGGGCGCGAGGTCCCCGATCGCCTCGTCGAACCGGAAGGTGGTCGACATGGACAGGAAGATCTCCGGAATTGTGAGGCCGTCGAATGAGATGCCAAGCGCCTTGCGCACCACGCTGTGGGCGCCGTCGCAGGCGATGAGATATTGTCCGGACAAATCCTCGCGTGATCCGTCCTCGATATTCTCGATCGTCAGCGTGACCCGTGCCTCGTCCTGGGTGACGGTCACGGCCTTTGCACCATAGCGGATTTCGATCTGGTCGTCCGCATCGATCAGCTTGCGCAGTTCCTCCGAGAGCTTCCACTGCTCGCATTGCAGGCGATACGGATGGCGTGTCTCGCCGGCGAGAACGCCGAGATCGAAGGTGGCGATCACGCCTTCCTGGCGATCGCGGAACTGCCATGTCGGGCAGACAAGCCCCCGTTCCACAAGGGTTCCGGTTACACCGAAGCGATCGAGCATGTCGAGTGTCGGGGGATGAAAGGTCGAGGCACGCAGGTCGCGCGGCAGGTCGCGACTTGTCTCGACAATGGTTACGGGAATCCCGGCCTGCGACAGGCAGCAGGCCGCAACCAGGCCCACCGGCCCGGCTCCGACGATGAGAACGCGATGCTCGTACGCCTTCATTACCAATGTGTCTCCGCCAATGTTTTCCTTGACAAGGGTCAAGTGCTAACTCATTGTGTACAACATGTCACGACATTTAAAGAGACAAATTTGAAAATGTCGCGATTTTCGATGGCTCCCATGGGCCGGCTCTATGAGAGCTGCGCATGAAGAGTGAACAAACGAAGCGCCAGAAGGCGCTCAAAGTGGGAACAAAAGCGTTGAAATCTTATATTCTGGAGGGTTTTCCCGCGATCGTCAGTCGCTGATGTTGTCGCCGACTTTCCCGCCTCCGTGTCGAGGTGTGGCGATTCCGGTGATCGACCTTTTGCTTTCGGACGATATTTGTATACAAAATTGCGGGAAATCCAATGTTGTTGCTGCAGCAGTTGCTGAACGGCGTCATGCTGGGGAGCGTTTATGTCACGGTTGCCGTGGCCTTTACGCTGACCATCGGCGTCCTGAATTTTCTGAACTTCACCATTCCCACGCTGTTCATGCTGTCGGGCATGGGCGCATGGGCGCTGACGAAGTGGGGGCTGCCGCTGGTTCATACGCCCCCGTTTCCCTGGCCCATGGCTCTGTTGTTTGCGATTGTCGTAACAATCTGTGCCTCGCTGGTCGTGGAGCGCTTCACCTTTCGCTACATGAAGACGAAATATGGCGATGCGACCGAGCATGCGATCCCGCTCGTGAGTTCTCTCGGCTTCCTGCTGATCATCGAGAACCTGATGCGGATCGGCTACGGCACGGAAGCGCAGCGGATCGCTGCCTTCGACTGGGACAATACGATCACCGTCGGCGGCCTGTTTCTCAGGGTGCCGCAGCTGGTCAGCCTGCTGCTCGCGCTGCTTCTTGTTGCCGGGCTGAACTGGGTCCTCAAGCATAGCCGCATCGGCCGCGGGCTGCGTGCCATCGCCGAAAATCCCGATGCCGCCAACATTCTCGGTGTGGATTCGCGCCGCCTCGTGCCCGTCATCTTCACGCTGACCGGCGTTCTCTGCGGTCTGGCCGGCATTCTCTTTGCGATCAACTATGGCGAGGTTTCGCCGACCATGGGCGAGGATATCGGTTCCAAGGCGATTGCCGGCATGGTGATCGGCGGACTCGGCTCGATCTGGGGTGCTGTTCTGGGCGGCCTGATCATCGGGATCGCCGAAATGCTGACGATCCATTTCTTCGGCGCCGACACCGTGCAGGTCGCCGTCTGGGGCCTGTTGCTGATTGCGCTTTTCGTGCGTCCGCAGGGCCTGCTCGGCCACCATTCCATCGGCAAGGGAAAGCTTTGACCATGAGCGGTTACTGGACAGGGATCCTGACGATCCTCTCGATCAACGTCATCATGGCCTATGCGATCTTTCTGCCGGTCGCGACGGGTCAGCTCAATCTGGGAGGCGCAGGCTTTCAGGCGCTCGGCGCCTATACGGCTGCCTTTCTGTCGGCTGTTGCGGGGCAGTCCGCCTGGGCCACCATTCCGGCCGCCATGGCGGTCGGCGGTGTTGTCAGCATGGCAATTGCCTTTCCGCTGCTGCGCACCAGGGGCGTCTATCTCGTTCTCGCCACCTTCGCCTTCGCCGAGGTCGTGGCCGGGGCGATCCTCAACACGTCCGAACTGGGCGGTGCCATGGGGCTCTCCGTTCCCGAATATCTCGACTATCCCGTGCCCATCATCGCCGCGATCCTTGTGACCCTCTTTGTCTTCTATCTGATGGCGACGCGGTTCGGGCTGACGATGCGGGCCTGTCATGACGACGATGTGGTGACGGATCTGCTCGGCGTGTCGATCCGCGGGGTTCGCGTGGCAGCCTTTGCCATCGGCGGTGCGCTTGCCGGGCTCGCCGGAGCGCTCTATGCCCACACCTTCAGCTTTGTCGAGATCCAGAGCTTCAACGCCTCCCTCTCCATCTATGTTCTGCTCTATGTCCTGCTCGGCGGCACGCAGTCGGCACTCGGGCCCCTGTTCGGTGCGGCCTTCTTCACGCTGCTGCCGGAAGTGCTGCGGGCCGTGCTGCCGCAGGTGAAGGGTGCCTTGGCCGGCTTGTTCGGCATTCAGGGAGCCCTTTCTCCACCCGATGAAAGCTGGCGCTTCGTCATCCTGGGCGTGCTGACCGTGCTGATGATGATGTACCGTTCCGAAGGCCTTATCACGCGCACGCTGATCGAAAGACTGAAGCCCGGCCGTCATCCGGCCAGCGCGACCGTAGAGGAGGCCTCGGCATGACGCACACCACGGACCGCAACATTCTGAGCCTGCGCAATGTCTCCAAGCGCTTCGGCGGGCTTTCGGTGATCACCGATGTCAGTTTCGATGTGCCGGCCGGTGCCCGCATGGCGCTGATCGGCCCGAACGGGGCCGGCAAGACAACGATCTTCAACCTGATTTCCGGTTTCTACCAGCCGAACGAGGGCGAGATCCTGCTCGAATCCCGGGCGATCCAGGGCATCCCGTCGCGCAAGCGCATTGGTCTCGGCGTCGCCCGCAGTTTCCAGAATATCCGGCTGATGCCGCATCTCTCCGTGGTGGAGAACGTGATGCTCGGCCAGCAGGCGCGTGCCGGTGGCATTCTGGACATGCTGAAGCCGCTGTCGCTGTTCGGTCGCTCCGCCTGGCATCGGGAGGCGGAACAATTGCTGGCCGACATGGACCTTCCCACCTATCCGGGCGAGGTCGTCGCCACCCTGCCATACGGCGTGCGCAAGAAGATCGAGGTCGTCAGGGCTCTTGCGGCACGTCCGAAGCTGCTGTTGCTGGACGAACCGGCGGCCGGTCTCAATGCGGCCGAGACCGACAATCTGACGGCCTTCCTCAAGCGCATCAGCGAGACCGGCGTCACGCTGCTTGTCGTCGAGCACGACATGGGCCTTGTCCGGCGGCTCTGCGACGATGCCGTCGTGCTGAACTTCGGCCGCAAGATCTATGACGGGCCGACAGCCACGGTTCAGGACAATCCGCTGGTGCTGGAGGCCTATCTCGGGCCGCGCCATGCGTCAAAGGACAGGCAAGGAGCTGCCCATGTTGCTTGAAGTTCGCGGTCTTGATGTACGCTACGGACGCACCCATGCCGTGCGGTCGGTCGATCTCGATCTGGCCGAAGGTGAGATCGTCACCGTGCTCGGCGCCAACGGGGCGGGCAAGACCTCCCTGCTGCGCGCACTGCAGGGCGCGGTGCGCGCAGCCGACGGTTCGATCCGCTTCGCAGGCGAGGACCTCACCCATGCCTCGCCCGCCGACCGGGTGCGCCGCGGCATGATGCTGGTGCCGGAAGGACGGCAGATCTTCGTCTCGATGACCGTCCATGAGAACCTCATGATGGGCGCCTATCTGCGCAGCGATGGCGACTGGATGCGTGACCTGAAGGAGGTCTATGATCGTTTTCCCAATCTCGCCGAACGGCGCGACATGAAGGCAAGCGTGCTTTCGGGCGGTGAGCAGCAGATGCTGGCGATCGGTCGCGCCCTGGTCAGCCGCCCGCGTCTGATCATGCTGGACGAGCCCTCGCTCGGTCTCTCGCCTCTGTTCGTCAACAACCTGTTCGAGCTGATCCGCGAGCTCAATCGCGGCGGCATCAGCATTCTTCTGGTCGAGCAGAACACGGCCATGGCGCTGGAAACCGCCAGCCGTGGCTATGTGCTCGAACTCGGACGCGTGGTGCTGGCCGATACAGCCGAGGCGCTTGCGGGCGATCCCGCGCTTGCCGCCGCCTATCTCGGAGGCCACGCGGCAGCCCCGGCCGCCATCCAGACGCTTTGACCGATCCAGCCAACAAAGATCACCCCATCATCATCAGGAGAGTGCCATGAAAGTCGGGTTTCGTTTCCTTGCCACTGTTGCGCTGCCGGCCCTGCTGGCCGGTTCTGCGCTGGCGGATAATACGATCAAGATCGGCAACATCGTCGCCACGTCGGGAACGCTGAAGGGCGTTGCCGAACCGGCCGTCGTATCGGCCGATATCGCGGTCGCCGAGATCAATGCCGCTGGCGGCATCAATGGCAAGAAGGTGGAACTGGTGCGCTTCGATACCGGCTCCGATCCGAAACAGGCCTCTGTCGGTGCCCGCAAGCTGATCCAGGATGATGGCGTGCTCGCCATTCTCGGTCCCTTTTCCTCGGGCGAGGCTTCCGTGGCCTTCAATGATGGCGAACGCCTGAAGGTTCTGATGATGCCGAACTCGGCATCCACGCCGGGGCTCACCGACAACCGCAATTATGCCTGGCGTCTGACGGAAGACGAATCCAAGCAGTTCACGCGCATGCTGAATTCGCTGAAGGCGCATGGCGTGAAGATGGACAAGGCCGCCATCGTCTACATCTCCGAAGAAGTCGTCTCCAATGCGTCCGGCACCAAGCTCTACCCGATGATCTTCGACAAGCTCGGCATCAAGTATGATCCGCCGATTCCGGTCCAGTACAAAAGCTTCGACATGTCGGCCCAGGCAGCGCAGATCCTGCAGGCCAATCCCGACATCGTCGCCATTGCCGCGCTGCCGGAATCGGCCTCCAAGGTCATCAAGGAGCTGCGCCGCCAGGGCTACAAGGGTCGTATCATCGGCTCGCAGATCTTTGCCGATCCGAACGTCGTCGAACTGTTCGGGCCGGAAGGCGAGGGCGTCATCATGGCAGCAAGCTTCTGGAAGGGCTTCAGCCCGCGCGCGCAGGCTTTCAACGACACCTTCGTGGCCGCGGCCGAAAAGCGCGGCATCCACAAGCTCGGCGCCCACCATTCGGATGCCCAGACTTATGACACCCTGTTCCTGATGAAGCAGATCATGGAAAAGGCCGGCGTCACCGGAGATCCGTCTAAGCTTTCCGCCGAGCGTCAGGCGGTTGCCGACCAGATGAAAGGTGTGACCTTCTCGGGCATTCTCGGCAACAATATCTGCTTTGCCGGCCATGACGCCGAACTGCCCGGCTATGTCATCGAGATCAAGGATGGCAAGTGGACAAAATACGACGAGGCGCCTGCCGATCCCTGCAAGTAACGGGGGGCCGCCCGGTCACGCCCGGTTCGACCGGGCCGGCTATTCCGGACGCCGATCATCTCGTTGTCGGAATGCCTCGCGTGCGCGGCGTGGGGCATTTGCCGTTTATGCGTAAGGATCTTGCTCCGAACCTATTCGGCTGCGCTCAGCTGCTTCGTCGCAGCCTTCAACGCGACACCGCTGACCCGGGTCTGGATCATGTCGCGGATGAGGCCTGTGATCAGGTCTGCGGCCTCGCCGATGGCCATGCCGCCCTCGCGGATGTTGGAGATGCAGTTGCGAGCGGAATCGGGGGTGCCGGATTTCGGGTCATAGGTGAGGTAGACGCCGAGGCTGTCTGCGGCCGAAAGCCCGGGGCGCTCGCCGACCATGAGGATCGTCAGCCGCACGCCCAGCGCCTCGCCGACGGGGTCGCCGAGTGCAACGCGGGCCTGGTTCGCCAGGACGACCGGTGCAATTGCGAGGCCGAGAGAGGCAAGCTTCGGCACGAGCGCCTCGATCAGCGGAACCGCGTTGAGATCGACCGCGCTTGATGACAGCCCGTCCGCCACGACGATTGCGATATCGTACGTGCTGTCTGCGGCTGCCTTATGGAGGCGATCCGCCGATTGCTGAGTCAGCAGCCGTCCGAGATCGGGCCGACGCACATAGATGCTGCGATCGGCGGCCCGGCTTTCCACCTTGATGACGGAGAGGTCAGCACGGTTCAGCCGCTCGCCAAGCGCCTGCGTATCGACGCTGCGCCAGACGGCTTCGCGGGCTCTGGCATGGTCGAGCTGGAAGGACAGCTGCGCCCGTGTGGGTTGCCCTGAGCCGTGGCGTCCCAGCGCCACGCGCGCATTGGTCATCGCCCGAAGGTCGAGCACGGGTTCGTGTTCCGAGGCTGCGGTTTTCCGCACGTCAATCATCCGTCCCATGTCAGGCTCCGATCTGCAGGCTGTCTTGAACATAGTGGGACAGGGCGGCCGGCGCGCCGCGCAGCCTGCCGTCCTGGTCCGTCAGTCCGATCTCGGCAAGCCACGTCTCGAATTCCGGCGCCGGCGGCCGCTTCAGTGTCTCGCGGCAATAGATCGCGTCGTGGTGCGACAGCGACTGATAGTTCAGCATGATGTCATCGGCGCCGGGCACCGTGATGACGAAATTGACATTGGCGGCGCAGAGCAGCGTCAGCAGCGTATCCATGTCTTCCTGATCGGCATCGGCGTGATTGGTGTAGCAGACATCCACCCCCATCGGCAGGCCGAGCAGCTTGCCGCAGAAGTGATCCTCGATGCCGGCCCGGATGATCTGCTTGCCGTTGAAGAGATATTCCGGACCGATGAAACCGACGACCGTATTGACCAGCAGCGGATCGAATTCGCGCGCCACCGCATAGGCGCGGGCTTCCATGGTCTGCTGGTCCACGCCGAAATGCGCATCCGAAGAGAGTGCCGCGCCCTGGCCGGTCTCGAAATACATGATGCTGGCGCCCGGCAGACCGCGCTTCAGCGACCGGCCGGCCTCGTGCGCCTCCCGCAACAGGGCAAGATCGACGCCGAAGCCGCGATTGGCCTTCTCTGACCCCGCAACCGACTGGAAGACGAGATCGACGGGCGCGCGTCTTTCCATCGCCTCTATGGCCGTCGTCACGTGGCCGAGGCAGCAGGTCTGGGTCGGGATCGCAAGCTTCTCGCGCAATTCGTCGAGCAGCGAGACAATGCGGATGTAGTCTTGCGTACTGTCTGTGGCAGGGTTGACGCCGATCACCGCATCGCCCGAGCCCATCAGCAGGCCGTCGATGGCGGAGGCGAGAATGCCGCGGCTGTCATCGGTCGGGTGGTTTGGCTGATTGCGCGTCGAAAGCCGCCCTGAAAGGCCGATCGTGTTGCGGAAGCGGGTGACCACCTGGCGCTTGGCCGAGACCGTGATCATGTCCTGCAGCCGCATGATCTTCGAGACGGCCGCGACCATTTCCGGTGTCAGCCCCCAGGTGACGGCTTCCAGCTGCCTCTGCGTCGTCTCCGGCCGCAGCAGCCATTCCCGCAATTCACCGACAGTCAGCGTCGAGATGAGCGCAAAGGCTGCCGGATCATGTTGCTTAAGGATCAGGCGGGAGACTTCGTCGTCCTCGGCCGGGATCAGTTCCTCGCCGAGAAAGGCCTTGAGCGGCAGGTCGGCGAGCGCCATCTGTGCGGCCAGCCGTTCGACCGGCCCCTCGGCGGCAAGGCCCGCCAGCTGATCACCGGATCGCTCCGGACTTGCCTTGGCAAGCAGCGTCTTCAGGTCATCGAAGCGAAAAACCGTCTGCTCGATCGTTGTCTGGTAACTCATTGTCGTCGCATGGTCCCGGATGGTGGTGCTGGCAATGTCTTGCGGAGAAGATATCGCAGTGCACCAGATAGATGATGTCATAACGCCTTTTTTTGTGCGTTGCACACCGGAAAACGACGCGCCGGATTGTCGTGTGTTCCCTGGCGGCGGAAACCGCGGGGAGGGGGCGGAGCGTACGAAGACGTAGGAAACGCCCGGACAATAGTGTGGCTGAGATGGAGGGTCGCCTGAGCCGTATCCTGCCGTGTTGGCACCGATCCCGGATCCGAGCGACAGGAGGGGTGCTCCGGTTGGGGCGCAGATGCCTGTTTCAGGGACGCGCACTCTTGATGGACTGTCACCATGCAATTGGTGAACTGGAAAATTATTATTTTGAAATCACTTGTTTTTTGCCATAATAAAACATGACAACAATTGCGGGGTGCGGTCTTGTTGCTGGTCATTGCCGACGACCTTACGGGCGCGCTGGATTCAGCGGCGCCTTTTGCCGGGCGGGGCTTGCATGCTGAGGTCGCCCTGACCCTCGAGGGCATCGCGCCTGCACTGGCAGAGCGGCCGGACGTTCTTTCCATAGATCTTGCCTGCCGCGAAAAGACGGCGCAGCAGGCACGAGCGCTCGCCACGTCGGCACTTCGCCTGTTGCCTGGCGAGTCAACGATCTTCGTGAAGATCGATTCCCGAATGAAGGGGCATGTCGAGGCTGTTCTTGATGCGATTCCGTTCTCGCGCGCCCTCGTTGCCCCCGCCATTCCCGAGTTTGGCCGGATCGTGACGGACGGCGCGGTCAGGGGCTTCGGCGTCGAGACGCCGATTGATATTGCAGCAGCGCTTGGTCGCCACGTCAGAGCCTGCGATGTTCCTGATACGGTGTCGCAGGTGGATATGATCGAGGCGCTTGCCCAGGGCCAACGGGAGGGGTGTGATCTCTGGGTGGGCGCGCGAGGCCTTGCCGACGCCCTTGCGCAATCGATGCGCAATGTGCTGCCGCAGCAGGCGGGCATCCCGGCGGGGGCAGCCCTCCTTGTAATCGGATCGCGCGATCCGATTACGCTTCGGCAAATCGAGCGGTTGCGACAGTCCGTCGAGATCGATGATCGACCGGCGGAAAACGGGCGGCTCGTCAACCGCTCTGCCATCGCAAAAGGCATCACCCTAATCCAGGCCGTCGACGGCGCCGAGGTTTGCAGCGCCAAAGAGGTATCTGACCATCTTGCGGAGGGTGTCGTTCCCGGGCTGGTCGATCAGGTGAAGACCCTGCTTCTGTGCGGTGGTGCAACGGCGGAAGCCGTTCTGCACCGCATGGGCATTCACCGGTTCCGCCTGTTGGGGGAATGTCTGCCGGGGCTGGGGCTTGCGCAGACCGGCCAGCACTGCATCATTGCAAAATCGGGCGGTTTCGGGCAACCCGATACGCTGAGGGAAATCGCAACCATAATTCTCGGGAAGACGGGCTGAGATGGGGCTGACAGACGGCGCGGCGCGCAAGGCATTGCCGGATATCGTATTCGAGCGCATGCATCGGGCGATCAAGTCCGGTTCCTATGCGCCGGATGAGCGCCTGCCGACGGAACATGATCTGGCGGCCGAATTCGAGGTGTCGCGGCCTGTCATTCGCGAAGCCCTGCGGCGTCTGCGCGATCAGGGGCTGATCTATTCGCGGCGCGGCGCCGGCAGCTTCGTGCGGGCGCTCGGTCTCAAGGAGCCCCTGGGTTTCGGCCAGCTGGAAAATGTTGCCGATCTGCTCAACTGCTACGAGTTCCGGCTGACGCTGGAGCCTGCCGCCGCAGCCTCTGCCGCACTTCGCCACGATGCGGGTGACCTTGCCAGCATCCGCCAGGCTCTGGAACTGCTCCGGGACGCCACGAACCGCCAGTCGCATCGCGAAGATGCCGACTATCAGTTCCATCTGGCCATCGCGCGTGCGGCACAGAACAGCTACTTCTTCACGGCAATGGAAGCGCTCAAGGATCATATCGCCGTCGGCATGAAGTTTCACGGCGCCTCGGTGAAGCGGGAAGCCTCCGGTCTATCACGTGTCTTCAGCGAGCATGAAGCGATTGCCGGGGCGATCGCGGCGCGCAATCCGGAGGCTGCCAGGCAACTGATGCATGACCACCTCACCGGTTCGCGCGAGCGCCTTTTCCAGTCTCCCCGACGGGACTGATCCCCCGGCTTCTCGCTTGATGTCGCCGCCCGTCAGAGGGCTGCCTCGTAGATTGCCGTCACGTCCTCAATCGACATGTCGATCGGGTTGTTGTCCATCAGGCGACGAATGGAATGGGCATCCGCAGCAAAGCGGGGCAGATCCTCCGCGCGGGCGCCGTGGGCGGCAAGCGACATTTCGATCCCGAGTTCGGCGCAGTAGTCATGGGCCGCCACGCAAAGCGCGTTCTGGCCGAGGCTCTCGCCCAGGCCGAGAGCGGCCGCGATTTCCGCCGTCTTGCCCTCCGCAGCCGGCTGGTTGAAGGCCAGCACATGCGGAAAGACAATCGCGTTCGCGAGGCCATGCGGCAGATGCAGCAACGTGCCGAGAGGGTAGGCGATGGCATGGCCTGCCGCCGTGTTGACGGGCCCGAGGCAGATGCCGCCGTAATAGGAGGCCAGCATCATCCCCTCGCGGGCTTCCGTGTCGCTGCCGTCCCGTACCGCGCGCTTGAGATACCGTCCGACAAGCGCGATGCCCATGCGGGCAAAGCCGTCGATCATCGGATGGGCGCGACGGTTGGTAAAGGCCTCCACGCAATGCGCCATGGCATCCACGCCGGTTGCCGCCGTCACGGCCGGCGGAACCGAGAAGGTGAGTTCTGGATCGAGGACCGCCAGATCCGCAATCAGATGCGGGCTTTCGACCGCAATCTTGCTGCCCTTTTCCATGTCGGTGATCAGTGAGCGGATGCCGGCCTCCGAGCCGGTGCCGGCGGTTGTGGCAACCTGGGCCAGCCGTGTCCTTCGCCCGGCCACGCGGTTTGGGCCTGCCACATCCGCGAGCGTCTGTTCGCTGTCCCAGAGGGCGGCAACCAACTTGGCGACATCCAGCACGGAGCCGCCGCCCAGACCAACGACGAGGTCCGGTTTTGCCTCGCGTGCGGCTGCCAGTGCGGCGTCCAGGGTCGCCATGTCAGGTTCGCCGGGAATGGCATCGAAGATGCGCATGCGGCCACGGATCTGCAGCTTATCGGCAAAGCCTGCCGTGACGGGGGTCGCAATGACAAGCGTCGAGCCGGCATCGCCGGCCCACCCGCCAACAGTTGCCACAGTGCCGGCACCGATGGCGAGGCGCCGCGGCTGGTGAAGGGTAATCGGGGCAATCGCCATCGGGTTTACTCCTTGCCCGCGCGGCCGGCGACGAGCTTGCGCGCATAAGCAATCGCCGAGAGCATGTTGCCGTGGTTGGCAATGCCCTTGCCCGCGATATCGAAGGCGGTGCCGTGATCCACGGAGGTGCGGTCGATCGGCAGGTCGACGGAGACATTGACCGCCGTATCGAAGGCCACGAGCTTGATCGGGATATGGCCCTGGTCGTGATACTGGGCAACCACCAGATCGAAGGCGCCGGAATAGGCGCGATGGAACACGGTGTCAGCGGAGATCGGCCCGTAGGCATCGATGCCTTCCGTGCGTGCGGCGGCGACGGCCGGGGCGATCTGGTCCTCATCTTCCGTGCCGAACAGGCCGTTTTCGCCGCAATGCGGGTTGATGCCGGCAATGGCGATGCGGGGGCGCTCGTAGCCGATACGCTTCAGGTGGCGGTCGCCCGCGCGAATGGTCGCCAGCACTCGCTCTGTCGTCGCCCGCCGGATGGCCTCCTGCAGGGAGACGTGGGTGGAGACATGGATGACCTTCAGACGCTCGGAGGCAAGCAGCATGTAGGCGGCGGAGGAGCCGGTGAGGCTGCGCAGCATGCCGGTATGTCCGTCGTAGTGATGGCCGGCAAGATTCAGCGCCTCCTTGTTGATGGGAGCGGTGACGATGCAGCCGATCACGCCCGCTTCGGCATCGCGAACTGCCTTCTCGATGAAGCGGAAGGCGGCATCGCCCGCCACCGGAGACAGCGTTCCCCAGGCAAGCGGGGCGCCCTCGACCGGCAGGTCGACAACGGATGGTGCAAGATCGACCGGGAGGCCAAGCGCCGCGCGGGCGGCTTCCAGCGTCGCCAGGTTGCCGTAGATGCGGGTTGCTGCGCGATCAGCGTCAGACATGTCGGCAAGCGCCCGGACGGTGATTTCCGGGCCGACGCCGCACGGGTCGCCCATGGTGATGCCGATGATCCTGCTCATGCTTGTCTCCCGTCTGCGGCACCTGCCCAGCCGGGGGCAAGATGGACATATTTGATCGCGCGTCGATGGTAGGTGTAGCTGATGTGAAGGCTGCCGTCGGCGTCCTCCAGCAGCCAGGGATAGGACATTTCCAGATTGCGGCCATCTGTCGAATCGTTGGAAAGGCAGGTGCCGGGGCCCTCCTCGATCAGGATACGAATCGGGAAGGTTCTGCCTCCATCCTCGGACAGGCAGACTGCGACCGGTGCACGCGGCACGCCCCAGACCGGGATGCAGCCGCCGGCGGGATCGGCGTCCGGACGATCATCCTCCAGGCCGAGTTCATCGTAGAGCGATGCGCGCCTGTCGGTGGAGGTGGTCGCATTGACCGGATTGCAGATGACCGCGATCCGGCCATCCCGGAGCGCCACGGCTGCAATCGAGGAATTGTTGTTCGGGACGTCGCTCGCATGCGGCGCCGACCAGGTGCGGCCGCCATCGCTGCTTTCGGTGCGATAGACGAAATCTGCCTGGCGGCGACGGAAAAAGGCCGCCTGACGGTTGCCGGAAAGCGCGACCGGGCTCATGTGCACGCAGCCTGTGGACTGCGGCACCGCGCTCAGGTGCCAGCTTTTTCCTGAATCCGTCGAAATGCCGATGGCTGCCACGTCATGGCTCCCGTTCCATTTCTGGCCGGGGCGTTGCACGCAGCGGAAGATCGGCAAAAGCCAGGCGCCATCATCATGCACGCCGAGCGGCGCGCGAATGAAGCAGCCGGGCGGAAGATCCAGATAGCGCCCTTCGTCTGCCTTCAACCGTGTCGGGGCTGCCGGATCGCGACGCACCTCGGCCATGCGGATGCGGCATTCGTCCTGATTTCCGGCAGGCTGCGAGGTGTGAAACAGAAGCAGGCGGCCGTCCGGCGCAGCAAACAGCACCGGGTTCTGCTCCGAATGGAGAGGATCGAAACTCAGCCTCTGGGCTTCTCCCCAGTTGTCCGCGCCCGGCGCAAGCACACTTGCAAAGATGGAGATGTCGGATTTGCCCTCCAGCGAGCCACCGAACCAGGTACAGATCAAGGCGCCATCGGTCGTCGCGTGAAGGAAGCTCGCATGGTTCTGGACCATGGGCGAAGGCAGCAGCGCTTCACGGCGTCCCGTCGCTGTCGCATGGATGGCCCCGGTCATGCCGAAGGCTATTTCCTCAGGTGTCATAAGCCTCTCCTCTCTGGCGCAAGGATTGCCATTTTGCCAAAGTTGTCAAGTTTTATAATTATCGGATCGTCTTCTGTCGCTTCGGAGAATTGGAAATAAAATATTGAAAATAAATGATTTTTTTAGAAGTCAGAAAATTGTATGTGTCTGTTTGTCTGAAATAATTTGACAAACTTGTCTGGAAGTCCGATGGTTGGGGCAGCAACCGGCGAGTTTGGCGTGTGGGCTCGTGCGACCGGTCGGTCGCTGCATCTTTTCCTGATGTGGCCTTGGGGAGGGCAGGGGTGCAGCCTGCGTGAGGAAGACCTGTCCGCCGGGTTGGCTGGCTGATGGCGGGACATGATGATACGTCGCAACCTGGGAGGAGTATGACGTGAAGAAGACCTTGATTTCCGGTGCCCTGATTGCGGGTGCCACGCTGTTTTCGGCCTTGTCGCCCGCGCTTGCGGCGTCCGGCGCGATCAAGATCGTGCTGCCGGAAGAAGCGGACCTGCTCGAACCCTGCATGGCGACCCGTTCCAATATCGGCCGCATCATCATGGAGAATGTCAGCGAGACGCTGACCGAACTGGACGTGCGTGGCAAGAAGGGTGTCATGCCGCGCCTGGCGGAAAAGTGGGAGCAGAATGCCGATGGCAGCTGGCGCTTTCATCTGCGTCAGGGGGTGAAATTTTCCGACGGCACCGTCTTCGATGCCAAGGATGTCAAGCACAGCTTCGACCGCGTGATGAGCGACAAGATCACCTGCGAAGCCAAGCGCTACTTCGGCGGCATGACGATCACCACGAATGTGGTGGACGACAATACGATCGACATCAAGACGCAGCCTGTCCAGCCGATCCTGCCGCTCCTGATGTCGCTCGTCACGATCGTGCCGGAAAGCACACCGATGCAGTTTGTTCGCGAGCCGGTCGGGACCGGGCCCTACAAGCTGACGAACTGGACGCCGGGCCAGCAGATCGTTCTCGAAACCCGCGAGGATTACTGGGGCAAGAAGCCTTCCGTGACCAAGGCCACCTATCTGTTCCGCGCCGACCCCTCGGTGCGTGCCGCCATGGTGCAGACCGGCGAAGCGGATCTGTCACCCTCGATCTCGCAGCTCGATGCCACCAACCCGAAGACCGATTTCTCCTATCTCGACAGCGAGACGGTCTATCTGCGTATCGATCACAACATTGCACCGCTGAACGATGTGCGGGTACGCAAGGCGCTGAACCTTGCCATCGACCGTCAGGCCTTCCTCGGTACGCTGGTGCCGGAGGGGGCGGTTCTGGCAACCGCGATCGTTCCGCCGACGACGCTCGGCTGGAACCCGGATGTGAAGCAGTTCCCGCATGATGTGTCGGCTGCCAAGAAGCTGCTTGCAGAGGCCAAGGCGGCCGGCGTGCCGGTGGAGACGCCGATCACGATCATCGCGCGCACGGCGAACTTTCCGAACGTGACCGAGATCATGGAAGCCATCCAGGCGCAGCTTCAGGAAGCGGGCTTCAAGGTCGAGCTGAAGTTCGTCGAGGTGGCGGAACACGAGACCTATTATTCCAAGCCGTTCAAGGACGGGCGCGGGCCGCAGCTGGTTGCCGCGATGCACGACAATTCCAAGGGCGACCCGTCCTTCTCGATGTTCTTCAAATATGCTTCGAAGGGAACGCAGTCCGGCTTCTCCGATCCGAAGGTGGACGATCTGATCCAGCGCGCCTCTGCAGCCGTGGGCGATGAGCGGGCCAAGCTGTGGTCGCAGCTGATCGCCTACCTGCATGACGATGTCGTGGCGGATGTCCTGCTCTTCCACATGGTGGGCTTTGCCCGTGTCTCGGAAAAGCTCGACTTCAAACCGACGATCGCCACCAACAGCATGTTGCAGCTCTCCGAGATCGGCATCAGGTAAGGCGGTGGCCCGCCGGATGCCGCTTCGCGGCGTCCGGCATCTTCGTGGCGGCGGGCCATACCCGCTGCCCGCTTTCAGCCGTCGCCATCCGTGGGAAGGGGAGGACGATCATGCTCAGTTTCATCCGCAAACGCTCTGTCGCCAGCCTGATCTCGCTGGTCGGACTGATCGTGATGGTGTTCTTCCTGTCGCGCATGACCGGGGATCCGGCCTCGCTCTTCCTGCCTGTCGAGGCGTCTGCGGAAATGAAACAGCAGTTCCGGGAGTTGCACGGGCTGAACGATCCGCTGCTCGTCCAGTTCGGTCGCTACGTCGGCGATTTGGTGACCGGTGACCTCGGCGAATCCTACCGCAAGGCGCGGCCGGCGCTTGATGTCGTGACGGAAGCCTTCACCTGGACACTGTGGCTGGCCCTCATTACCATGAGCCTTGTCACCAGCGCCGCCATTGTCGTCGGTTCGCTGGCTGCCTTCCGCTCCGGCGGCTTTTTCGATCGCATTGCCTCGATGCTGTCGCTGATTGGCGCATCGGTGCCAGATTTCTGGCTGGCGATCGTTGCCATCGTTCTCTTCTCCGTCAATCTGGCCTGGCTGCCGACGTCAGGCACGGGATCGGTGCTCCACTGGATCCTGCCGATTGGCGTTCTCTTCGTGCGCCCCTTCGGCATCATCGTGCAGGTGGTGCGCGGCTCGATGATCAGCGCGCTCTCTTCGGCCTATGTGAAGACGGCGCGGGCCAAGGGGGTCCGTTCCGGACCGGTCATCTTCATCCATGCGCTGCGCAATGCGATGCTGCCTGTTATCACCGTGATCGGCGATCAGGCGGCGAGCCTGCTGAACGGTGCCGTCGTGGTCGAGACGATTTTCGGCTTCCCCGGCGTCGGCAAGCTGATGATCGACTCCATCCTGCAGCGTGATTTCAACGTGGTGCTGGCGGCCATTCTCGTCACGGCACTTGCCATCTTTCTGATGAACCTGCTGATCGACCTTTGCTACGCACTGCTCGATCCGCGTATCCGCCACTGAGGAGGCTACCCGTTGAGCCTGTCATCCACCGAAACCGATCCGGCGCTGCGCGAGGAGCCGTCTCTTGGCGTGCGCATGGGGCGTATGCTGCTGGCGGACAAGTTTGCGCTGGTGGCAGCCCTCTTCCTTGTCGTGATGGTCATTCTCGCCCTGGCTGGCCCGGCATGGCTTGGCGAGGAGGCGGTCAGGCAGAACCTGCGCGGACGCAATCTCGCGCCCTTCGACTGGTCGCGTGGCTGGATCTGGTGGATGGGGGCCGATGCGCTGGGAAGGCCGCTGTTTGCCCGCATTATCGTCGCAACCCAGAACACCCTGATGGTGGCCGCAGGTGCCGTTGTTCTATCGGCCGCGATCGGCACCTTTCTCGGCCTGATGGCCGGCTTTTCCTCGCCGCGCATCAGCCAGATCATCATGCGGCTCGCTGACGTCATCATGTCCTTCCCGTCGCTGCTGATCGCAGTCATCGTGCTCTATCTGCTGGGTTCCTCCATCGTGAACCTGATGGTGGTGCTGTCGATCACCCGCATCCCCGTCTATCTGCGCACCACCCGGGCGGAGGTTCTGGAAATCCGCGAGCGCATGTTCGTTCAGGCGGCCCGCGTGATGGGGGCCTCCAGCAACCGCATCCTCTTCCGCCACATCCTGCCGATCGTCTTTCCAACCCTGACAACGCTTGCCACGCTGGACTTCGCCTATGTGATGCTGGCGGAAAGCGCGCTCTCTTTCCTCGGCATCGGCATCCAGCCCCCTGACATTACCTGGGGCCTGATGATTTCGCAGGGACGCCAGTACCTGACCAATGCCTGGTGGCTGTCCTTCTGGCCGGGCCTGGCCATCATTCTCACCACTCTCTCGCTCAACCTGCTGTCGAACTGGCTGCGCATCGCGCTCGATCCCGTGCAGCGCTGGCGGCTGGAAATGAAGGGGCCTGCAAATGGCTGAGCATCTGCTGGACGTGCGCAATCTCTCCGTCGAGTTCCACACCGCATCCGGGGTGGTGAAGGCGGTGCGCAATATCTCCTACCACCTCGATCGCGGCGAAACGCTCGCCATCCTCGGCGAAAGCGGCTCCGGCAAGTCCGTCTCTTCGGCCGCGATCATGAACCTCATCGATATGCCGCCTGGCCGCATCACCTCCGGCGAGATCTTTCTCGATGGCGAGGATCTGCTGACGATGAGGCCGGACGAGCGGCGTGAGGTGAACGGCAAGCGGATCGCCATGATCTTTCAGGATCCGCTCAGCCATCTCAATCCCGTCTACACCGTCGGCTGGCAGATCCGCGAGGCAATGACCACGCACGGGCTCCCGAAGGATGCAGCGGATGCGCAAGCCATCCGCCTGCTCGGGCGTGTCGGCATTCCCGATCCGCAGGCGGCGATGGACAAGTATCCGCACCAGTTTTCCGGCGGCCAGCGCCAGCGCGTGATGATCGCCATGGCGCTGGCGCTGCGCCCCGATCTCCTGATCGCCGACGAACCCACCACCGCGCTCGACGTGACGGTCCAGGCCGATGTGCTGGCGCTTCTGAAAGAGTTGCAGCGGGAAATCGGCATGGGCGTGCTGATCATCACCCATGACCTTGGCGTGGTGGCTGAAATCGCTGACCGCGTGGTGGTGATGGAAAAGGGTGCGCTGGTTGAAAGCGGCACGGCGCGCGAGGTCTACAAGAACCCGAAGCATCCCTATACGCGCCGGCTGATCGCGGCCGCTCCCGGCAAGGGCGTCATGCACGAGGGGGAGATACAGGGTGAGGTCCTGCTCTCGGTGCGCGATGTCTGCAAGAATTACGGAGCATTCCAGGCCCTCAAGGGCGTGTCCTTCGACCTGATGGCCGGCCAGACGCTTGCAATCGTCGGCGAGAGCGGCTCCGGGAAATCGACGCTGGCGCGTGTTCTCCTGCGCCTCGACAAGCCGGATTCCGGTCAGGCGATCTGGAAGGGGAGGGACCTTTTCCAGCTGTCGCCAAGAGAGATTTACAGGCTCAGGCGCGATCTGCAGATGGTGTTCCAGGATCCGACCCAGTCGCTCAATCCGCGCATGACCGTCTTCCAGCTGGTGTCCGAAGCCTGGGTGATCCATCCAGACATTCTGCCAAGAGCGAAGTGGCGCGAGCGGGTTGCCGAACTGCTGCAGCAGGTGGGACTTTCGCCCGATCATATGCGGCGTTATCCGCACCAGTTTTCCGGCGGCCAGCGGCAGCGTATTGCCATTGCCCGGGCGCTTGCGCTGGAACCGCGCTTGATCATCTGCGACGAAGCGGTGTCGGCGCTCGACGTCTCGGTTCAGGCGCAGGTGATCGAACTGCTGGACAAGCTCAGGCGCCAGACCGGCATTTCCTTCATCTTCATCGCCCATGACCTGCCGGTGGTGCGGGACTTTGCCGATCAGGTGATGGTGATGCAGAAGGGCAGGATCGTCGAGCTTGGCGGCGTGCGGCAGATTTTCGAGGCGCCGCGCGAGCCCTATACACAGGCACTTCTGGCGGCGAGCCTCGATCCCGATCCGGATGTTCAGGCCGCCCATCGCGCCATACGGGCCTGACGGCCGCTATTTCCATCAACGGAGATTTTCTTTCATGTCCGCCCAGGCTTTTGTCGCCCTCGTCACCTGTTTCAACGAGGACGAAACAATCAATTTCGAAGCCACCCGTGCGCAGGTGCGCCGGCAGGTGGCAGCCGGCAACAACATCATGTGCGCCGGCACCAATGGCGATTTCACGGCGCTGACCTTCGAGGAAAAGGTGCGGCTGACCGAAGAAGTGGTGGACGAGGTAGCCGGCAAGGTGAAGGTCATCGTCAACGCCGGGATGCCCGCCACCTTCGAAACGCTGAAGCTGGCCCGCGCATTCGACCGGATCGGCGTCGATGGCATTGCCGTCATTACCCCCTTTTTCATCGCCTGCACGCAGGATGGCCTCATCCGTCATTTCTCGACGGTTGCCGATGCGGTCCGGACACCGGTCTATCTCTACGACATTCCGGCGCGCACGCAGAACCATATCGAGCCGGAAACGGCCCGCACGCTGGCGCGCCATGGCAACATTGCCGGCATCAAGGATTCCGGCGGCGCGCAGCAGACGCTTGAAGCCTATCTGCAGGTGGCGCATGATGTGCCCGGCTTCAATGTCTATTCCGGGCCGGATCATCTTGTTCTCTGGTCGCTGCAGAACGGTGCCGCCGGCTGCATTTCCGGTCTCGGCAATGCCCTGCCACATGTTCTGGCCGGCATTCTCGATGCCTTCAACCGGGGCGACATCGCCGAAGCCGAACGGCAGCAGGCAATTTATACGGCTTTCCGCACCGATCTCTATGCGCTGGGATTTGCGCCGGCCATGGTCAAACGGGCGCTTTACCTGCAGGACGCCTCGGTTGGTGCCAGCCGCCAGCCGGCACTGTTGCCGGACCCGCTACAGGACGACAAGATCCGAGAGATCCTCGCCCGTTACGGTATTGATGCCGGTATGGGACGCGCCGCCGGGCAATAGAGCGATACCAGCGAAAGCGGAGACCGGCTTTTGCGTCCGGAAGCGCCTGGAAACAGAGAGATAGATGGTTTCTGGCGGTTCCCTGTTGCCGGAAAAGCACCCGTCAAACGGTCAGAGACCATCACTCCGCACTGCCGATGACGGCCGTCATTTCTTTTTCAGTGCGTCAATGACCGAGGGCAGCAGGCGCTCTGCGAGTTTCTGGTATCCGCCGGCGGTCAGATGCTGCCCGTCCGACTGTCGCGGAAAGTCCTTGAACCAGGAGTTCGGGATCTTGATGAAGGCGATATGCCGTGCGGCAAGCTTCTGCTTGATCTCTTTCACATTGTCCGATCGATCCGTATCGGAATCCCGCACGCGGCCTGGCTGGAAGATCACGACCTTCGTGTCGCTCCCGAGGGTGCTGTCTAGCCTTGAGAGCATGGCGGCGGTCGTTTCACCGCCGTAAACGCCAGCATTCGCAACGGAAACCGCATAGCCCTTTTCCGCGAGCATCTTCTTTAGCTGAGATGGGTAATCTTCCCCGCGCGACACACCGTGCCCGTAGGTCTGGCTGGCGCCGATGGCGACAATCGTGGCAGCTTTCGCGGGCAGGGCTGATGCTGCAAGAAGCGATGCGATGGTGATGCGGATGAAGATGCTGGAAAGCGGCATTGCTTTACTTCGAGCCGTGCTGAATAATTCTTATGAAATATTGCGTTTCGGGTAAGGCGATGCGGTGTTGAGCTGTATGTATCCTGTCTCGCCAAGGTTGTTTCGAATACAACGACTTGGGTCTGGTGTTTCCGCGAACGTCAGAGGCCAGTTTGTACGGGCGAAAGACGTCGTAGCGCGGCTTGCGCATCGGCACGCAGCGGCATACCGCGGCGGCCTCCGAAAACGGTGCATTTCAGCGCAGCCGTCACCGAGCCAAGGCGGATGGCATCGGCAACCGACATCTCCTCGGCAAGACCAAGGGCGAAGGCGCCGTGAAACGCATCCCCGGCGGCGAGCGTGTCGATAGCGTCGATGGCAAGCGCCGGCTGATGGCACAGCGTTCTACCCTCCGGCTCCAGCCAGTAGCTGCCTCGTTCGCCGAAGGTGACGGACACCAGTGCAGTGCCGAATTGTTCTGCAAGGTCGCGCACGAGCGCTGCCTCGTTCCGTTCGGTGCTCAGGGAGCGGGCGGCAGGCTCGGAGAAGATGATGTGGGTTGCGAAGGCGGCGAGATCGCGCAGCGTGTCAACCGGCGCCACATCCCCGTCGAGGATGGCCGGAATGCCTAGGCCAGTTGCGACCCGCAGCACCTGACGTGCCAGCGCCGGCCAGCGCACATCCACCAGCACGGCATCGAAGCGGGCAAGGTCGTCTTCCGTCACGCGTGGCGGTTCGGCGTGCAATCGGTGATCATAGAAGGGTATGATCAGCCGATCGCCGTGGTCATCGACCAGAATTGTCGACAGCGCCGAGGGCGCTCCCGGTGCAATGCGCATGCCGTCTGTGTCTATCCCGTCTGCCGCAAGACCCTGCCGGATGCGGTGGCCTCTCTCATCATCGCCGACAGCGCCCCAGAGCGTCGCCGCGCCGCCGAGCCGCACCACGGCATAAGCGGCGCTCGACGCCATGCCCTCGGGGATCTGCACCATGTCATAGGGCAGAACCTTGCCTTCCCCTGTCGGCAAGGTGCGGACGCGGAAGATCGTGTCAAGGACGGCCGCGCCGACGCAAAGAACCTGCTTGGTCATGGTCGTCAGAGGCGAAGGCCGGTCTGCTTGTCGAACAGGTGGATCCGGGCCGGATCGATGTCGATAGAGACCGTGTCGCCGAACCGCACGTCCAGGCGCTCGCGGAACAGGCAGGCGATTTCCTCGCCGCGGGCATCAAGCTTGGCGTAGATTTCCGAGCCGGTTCCCTCGACCAGCGTCGCACGGCCCTCGATCCCGTGGGTTGCCGCCCGGATATGTTCCGGACGCACACCATAGACCAGATCACGGCCGCCGGCGGCGGCCACGCCCTGCGGCAGCGGCAGGATCAGGCCCTTCTTGGTGCGGAAGGCGCCTTCCTCGATGCGGCCATCGATGAAGTTCATCGCGGGAGAGCCGATGAAGCCGGCAACGAAAAGATTGGACGGGCGGTCGTAGAGTTCGAGCGGCGCGCCGATCTGCTCGATGTGGCCATCATGCAGCACCACGATCTTGTCGGCCATGGTCATGGCTTCCACCTGGTCGTGGGTCACGTAGATCGTCGTCGTGCCGATGCGTTGATGCATGGTCTTGATCTCGCCGCGCATCTGCACGCGCAGCTTGGCATCGAGGTTGGACAGCGGCTCGTCGAACAGGAAGACCTGCGGATCGCGCACGATCGCGCGGCCCATGGCAACGCGCTGGCGCTGGCCGCCGGACAGCTGGCGCGGATAGCGGTCCAGAAGCTTTTCGAGTCCGAGGATGCCCGCTGCACGCTGAACCTTGGTCTTGATCTCGGCGGGATCGGCCTTCTTCAGCTTGAGCGCAAAGCCCATATTGTCAGCGACCGTCATGTGCGGATAGAGCGCATAGTTCTGGAACACCATGGCGATGTCGCGGTCACGCGCCGGAAGATGCGACACCTCGCGCGGCCCGATGCGGATTGCGCCGCCGGTGACTTCCTCCAGCCCCGCGATCATGCGCAGCAGGGTGGACTTGCCGCAGCCGGAGGGACCGACCAGCGCCACGAATTCGCCGTCGGCGATGTCGATATCGATGCCGTGAATGACCTTCACCGCGCCGTAGTTCTTCTGGATGTTCTGGATATTGACGGTTGCCATGATGTGTCCTGACAAGAAGCGGGGGGGATTGAGGAGGGAGGGCTTTCGCCCTCAACCTCCCTTGACGGCGCCGGCGGTAAGACCCGCGACAATCTGTTTCTGGGCAAACATGGTCAGCAGCAGCACCGGCAGCGTGACGATCAGTGCGGCGGCGGCCAGCGGACCCCAGCTGACCTGTTCGAAGGACAGCATGTTGTAGACGGCGACCGGCAGCGTGCGCGTTTCGCGGTTGGCCAGCACGATGCCGAACACGAAGTTGTTCCAGGAGAAGATCAACGCCAGGATGAAGGAAACGACGATGCCGGGCTTGGCGATCGGCAGCGCGACCAGGCGGAAGACCTGCCAGGTGGTGGCGCCGTCAATGCTGGCGGCCTCTTCCAGTTCCTTCGGCGTCGTCTCGAAATAGCCGATCATGATCCACACCACGATCGGAACCGTGACCACGAGATGGATGATGATCTGCGGCCAGAGCGTGCCGATCAGGTTGGTCCACTGGAACAGCAGGAACAGTGGTATCAGGAAGGAAAGGCCGGGCGTCATGCGGGCGATCATGATGACGACCGCCGATTTTTCCGCCTTCAGCCGCGCGATGCCGAAGCCTGCGGGAACGCCGATCACAAGCGCGAGCAGCGTCGCCGTGCCGGTAACCAGAACCGAATTCCAGAAATAGAGGAGGAAATTGTTCTCCTCGAACACCTTCACATAGTTCGACCAGGCGATGTTTTCCGGAATGATAATCGGCGGATAGGCGCCGTTGTCGATCTCGTACTTCAGGGAGAGCGAGATCATCCACAGGAAGAACAGGATGACCGGCGAGATCATGACAAGCGCGACGAACAGCAGGCCGATCCGGTCCAGCGTCCGGTGGGTGATGAGCGGACGGGTCATCAGCGTTCCTCCATGTCGGACCAGTTGGCGCGTGCCCGGACCATCAGCAGCACGAAGGAGAGCGCGATGATGATCAGGAAGAACACGACGGCCATCGCCGATCCGTAACCGATGTCGTAATAGGCGAAGGCGGTGTTGTAGAGGTAGATGTTGATGGTTTCGGAGGCCGTGCCCGGTCCGCCTTGCGTCATCGCATAGATGATGTCGAAGCTCTTGATCGCATCGATGGAGCGGATGATCACCGCAATCATCAGGAAGGGGGCGATCATCGGCACCGTTAGGTAGCGGAACTTCTGCCAGGCGGTGGCGCCATCGATCTCGGCGCTTTCATAGGGTTCGCGCGGGACGGCGGCAAGACCGCCCAGCACGATGAGCATGACGAGTGGCGTCCACTGCCAGGTCTCGACCAGAACCAGCGAGGGAATGACGGCCGTCTGGTTGTAGATCCACTCCTGCGGACCGATCCCGACGAGGGAGAGCAGGTAGTTGAGCACGCCGAGCTGTGGATGGAACATCATGGTCCAGACGAGCGCGACCGCCACCGGCGTTGCCATCATCGGCATCACGAAGATGCCGCGCAGGAAACCGCGCAGCGGAAACTTCGCATCGAAAACCAGCGCCGCCAGCGTGCCGAAGAACAGCGGCAGCACCACCGAAAGAACCGTGTAGGTGGTGGTATGCCACAGCGATTCCCAGAACCGCATGTCCTGTGCCAGGCGCAGGTAGTTCGCAAAACCGATGAAGGTTCGCGGCTGGCCGAGCGTCCAGCTGTTGACGCTCATCCACAGGGTGAAGAGCCAGGGGAAGACGATGACGGCCGAAACCACGAGAAGGGCCGGCATGACGAAGGGCCAGTAATTGGGAGCAAGCCGCGCGGGCTTGCTCCTCCGTTCCGTCGTCTCGTCGATCGGGTTGTCGATGCTCACGGATGCCATTATCCCTCGCTTCGCGCCAGAACCGGTTCGAACTGCGCCGTTGCGTTCTTGAGTTCGGTTTCCGCGTCCGCGCCGCCGATCATGTTGGTGAGGGCAACGCCGTAGATGTCGCGGAATTCGGTGACCGGGATGACGACCGGCAGGGCAAGCTTGGAGACCTTGCCGGAGCCTGCGACCGCATCCAGCCAGGCGCCCGGCATCTTCACGCCTTCGCGTACCTTCGCATCGGTCAGGATCGACTGGCGGAAGGGTACGCCGGCACCGGCCTGCAGCAGACGGGCGCCCATGTCATGCGAGATGGCCCATTGGCAGAACAGGTAGGCGGCTTCCTTCTTGGTGGAGGCTTCCACCACGCCAAGGCCGTCGCCAAACGTGCCGGCCGCCTGCTGGGCCGGGCCCTTCGGCATCACGCCGTAACCGGCCTTGCCGACGACGCGCGACTTCTGCGGATCCTCGATTGGCGGTGCAAAGCCCACGCCATCGAACCACATGCCGATCTTGCCCTGCAGGAAGGCAGACTGGGCTTCGGCCCAGTTGAAGCCGGAGACACCGGGCGGTGCGGATTTGGTCATCAGTCGCTGGTAGAGCTTGGCGGCCTCGACGGCTTCCTTCGACAGCGTGTCGACCTTGCCGGCGGCGTTGATGGGGGCCGCTCCGTAACCGAGCATCAGCGAGGTCCAGACGGGGGTGTTGGCGTTCTTCAGGCCGCGGGCCACGAAGCCATAGGTGTTGGTCGAGGGGTCGGTGATCTTTTCGGCGGCGGCAACCAGTTCCTCGAAGGTCTTCGGATAGGTCAGTCCCTTCTTTTCGAAGAGCTCCTTGTTCCAGTAGACGATCCAGTAGTCCACGGAGAACGGCAGGGAGCGCAGCGTGCCCTTGGCATCCTTGGCAAACAGCAGGCCGGCTTCGGCGAAGTCGCCTTCATTGAGCGACGGGTCGGTGAGCGACGGATCCTTCAGGAAGCCGCCGATGTCGGCCAGCCAGCCGCCCTTCTCGAACTGACGCTTCTGGACGTGGTAGCTCAGGTGCACGACGTCGAAGCTCGGCTTGCCGGTGCTGAGCTCGATCACCGTCTTCTGGCGCTGCTGCTGCTCGGGCGTCGCCTCGGCATTCACCTTGATGCCGGTCAGGCTTTCGAATTCCGACAGGTACTTGATCAGCGTCTCGCTGCGCGGGCTCTTGACGAGATTGACGCTGAGCGTGGTGCCGCTGAAGCGTTTCCAGTCAACGGCTGCCGAGGCGGGGCGTCCGCCGATGAGGGCTGAACCGCCGATGGCGGCACTTGCCGCGAGAAACGTGCGACGGGTCGGCTTCAGGATAGAAGTCGTCATAAAATGGTCCTCCCTTTCGCGGCCGCACCTCCCTGCGCGACCGGTTGACGATATCAGACTGCCAGTGCGCGGTCCCTTGCATGGCCGATATGAGCCACGAGGCGCTGGACCGCGTCTTCAACCGATCGGCGCTCGATGGCTTCGAGAACCGTCAGATGTTCCTTCATGACCGGCGCCACCCGGCCGTCGATGCGAATTCTCTCCTGGTTGATCAGCCGCATCTTGATGGCGTTGACGCGGTAGGCGTTCGACAGGATCGAATTGCCCATGGCGTCGACAAAGGCGTTGTGCATGCCCCAGTCGGTTGCCTGGGCATGCTGCTCCAGTTCCGGCGAGGCGTCGCCGGCTTCGGCCCGTTCGAGAATGTCCCGATGCTGGCGCAGCAGACGCTCCACCTCCGCATCGCGGGCATTGCGGGTGAAGAAGGCGACCGCCTCCTTTTCCATGATGATGCGGAACTGGAAGGCCTCGCGGATCAGGCTGAGGTCGATATGGGCGATCTGCAGACCGCGCTGCGGCACCGTCTTGATCAACCCTTCCGTTTCCAGCCGGGGGATCAGCTCGCGGATCGCGCCGAGCGTCAGCCCGGTCAGTTCCACCAGCTGCCGCTGGGAGATGAACTGGCCCGGGCGCACATCCCGCGCGAGAAGATGGCGTGTGAAGCTCTCATACGCCTTTTCCCGCAACGTGACCTGTTCGCCGGTCTCGTCCATGCTCCCTGCCATCCGGATCCTCCGTCCCGGCCCTCAGGCCGCCTGCGATGAAAACTGCCGGTCGAACGCCTGGCCGAGACGTTCGCGGTCTTCCGCGCCAATCGTCACCAGCGGCGGGCGTACCGGCAGCCATACTGCGTCACCGGTGGTGCGCGCCACAAGAACCTTGACCGCGGGAGTAACAGGATAGTTCAGAAGCACCTCGACCAGACCCGTCACGCGCGTGTCGTCGCGACCATCCACGGCCATCGCGCGCACCTCGGCGCCCAGAAGGTTGGCCATGCCGGAAATGGCACCCTGCCCACCCAAGCGCGTTCCCTGCGCCAGATGCCGCTCGTCGCCGATCAGGATCGAGAGATCGCCGTGGCGCTTCAGAAGCTGCTCCGTATGCGACCAGTCGCCTCCGGAATCCTTGACGCCGGTGACGACGCCCGGGAAGGCGCGGCGCAGGCGCTCCACCAGATCCACCGAGATCTTCACCATCGTCACCGAGGGAATGTTGTAGACGATGATGTCACGCGCCTTCGGCCCAAGCTGCGTGAAGACGGCCGAGAACCAGTGAAACAGGCCATCGTCCGAGACGTTCTTGAAGTAGGAGGGCGGGGCGAGAAGAATGTTGCGGGCGCCGGCATCCAGCGCCTGCGCCGACTGGTCTACGGCATCTGCCACGCTGTCGACGAGGACGCCGGCGACAATGTTGTTGCCGGCAATGCCGGCGGAAGCAAAGGCCGAGAGAACATCGCCGCGCTCGCGGTGGCCGATCGAGCTGCCTTCGCCCGTCGTGCCGAACAGGGTGACGCTGTCGCAATGGCCGGCAAGGCAGCGCTTTGCGTGGTCTGTCATCACGGACAGAAGGATGTCACCGTTTTCCTGAAACGGCGTGGTCAATGCGGCCGAAAGGCCAAACTTGCGCGTCAACGTCATTACTCCTCCGACTGAGTTATGGCGAATATACATCTGACATGTTAGTTGTAAAGCCATGACCTGTCGAATTTAGCATGCCGTGCACACCCCTGACTTCCCGGAGTGCCAAAGGGGTGGCTTCGTGGGGGCGGTCTCTGCCGGGAATGCGGGAATGGCACAGGCTTGCTCTGCCGCCGGCCCGGTCGTGGGGCCTACCGAAAACAGGGCTTGTCAGCTGCCGCGCGTGGTGTTCATCCTGTCGCCGAAGAGCGACGCGCTATCCGCAGCGCGGATGAAACCGGGAGCAGAGCAGGATGGACCATCATCATGAGGGTGAAGCCGAGCGCTGGAAGCATGATGGCGTCAGGGTGATCAAGGGTGACCAGCTTGATCCCAATACCGCCCAGACGCCCGGTATGTTCCGGCAGGCGGCGATCAATCATGCCCGGGTCGGCGCCCAGAAGATCTGGGCCGGCACCGTCGCCATCGAGCCGAACGCCAGGACCGGTGTCCACCATCATGGCGCGCTGGAAAGCGTGATCTATGTGATCCGTGGGCGGGCGCGCATGCGCTGGGGCGAGAGGCTTGAATATGTGGCCGAGGCCGGCCCCGGCGATTTCATCTTCGTGCCGCCCTACGTTCCCCACCAGGAGATCAACGCCGATCCGGATGCGGTGCTGGAATGCGTGCTGGTCCGTTCAGACAACGAGGCGGTGGTGGTTAATATCACGGATGTCGATCCGGTTGAGGCGCCGGAGGACGTGTATTGGGTGGACCCGATCCATCGCCATCCTGGCTGAATTCTGCGAAGTCGTGTTGATCGACCAGTGCGCGCCAAAGGGTGTCTTGGACGCGTTTGGCCTGTGCCGCCGTTTCAGCGGCGGCGCACGCGCATCGGCTCGTGATGGAAGGTCTGTGCAATCAGGTCGTCGAGGCGTTCCGGGCTCCAGGGCTTGGCGATGAGCGGAAGGCCGTCGAGCCTGGCCTTGACCTGGGGCAGTTCCGCATAACCGCTGCAGACGATGACCGGCACACCGTGCTGCCGCAGGCAGTCGATGACCGGAAAGGACAGCTCCCCCGCAAGGTTGAGGTCGGCAATGGCGCCTGCCAGCGAAAGCTGCGGGATGGCCTCAAGGGCCTGGCCTACGCGACCGTAGGGCCCGCACACCTCATAGCCGCGGCTGACAAGGTGGTCTTCCATGTCCATCGCCAAAAGCATGTCATCTTCCAGCACCAGAATGCGGGGGCGGGGAGCGTGGAAAGGCATGTCCAACCGAAGGCCTCGTCTCACTGTCGGTCTGCAAATTATGCGGGTATGTGCAGCAGCCCCTCCCGATTTCAAGGGGTTTTCTCGTCTTCAGTTTCCTCCGACGGTGCGGGTGTGCCGTTCTTAAGCCTTGAGTAAAGTCTCGGCGCGATAGTCGAGGCACGAACGGGCAAGGGTCTTTGGGCATTCGCTCCGGGCCTTGTGCAGGTTCCGTTCTCTCGCATGGAAGCCGAGGTCGCGCGCAGGCGCGTACCGAAGGGCCGAACCTCGCAGGTGTCGGCCCGTCAATGACATGGCCGGCCGATCATGGGCCGCTTTCGGGCAGGATGCCCTCCGCGCATGTAAAGACCGCACGGGTTTAGCCCCGTGCAAAACCACCGGTTTCAGGGCTGGGTCAGGATGTGGTGCATGAGGGAGGTGAGCCGGGCCCTGAAGGCCTCGTCATCTTCCGCAAGGGGGGCAAGGCGGGAGAGAAAATGGCGCGTGGACACCAGAACGCCGATCATGGACATGGATGCCATCAGCGACAGCGCAAGCTTTGCCAGGGCGTCTTCGCTCGTCAGATTGCGCAGTTTCGCCGTGTAGTCCACGAGACGATGATGAATGGGATGCACCATCCGCGCCTCGATCAGCGACTGCCGTTCCTCGTCGGCCCCCGTCATGATCTCGCTGATCAGCAACTGGGCAAACAGCGGACGTTCCGTAACCATGGTCACCATGTTGGAGCAGAGCCTCTGCAGCTGCATCTCCGTCGTCAGCCCCTCTTTCGTGGAGGTCCAGTCATCGAGGCGCTGCAGTGTATCCTCGGCCATCGCATCCAGAACAGCCGTCCAGAGTCCGAGCTTGGAGCCGAAGCGGTAGGAGAGAAGCGCGACATCGACGCGCGCGCGGGCTGCGATGGTGCGCAGGGTCGTCTTGTCGAAGCCATTCTCGGCAAAGCAGGCAAGGGCCGCTCCGATAAGAGCTTCGCCATCATGTTCCTCGCCTTTGCGTGGCCGGCCGCGTCCTCGTTCTGTGCTGATTTTGCAAATCGTCAAGGCATTCTCCTTCTCACGTCTTGACACCATACCGCCGTGAAGGCATCTATTCAACACCTGATGAATAAATAGCAGCTCCCTAGAAACCGATCCTGGAACACGGTCATGCCCCAAAGTGCCGCCACGCCGGAAGAAAGCGTGCAGACGACCAAAAGATCCCGACTGCTGTCAGCCACAGCGGTCCTTGCCGCGCTGGCCCTGTCTGCCTGCGACGGGCAAAAGAAGGATGCCGAGCCCTATCGTGCCCATGTCGGCGTGGAAAAGGCCGAGATGCAGCCCGATCTCATCCGCGCTTCCGGCACGGGCGAGATCAAGGCGCGCGTGGAGAGCGATCTCTCCTTCAAGAACAGCGGGCGCGTCATTTCGCGCAGTGTGAGCGTGGGCGATCATGTCGAAGCCGGCCAGATCCTGGCGATGCTCGATCCCGTCGAGCAGAAGGCGGATCTTGAATCGGCGCAGGCTGCCGTGGCCTCGCAGGAGGCCACGCTGCGCATGACGAGCTCGCTTCTCGCCCGTCGCAAGGCGCTGACCCAGACCGGCGCCATGTCGCAGCAGGATCTCGACAGCGCCCAGCAGCAATACCAGTCGGCCGAAAAGGATCTGGATGCCGCGCGCGCCAAGCTGGAAACCGCCGTCGAGGCGTTGCAGCAGACCGAGCTGCGTGCCGATGCGGACGGTACGATCACCGCGCGCAGCGTCGAGGTCGGTCAGGTCGTTCAGGCCTCGACCACCGTCTTTACGCTGGCCCATGACGGCGAGCGTGACGCCGTGTTCAACGTGCAGGAATCGGCTCTCAGCGGCAAGATGACGCCGCTCTCGCTTGAAGTTGCGATGATTTCCAATCCGAAGATCCGTGCCGCTGCCACGCTTCGCGAGGTGAGCCCCGCGCTCGATACGTCGCTTGGTACGGTGCGCGTGAAGCTCGCGATCACAAATCCCCCGCCGGAGATGACGCTTGGCGCATCCATCAGCGCCAATGTGGTGCTGGAACGGCAGGAGCGGATCTCGATCCCGTGGCAGTCCATGTTCTCCAAGGCCGGCACGCCGGCGGTGTGGGTGGTTGACCCCGACAAGAAGGTCACGCGCCTGAAGACCATCGCCGTCGAACGCTATGATGCGTCGCGGGTCGTTCTGGCGAACGGGTTGACGTCGGGTGAACTGATCGTCGTCGATGGCGGCCAGTTCCTGCGCGAAAACCAGCCGGTATCCTACAGCCTGGAGGCTGCCCGATGAAATTGCTGACTGTCATTCCCCTTGTCCTGCTGGCGGCGGGACTTGCCGCGTGCTCGGAGGAGAAAAAAGCCGAGGCGCCGGTGCGCCCGGTTCTGTCGATGCTCGCCAAACCGCGTGAGGCGACGGCCTTCGGCTTCACCGGAACGGTACAGCCCAAGTTCAGCACCGATCTTGGCTTCCAGGTTCTGGGGCGCATCGTCCAGCGAAGCGTCAACGTCGGCGATCTCGTCAAGAAGGGCGATGTCCTGGCCCGTCTCGATGCCACGAGTCTGGAACTGGCGGTGCGGCAGGCAGAGGCAGATCTGGCCTCTGCCCGTGCCAAGGCCGATCTGGCGCGTGTCAATGAGCAGCGCCAGCAGACTCTTCTCGCCTCCAACGCCACCACCAAGCAGCAGCTGGAAGAGGCCGTCCAGTCCCGCGAGGCGGCCGACGCGACCGTGCAGCAGCAGCAGGCGGATCTGACCAAGGCGAAGGAACAGCTTGGCTATGCCACGCTGGAGGCCGAATCCGATGGCGTCGTCTCTACCGTTTCGGCAGAAGTGGGACAGGTCGTGACCGCCGGCCAGACCGTGCTGACGATCGCTCGCCTCGAAGCGCGTGACGCGCAGGTCGACATTCCCGACAGCTATGTCCAGCTGACGGCGATCGGTACGCCCTTCCTCGTCACCCTGCAGGCCAATCCGGAGGTGAAGGTAACGGGTACGGTCCGCGAGGCCGCACCGCAGGCCGATGCCGCAACCCGTTCCCGCCGCACGAAAATTGCGCTCGACAACCCACCGCAGAGCTATCGGTTCGGCAGTACGGTGACGGCAACGCCGGTCGCCCCCAGCGAAGGCCATCTGTGGCTGCCGGAAACGGCGATCGGTGGAGAGGATGGCGCCCGATTCGTCTGGATCGTCGATCCCGCGGCCAAAACGGTGCAGCGCCGAAGCGTCACCATTCAGCCGTCCGCCGCCGGTGGTGTCGACGTGCTCACCGGCCTCAAGGATGGCGAGCGCGTTGTGACGGCGGGTGTTAACTCGCTCACTGAAAATCAACCAGTCCGACTCTCGGGTGAGATTGCCCCATGAACACGAAATTCAACCTGTCCGAATGGGCGCTCCAGCACAAGTCGCTTGTCTGGTATTTCATGATCCTCGCCAGTGTCGCGGGCATTCTGTCCTACATGAACCTCGGCCGCGAGGAAGACCCGGATTTCACCATCAAGACCATGCTGATCCAGGCCTCCTGGCCGGGCGCATCGGTCGACGAGATGACAAGCCAGGTCACTGACCGCATCGAGAAGAAGCTGCAGGAGCTTGAATCGCTCGATTATACGAAGAGCATCAACACGCCAGGCCAGACCACGATCTATGTGAACCTTCTGGAAAACACCAAGGCCAAGGACGTCAAGCCGACCTGGATCAAGGTTCGCAACATGGTGAGCGATATTGCGTCCACCCTGCCGTCCGGCGTGCAGGGGCCGACCTTCATCGACAGCTTCGGCGACGTTTATGGCAACATTTACGCCTTTACCGCCGATGGCCTGACGCAGCGCCAGCTGAGGGACTATCTGGAGACGGCCCGCCAGCAGATCCTGTCCGTTCCGAATGTCGGCAAGGTGGATCTGGTGGGCGCGCAGGACGAGGTGGTTTATCTGGAATTCTCCACCAAGCAGATGGCGGCGCTTGGCATCACCCAGAACCAGATCATCGAGACGCTGCAGAACCAGAATGCCGTCGTGGCATCCGGTACGCTGCGTACCGGCGCGGAAAGCATCAATCTGCGTGTCTCCGGCCAGTTCGCGTCGGAAGAGGCGCTGCGCAACATCAACCTGCGCGTCAACGATCGCTTCTTCCGCCTGAGCGATGTCGCCAAGATCACCCGCACCTATTCCGACCCGCAGCAGCCACTGTTTCGCGTCAACGGCCAGCCGGCCATCGGCCTGGCGATCGGCATGAAGCCGGGTGCCAACCTCCTGCATTTCGGCGAGGCCCTGTCGGTCAAGATGGACAAGGTCATCGCAGATCTGCCCGTCGGCATCGGCGTGCATCATGTGGCGGACCAGGCCGTTGTGGTGGAAGAGGCCGTCGGCGGCTTCACCAAGGCCCTGTTCGAAGCCATCGTCATCGTTCTCGTGGTCAGCTTCGTCAGTCTTGGCATGCGCGCCGGCCTCGTGGTGGCCGTTTCCATTCCGCTGGTTCTGGCGATCACCTTCGTTTTCATGGAATATCTCGGGATCTCGCTGCAGCGCATCTCGCTCGGTGCGCTCATCATTGCACTCGGCCTTCTCGTGGACGACGCGATGATCGCCATCGAGATGATGGTGTCGAAGCTGGAACACGGTCAGCCGCTGGAGAAGGCGGCGACCGCCGTGTGGACCTCGACCGCCTTCCCGATGCTGACGGGCACGCTCGTCACTGTCGCAAGCTTCATGCCGGTTGGCCTCAATGACAGCGCGGCCGGCGAGTTCACCTTCACGCTCTTCGTCGTGATCGCGGTGTCGCTGATCGTGTCCTGGATTGTTGCGGTGCTGTTCTCGCCACTGCTGGGTGTGCTGATGTTGCCGAAGACGATGAAGGCGCATCACGAGCAGAAGGGCATCGTGGCCCGTGGTTTTGCCGGCATCCTCAGCGCCTGCATGCACTGGCCCAAGATGACGATCCTTGTGACTGCCCTGACCTTCGGCGCCTCGATCTATGGTATGGGCTTCGTGCAGCAGCAGTTCTTTCCGGCCTCCGATCGTCCGGAACTGATCGTCGACTGGACGGCGCGGCAGAATTACACGATCGCGCAGACCAAGGCTGACATGGATGCCTTCGAGGCCAAGTATGTGGCCGGCAACCCGGACGTCGATCACTGGACATCCTATGTCGGTCAGGGTGCCAAGCGCTTCGTTCTCTCCTTCGACGTCCAGGCTTCCACCAACAATTTTGGTCAGATCGTGATCGTGACCAAGAGCATCGAGGCGCGTAACCGCCTGATGGCCAAGCTGGAGGAGGCGTCCGCCAAGGAATATCCCGGCACCGACGTCTTCGTGAAGCAGATGGAACTCGGGCCCCCGGTCGGCCGTCCCGTCCAGTACCGTGTCAGCGGCCCTGATCCGCAGATGGTGCGTACCTACGCGCAGGAACTGGCCGCAATCATGGGCTCTGACTCGCGCCTCACCCGCATCGTGTTCGACTGGAACGAGCCGGCTCGTGTGGTGAAGGTGGATGTGCTGCAGGACAAGGCGCGCCAGCTCGGCGTCTCCTCGTCCGATATCGCGACCGCGCTCAACAACATCACCGGTGGTTCTACCATCACCCAGATCCGCGACAGCATCTACCTGGTCAACGTGGTGGCGCGGGCGACGAAGGACGAGCGCCAGTCGATCGAGACGCTGCGTGACCTGCAGCTTCCGAGCAGCAACGGCCAGTCCGTGCCGCTTGCCGCGATTGCCACCTTCCATTACGAGCTGGAGCAGCCGATCATCTGGCGGCGCGACCGCATTCCGACCATCACCGTCAAGGCTGGCATCGGCGACAGCACGCAGCCGGCCACCATCGACCAGAGCCTGAAGCCGGCCATCGATGCCTTTGCCGCAAGGCTTTCGCCCGGCTACAGCGTGGCACCGGCCGGCACCGTGGAAAGCAGTGCCAAGAGCCAGGCCCCGATTGCCGCGGTGGTTCCGCTGATGCTGCTGACCATGATGACGATCCTGATGTTCCAGCTGCAGAGCTTCCAGCGCCTCTTCATGGTGGTGATCGTCGCGCCGCTTGGTCTGATCGGCGTCGTGGCGGCCCTGCTTCCCTCGGGTGCGCCGCTCGGCTTCGTCGCCATCCTCGGCGTGCTGGCCCTGATCGGCATCCTGATCCGCAACTCTGTCATTCTGGTCGTGGAGATCGATACGTTGCGCAAGTCCGGCAAGGAGGCATGGCATGCCGTGCAGGAGGCGGCCGAGCACCGCATGCGACCGATCATGCTGACGGCGGCGGCCGCCTCGCTGGCGCTGATCCCGATCTCCCGCGAGATCTTCTGGGGTCCGATGGCCTACGCGATGATGGGTGGCATCATTGTCGGCACGGTGCTGACGCTGCTCTTCCTGCCTGCGCTCTACATCGTCTGGTTCCGGGTCAAGAAGCCGGAAGAGAGCCAAGCCGCAACGCCGGACCACGCCTGAGGGAGGTTTCTCCCGGCCCGGCTCAGTTCCCGCCCCGCCCAGACCGGTCCCGATGGATCCACCCACCGGGACCGGCACTTCCGCAAAGGCCTTGTCTGGCGGCTTGAGCGGAAGGGAGGCGCGGTTTCCTTGCGGGTCCTTGCATCCTGCCGGCAGCGTCCCGCCAACGCCGCCGATGCAAGCGACCCGCAGCCAGCCCGTGTGACGAAGACAGGCCCCGCCGGTTCATCCGGCGGGGCCTGTCTTCGTTTTTTACGAAACCGGACCCGTTCTCCTTGGCTTTGCGTGTGCCTCCTCCGCCTTTTTGAACAGATGTCGCTCGCTCCAGTTTGGTCAAATATCGGCGCGGCTGTTGACGTTGATGATCGGGCGGCCGAAAGAGGCGAGCATCGACCCGGCAGAAAAGCCGGTCGGCAGCTTGCCCAAGAGAATGAGCGCCTGTTTGTCAGATTGATAAGATGCGAGTTCCGAGGGTTATGTTTCTCGCTTGGTAAGCCTCTACCGGTCCTGGAACTGCTGCCATTGCAGTTCGCCCATCATGCAATCGGTTTTGGTGCGGGCGGCGATACGATGGAGTGTGGCGTCGGGTGCAAGGCCGCTGACCTCGAGCACGAGTTTGCGGCGGATCGCGGTGTCGAAGTCTTCCGGCTTGTGTACGGGCATTACGAAGGCGCCGGGGCCGCCGATCACGCAGTCGCCGTAATAATCGTCCAGGCCGGCGCTGCTTCCAAAGGCTGCGGCACCCGTCGGGCGCAGCATGATCGCCAGTCCATTGATGATGATGCCGGCCTCGATCGCCTTGTCGCGCACGCCTTCCACCGGCAGACCTATATTGTTGGGTCCGTCACCGGACACGTCGATCACCTGCCGCATGCCGCGGTAGCTGTTGGTGAGAATGGTCTGCGTGCCATAGGCGATCGCAGCGGAGATGGAGGTGCGCCGCTGCGTGGCGATCGGGCGGGCGGCGAGCTTTTCGGCGAAGGCGCGGGCATCGGCTTGCGTCTCGATGATCTGCCAGTCCAGCACGGATGCCGGATCCACCTCGCCGGCCCATTCGAAATAGGTAATCGCAATGCGGCCGATCAGTCCGCCACGCACAGCATTGATGAAATCGGCATGCTGCAGGGCGCTGACATAGCCCTCGCGCTGGACCCTCATCTCCTCGTAATCCATCGAGCGGGACGTATCGACGGCAAGCACCAGTTCGACATCCACATCGCCGGACGCAGAACGTGCGGCCGAAGGCGGCGTCGCAGGACCGGCAAGGAGCGTCGTGAGCAGGGCAAGGCTGGCAAGCATCGGCATTCCCATCACCTCCAGAACCGGACCGCAAAACTGTAACACGGTCTTTTCCGAGGGCGATGCCCGCGCAGTCTGTGCACTTCACGTTTCAGTGATATTGAATGTCCTGGTGCATCAGGTTCCATGCCCGCAGGTGGAGACCTGCGGGGCATAGAGTAGAAGAGGGCTTCAGGCGGCTGGCTGCTTCGTCTTGCGCAGATAGGGCAGGACGGTGTCGAAGCTCCCGAAGCGGGCTATGGCATCCTCGTTGGAGACTGCGGCGGTGATGATCACGTCCTCGCCCGGCTGCCAGTTGGCCGGCGTTGCCACCTGGTGCTTCGCGGTCAGCTGGATGGAATCGATCGCGCGCAGGATTTCCGCGAAATTGCGGCCCGTGGTCATCGGATAGGTGAGGATCAGCTTGATCTTCTTGTCCGGGCCGATGATGTAGACCGAACGCACGGTGGCGTTGTCGGCCGGCGTGCGGCCTTCGGAACTCTCGCCGGCGCCGGCCGGCAGCATGTCATAGAGCTTTGCCACCTTCAGGTCACGGTCGCCAATCAGCGGATAGTCCACGTCATAGCCGGTGGCGGTGCGGATATCGGCTTTCCACTTGGCATGGCTGTCCACAGGGTCGACGGAAATGCCGATGATCTTGACGCCGCGCTTGCGGAACTCGCCTTCGAGACCGGCCATGGCGCCCAGTTCCGTGGTGCAGACCGGGGTGAAGTTCTTCGGATGCGAGAAGAGGACGGCCCAGCCATTGCCGATCCACTCATGAAAATGGAGCGGGCCGACGGTTGTTTCAGCGGTGAAATCCGGGGCGATGTCGTTGATGCGCAGGGACAAGGGCAAACCTCCTGATAGCCGTTCCATTGGATTGAGAAGATAGGCTGTTTGTACGACGATTCGAGGGAGGCTTTTGCAGATCGGGTGGTCAAACTGGAAAACCCGGCTCGTTTCCAGAGCCGCCCGGAGCAGATTTCACTCGCCTTGCAGCCGGGCGTGGGCAGCCGCAGCCGGCCTTTGACATTTCAAATACCTGTTCGTACAGCTGGAGCGATAAGAGCCGGGGGAAGCGAGGCCGCATGAGCGAGCAGGACGACGCGCAGGTTGATCTGGAAATCATTGCCGAGGGGCCGCATGGCCGCAACAAGCCGGAAACACGGTTGTGGCTGCGGATGCTCTCCACCACCAAGCTGATTTCGACGGAAATCCGCAAGCGGCTGCGCGCCGAGTTCGGCGCGACACTGCCGCAGTTTGACCTTATGGCGCAGCTTTACCGGGAGCGGCAGGGATTGCGGCTCGGCGAGCTGTCGCGTCGCACCATGGTCACGAACGGCAACATCACCGGTCTGGTCGAAAGGCTGGAGGCTGACGGCCTCGTCGTGCGCGAAACTCCGAGCGATGATCGTCGCGTCACCGTTGCACGCCTGACGGAGGCAGGTCTGCGCACCTTCGCGGCCATGGCGGATGCCCACGAAGCCTGGTTGCGGGATCTGATGAGCGACGTGGATCCTGGAATGATCACCAGTCTCTGGCACGAGATTGGCCGGGTAAAGACATCGGCAACGAACCACCTGTCCGGCCCGCCCGAGGAATGACGCAGATCTGGCCGTCATCTTGCGCTGCACTGCGGGATGGACAATAGAAGAAGGGTGCAGATGCGCGACAGGACTGGGGCAAGGAGATGTGTGCAGCGGTGACGGGCGACCTTCAGGCAATCATCGAGGACATTCACCGGACGCTGAAGCCACGTCTCGGCGAAGGCAAGGTCGCGGATTACATCCCTGAACTCGCCAAGGTTGACCCGGAAAAGTTCGGTATAGCCGTGATCGATCTGGAGGGGAATGTCTTCAAGGCGGGCGATTGCGACGAGGCCTTTTCCATCCAGAGCGTTTCCAAGGTCTTCACGCTGACGCTGGCGCTTGGAAAGCATGGTGAGACTACCTGGAACCGGGTGGGACGTGAACCCTCGGGTTCGGCCTTCAACTCCATCGTCCAACTGGAGCATGAGAACGGCAAGCCGCGCAATCCCTTCATCAATGCCGGGGCGATTGTCGTCAGTGATCTCGTGATGGCAGGCCACACGCCGCGCGAGGCGATCGGTGAAATCGTCCGCTTCGTGCAGTATCTGGCGGATGACGCAACCATCGGCATCGATCCTGCGGTGGCGCGTTCAGAAGCGGCAACGGGCCATCGCAACGAGGCCCTGGCACATTTCATGAAGTCGTTCGGCAAGCTGACGCATCCGGTCGATCATGTCCTCGGTGTCTATTTCCACCAGTGCGCGCTGGCGATGAACTGTGTTCAGCTTGCCCGCGCCGGCCTGTTTCTTGCCGGAAACGGGCGCAATCCGCTGACCGGCCATACGGTGGTTTCGAGCCAGCGGGCGCGGCGCATCAACGCGCTGATGCTGACTTGCGGTCATTATGACGGATCCGGCGACTTTGCCTATCATGTCGGCCTGCCTGGCAAGAGCGGGGTCGGCGGTGGCATTCTGGCGGTGGCGCCGGGCAGGGCCTCCGTTGCCGTCTGGTCGCCGGGCCTCAACCGCAATGGAAACTCGCTGATCGGGTCACTGGCGCTGGAAATGCTGGCGGCAAAGACCGGATGGTCGGTGTTCGGCGGGCCGGGCTGAACCTGTGTCGCGAGCGTTTCGAGGATCAAATCCGGTGACGCATGCTTTTCATTTTTTGATTGTTGACTTCCTGAGTTTGTGACACATTTGTGCTCTCAGTTCTGTAGGAATTGCGTTTTCCCAAGTCTGTTTCCCTGGTCACATTGCGTCGTTTCTATCCGAAGTCCATTGCGGACGCCCGATCCTGCGCCGAATTGGCGCGAAAAGATCATCCCCTTCCCCAGGGAGATGCGGCACGGGAGGTGACGTTTCGGCGTCCCTCCCGAATTCGGTTCTGCATTCCCCTGATGCTGCGATCTGCCTGAGGGGCCGAGCTCACCCGTTTCAGCGTGGCAAGTCGGGCGCGGTCTACGTCAGCCCATCCGCTCGGAAGCATAGGAGCCGGGGCTCGGCGGGAAGACGATGGTACGGTTGCCGTTGATGAAGGTGCGGTGATGGATATGGGCGTGCACTGCCCGCGCCAGCACCTGCGCTTCCACGTCGCGGCCCATCGACACATAGTCTTCCGGCGACTGCGCATGGGTGACGCGCACGGTATCCTGCTCGATGATCGGGCCTTCATCGAGGTCGGCGGTGACGTAGTGGGCGGTGGCACCGATCAGCTTCACGCCGCGCTCATAGGCCTGCTTGTAGGGGTTGGCGCCCTTGAAGCTCGGCAGGAAGGAGTGGTGGATGTTGATGATGCGGCCGGACATCTTGCGGCAGAGATCGTCCGAGAGAACCTGCATGTAGCGTGCCAGCACCACCAGTTCCGTGCCGGTCTGCTCCACCAGATCCATCAGCTGGGCCTCGGCCTTCGGCTTGTTCTCTTTCGTTACCTTGATGTGGTGGAAGGGAATGTCATGGTTCACCACCAGCTTCTGGTAGTCGAAATGGTTGGAAACGACGCCGACGATCTCGATCGGCAGCGCGCCGATGCGCCAGCGGTAGAGCAGGTCGTTCAGGCAGTGGCCGAAGCGCGAGACCATCAGAAGCACCTTCATCCGCTCGGCTGCATCGAAGATGTCCGCCTGCATGGAGAATTTTTCCGCGATCGGCTTCAGCCCCTGGATCAGGCTTGCTCCATCGATGCCTTCCTCTGATATGAAGGAGATGCGCATGAAGAAGGTCTGCGTATCGAAATCGTCGAACTGCGAGGAATCGACGATGTTGCAACCCTTTTCCGCCAGATAGCCGGAAAGCGCGGCGACGATGCCGCGGGAGGTCGGGCAGGAAACGGTCAGCACATAGCTCTTCATCGTCATCACTCTCGTTCAGGCCCGTTGCGGGCCCATCGTGTGGTCTGGCCTCCGGCGGACGGCGTCCGCTGGGACTTCTGGCAATAGCCGAGATCTGCAGGAGATCAAGCCTCGTTTTGGGAAGCGTCTGTCTGCGCGTCACGGCAGAGGGAGATTACGGGCGGGCGGGCAAAGCGCCGTTCCGGTTGCGCCCTCGATGCGCCCATCCCCGCCGTACCATCGGGCAGCGTCCTTGATTTCGGTCAAGGTGAGGCCGCGATCCGCCGCTAAGGTCACGGTCGGGAGGAAAACATGATGGACCGTCAGGACACAACGCAGGACAAGACCATGCTGGAAGATCGCATCAGACGCCCCTCCCTTCTGGACCGGATCGTCACGCCGAAGGAGGCCGCGAGCCTCATTCAGGATGGCATGATCATCGGCATGAGCGGCTTTACCCGCGCCGGCGATGCCAAGGCCGTGCCGGTCGCCATGGCGGAACGGGCAAGGACCGACCCGTTCAAGATCACGCTGCTGACCGGTGCCTCGCTCGGCCATGATATCGACCGCATGCTGACGGAAGCCCATGTGCTTGCCCGCCGCATGCCGTTCCAGACCGATCCGACGCTGCGCGCCGCAATCAACCGCGGCGAGGTGATGTTCGTTGATCAGCACCTTTCGGAAACCGTCGAACATCTGCGTTCGAACCAGCTTGGACCAATTGATTACGCTATCATCGAGGCGGCCGCGATCCGTCTGGATGGCGGCATCATTCCGTCCACTTCGATCGGCAATTCCGCAAGCTTCGCTATTCTGGCGAAGAAGCTGATCATCGAGATCAATCTCAGCCAGACGCTCGATCTGGAAGGCCTGCACGACATCTACATTCCGACGAAGCGGCCGACGCGCGAGGCGATCCCGGTGGTGGGCTGCGATACGCGGGCAGGGCTGCCCTATATCCCGGTCGATCCGGAGAAGATCGCCGCCATCGTCATCACGCAGGAGCAGGACAGTTTTTCGACCGTTGAGCCGGCCGATGCCGAGACCAGCGCGATTGCCGGCCACCTGATCCGCTTCTTCGAGGAGGAGGTGCGCCTCGGGCGCCTGGACCTGACGCTGAACCCGCTGCAGGCCGGCATCGGCACCATTGCCAATTCGGTGCTGTCCGGCCTTGCCGACGGGCCGTTCCATCACCTGCGCATGTATAGCGAGGTGCTGCAGGATAGTACCTTCGATCTCTTTGAGGCCGGCAAGCTGAGCTTTGCCTCCGGCTCGTCGATCACGCTGTCGTCGGCCTGTGCCGCGCGCGTCTATGCGGATTTCCGCCGCTACAAGGACCGGTTGGTTTTGCGCCCGCAGGAAATCAGCAATCATCCGGAAGTGATCCGCCGCCTCGGCGTCATCGGCATCAACACGGCGCTTGAGGTCGATATCTACGGCAACATCAACTCGACCCATGTGAACGGCACGCACATGATGAACGGCATCGGCGGCTCGGGCGATTTCGCCCGCAATGCCTATCTCTCGATTTTCGTGACGAAATCGCTTGCCAAGGGCGGCCGTATTTCCTCCGTGGTGCCGATGGTGCCGCATGTGGACCATACCGAGCATGACGTCGATATCATCGTGACGGAAAACGGACTGGCGGACCTGCGCGAGCTTGCGCCGCGCGAGCGGGCCGAACGCATCATCGAGCACTGCGCCCATCCCGATTACCGCGAGGCGCTGCGCAGCTATTTCGAGCGTGCATCCGCGCGCGGCGGCCACACGCCGCATCTGCTGGAAGAGGCCTTCTCCTGGCATCTCAACAGCCGCGACCGTGGCGACATGCGCCAGTCAAAGCTCGCCGCCGCCGCGGAGTAGGCCGAGGCGGCGGGCCGGGGGCGCTTGTTTGTCAGCTTGCCGGCTTCGGCGGACAGGCTGCCGTCAGGTCGAGCTCGGCCTCACGTACCTTGGTCTGAACATGCATCAGGCCAAGCACCGTGTGGAAGAGATTGTCATGCGACACCGGCTCGGTCTTGCGCCTGTCCATGCAGGCGGTATCGATGCCGGCCTTCGCATCCTTTCCGAGCCATAGCAGGAAGGGAATGTGCGTCTGCTGTTCCGGGGCCACGACCCAGGGGGCGCCATGCAGGAACAGGCCCTTTTCGCCGAGCGATTCGCCGTGGTCCGACATGTATATCATGCTGGGCGACACCTTGCCCTCGACGGCGGTCAGCTTGTCGATGATCGTTGCGAGGATGTGGTCGGTATAGACGATGCTGTTGTCGTAGGCGTTGATGATCTCCGGCCGGTGGCACTTGGAGAATTCGGCACTGCGGCAATCGGGCTGGAAGGTGCGGTAGGCATCCGGATACCGTGCATAATAGGCCGGACCGTGGCTGCCAAGCTGGTGCAGCACCAGCACGCTGTCTCCGGTCACGGACGACAGCCACGCGTCGAACTGGTCGAGCAGGATGTCATCCTTGCACTCGCCGTTTTCGCAGTAGCGGCTGTCGGTCGAGCGGTAGAGTTCCTTGTAGGGAATGCGGGCGGCAACGCCCTTGCTGCCGGTATTGTTGTCCCACCATTCGGCGCGGATGCCGGCATGCACCAGCACGTCCATCAGGTTCTGCCGTTCCAGCGCGCCTGCATGGCTGTAATCGGATCGTCCGAGGCCCGAAAACATGCAGGGAACCGAAATGGCGGTGGCCGTGCCGCAGCTCTGCGCCTTGTCGAAATAGAAGATGTCGCGCTTGGCAAGCTCGGGGTTCGTGAGCCGCTCGTAGCCGCCCAGCGAGAAATTGGAGCCGCGGGCGGTCTCGCCCACGACGATGATGGTGACGCGCGGCTTGCGGTCCTTCGCTTTTGCGCCATCGGCCACCTTGGCATCGGTGCCATAGGGCTGCACCACGATGCCACGCTCCTGCTTCAGCTTCTCCAGGTATGCGACCGCGTTTGCGATTGGCATGAAGGGATTGAGCGTTGCAAACCATTCCCGGTTCTGGCGGATCGTAAAGGCATAGGTGCCGGCATTGGCCAGCGCGGCTGCCCCGAAGACCAACAGTGCAGGCACGATGACTGCGAGATTCATCATCACCTTCCTCGGGAAGGTGCGATGGGCGACGCGCACCCAGGCGATCAGAAGAGAGGGCAGCACGGCATAGACCGCCATGTGCAGGAGATAGCCGGCGGTGATCAGGTGGCCGGCTTCTGCGCTCGTCGTCTCGGCCGCATTGCGGATCATGTCGGAATCGATGATGACGCCGAACTGATCCATGAACCAGGCGGCTCCCGCTGCGATGAACACAAAGAAGATAAGCAGCGGCTTCATCAGGTATTTGACCGAGAAGCTGACGAAAAAGGCGATGAAGGCCCCTGTCAGGGCCACGGCAAGACCCGCCAGCGCCACATGCTGGCCGGATAGCACCGTCAGCGACTGCGACCAGAAGGTCTGGTTGAGGAGCACCAGAATATAGAGCGCGACAATGATGCTGAGCGTCACGCTACCAAGACGCGGACGTCTGGCGAAGAAGACATGGAAACTCAAGGCAATTGACCCTTCACGAACGGCACATCGGGGTGCCCTGCATGCGAACCTCCGCTGGTGCTTCAAAAAGCTGACACGAACCTGAATGCCTCCTGCATCCGCCACAGATTGGGTGAGGCAAGCCGGCCCGTTTCGCCGCATGAACAGCAAAACAAGGCAAACTGTTGTCCGCGCGCCAGCAGGCACCGTGGTCTTTCGTGAAGATCCCCCGAATCCTCTGGTAAACTTCGCTTGATGGCGTGTAAAGGGGCTGCGCGACAACGCGGAATTACATGCGTATTTCATGATGCATGCTCGGCTTTTTCCTCCCCCTCGTCATGCCGCCAAGTCTGCTTGCGTATTGCCGTGAGGTGGGCGGGAGGGCCTTCCACAGCAATCTGCCTGAAGCGCATTATGGATCGCTGGACATCCGAACCCATACAGGCTATTCGTAATGATATTACATTACATGGGTATCGAGTGACGATGACTTCGCATCCTGCCTCTTCCGCCATAGCCTTGCGCTTGACGCCGGCTCTTCCGCCGGATTAACTCCGCCCGATGGTTCCCTCGGCGCCGGTCGCGGCCAGAGGGATTAATAGGGAACACGGTGCGTCCTTTTTTCAAGGGATCAAGGCCGTGGCTGCCCCCGCAACTGTAAGCGGTTGCCGATCATCCTCGTGATGCCTGAAGGCATCATGCCACTGCGCCTGAGCCGCGCGGGAAGGCAGATGAGAGGCGCTGAACCGTGAGCCAGGAGACCTGCCATCGATCATGTCCAACGTCACGGGCGGGGATGCCCGGAACAGGAGCCTGTTATGACTGACCCTTGCGGCGGCGGATGCCCGCCCGCTTTTCCGGCAATCCCCGGACTGCTGATCTTATCCTGTCGGCGCCACGGCTGATGGCCCCCGCTGACTGTTCTTCTCTGCCTTTCTTGGCCTTTCCGGGATTTTTCAACATCATGAACCACGCTTTCGCATCGCGCCTGCGCACAGGCTTTCTCGGCCTTTCGATCACCGCCGGTCTCTTGTCCGCCGGTTCCGCCTTCGCCGCGGCGACCAGCTATCCGCTGACCCTGCAGAATTGCGGGCAGGCCGTCACTTTCCAGAAGGCGCCGCAGCGTGCCGTGGCGCTTGGCCAGAACAGCGCCGAAATTCTCTACATGCTCGGCCTTGGCGAGCGCGTGGTCGGCACTGCCGTCTGGGTGGGGCCGGTGCTGAAGCCGTATGAAGCGATCAACGCAAAAGTGCCGCGGCTGGCCGACAACGATCCGAGTTTCGAGCGCGTCATTGCCACGCGCCCGGATCTGGTCGCCGTGCAATATCAATGGCATGTCGGGCCGAAGGGTACGGTCGGTACGGTGGCGCAGTTTCAGGATCTCCGCGTACCGGTCTACACCTCGCCGGCCGATTGCATCGGCAAGGACAATTCCGGCGGCGGCGATGGCGTGCGCGTCGAGGCCTTCACCATGGACCTCGTCTATCAGGAGATCCGCGATCTCGCCGCCATCTTCGATGTGCAGGATCGCGGCGAGGCCGTGGTGGCGGAGCTTAAGGCCCGCGAGGCGGCGGCCCGTGCGAAGGTTGCCGCGGCGGGCAAGGGCATCTCGGCCGTCTTCTGGTTTTCCAGCGCCAAGCTTGCCACCGATCCCTTCGTTGCCGGCCGCAACGGCGCGCCGGGCTATATCATGCAGGCGCTCGGCATCCGCAACGTGATCGACAGCGACGAGGAATGGCCGACGATCGGCTGGGAAACCATTGCCCGCGCCAATCCGACCCTGATCGTGGCCGCCAGCATGGACCGCCGCCGCTTTCCCGCCGATGACATCGCCGTCAAGCGGGACTTCCTGAAGACCGATCCGGTGACCAGCCTGATGCCGGCGGTGCGCGAGGGCCATGTGGTGGAACTCGATGCCCAAACGATGAACCCGACAGTGCGCACCATCGACGGCATCGAGGCGCTTGCCGACGGCATTGCAAAATCGGGCCTTGGCCGGTGACGGTGAGGCGCCTGTCGACCCGCGCGTCCTTCACGCTGGCTGCGGTGGCTCTTCTCGCCACCGCCCTCTGGCTGGGGGCGGCGATCGGCGAAACGGCCATTCCCCTCGACGTGGTGGCAAAGACGGTGGCGAACCGGCTGTTTCATGCCGCCTATCCGCTCGATCCCATCGATGAGGGCATCGTCTGGAGCTACCGGCTGAGCCGGGTGGTGGTGGCCGCCTGCTGCGGGGCGGCGCTTTCGCTGTCGGGCGTGGTGCTGCAGTCGCTGCTGCGCAATCCGCTGGCGGATCCCTACGTGCTCGGCATTTCCGCCGGCGCCTCCACGGGCGCCGTGTCGGTCGCGATCCTCGGCATCGGCGGCGGGCTGGTCGGCCTGCCGCTCGGCGCCTTTGCCGGTGCGCTGATCGCCTTCTGTCTTGTCAGCCTGCTCGCCTGGCGGGCCGGAAGCGGGGCGGCGGCCATCATTCTGGCGGGCGTTGCCGGCTCGCAGCTGTTTCATGCACTGACCGCCTTCGTGGTGACCAAGGCCGCCAATGCGGAACAGGCGCGCGGCATCATGTTCTGGCTGCTCGGCAATCTGTCCGGCGTGCGCTGGCCGGATGTGACGCTGGCGCTGCCGGCGGCGCTGGTCGGCCTCGCGCTCTGTTTCTCGCAGGCCCGCGCGCTGGATGCCTTTGCCTTCGGCCGCGATTCCGCCGCCTCGCTCGGCATTGCGGTGCGCCGGACCTATGTTCTGCTGATCGGCGTGACCGCGATGATGACGGCGGTGATGGTGGCGCTGGTCGGCTCGATCGGCTTCGTCGGCCTTGTCATTCCGCATGCCACCCGCATGCTGGTGGGTGTGCGCCACGGCGTGCTGCTGCCGGCGTCCGCCATCGTCGGCGCCGTGTTCATGATTCTTGCCGATATTCTCTCGCGCATCATCGTGCCGGGTCAGGTGCTGCCGATCGGCGTGGTGACCGCCCTGTTCGGGGCGCCGGCCTTTGCCGTGATCATGAGCCAGAGGAGGACGCGGCTGTGAGGCTTGCTGCCAAGGAGGTGACCTGGGCGGTCGGCCCCGCCACCATCGTCGATGGCGTATCGCTCTCGGCCGAACCCGGCGAATTTTTCGGCATCATCGGCCCGAACGGTTCTGGCAAGACGAGCCTGATCGCCATGCTGGCGGGCTTACGCCGCCCGCGCCGCGGCACGGTGGAACTGGACGGTGTGCCGCTCTCCGCCCTGTCGCGCCGTCATCTCGCGCAGAAGCTGGCGCTGGTGGAGCAGCAGGCCGAGACGGCTGAGCGGATGAGTGCGCGGCAGGCCGTCGAACTCGGCCGCACGCCCTATCTCGGCCTCGGCCAGCCCTGGTCCGAACGCGATGACGCGATCGTTGCGCGTGCGCTGGCGCAGGTGGACATGACGCATCTGGCCGCCCGCAGCTGGCACACGCTGTCCGGCGGCGAGCGCCAGCGGCTGCACATTGCCCGGGCGCTGGCGCAGGAGCCGCGCCTTCTGCTGCTTGACGAGCCGACCAACCATCTCGACATCCGCCACCAGATCGGCATTCTCGATCTCGTGCGCCGGCTGGACCTGACGGTGATCGCTGCGCTGCACGATCTCAACCACGCCGCCCTGTTCTGCGACCGCATCGCCGTGATGCAGGCCGGCCGTCTCGTGGCGCTCGGAACGCCTGTGGAGGTCCTGACCGAGCGGTTGATCGCCGAGGTGTTCGGCGTGGAGGCCGCGGTGGAGCGTCAGGAAAATGGCACCTGCCATATCCGCTTTCACGCCACGGCCGGCGCCCTTTCCGGCTGACGGGCGCCGGTTTAGAGCCGCGTCAGGTCCGTTGGCCGGTTCTGCATCAGCGCTTCCATCGAGAAGAAACCGGTGACGGTAGAAAAATCGAAGCCGGTGATCAGCTTCTGGTAGAAGGCATCATAGCCGCGCATGCCATTGGTGACGACCTTCAGGAGATAATCCCAGTCGCCACCGATTCTATAAAAGTCAACGACTTCCGGCAGCTTCTCCACGTGCTGCCGGAAGCTCTCCGCCCATTCGCGCGAATGGTGGCGGGTGCGGATCATCACGAACACGGTAAGATCCAGCCCCAGCGCCGGCAGATCGACGGCGGTCTGCGAGCCGCGGATCACACCCGCCTCCTGCAGCCGCTGCAGCCGGCGCCAGCAGGCATTTTGCGACAGCCCCACCTGTTCGGCGAGATCGCGCTGCGAGAGAGAGCCGTCGCGCTGCAGGGCCGTCAGCAGGCGTCGATCAATCGCGTCAATCTTGATGATTTTGTCGTTCATTTGACCCAATATTTGCCCGTTTCACGCAAAGATAGGAGATGAAGTCCCACCGGCGCAATGCCTATGCTGTCGAAGCGGCAAAAAAGGAAACGACACGCATGGCCACGGCAGATGGACAGATGACGGAGCTTCTGGCTGAGTTTCGCCAGCGCCTTCAGCGGGATGATATCATCGAGCATCTGCGCGCCGGCCTGATCGGCCAGCATGCCATGGTGCGCGGTCCCTTCGGCGACAAGCCGCTGGTCTATGCCGATTACGTGGCCTCCGGCCGGGCGCTGATGCAGGTGGAACAGTTCATCCTTACCGAGGTGCTGCCCTATTACGCCAACAGCCATACCGAAGCCTCCTGGTGCGGCGGCATGATGACACGGCTGCGGCGCGAGGCCCGCGCCGTGATTGGCCGTCTCTGCGGTGCTGATGCGGCCCATGCGGTGATCTTTGCGGGCTCTGGCGCCACCGCCGGCATCAACCGGCTGGTTTCTCTGTTCGGTGCGGCGAAAACATCCACCCGCGTGCTGATCGGCCCCTATGAGCATCATTCGAACATCCTGCCCTGGCGCGAGGCGGGTGCAGACATCATCGAACTGCCGGAAGGGCCGGAAGGTGGCCCGGATCGCGAGGCGCTCACCGAAACGCTGGCCGCCTCCCGCGGCTTCGATCAGGTGATCTGCTCCTTCTCCGCCGCCTCCAATGTCACCGGCATCGTCACCGATGTCGCGGCCGTGACCCGGCTGGTGAAGCGGGCCGGGGCGCAGATGATCTGGGACTATGCCGGCGGCGGCCCCTATCTGCCGATCGCCATGCGGCCCGCACCGGATGCCGAGATCGATGCCATCGTGGTCTCGCCGCACAAGTTCATCGGCGGCCCCGGTGCGTCCGGCATCCTGATCCTGCGCCGCGACGCCGTCGAGACCAGGACCCCCAGCTGGAGCGGCGGCGGCACGGTGAAATTCGTCTCCTCCACCGGCCATGACTATGCCGACAGCCTGGAGGCGCGCGAGGAGGCCGGCACGCCGAACGTGGTGGGCGATATCCGCGCAGCCCTTGCCTTCCTCGTCAAGGATGCGATCGGTGAGCACTGCATGGCGGCGCGCAACGCCGCACTGACCGCTGCGGCTTTCGCAGCCTGGCAGGATCACCCCGACCTGCAACTGCTCGGGCCCCGTGACGCCGGCCGCCTGCCGATCTTCTCCTTTCGGGTGCGCGATGGCGAAGGTGGCTTCGTGCACCAGCAGTTGGTGACCCGCATGCTGAGCGACCGTTTCGGCATCCAGGCCCGCGGCGGCTGCGCCTGCGCCGGCCCTTACGTGCACCGCCTGCTGGATATCGACGAAGCCCAGTCCGCCCGCCTGCGCACCGCGATCCTCTCCGGCGACGAAATGGCCAAGCCCGGTTTCACCCGCCTGAACTTTTCGGTGCTGCTGACGCCGGACAAGGTGGACTTCATCCTGAACAGCGTCAAACAGCTTGCCAGCGACGCCGGACAATTCCGCGCCGCCTACGGCTTCGATCCGGCCCGCGCGATCTTCTTCCCGCAGGCGGCGTGAAACACAGGTAGGTAGGCTGACAGCGTGTTGATGCGTCAACGTTAACGCGCGCGCTTCATGGTGCGCCATGTGAAAAAGCCCCCGGCTTGCACCGGGGGCTCTGTGGTCAAAACAGCGCCTGCCCTCAGGCCTTAAGGTCAAAACGGTCGGCGTTCATCACCTTCACCCAGGCGGCGACGAAGTCGCGGACGAATTTTTCCGCGTTGTCGGACTGGGCATAGACTTCGGCAAGCGCCCGCAGCTGCGAGTTTGAGCCGAAGACGAGGTCGACGCGGGTGGCGGTCCACTTCACCGCGCCGGTCTTGCGGTCGCGGATCTCGAACAGGTTTTCCGCCGGCGTCACCGGGGTCCAGCTATAGGCCATGTCGACCAGGTTGACGAAGAAGTCGTTCGTCAGCGTGCCGACGCGGTCGGTGAAGACGCCGTGTGCGGCGCCGCCGTAATTGGCGCCAAGCACGCGCAGGCCGCCGACGAGGACCGTCATTTCCGGCGCGGTCAGCGTCAGAAGCTGGGCGCGGTCGAGCAGCAGTTCTTCCGCCGAAATCGTGAACTCCGTCTTCTGGTAGTTGCGGAAGCCATCGGCGACCGGTTCCAGAACCGAGAAGGAGTCCGCATCCGTCTGTTCGGCGGTGGCATCGGTGCGGCCCGCGGCGAAGGGCACCTCGACATCGAAGCCGGCAGCCTTGGCGGCCTGTTCAACGGCGGCGGAACCGCCAAGCACGATCAGATCGGCGAGCGAAACCTTCTTGCCCGTCTGGCCGGCGTCAAACTCGGCCTTGATGCCTTCGAGAACCGACAGCACCTTGGACAGCTGTTCCGGCTGGTTTACCTCCCAGTCCTTCTGCGGGGCAAGCCGGATGCGCGCGCCATTGGCGCCGCCGCGCTTGTCGGAGCCGCGGAAGGTGGAGGCCGAGGCCCAGGCGGTCTGGATCAGTTCCTGCGCGGTGAGGCCGGATGCCAGAAGCTTGGCCTTGAGGGCTGCGATGTCGGCGGCATCCACCAGCGCATGGTCGACCGGCGGTACCGGATCCTGCCAGATCAGGTCTTCGGCCGGCACTTCCGGGCCGAGATAGAGAACCTTCGGGCCCATGTCGCGATGGGTCAGCTTGAACCAGGCGCGGGCAAAGGCGTCGGCAAAGGCCTCCGGGTTCTGATGGAAATGGCGCGAGATCTTCTCATAGGCCGGGTCCATGCGCATCGCCATGTCGGCGGTGTTCATGACGATCGGCACCTTCTTGTCCGGGTTTTCGGCGTCCGGCGCATGGTCCTTCTCGGCCAGGTTCCTGGCATGCCACTGCCAGGCGCCGGCCGGGCTCTTCACCAATTCCCATTCATAGCCGAACAGAACGTCGAAATAGCCCATGTCCCACTGCGTCGGATTCGGCGTCCAGGCGCCTTCCAGGCCGCTGGTGATGGTGTCGGAACCCTTGCCGCTCTTGTGGGTGCTGAGCCAGCCGAGGCCCTGGGCGGCAATGCCGGCCGCTTCCGGCTCAGGGCCGACATGGGCGGCATCGCCCGCGCCATGCATCTTGCCGAAGGTGTGGCCGCCGGCCACGAGGGCTACGGTTTCCTCGTCGTTCATGGCCATGCGGGCGAAGGTTTCGCGCACGTCACGGCCCGATGCGAGCGGATCCGGCTTGCCGTCCGGGCCTTCGGGGTTCACGTAGATGAGGCCCATCTGCACGGCCGCCAGCGGGTTTTCCAGAACGCGGTCGCCAGTGTAACGGCTGTGTTCCTTGTCGCTGGTGGCAAGCCATTCCTTCTCGGAGCCCCAGTAGATGTCCTCTTCCGGCTCCCACACGTCCGCACGACCGCCACCGAAGCCGAAGGTCTTGAAGCCCATGGATTCCATCGCGCAATTGCCGGCGAGAATCATCAGGTCGGCCCAGGAGAGCGCGTTGCCGTATTTCTGCTTGATCGGCCAGAGCAGGCGCCGCGCCTTGTCGAGGTTGCCATTGTCCGGCCAGCTGTTCAGCGGCGCAAAGCGCTGCGTGCCCGAGGTGGCGCCGCCGCGACCGTCTGCGGTGCGATAGGTGCCGGCGCTGTGCCAGGCCATGCGGATGAAGAACGGGCCGTAATGGCCGTAATCGGCCGGCCACCAGTCCTGGCTCTCGGTCATCAGGGCGTAGAGATCCTGCTTGACGGCGGCCAGATCCAGACCCTTGAAGGCCTTGGCATAGCTGAAGGCCGCATCCATCGGGCTGGAAAGCGCCGTGTTCTGGTGCAGGATGCGCAGGTTCAGCTGGTTCGGCCACCAGTCGCGATTGCCGCGCATGCTGAGGCTGGTTGCGCCATGGGCAACGGGACATTTGCCGCCCGCGCCTGCTGCCTTGGTTACGTCCATTTTAACCCTCCAAGAGTTGCTGTTCTCGTTGGCCATGGTCGGCCTTAAATGCGACGCCAGTGCGAAAGGCGCGCCGCGGGTGAAGAAAACCCGTCCCCGGATCTTCATCTTGAACAACCCTATCAAAAGGGTTCCATTAGTGTAATTAGTATTTGATGATTGGTTTGATAGGCTAGGGTTATGATCAGTCCCACGCTTCGGCAATTGCGCTATTTCGAGGCGCTCGCCCGCCACGGCCATTTCGGCCGGGCGGCGGAATCCTGTTCGGTCTCGCAGCCCGCGCTGTCGGTGCAGGTGAAGGAACTGGAGGAGATGCTGGGCGTGGAACTGCTGGAGCGCAGTTCGCGGCAGGTGCGGCTGACCGGTTTCGGCGAGGAATTCGTTTTGCGGGTGCGCGAAATCCTGCGGCAGGTGGACGAACTCGGCGATCTGGCGCGTGCCTCGCGCCGGCAACTGGTCGGGCGGCTTCGCATCGGCATCATCCCCACCATCGCGCCCTATCTGCTGCCGGCCATGGTGGCGGGGCTGACGCGCGACAATGACGCGCTCGATATCCACCTGCGCGAGACGGTGACGCCGAAGCTGATCGAGGAACTGCTGGACGGGCGGCTCGATACGGCAATCGTCGCGCTGCCGGTCTCCGAACCGCAACTGACCGAGGTGGCGCTGTTCGAGGAGAGCTTTCTGCTGGTGCGGCCGGCCGAAGACGCCGGAAAGCCGGTGCCGAACCGCGAGACGCTGCGCGAAATGCGCCTGCTGCTGCTGGAAGAGGGACACTGCTTTCGCGACCAGGCGCTGTCCTTCTGCAATATCGGCGCAGGCACTGTACGTCCCCGCGAACTGCTGGACGGCAGCTCGCTGACGACTTTGGTGCAGATGGTGGGCGCCGGCATCGGCATCACCCTCATCCCGGAAATCGCGGTCCCGGTGGAAACCCGCTCGGCACCCGTCTCCATCGCCCGTTTCGAGGACCCGCAACCCACCCGCACCATCGGCATGATCTGGCGCAAGACGAGCCCGATCGCGCCGCAGCTGTCCGGCATTGCCGAGGTGGTGCGGAGTTGCGCTGAGGCGCTGCGGCCGGCAGTCGTCGGACCGGGCGAGGAGACGCGGATCTAAAGGACCTTGAAGATCGTCCGCCCCATTTGGGCGGACGATCGGAACAATGCATCAGACCGTTCTAAGGTCGCATTCTGTCAGGCCGCTTCGAAAGCGCGGACCTTGGTCTTGGCGTCGCGGGCATCGAGATAGGCGATCAGGTCCTCGATGGCGATCAGCGGCAGCTTGTGGGTTTCGCAGAACTGCATGAGATCGGGCAGGCGGGCCATGGTGCCATCGTCCTTGGCGACTTCGCAGATCACGCCGGCGGGGAAGCGACCGGCAAGGCGGGCGAGATCGACGGCGGCTTCCGTATGTCCGGGGCGGGCGCGAACGCCGCCCTGCTTGGCGCGCAGTGGGAACATGTGGCCGGGGCGGGCGAAATCTTCCGGTCGGGATGTCGGGCTCACGAGCGCCTTCACGGTTGCAGCACGGTCGGCGGCGGAAATGCCGGTCGTCGTGCCGGGCAGATAATCAACCGAGACGGTGAAGGCCGTCTTGTGCAGTTCGGTATTGTTGGGAACCATCAGCGGAAGATCCAGCGCGTCGAGGCGCTCGCCTTCCATGGCCATGCAGATCAGGCCGCGGGCTTCCTTCATCATGAAGGCGATCTGCTGCGGCGTCACCGAATCGGCCGCGACGATGATGTCGCCTTCGTTTTCGCGGTCGTGATCATCGACGACGACGATCATTTCGCCTCGTCCGATCGCTGCGATCGCTGCTTCAATCGTAGAAAATTGCATGCACTTGGCCTTTCAAGGGTTCTGGCCGGAGAACCGGCCCTGTTCATGCGCAGCACAAGCGCTGCACCGTAAACTGCCCTTGGGCGAACAGGAACGAGATCGCCGCCTCGCTGGCGCGAGAGCGTCTCCTGCTGTCCTCTTCCATCCGGACTATACCGTCGGCTCCGGCCTCTCACCGGATCTGCTGACCCCGGCCGGTTTCCCGGTCGGGCGCTCGCGGGCTCCGGGCAAAGACCCGATACCGCCGGTGGGGAATTGCACCCCGCCCTGAGAACATTGGTAAGATAGGAAGAGGATCTGGCAAAATGCAAGCGTTTTTCTGATTTCTGTTCGCAGACGCACTGTCGTCATTTTGCAGATGCGTTGCCGTGCTACGGTGGCGAACCGAAAAAGGCCCGCGCGGGCGGGCCTTCGAGGGGCAATCGGGCGTGACGGGTCAGCGCTGATTGTCGGCGATGGTCTTTTCGTCTTCCTTCATTTCCAGCCACATCGCGTTCATCACGGCGAAGATGGCGGCGAGCGGGAGGCCGAGGATCCAGGCAAAATACCACATGGCAATCTCCTTGTTGGGCTTCGGTCAGTAGACCGAGTGGCTGTGTTCGGTGATGTCCTTGTCGGTGACCTTGCCCCACAGCACCTTGTAGACCCAGGCGGTGTAGGCAAGGATGATCGGCATGAAGATCACTGCGCAGACCAGCATGATGAACAGGGTGAGGTGCGAGGACGAGCTGTTCCACACCATCAGCGAGGATTTCGGATCGCTGGAGGAGGGCATGATGAAGGGAAACATCGTCAGCCCCACCGATGCGATGACGCCGAGGATGGCAAGCTTCGACACAATCAGCGTCGAGACCTCGCGGCGGGCGCGCAAGCCGAGGAAGGTCAGCAGGCCGCCGCCGATCCCGAGCAGCGGCGCGATGGCAATCCACGGACGCTCGGCATAGGCCGTGAACCAGCTCGCGGTGCGTTCCACCTGGAAGTAGAGCGGGTTCGAGGGGCCGTCGGTGACGTAATGACCGGCGATGCGGAAGCCTTCGATGCCATAGGCCATCCAGACACCGGCCAGCGCATAGGCGATGACGGCGACGAGGGCGGCAACCGAGCCGATGGCGCGGGCCCGCGCCTGCACCACGCCTTCGGCCTTGACGGTGAGCCAGACGGCGCCGTGCATGATCAGCATGCTGAGCGAGACGACGCCGGAGAGCAGCGCAAAGGGGTTCAGCAGGCCGAAGAACTTGGTGTACCAGGCCCCTTCATAGACGCTGTGCAGATCCGCCGTGAAGTGGAAGGGCACGCCCTGGATGACATTGCCGACGGCAACGCCGAACAGAAGAGCCGGAACAGCGCCGCTCGCAAACAGCGCCCAGTCCCAGGCATTGCGCCAGGTGGCGTCGTCGCGCTTGGAACGATACTTGAAGGCGACGGGGCGCACGATGAACGAGGCGAGCACCACGAACATGGCAAGGTAAAAGCCGGAGAAGCTGACCGCATAGAGGGGCGGCCAGGCGGCGAAGATGGCGCCGCCGCCGAGGATGAACCACACCTGGTTGCCCTCCCAGACGGGGCCAACGGTGTTGATGGCGATGCGGCGCTCCACGTCGCCCTTGCCGACGAAGGGGATCAGCGCGCCAACGCCCATGTCGAAGCCGTCGGTGACGGCAAAGCCGATCAGCAGCACGCCGAGCAGCAGCCACCAGATGATGCGCAGCAGTTCATAGCTTAGAAGTTCGTGCAGGATCATGGTCCTTACTCCGCGGGAATGGCAGTGGGGGCGGTGCGGGCAACGGGTGCCAGAACCTCCTGGCGGGCACGCAGCCAGTCATCGGTCTCGGCCACGTCGATGTAGGGGCCCTTGCGGATGTATTTCAGCATCAGGCCCATCTCGATGATGAAGAGCACCGTATAGAAGGCGATAAAGCCGAACAGCGTCAGCGCAAGCTCCGTGACGGACAGCGAACTGGCCGACATGGCGGTGGGCAGGATGCCGTCCACCGTCCAGGGCTGCCGGCCGAATTCGGCGACGAACCAGCCCATTTCGGCGGCAATCCACGGGGCCGGGATCATCACCACGGCAACCCACAGCGCCCAGCGCGGGTAGCGCATGCCGCGGAAGGAGGCACGGTAGAAGAAATAGGCCATGGTGGCGATGAAGCCGAAGCCGAGTACGGCCATGATGCGGAAGGCCCAGAACAGCGGCCAGACTTCCGGCACGGTGTCGTTGGCGGCCATGCGGATCTGCTCCTGCGAGGCCTGCAGCGGGTTGTCGATATACTTCTTCAGCAGGAAGGCGAAGCCGAGATCGCGCGAATGGGCCTCGAAGGTCTTCATCACCTCCGGCGGCGTGGCATCGCGCTGTTCGCGCACCGTCATCAGCGCCTCATAGGCGATGAGGCCGGAGCGGATGCGCCCCTCTGCCTGATTGACCAGCTGGTTGATGCCCGGAATGTCGGTGGTCAGCGAGCGGGTGCCGATCAGGCCCATCAGAAAGGGAATGTGGACGGCATAATGGGTCTTGCGCGCCTCCTGGTCGGGAAAGCCAAAGGCGGTGAAGGGGGCCGGTGCCGGTTCCGTGTTCCACATGGCCTCGATGGCGGCGAGCTTCATCTTCTGGCTATGGGTGGCCGAATAGCCCGATTCGTCGCCGAGCAGCACGACCGAGAAGGCCGAGGCAAGCCCGAAGGCGGCGCCAACGGTGATCGAGCGGCGGGCGAGCGCCACGTGCCGGCCCTTCAGCAGATACCAGGCCGAGACGCCGATCACGAAGACCGAGGCCGTGACATAGCCGGCGCTGACGGTGTGCACGAACTTTGCCTGTGCCACCTCGTTGAACAGCACTTCGTAAAAGTCCGTCATCTCCATGCGCATGGTCATGGGATTGAACTGCGCCCCGACCGGGTTCTGCATCCAGCCATTGGCAATCAGGATCCAGAGTGCCGAGAGGTTGGAGCCGAGCGCCACCAGCCAGGCCACGACGAGATGCTGCACGCGGCTGAGCTTGTCCCAGCCGAAGAAGAACAGGCCGACGAAGGTGGCTTCGAGGAAGAAGGCCATCAGCCCCTCGATCGCCAGCGGCGCCCCGAAGATGTCGCCGACATAGTGGCTGTAGTAGCTCCAGTTCATGCCGAACTGGAATTCCATGGTGATGCCGGTGGCGACACCCAGCACGAAGTTGATGCCGAACAGCGTGCCCCAGAACTTGGTCATCTGCCGCCAGATGGGACGCCTGGTCATCACATAGACCGTCTCCATGATGGCGACGAGGATGGATAGGCCAAGGGTCAAAGGCACAAAGAGAAAATGATACATGGCCGTCATGGCAAATTGCAGCCGTGACAGCTCGACGATTCCGATATCCATAGCGCTTACTCCAGAGACGGCGGCTCTGTGCCGTCCGAAAGGTCAAGTCTGGCTATCGGTCTAGGCCCGCGGGTTCCCGCGAACCTTGATCAGGATCAATAAGTCATATCCAGGATACGAGTTAAGGCAGCGCCACGAGACGGTTGGCAAATGCCCGTTCCGCCGCCCGGTGCGAGGCCATCAGGATCGCGGCGCGCGGCAGCACGGCGCGGATGCCGGCAAGCACCGCCTCTGCCGTCGGCTGGTCAAGACCCTCCGTCGGCTCGTCGAGCAGCAGCATATGCGGCTGCCGCAGCAGCGCGCGGGCGAGCGTGAGGCGCCGGGCCTCGCCGCCGGAAAAGCCCTCGCCACGTGGCCCGAGCCTTGCGGAAAGTCCGCCGCGTTCGCGCACAAGTGCCTGTAACTCAACAGCTTCCAGCACCTGCCACAGGCGTTCCTCATCCATATCGGGGGCGGCAAGCCGAAGATTTTCGGCCACCGTTCCAGCCATCAGCGCGCTGCGCTGCGGCAGAAGGGTCAGGGCGCCGCGCAGATCCGCCTCCGGCCACAGCGCCAGATCGCGGCAGAGGAGGCGGATCGTTCCGGCCGCAAGCGGACGCAACCCGCAGGCCGCCAGCAGCACGGTCGATTTGCCGCAGCCGCTCGGCCCCGTCAGCGCCACCGTCTCGCCGGGTGCGACAGAAAGTGTCAGGTGCTCGATCAGCGGCTCGGGGCGGCCGGGGCGGGCAAGCGACAGGTTTTTGATCCGGAGTGTCGCCATTGCCGTCTCGGCGACAGCGCCGGACGGGAGCGCCGGGGCGGCGAGGGGCGCCGGGACAGGCCCGGCCTCGGGCGTTGCGACCAGATCGCGCCGCACGCGCCGGGCTGCCTCCGCCATCCGGCCAAGATCGGCCGCAGCCCGGCGCAGCGGCGCCACGGTTTCCGCAAGCGCCAGCGCGGCGAAGAAGGCGAGTGCCGCAAAGGCCGGTTCCAGCCGGCCGGCCTGCACGGCGGTGATGCCCGCATAAAGCGTTCCGGCCGCGATCAGCGTGCCGAGCAGCGACAGCGAAAAGCCGGCGCCGCGCTCGATGCGGTCGAGATCCACGCCAAAGCGCCGGCCGTCCGCGTCGAGAATGCGCTCCAGCTGCGCCTGCAGCTCGCCATGGATGGCCAGGTCGCGACGGGCGCGGATGAGATCGATGAAGCGGGCGCGGAAGGTTTGCGCCGCCGCTTCCCGCCGTCGCGATTGCGAGGCGGCACGCTTCAGCACCGGCAGGAGGATCAGGGCCGCACCGCACAGCCAGCCGAGCGTGATCCACAGCGCGATGGCGGGCGTCACCAGCCACCACAGAAGAAGGCCGGCGAGCGCCTGCACGGCAACCGCCGAGGCAATCGGCAACACGAGACGCAGCGGCACGCCGTCCAGTGCATCGATATCGGCCATCAGCCGGTTCAGCGCCTGCGGACCCCTGACGGCCAGCATCCGCTCATAGGATGCGGCAAGATAGCCGGAGAGAAGGCGAAGCCTGAGGCTTTCCAGTGCCCGAAGCGTTGCCTCATGGGTGAGGAGCCGTTCGCCGTACCGCGCGGCGGCGCGCGCCAGCGCCAGCATCCTGACCAGCGCGGAGGGGCGGAACACATCGAAGACGGTGCCGAGACCGGCAAGACCGGCGGCGGCGGCAGCCGTGATGAACCAGCCGGACAGGCCGAGCAGGGCAGCGCCCATCACGAGAACCACCATGCCGAGCAGGGCGCCGCGCGCCAGCGCCGCCTTCTGGTCGGCAAGGATCAGGCGGAAGATGTAAAACAGCGCGCTCATGCCTCGCCTCCGATGCGGATGATCCGGTCCATGCGGGCGGCGAGCGCCGCATCATGGGTGGCAATGACCAGGGTTGCGCCGCGCGCGGCTTCCGCCAGCAGGCCGTCCGTCACGATCCCGGCGGTTTCAGCATCCAGATCGGCGGTCGGCTCGTCGGCAAGAATGATGTCGGGCCGTCCATGGATGGCGCGCGCCAGGGTCAGCCGCCGCGCCTCGCCGCCGGAAAGCCCGGCACCCGTTTCGCCAAGCCGGGTGGCAAGACCACGGGGGAGGGCGGCCGCCACCGCCTCGACGCCGGCGGATCGCAGCGCCTCGTCCGGGCTGCCGGGACGCCCCAGCGTGATGTTGCGGCGCAGGCTGGTGTTGAGAAAATGCGGCGCCTGCGGCATCCAGCCAAGCCGGGCGCGCCAGCGATCGGCGTTCCCGTCGTCGAGGGCGACGCCGGCGACCTCGATACGGCCGGTCTCCGGCAGCGAAAGCCCGGCCATCAGCCTGAGCGCCGAGGTCTTGCCCGCCCCGCTCGGGCCGACGAGCGCGACGCTTTCGCCGGGTGCCACATGGATGTCCGGCAGGGGGTGTCCGTTCGGCGCCCGGCAACCGGTGAGGCGGATGCTGGCCGGCCCCGGCAGCGGTTCTGCCCGTCCGCCGCGCCCCGCGATCTCTGGCGTCCGGGATGCCTCCCAGCGGGCCACCTCGTCCGCAACAGCACTGGCGGACGCCTTGTCATGCCAGGCGGCGGCGAGATCGCGCAGCGGCTGGTAGAAGTCGGGCGCCAGCAGCAGCAGGAAAATGCCGGCCTGCGGGGAGAGCGGCGTGCCCCAACTGCCGAAATGGAGGGTGCCGAGCAGCGAGAAGCCGACATAGACCGCGACCATCGCCACCCCGATCGCGGCAAACAGTTCGAGCACGGTCGAGGAGAGGAAGGCGATGGCGAGCACCGCCAGCGTGCGGCGGCGCAGTTCGGCGGCGCGCGCGGCAAAACCCCGATGTACCAGACGGCCGGCGCCCAGCAGGCGGATATCGACGAGCCCGGAGAGCCGCTCCACCAGCATGTCGTTGATGCCGCCGATCTCGGCCATCTGTCGCTCGCTCGCCTCCTTGGCCGCCATGCCGACCAGCGCCATGAAGACGGGGATCAGCGGGCCGCTGACCAGGAGCACGAGGCCGACCGCCCAGGACTGCCAGAAGGCGAGCGCCAGAATGACCGGCGGCAGCACGCCGACCCGCATCTGCGCCGGCAGATAGCGGGTGATGTAGGGCCCCAGCAGATCGATCTTTTCCGCGGCGAGCGCGGCGATGGCGCCCGGTCCGCCGAACGGCGTGTCGGCGGCGCGCGCCGCCTCGCGCGTCACGATGTTCCGGCGGGTCGTCCGCATCACCGCATCCGCTGCCGTCTGCCCGGCCGCTTCTGCCGCGCGCGACAGCAGGGCGCGCACGAGCCCCAGGGCTGCAAAGCCGGCGGCGATGGCCGGGGCGGAAACCGGCTGTGCGGTGAGCAGCGCGGCCAGCGCATGGGCGACGAGGGCCGCCTGCAGCGGCCAGACAAGCGCTGCCAGCACCGAGAGCGCGCCGGCCCGCTTGAGATCCCGCTTCGCCGCCTGCATGAGGCGCGCCAAGGCGGCGCGCGCCGCGCCCCGATCTGCTGTCTGCATCATCACTTTTCCATTCTCGAAACTCGCATGCGGGATGCGACTTAAACCGTAAATTCCGAAGAGAAACTGATCCAGATCACATACGCGTGAGATTGTGCAGGGCATAGAAGGAGCGACACAACCCTTCGTGGAGTTCCGATGCGCCTGACGATCCGCACCAACCTGGCCATGCGCATCCTGATGGTCTGCGCCGTCAACGCGGACCTGACCGTGCGTACCGCCGACATTGCGGAAAAATGCAATGCCTCGCTGAACCATCTCCTGCATGTGGTGAGCGTGCTGCAGGCGCATGGGCTGATCGAGACGCTGCGGGGGCGAAGCGGCGGCTTGCGGCTGGCGCGCCCGAGCGGCGAGATCGTGATCGGCCGGGTGCTGCGCCTGTTCGAAAACGGCGTGCCGCTTGCCGAATGCTTCGATCCCGACAGCAATACCTGTCCGCTGGCGCCGCACTGCCGGCTGCGCGGCTTTCTCGTCGGGGCGGTGAATGCCTTCTACCGTGAGATGGACCGTGTTACGCTTGAGGACCTCGTCTCGGCCAATTGCGGGTTGGAAACCCTGCTGTCCCTGCATCCACAGCCTGTGCGCTGCAATCCCGCCGATGGCCGCATGCGGCCCGAATGAGCGGCAGTATCCGGAAGAATCAACTGCAACAGTCTTAATGTTGTATTGAATATTTTCTCAACCTGATCTAGTATTTTAAATAGTTTCAGGGGGTTTTCCATGCGCTGTTCTATCGGTGTGTGGGTCTTTGTTCTTGCGTTATGGCCCGCAATGGCAAAAGGGGCGGCAGGCGCGGTGTCTTTCCGCCATGATCAATGCGTGGCGGAGGTTGCGACATTCGCCGATGCGTCCAATCTCGAGGATATTTCCAAGGCGGCCCACGCCCTGATGCTGTGTCTCGCCGAAGCGGCCGTGAAGCAGTCCCTGCTGGACAAGCCCATCGACCGGGCAGCACCCGGTGACGCCTTCTACAAGCTCTATCCCGCAAGGCAGGAGGTCGAGATCGGCACGAATGCGGCCGGCATGGTTGCCGCCCCCGTGCCGGCGCCCGGCATTGCCCTCACGCCGGGAAGGCAGCTCGTCTGTGGTGACATCACCCGCGGTCCGGGGCGTCCGACCGGTTCCACCTATAAGCTTTCGCCGCGCCTGACCGTCGATCTCGAAGCCTTTGCCCGGATGCCGGATGCGGAGGCGAATGAGACGCTGCAGCTGCTGGGTGCGGTGCGCGGGCCGTCCGCCCCCGCCCCCCTGACGGATCGGGCAAAGGTCAGGGATCTGGTGCTGCAAAGGTTTCTGGATCAGGACCCGGCTATCACCGGCACCGTTGAAGGCATCGGCAAGGGCCTGCCGCCGGCGCGCGGCCTTGACGCTGCAACTGCATCCGCCGTCGCTGCAGCGATGGAAGCCGCAAAGCCTGAGGCCGGGGCTGCCGCCGGGCTTGCCGCCGACTGCTGCTGCAAGCCGACGGTGCCGACCCTGGTGCGCGGGATCGGTGGCGCCACCGCCTCGCCGAAACTGGAGGTACCGGTCGACTGGCTGATGGGCGGTGTGCCGCAGAATGTCAGGAAATAAGCGGAAAACCCCTGAAGGAGCTGCCTATGTCACCATGGCTGCAGAGTCTCACCATCGATCTTCCGATGATTGCCGCATCGGCCAGCCTGTCGAGCATCGTCGTCTTCTTGCTGACGCTCGCCTTCACCCAGAAGGGGGAGCGGTCGAACATCCTCGTGCTGATTGTGGGGCTGGCCGTGCTTGGCGCCGTGTCCGGCGTGGCCGGCGGCTCGAGCCGGGTCGGCGTGGTGGGCGATGTCATTCCGGCCGCCCTTGGTCTGGTCGGCGGCGTCTCGGCCTATCTCTTTGGCGTCGATCGCTCCAAGGGGCTCGTTGCCTCCGTCTGTGCGGCCGCCTTCGCACTGTCGCTCGGGCTCGGCTATGCCGCCGGCGCCGGCAGCCGCACGGAAACCGAGGACAAGCAGGCCCGTCTCGATTTCTGTGAAAAGCTGCTGGCCGATGCGAAGGTCTGGGCCGATGACCGCGCCTTCTGCCGTGTCGTGACCGTGTTCGGAGAGGAATGCAGCTGGCTGCTGGCGGATGGCTTTTCCCGCGTTCCGGAAGTCGGCGTTACGAAAGAGGAGAAGTTCAAGCATGCCTTCGGTGCCTTCCATGCCGGATTGACGGAGCGGGCGCGCACGCTGACGGGGTGCACCCTGCCTGTTCCGGTGGCTGCAACGGCGGCAAGGGGCCAGACCAACTGACCGCCCGATATGGGGGACAGGACCGCAAATCAGCGCGCTGATTGGTTCGGCAGGGTGACTAAATCGAAATTCGTGATAAGGAGAAGGCGGGAGGTGCGTATCGTCAATCAAGGTATCTGCCATGGCCGCCCTCACAGCCTCTCCCTCCTCCGCCGCAAAGGCGGCATCTGTCGCCGCAAGCCTAGAAGGGCAGGGCATCAACAAGGGCAGGGCAGCGGTGATGATGCTGGTGGCGGTCACGCTGTTTGCCTGCCTGGACAGCTCCGCCAAGATGGCCAGCCGCGAACTGCCCGCCATCGAAACCGTCTGGTTCCGGTTCGCCATCCATTTCGTGCTGGTGGCGCTCGTTCTCAATCCATGGCGTGCACCGGAGGCCTGGCGAACGAAGCAGCCGCGCCTGCAGACCCTGCGGGCACTGATCCAGATCGTCTGCACCGGGCTCAATTTCCTGGCGCTCAGCCAGTTGCAGATCGCCCAGACCCTGTCCATCCAGTTCACGGGACCTGCCTTCATCACGCTCCTTTCCATCTTCTGGCTGGGGGAGAAGGTGGGGCGCTATCGCTGGACGGCGATCGGGGTGAGTTTTCTCGGCGTGCTGGTCATCACGCGGCCGGCGCCCGGCAGCATCGAGCCGGCCTTCGGCATCATTCTTCTCTCGGTCATCATCGGCGCCAGCTATTCCATCATGACGCGCCGGCTGGCTGGGACCGAATCACCCGGCAGCATGCTGCTGATCATGGCAGCGCTTCCGGCCGCGATCCTGACACCCCTGATCCCTTTCGTCTTTGTGTGGCCGGCACACCCTGAGACCTGGATTGCCCTTTTCGGTGCCGGCTTCTTCGGAGCGCTCAGCCATTACTTCTATATCCAGGCCCATCGGTTCGCGCCGGCAAGCTTTCTGGCGCCGCTGCAATATTTCCAGTTTCTCGCCGTCCTCATCCTCGGTTTCGTCTTCTTCGGCGACATTCCGACACTCTGGACCTTTGTCGGCGCGCTGATCCTGATCGGCTCCGGCCTCTACATCTGGCACCGGGAGCGGGTGATTGCCCGGCGCGCCCGCGACGAGGTCTCCCGCTCCGACCAATGACCAGCTTGACACCCGGCGGCGGCACCGCTTAATAAATTCGTCAACGTGCCGAACAAATAGAAGGAATGCCATTCGTGTCAGTCGATATTGCGACCGCGCCCGTCGTTTCGACCGCTGCCGGGACAACGACGTCGCCGGACGAACGGCAGCCCGCTGAGCCGGGGCTCGGTCTGGGCAAAGGCAGGGGCGGTCATGTGATCGGTATCGACCTCGGCGGTACGAAGCTTCTGGCAGGGCTTGCCGATGCCGATGGCACGCTTCTCCTGTCCCGTGAGGAACCGACCCGCCATGGCGTGGATGCCCCCGTGCTTGGCCAGATTGCCGAGATGGCGCGGGCCTTGGCGTGCGAGGCGGGCCTTGCCGCCGAAGAGATCGCCCAGCTGGTGATCGGCGTGCCGAGTGCCGTCTCGCCGCAGACCGGGCTTGCCTCCCTTTCACCGAACCTTGCTCTGCCGGCCGACCGGCCGCTGGCTGCACTGGTGGGCGAGCGGCTGCCGTTTCCGGTCGCGGTCGAAAACGATGTGAATTTGGCCGCCTATGGCGAGGCTTCCGGCCTTGCAGACGTGGTCGGATCGCTGGTCTTCATCTCCTTTGGGACCGGTGTCGGCATGGGCATGGTGATCAACGGCCAGCTGGTGCGCGGCGCCTTCGGACGGGCCGGCGAGATCGCTTATCTGCCGGTCGGGCCTCAGCCGCATGCGACGGCGCCGGCGTCCGAAAACGGCCTTTTCGAAGATATCGTCGGCACGGCCGGCATTCGCCAGCGCTTCGATCTCGGTCAGGCAAGCGTTGCTGATCTGTTTCGCCGCGCCGCAGCCGGCGATGGGCAGGCGGTCGCGGCCATCGACACGCTGGCGCAGGATGCCTCGCTCGGCCTTGCCGCGGTCCAGGCGCTGATCGATCCCGCCCGTATCGTGGTCGGCGGCGGCATCGGTTCGCAGGCGATGTTTCTCGAGCGGCTGCGCCATCATCTTGTCCCGCTTCTGCCCTTTGACTGCCCCGTCGAACCCAGCCGCTTCGGTGCCCGCGCCGGCCTGACCGGCGCCGTGATGCTGGCCTCGCATCTCGCCGCCACCCGCGCCGCAGCCCATGCTCTCTGAGGAGACCCCGATGACCGAGACCACTCTTGCCTTTGCGCGGCCCGACGGGCTGGTCGAGACCGCCCACCCGATGCAGATGGCCTTCATGGCGCCGCGCCTGCAGGGCGATTTCTTTCCCGACGAAGGGCGGCTGAAGCTGTCGCTCTGGGGCTGCGGTCACATGGCCAATATCTTCGTCGAGGCATGGGATGGCCCCTTCGTGCATGCGCCGAACCGGCTGGTGGCCGGCCCGCGTTCCGTGCATGTGGCGCAGACGGCGCCGGTGCTTCTTTTGCGCGGCGCGGGGCTGAAGGCGGTGCGTCCCGCCCGCCGCTGCGCCTGGTGGGGCACGCTGACGACGCCGGAAAAGGTGCGCCGCGAAGGGGCGCGCCGCATGGCCACCACACCCTGGGGCGTCACCATCGTGGAAATCCGCGAGGGCGGCGACATCGTGATTGCGGCCGGTGCCAGCCGTGCGGAGGCCGAGCGCGGCCTTGCGCTTTCCGCCGCGGAGATCATCGCCGAATGCGCGGCGCATGTGGCGCGCTGCGATATCCTGCCCTCGGCCGGGCCGCTGATGCGCTCCATGGCCGTGCAGAGCGCGCATGCCTCGCTGTCTTCGATCCGCCGCGCCGAGGATGGCCGCTTCCTGGGGCTTGCGGCCGGTCAGGCCTATTCGGCCCCGACCCGCACCTATTACCGTGACGGCTACTGGACACTTCAGGCGCTGCTCTTCTTGGAGCCGCAGGTGGTGCGCGACCAGATCGATCTGCTGGCGACCGGCATCCAGCCGGATGGCGAGGCGCCGAGCGGCGTCATCCTCACCGGGCCGAAGCAGGGCGAGGAATGGGAAAGGTTCCGCGTCAACTCCGCCGAGTACAAGATGGAGCACCTGCGCTCCACCGACTGGTGGAGCGACCACTTCGACAGCCCGCTGTTCTTCATCCTGACCATCGGCGACTATGTCCGCGTCACCGGCGATGTGACGGCGCTGTCCGACCACTGGAAGACGGTGGCGGCAATCTTCCGCCGCTATCAGGGCTTCGATGTCTATGGCACAGGGCTGGCCGTCAAGCCGCGCCATGACCGGGACTGGGCCGACAATGTCTATCGCCACGGTTATGTCGCCTATGACGTGGGGCTCTGGATCGGTGCGCTCGACGTGATCGCCACGCAGGGCGCTGCGCTGGACGCCGCCCTCGCCGGGGAAGCCCGGGCGCTTGCCGAAAAGGCGCGCGCCAATCTCGATGAAGCAATGCTGACACCGGACGGCTGGTATCAGGATTACGGCCTGAAGGGCGAGTTCGTCGAGGACCATCTGACGCTCGACAGCCTGACGCTGCTGCGCTTCGATGCGGTCTCTGCCGATCGTGCCCGCACCGTGCTGGGCCATGCCGAGCGGTTGCTCGAAACCCGCAACAACGACCGCCAGCCCTATGGTGACTGGGGCGTGATGTGCGCATGGCCGCCCTTCAAACGCCCGGCCGATACCCGCGCCAAATCCGCCTTCGCCTATCGCTACCACAACGGCGCGGACTGGCCCTATCTCTCCGGCCTCTATGCCGAACAGCGCCTGAAATTCGGCCTCGACGGCTGGGATTATCCGCTGACCCGCTGGTGGAGAACGAGCCTCGAGAACGGCTGGATCGGCTCGGTCGAATATTTCTCGCCGCCGTTTGCGCGCGGCTCGCTGCTGCAGGGCTGGACCGGCATGCACGCCGCCGCCATCCTCGAACATCGCGCCACCATCGAGACGGCGATCGCGGCGGGTCGTGTAGCCGATTGAGATATCCACGGGACAGGCTCAGTCTGTCCCGAATTCCTCGACAGAACCTGTACCGGGGCGACGTCATGCTGGATGTCGCGTCGAGCGGCAGCGGAGCCTCGTATACCAGATGGCTGTGTATGCCAAGCAATTGGCCCCGGCTACGTTTTCATGCCCGTAGAGACGAGGCCTGAAAATGTAGCCGGGGCCAAAATCCGTCTTGCCTCAGGCCGCACGGGCGCCGGGGGCTGCTGCGCTGTCCAGGATCCAGGTCACGTCGCCATGGGCCGACAGTGCGGAGGCCGGGCAGGCGGGATCGAAGCGGCCGGCAAGCGCCTCTGCAACGGCCGCCTGCTTGGCGGCGCCGGTGGCGAGAACCACGATGGAGCGGGCCGACAGGATGGTGGCAATCCCCATGGTGATGGCCGTTTCCGGCACGCGGGCATCGGCAAAGAAGGTCCTGTTGGCGGTCAGTGTTTCGGCATGCAGCCGTACCTGGCGGGTGCGGCTTTCAAGCGGCGAGCCCGGCTCGTTGAAGCCGATATGGCCGTTGCGACCGATGCCGAGCAGTTGCAGGTCTATGCCGCCGGCCTCTGCAATCTGCTGCTCGTAGTCTGCCGCCGCCCTTTCGATGTCGCTCGCCATGCCGTCCGGCACGTGAGTGCGGGACAGATCGATATCCACATGGTCAAACAGCAGCCGGTTCATGGTCGAGCGGTAGCTGCCGGGGTGAGTGGGGTGCAGTCCCACATATTCATCAAGATTGAAACTCAGGGCGCGGGAAAAGCTGACGCGACCCGCGCGGTGCGCGCCGATCAAGGCGTGATAGACCGGCTCCATTGTTGCACCCGTGGCAAGGCCCAGCACCGCATCGGGCTTATCCTGCAGGAGCGTGATGATACGTTCGGCGACGGCATTGGCCGCCTCCGTTGCGTTGGCAAGGATGAGGGGCGTCATGTCTGTATTCCGCAATGGGGCAAAGGGCGACAGCCCGCCCGCTGCCTGTGCGGCATGAGCAGGGCTAATGCATCGGGACATCAGGCTGCGTTGGCGATGCGGCTTCCGTCGGCGCGGCGCTTGGGGAAGGATTTTTCCGTCTTCGCATCGAAGACATGGAAACGGTCCGGCTGGATGCCGAACTCAATCACATCACCTTCCTTGGCGGGCACGTGATCGGGCAGGTGCAGTACGGTGTCGATCTCGTTGCCCTCGACCTTGCCGAACATGTAGGTCTCGGTGCCGACGCTTTCGGTGTAGGTCACCGTGAAGCGCACACGATGATAGGTGCCCGGCTGGCCCTTCAGCATGTGGAAATGATTGGGCCGTACACCGAGGATGACCTTGTCGCCAACCTTGGCAGTGGAACCATCCACGGGAGCCTCGACGATGCCGAAGCCCGGCACCTCGACATTCACCTGTTCGGCACCCGTGGCGGTGAGCGTGCCTTCGTAGAAATTCATCTGCGGCGAGCCGATGAAGCCGGCGACGAACTTGTTGACGGGGAATTCGAAGAGATCAAGTGGTGCGCCGAACTGCTCCAGCACGCCGGCATTCAGGACCGCGATGCGATCGGCCATGGTCATGGCTTCGATCTGGTCATGCGTCACATAGATCATGGTGGCGCCGAGGCGCTTGTGCAGGCGGCTGATCTCGCCGCGGGTCTGTACGCGCAGCGCCGCATCAAGGTTGGACAGCGGCTCGTCGAACAGGAAGACCTTGGGATCGCGCACGATGGCGCGGCCGATCGCAACGCGCTGGCGCTGTCCGCCGGAAAGCTGCTTCGGGCGGCGCTCCAAAAGCGGCTCGATGGCCAGCATGCGGGCGGCTTCCGTAATGCGGCGGTCGATTTCCGCCTTGCCCATCTTCAGGTTTTCCAGCCCGAAGGACAGGTTCTGACGGACGGTCATGTGGGGATAAAGCGCGTAGGACTGGAAGACCATGGCAATGCCGCGATCGCCGGGGGGAAGGGCGGTCACATCCTCCTCGCCGATCTTCACGCTGCCGGCGGTCGTCTCTTCAAGGCCGGCAATGATGCGCAGCATGGTGGACTTGCCGCAGCCGGACGGGCCGACCAGCACGACGAACTCGCCGTCTTTCACAGAGAGATCGACACCGTGGATGACCGGATGCGTGCCGTAGCGCTTCACCACGCCGTTCAGTGTGAGACCTGCCATTGCGAACCCCTTGTACCTGTCCTTCTCAGCGCGCCGCCGCACCTTTTCCTCATGCGGCGGAACATCGGCACTTTGCGGCTTTTGTTATAGTTCGTCAAGGTGCCGAACATAAATTCCGGGATTGGCACCCGTTGAAAATGCCGCGCGGGATTGTCACTCTGTTGTAGGCTGACGTGTATTGCAGTGCAATAGTTCGTCACCTGTCCGAACACTATGCAGGTTCGCCGCCATTGTGTAGGAACAAGGCGGTGGAAGCTTTCTGCCGATTCACCCTTAGAGCGCATTGATGACCTTACGCCAGAGCCTGCCTCCCGTTCTTCGCCAGATCTCCGTTCGCGCCGCCATGGATGTGCTGCTGCAGGAAGGCCCCACCTCCCGGGCGACGCTGGCCAAGAAGACCGGTCTGTCCAAGCAGACCATGTCGGAGGTGATCCGCGCGCTGGAGGAATCGGGCTGGGTGCGGGTCAACGGCATTGTCAGCGGCAAGGTGGGGCGCAGCGCCATTACCTACGAGGTGGCGGAAGACAGTGGTTATGCCGTGGGTGTCGATCTCGGCGCAACGACGATCCGCATTGCCGTCGTGTCGATCTCGGGCAGTATCGTGCATGAAAGCGAGCACCCGACGGGCGGGCGCGCCGGCGAGGCGCTGATCGGCCACATGCATGATCTCGTGGAAAAGTGCCTGCACCGTGCCGGCATCCCCTTCGAGAAGGTGCTGCTCGGTGCGGTCGCGACACCCGGCGTGGTCGATCCGGTTTCCGGGCATCTGGCGCTCGCGCCCAACATGGCCGAGACGGGCAGCCTCGATGTGGTGCGAAGGCTCGGCGAGGCGCTGGGCTGCGAAGTGGTGATCGAAAACGACGTGAATGCTGCAGCGCTTGGCGAAACCTGGAAGGGCTGTTCCGCCGGGCTCGAAACGGCTGCTTTCATCGCGCTCGGCACTGGCATCGGCCTTGGCATGCTGGTCAATGGCAAGCTGGTGAAGGGCGCGCGGGGGGCTGCCGGTGAAATCTCCTACCTGCCCTTCGGCGCAGATCCCTATCGCGAAGACAGTCTGGAGCGCGGCGCGCTGGAAAGCGCCATCGGCGCTCAGGGCATCGTGTTCCGTTATCGCGCCGCCGGCGGCGGAGAGGCCGATACCCGGCAGATTCTGGAGGCAGCCGAAGCCGGCGAGGAGCCGGCGCTGTCGGTCATCCGGGAGACGGCGCGGCTGGCCGCCCTTCTCATCGTCTCGGTTGATGCGATGATCGATCCGGAAAAGATCGTGCTTGGCGGCAATGTTGGTCGCCACCCGTTTCTTCTGTCGCTGATCCGTGCCGAACTGCCCCGGCTGACCCGTCGCATGATCAGCCTCGAGCCGAGCGCGCTCGGCCCCCGCGCCACCCTGATCGGCGCCATTGCGATTGCTCTCAACCAGTTGCACAACGCGCTGTTCTCGCCGCAGGAACTGCCGAGCGAAATGCGCCTGCCACAGGCCAGGGACTGAGTCAGGGCATTTTTGCCATCAGGTGCGGGCCGTCTTTGGCACGTGACGCGGCAGGGCGGATCGTTTCCCGAACTCCACTGCGGGGCCGGACAAAGGGGCGAAGGTCGCTGCCTCTCCTCACGTCCGCCAGCAGGCGACGTCATAGCCCTTCAGCAGCGGTTCGCCGAGTAGCAGCTTGTCGGCGGCAACTGGCAGTGCAAAGCTGTCGGGGCCGTAGTTGAAGGCGAAGGTCAGATCTCCGCGACGGCGCAGGCGGACATGCTCCGGCAGGTCGAGAACCGGAAGACCGGCGCTTGCCAGCAGATGCCGCGCGACGGAATCAAGCAGGTCCCTCTCCGGCCAGCCGGCGAGATAGTGGAAGCGTCCGGCGGTGACCATGGCAGGAGCGCCATCCGCGAAGCGGGCGAGGGGATTGAGATCGGTTTCGAGAACTTCGCGCCAGCGGGTGACGGTGCCGGACACCGTGCCGGCGACGGCGGCAGAGAGGCCCGGCCGCATGCTCTCGACCTCCGCCACCTTCAGCGGCAGACGTTTTTGCAGCAGCGGACCGGGTGGAAGTGACACCGGAATTGCGAAGTTTTCGTCCTTCGAGCCCGTGCGCGGGCCGAACAGAATCAGCGCGTCCGTCTCTTCGAATGCCTTCAGGGCCGCTTCAGAGAGGATCGGCAGCGTCGGTACCAGCACGAGACGATAGCCGGCAAGCGAGGCACCGGGTTCCACGATGTCCACGTCGATCCCCAGCCGGCGGAAGGCTTCGTACCAGCGCAGCTTCAGGATGCGGTAATCAAAATCCTTGCCCTGCGGCTGAAATTGCGTGACCCAGGCTGCCGCATAGTCGAACACGAGTGCGACCGGTGCCGGCGTGGTGGCAGGCAGATCGCCGAGGCGGGCCAGTTCTCCGGCCACGCGGACGGCTTCCTTGCCGCCCGCCGACGGCGCGTGATCGGGGCGCAGCAGGCCGGCATGCATCTGCTCCTGCGCCTTGCGATACTGCCGCCAGCGGAAATAGACGACGGCTTCGGCACCATGCGCCAGCGCTTCCCAAGTCCACAGCCGCACCATGCCGCGTTCCGGCACCGCATTCCAGTTCGCCCAGTTCACCGGTCCTGGCTGCTGTTCCATGATCCAGAAGCGCCCCCTGCCGACGGCCCGGTAGAGATCGTGCTGGAGAGCGGTGACATCGGGGTGGCCTGTGCGCGCCCAGCGATTGCGCTCGTCTTCCGCAAACGGCAGGCTTTCGATCCGGCCCAGCGGATAGGAGTCCCAGCTTGCCACGTCCATCTGCCGGCCCATTTCGAAATGGTCGAAGGTGTGGGAGAAGCCCATGAAGTTGTGGGTGACGAAGCGGTCCGGCGCGTGGGTGCGAATGATCTCGGCCTGCAGGCGAAAATAATCGATGAAGAGGTCCGAGCGGCAGCGCATGAAATCGAGTTGCACGGACGGATTGATGTCGCAGACCTGACGGGTGGGAAGCTCCACCTCGGCAAAATCGCTGACGGCCATCGACCAGAAATCATTGCCCCAGGCCGCATTGAGGGCGTCCACAGTCGTGTAGCGGACCTTCAGCCAGTTCTGGAAATGCCCGCGGTCGAGCGGACCCCAGGAAAAGATCGTGTCATCGCAGCCGAATTCATTGTCCACCTGCCAGCCGATGACGGAGGGATGGTTGCCGTAGCGCTCCGCCATGGCGGTGACGATCCGGCGCGTTGCTTCGATGAAGGCCGGGCTTGCCGGTGTGTAGTGGCGGCGCGAACCGAACAGGCGCGGCAGCCCGTTGCGATCGACCGGCAGAATGTCCGGATGGAGATCCACCAGCCAGCGGGGCGGTGCGGCGGTCGGGGTGCCCAGCACCAGCTTCAGGCCCTGCGCAGCAAGGGCCTCGATGGCGCGGTCGAGCCAGGCCCAGTCGAAAACACCCGGCGCCTGTTCCAGCCGCGCCCAGGCGAATTCGGCAATCCGCACCACGCCTATCCCGGCTTCGGCCATGCGCCGTGCGTCTTCGGCCCAGATCTCTTCCGGCCAGTGTTCTGGGTAATAGCAGACGCCAAGCATGTCACACATCCATCGGGGCAGGAGAGGGCCAAAAAAGAGACCAGAAAGAGAAAGGCAGCGGCGCCGGATGGTTGGGATCCGGCGCCGCCCGCGGGCAGATGTTCGTCAGCGCTATTCCTTGGTCGCGCCCGAGAGCAGGCCATTCATGAAATAGCGTTGCAGGCTCACGAACAGCACCAGCGTCGGAATGACCGACAGGACCGACATGGCCAGCAGTCGCGGCCAGTTGATGTCCCACTGGCCCACATTGTTGGCGAGCGCCAGCTGAACGGTCCATTTCGACTGATCGGTGATGATCAGGTACGGCCAGAGATAGTCGTTCCAGCGCCAGACGAAGTTGAAGGCGGCAAGTGCGGCAATGGCCGGGATCGACAGCGGCAGAATGATGCGGAACAGGATGCGCCATTCCGGCGTGCCGTCGATGCGGGCGGCCTCCAGCAGGCTGTCGGGAATGCTGCGGATGTACTGACGCATGATGAACACGCCGGACGGAGTGGCGGCCGGCGCAAGGATCACGCCCCACAGCGAATTGAGGAGACCCAGATCCTTCAGCACGATGAAGATCGGGATGAGAATGATCTGCAGCGGGATCATCAGTGCCGACATGATCAGCATGAAGAAGAAGGTTTCGCCTTTGAAGCGGAACTTTGCCAGCGCATAGCCCGCCATCAGGCTGATCAGCACCGAGATCGCAGCCGAGATGGTGGAGACGAACAGCGAGTTCTGGAAGAACAGGCCGAAGCCGGACTGATCGAAGGCGGTGGCGAAGTTCACGAGCGTTGCCGGCGAGGGCAGAAGCGTCGGCGGCCAGGCGAAGATGTCGTTCGGGGCCTTCAGCGCGCTTGCCAGCAGCCAGAGCGGCGGCAGCAGGAAGAGGATCAGGACGAGGGCGATCAGCGGGCCGCGAAAGGCCCAGTCGCGGGCGGCACGGCTGGAGAGGAGGGCGGTGGTCATGCTTTCTCCTTGCTGATGCGAAGCTGGATGGCGGTGAGCACGAGCAGGATCAGGAACAGGACAGCCGATTGCGCGGCGGCAACGCCGGCCTGGTTCGCCTTGGTGAAGGCCGTCTCGTAGATGGTCTGGATCAGGTAGACGGTCGAGCGGCCAGGACCGCCGCCGGTCAGCGAGACGACCAGTTCGTAGACCTTGAAGGCCTCGACCGAGGACAGGATCACGACCAGAGAGATGCTTGGCTTCAGAAGCGGCAGCGTGATGCGGGTGAAGATGCGCCAGGTGCTGGCGGCATCGACGCGGGCAGCCTCGTAAAGATCCTCGGAAATGGTGGTGAGACCGGCGATGAAGATCATCATGTAGAAGCCGGCGCTTGCCCAGACCCAGACGATGACGACGGCGATCTGCGCCATGGTGCCATTGTCGAGCCACGGAACCGGTGCCACGTCGATGAGGGAGAGTAGATAGTTCATCAGGCCGGAATTGAGGCCGAACATCCATTTCCAGACGACGCCGGTGATCAGAAGGCTGATCATCGAGGGAAAGAAGACGATGGCGCGCACGGCGCCAACGCCGAAGAAGCGGTTCTTCAGGAGGATGGCGAGCCCGAGCGAGACGGCGGTGACGGCCGGAACCGCGATCACCACGAAGCCCACGGTCTTTGCCAGCGTGTTGAAGAAGTCGGGATCGTTGAACAGGCGAATATAATTGTCGATGCCGACGAATTTCGGCCAGGTGGCCGGCGCCCGCTCCACGACGACGATGCCGCGCTTGAAGAAGGACATCCACAGGCCCTGGACCAGCGGATAGAGCGTGAAGATCGCCAGCAGCCCGACTGTTGGCGTCAGCAGCAGGTAGGGAAACAGCCGCTTCGTCCAGGGTGTGTTGCCCGGCGCCTTGCCGGTGGACGCCGGGATTGCTCCCGGCGTCGTCTCGATGGTGGATTGGATGCTGCTCACTGTCCCGCTTCCGTCAAGGAGTCCTGCGCCGTCTTGATGATCTGGTCGATCGCCTTTGCACTGCTGATCTGGCCGGTCGTGGCCTGGAACAGCGTCTGGCGCATCGGACCCCAGACATACTGCATGGCCGGGTTTGCCTGGTCGGTGGCGGCATAGTTGGGGCTGGCGGCCAGCTCTTCCTTGAAGGCCTGCAGGGCCGCGGAAGCCTTGGCATTGCCGTAGTCGATCGGCGGCACCTTCAGGTTGGCCGGGATGTACATCAGCGGCTTGGTGTAGAGTTCCTGCGCCTTCGGATCGGTGGTCAGCCACTTGATGAAGGCATTGGCTTCATCCACATGCTCGCTGGTGTTGAAGCCGATCACGTAATCGCCGCCGACCATGCTGGACTTGACGGTGCCATAGGGCGTGGGTCCGGCCTGCCAGTCGAACTTGGCGTTTTCAGCGAGGCCGCCGGCCTGCCAGTTGCCGGACATCCAGGCAACCGCCTGGCCGCTGGTGAAGAGCTGCTTCGGGTTGTCGGAACTGGAGCCCGACCACAGGCCCGGCGGCATGTGCGTCTTGGTCATGCCGATGAATTTGTCGAGAACAGCGGTGGCCTTGTCGTGGTCGAAGACAACCTTGTAGGGTTCGTTTTCCGAGTAGATGTGGTTGCCGTACTGGAATTCCATGGTCAGCCAGCGGCTCTGGGAGACGTCCCAGACCAGCGGGTAACGCACGCCGGCCTTGTCTGCCACTTCCTTGGTCTTGGCGAGGAACTCATCCCAGGTCCAGGAGGTCTTGATGTCGGGGATCGCAACGCCGGCCTTGTCGAAGGCGGACCGGTTGATCAGCATGCCGGTCGCCGTCACCTGGAGGGGGGCTGCAATGATCTGCTCGCCGAGCTTGGCACCAGCCGCCCAGCCGGGCACGAAGTCGTTCAGGTAATCCTTCCCGAAAACCGGCGCGAAATCCGTGAGATACGGACGGATGAAGGGGCGCATCGACGAGGTCTTCGACAGGTCCGGCAGCGTACCGGCCGCTGCCAGCTGGGCAAAGCGGTTGTCGATGTCATCATAGGGAACGATCTGCAGGTTGAAGGTCGTCTTCGGATTGAGCTTCGTATAGGCAGCAAGCACATCCTTGATCGCCTGCTCCTCGGCATCCGTGCCGAGATACCACATGATCTTCAGTTCGGACGCATGCGCAGGCATGCCGGCGAGCAGGCCGGCGGCCATCAGCGAGCCGTACAAAAACCTATTCATTTCGGTCTTCCTTCTCTGGAGTTGGCATTTCTTGTTGTTCGCGGCCTGTCCTGGGAGGAGCGCAGGCGTTTTCCGTCGGGCGCCATGGGCCCGGGAAACATCTGTGCCGGAAAGCGGCCTCGGACGGGAACCGTTTATCGAGGAAGCCCGGGCGGCGACGGAAAGGCCGGGGCCGGCTTCAGCGGAAGCCTCCTCAGCGCTTGCCTGGTCCAGCCGTTCCATGCGTGCCTCCAATCTCTCGTCCCCTGGTGGCGAAGCCGCCGCCTAATTTGTTCGGCAACTTGACGAAGTATGGATTCGGGCATTGGACCTTGTCAAGGGCGCAGTTCCAGCAAGGTGGGATGCCGTGGCGGTCGCCGTGGCAATTGACAGGAGGGGCGTGGGCAGTGTTATGCCCGGCGGACGGGTTCCAAGGGCTGCAAACGAAGGGAAATGCCTTGCAGGGCGATGTGCGTTTCGAAGACAGCCGTATAGAATGCCGCCGCAGATCGCCTTCCGGGAAGAGATCGCCACGGGTCGGGCGCGGGGGATGGTGCGTCAGAACGGGCCTGCTGGTGGTTCTGGCTCTGGCGGTTGCTGCCTGTGGTCATCGTCCGGATGCCATGATTCCCGTTGCCTACGATCCCCCGCCGGACAGCAAGGTGGACATGCTGGTGGCCACCACCCGGGCGCCGTCGGATGATCCCGCCGTGCGCTACAGCGGGGAGCGGGGCGAGACATTGCGGCTCGACAACGTTGTCGTCTCCATTCCTCCGCTTCATGCGCGGGAAGTGGGAGCCATCGAACTGCCCCCCAGCACCGGCAGGCCGGACCCGCAAAAATCCTTCGTGGTGACAAAGGCTCAAGCGGTTGATGATCGCGGTGCCGAAGCCTGGTTCAAGCGCACCGGCAAGCCCTCGCGCCGGGTTCTGGTGTTCGTGCATGGCTTCAACAACAACTATACCGAAGCCGTTTTCCGCTTTGCCCAGATCGCCCATGACATCAAGGTGGATGCTGCACCGGTCCTCTTCACCTGGCCGTCTCGCGCCAACACGCTGGACTATGTCTATGACCGGGAAAGCACGATCTATTCGCGCTTCGGCCTGGTCGAGGCGCTGGAAAAGGCCACCGCTGCGCCGGACGTCGCCGACGTGACCATTCTTGCCCATTCGATGGGCTCATGGCTCACCATGGAAGCGCTGCGCGAACTGGCGATCCGCCATGGCCGCGTCTCGCCGAAGATCCGCAATGTCGTGCTGGCCTCACCGGATATCGATGTGGATGTGTTCCGCCGCCAGGTGCTGGAACTCGGCAAGCAACATCCCCGGATCACGATCTATTCCTCGCGCAATGACAAGGCGCTGAAGGTGTCCACCTTCCTCGCCGGCGATGTGGACAGGCTCGGGGGCGCTGATCTGCGACCTTATGAAAAGATCCTGGCCGAGCACAACATTTCCTTCATCGATGCCTCCGATGCCAAGCAGATCGATCCGCTCGGCCACAATGCCTTCGCGGAATCCTCCGAAATGCTGCAATCGCTGACGGCGCGACTGTCCGAACAGAGCCTCGAGACCTCGCCAAGCATCGGCCGCAGCCTGATCGGACGCGCGACGCTTGCACCGGCGCGCGTCCTCACCGCCATCGCCAATCCGGAGCGTTGAGCAGCGGGCCTCGTCACTGGCAAAACAACAAGGGGCGCCGGATCACCCCGTCGATGATCCGGCGCCCCGTCGTTGTCAGGCATCTTTTTCAGATGCCTGTCCGTTTCAGAAGCGCAGCTTGACGTCGGCGCGAACGCTGTTTTCCGTCGCATCAGCGGCGACATTGCCAGGCGCAAGAGCGTGTTGGTTTCCTTCGTGGCGCGAGGGGCAGTTTGTGGTGCGGTATCCATCTCGGCGGGAATATTCCGGTTCAGATAAGCTTCCGACGCCGAGGCAAGCCGAGGACATGCAGCGAAGATGAGATCGATTGCTGTCTGTCGCGCAGCTCATCAAATGGTGACAAGGGAAGACCATTTCGAAATGGCAAATTGAGTCCGAGAGGGCACGGCCTCGCATGGTTCTATTTCTAGAACTTGAATTTTATTATGAATAAAATATTATAAATAACTGAATTTATTATAATTATTTCTGTCGAATGCTTTCTGCTGCAGGCGAATTCGATTTGTCAGATGATGCCGCAAGGTGAACGGGATGTGTGTCGCGCAAAATCCGCTCGGATTCTGCCTTTTTCTGCGCTGGGTCCGCTGAGGCAATCGCCAGCGATGCGTTGTGCACGTCTGTTATCCGGCCGCAACTCGTATGGCCGACCATCATCGTCCTCAGAGCTACCGATCGGAGACCTGCCCCGATCTTGTGCCGGAAAAATTTGGAACGTGATCTATCATCGCATTGGCGGGGCTGGTGTCCGCTCGGCGTCGATACGCGAAAACCGTTGCCGTCCGTCATCGAGTCGCGCCGGTCGATGTGGCACATTGGACCTGGATGCGAGCCAGTGGGGGTCAGTGGCAGACGGCCAGCGGAAGCTTCACAAAAGCTTTGCAAAGGGGTCAACAAACTGTCTTGCAGGCGGGATACATCGGCGGTATGCAATTTAACTTGCAGAGGAGAGAGAAGTGATACGCAAATTGCATTCCACGATTGCAGCCAGCGCTTTCGCCCTGTTTGCCGCCGTCGGCACCGCGGAGGCGGCCACAACCGTCAAGTTCTGGCATACGTTCAGCAAGACGAATGGGGAGGCGCTGAACAAGATCATTGCCAGCTTCGAGGCGGCCCATCCCGATATCCATGTGGAGGCCGAATTCGTCGGCAACTACAACGATCTCGTGGCCAAGCTGCAGGCCGGCATACCGGCGCGCCGCACGCCGGATGCGGTAATCCTCGAAATCACCCGCTACGGCCTGTTCGCCAACAACAATGTGCTGACCGATCTCACCCCCTATTTCGCCGCCGATCCGCTGAAGGACGACCTCTACGACTATGCCCGCGAGATCGGCGTAATCAACGGCAAGAACTATGTGGTGCCGTTCAACTCCTCGACGCCGGTTCTCTACGTCAACAAGGATATTTTCGCCCGTGCCGGCTTATCCGCCGATACACCGCTGAAGACCTTCGACGACGTTCTGAAGGCCGCAAAGACCATTCAGGACAAGCTTGGTGCGGAGGGCATTTCCGGCATCGGTGCGCCCGGCCAGTTCGCCCGCTGGGGCCTTGTGATGTCCAATGACAGCGAACTGATCGATCCGAAGACCAACGAGATCCTGCTCGACAAGCCGAACACCATTGAAGCCTATCAGTGGATGGCCTCGCTGGTCAGCCAGCACAAGGTGGCCTCGCCCGATGGCGTGACCGACGAGGACAAGGGCAATGCCATGTTCATGGCCGGCAAGGTCGGCATCGACATGGATTCGACCGGCAGCTATGGCGGCCGCAAGAAAGCGCTGGGCGACAATCTCCTCGTGCGGCCCATGCCCTGCAACAAGGTGTGCTCGGTTCCGATCGGCGGCGCCGGCATCGGCATCATGGCGTCTTCGCCGAAGGAGGTGCAGGATGCGGCCTACACATTCGTCAGCTACGCCGCCTCGCCCGAAGCCAATGCCGCCTGGTTTGCCGCCACCGGCTATCTGCCGATCAACAAGAAGAGCGCTGCCCTTCCCGTTGCCGTCAAGGCGCTGGAAAGCCAGCCGGGCATCGATGTGGCGATCAATTCCCTGCCTTACGCCCATGGCCGCGCCCGCGCGACCTTCGTCACCTGGATGCGCACCACCGAATACAAGGTGTGGCAGTCGATTGCGCTTGGCCAGCGCAAGGCCGACGAGGCGCTGAAGGACTTTGCCGAACAGACGCGCAAGGAAAGCCAGCGCACCGGAAACTGATCGCTCCAACCCTCAGGGGCGCCGGTCGGGCAAACCTCCGACCGGCGCAGATAAACAATGCTCCGCAAGCTGACGCCCTATTTCTTCGTCGCGCCGCTGATGATCTTCATCGCGGTGTTTACCTATGTTCCGATCCTGACGAGCCTGAACCTCAGTGTGCGCCAGTGGAACTTCCTGACGCCAGACATGCCCTTCGTCGGGCTTCACAATTACGAGGAACTGTTCGCGTCCGCCGAATTCTGGAATTCGCTGAAGGTCACGGTCCTGTTTGCGGTTCTGTCGGTACCGCTGCGGCTTGGGGCGGCGCTGTTCATCGCAAGCCGTCTGCTCCGCGAAACCCTTTCGTCCCGCCTGCTGCGCGGCGCCTTCTTCCTGCCCTCCGTCACCTCCACGGTGTCGATCGCCGTGGTGTTCTCCTGGGTCTTCGCCACCGATTACGGCATGGTGAACGCCATCCTCCATCTGGTCGGCCTCGGACGGCCGCAATGGCTGCAGGATCCCTATCTGGCGCTCTGGGTGCTGATCATCGTCAACACCTGGCGTCAGCTCGGCTATGACATCGTCATCTATATTGCCGGCCTGCAGGCGATCCCGCAGGAGCTTTACGATGCCGCAGCCGTCGATGGCGGGCAGCGCTTCCACGTGTTTCGCCGCGTCACGCTGCCGCTGGTGATGCCCACCACCTATTTCCTGCTGATCATCGCCGTCATCGAGGCCTTCCAGGTCTTTACTATCGTCAACGTGATGACCAGGGGCGGACCGGCCGGCGCCACCGACATGCTGGTCAACCTGCTCTACGAGATCGGCTTCGAACTGTTCGACATCGGCCGCGGCTCGGCGCTCGCCGTCATCCTCTTCGTCCTGCTTGTCGGGCTTGCCCTTCTCAAATCCCGCATCATCGGCAGCAAGGTGCATTATGAAGCCTGAAAACCCCTTTGTCGCGCTGCTGTCGCTCCTCGTCGGCCTGCTGTTCTTGTCGCCGGTGCTCTATTCCATCTGGATGTCGTTCCAGACGGCGGACGACTTCTATGCCGGCCGCGTCACCTTCACGCTCGACAATTACGAGCGGGCCATCGGCCAGTTCAATTTCGCCCGTTACCTGATCAACAGCCTGATCGTGTCCGGCCTCGTCACCGTGCTCGGCATCACCGTGGCAACGCTGGCCGCCTTCGCCTTTGCCCGCTTCCGGTTTCCCGGCGGCGACCTGATGTTCGGCGCAACGGTCGCAACCCTGATGATCCCGAGCCATATCAGCCTCATCCCCAACTATCTGACGCTGGCGAAGGCGGGGCTGCTCGACACCTATGCCGGCCTCATCCTGCCGGCGATCTCCAACGGCTTTGCCTGCTTCTTCCTGCGCCAATACATGCGCGGCATTCCGAAGGCGCTGGACGAGGCGGCCTATATGGATGGCGCAACGCATCTGCAGGTGCTGTGGCGCATCATCGTGCCGCTGTCCCGGCCGGCGATCTCCTCCATGGCGCTCTACATCTTCATCGCCGAGTGGAACAATTACATCTGGCCGCTGGTCGCGGTCGGCAAGCAGGATCTCTACACGCTGCAGATCGGCCTTGCCCGGCTCTACCGCATCAATCCGGGGGAGGGGCTGATCGACTGGCCGCTGGTCATGGCCGCCTCCACCATCACCATCCTGCCGGTGCTCTTAGGTTTTCTCGCCGTGGAGCGCCATCTCGTGCGCGGCATCACCATGGGCGCCGTGAAATGAACCTGTCAAAAGACGAAACGGGGAAGACCAGACTGATGACACGCATCGCATCCCATCGCGGCGGTACGCTCGAATATGGCGACAGCACGCCGCGCGGCTTTGCCGCCACCGCCGACATGCCGCTGGACGAGGTGGAATTCGACGTCCATCCGACCGTTGATGGCGCGATCGTCGTCCACCACGATCCGACGCTGGAGGGAACGACGGATCGCAGCGGTGCGATTGCGGGCCTGACGCTTGCCGAGGTGAAGGCCGCCACCATTCATTACAGTGCCGGCGGCCATCCGCTGACGCTTGCGGAACTGTGCGATCTCTATGCCGGTTCCAGCGTCGATTTCCGCTGCGAGATCAAGCCGGGCGCCGATGGCCGCGCCTATGCGGATTTCGTGCCGAAGGTGATCGATCTGCTGGCCCGCTACGGCATGCTGGCGCGCACCACCTTTTCCTCCTTCCTGCTTGCCTCGCTGGACGAGCTTGCGGCCGCCACGGACCGGCCCCGGCTGTGGCTGGTCAGCCCCGCCGTTCTGAAGCAGGTCGGCGTGGAGGGTGTGATTGAGCTGTGCCTTGCGCATGGCGTGCCGGAGATCGGCGTGCATATCGACACCGCCGATGCAGACACCGCCGCCACCGTGCGGGCTGCGGGCCTCGATTTCGGCTGCTGGGCGGCGCATACGCCGGCCCAGATCGACAAGGCGCTGGCGCTCGGCGTCAAGGTGTTCACCACCGACCGGCCGACGCTGGCGATTGCGCTCCGCGATGCCTTTCGCGAGAAGGAGGTCGCGGCATGAGCGGCATTTCCCTGCGAAACATTCGAAAGGCCTATCCGGGTGGACCGACCGTGCTGCACGACGTGTCGATGGAATTCCAGCCGGGAGAGTTCATCGTCATCGTCGGTCCCTCCGGATGCGGAAAATCCACCCTGCTGCGCCTGATCGCCGGGCTTGAGCGCGCCGATGCGGGCGAGATCAAGATTGCCGGCAGGCGGGCGAACGATCTTCCGCCGCAGGACCGCGATATCGCTATGATCTTCCAGAACTATGCGCTCTATCCCCATATGAGCGTGCGCGAAAACATCGCCTTCGGGCTGGAGCTGCGCGGCATGCCGAAGGCCGAGCGCAACCGGCGGGCCGAGGAGGTGGCGCGCATGCTGCAGCTCGAACCCTATCTGGAGCGCAAGCCGGGCGCGCTGTCGGGCGGCCAGCGCCAGCGCGTCGCCATGGGCCGGGCCATGGCCCGCAACACCTCGACCTTCCTGATGGATGAGCCGCTGTCGAACCTCGACAACGCGCTCAGGGTCGCGATGCGCACCGAGATCAAGGATCTTCATCGCCAGCTCGGCGCCACCATCGTCTATGTCACGCATGACCAGACCGAGGCCCTGTCGCTCGCCGACCGGGTGGCGGTGATGAAGGATGGCCACCTGCTGCAGTTCGACAGGCCAGACGTGATCTACGACCGCCCCGCCAACCGGTTCGTCGCGGGCTTTCTGGGCGTGCCGCCCATCAATTTCCTGCCGACGGAGAAGCTTCCGGGTTGCGCGGGACTGGCCGGTTCGGACGATCTGACGGCGGGTTTACGCCCCGATATTCTCGCCGTCCATACCGCGCAGCCTGCCGGTCCCTCGCTTGCCGCACGGGTCGTCATGGCAGAAATGACCGGCTCCGATCTGTTGCTGCATTGCGACACTGCTGCCGGTCGATTGACCGCGCTGGCACCCCGCCTTGCACTCGGCGGTGGAACGGAGCAGGTGTGGATTTCCTATGATCTTGACCGCGCACTGTTTTTCGATAACCAAAGTGGGGCGCGCGTGGATTACGTTCCCGGCGATCGCCAGATCCGATGAGGAGAGTGAAGAGCCGATGGACAGGCAGGACGCGATACCACAGGCGCTCGGCGATCTGATCAGCCGCCATTCGAGCCGCCTGACCGATGCCGATACCCGTTTGCTCGACGTGCTGATCCAGGACCCGATCCGCGGCGCCATGGAGAACGGCAAGGACGTATCCTCCCGTGCGGGTGTGCATCCGGCCTCTGCGGTGCGGCTCGCCCGCCGTCTCGGCTTCAAGGGCTATCCGGAATTTCGCAGCTTTCTGCAGGCGAGCCTGATCGAAGGATCCGGCGATTTCGAAAGCCCTGCGGCCCGCATGGCCGCACGTCTGGTTCGGGCGGAGGAGGGTGGCCTGCTCGCTTCCGTGCTCGATAGTGAAATCACCGCGCTCAACAATGTGCGCACCAGCGTTTCCGATGCCGATATCCGCGCCTTCTCGACAAGCCTGCGCGACAGTCGCCGGATCTACGTTTTCGGACGCGGCCATTCCGCCAGCCTTTCGGCGCTGACGGCGCTGCGGCTGACGCGATCCGGCTACGAGGCCTGCGATCTCGGCAGCCAGATGCACCAGTTACCGGAAGCCCTGTCGACGATGAGCGAGAATGACGTGGTGTGGCTCTTTGCCTTTCGTCGTCCCTCGTCCCTCATGGGGGAGGTGCGCAGCATTGCGGCCGAACGCGGCGCGCGCGTTCTGGCGTTGACCGATCTCCACGCCGCCCGAATGGACCCCGCGCCCGATCATCAGATCTCGATCTCTCGGGGCGATCCTGGCGAATCCCAGTCCCTGGTCGTGCCGATGACGATTGCCAACGCCGTGATCCTCGATCTCGCTGCCATCGATGACGGGCGATCGCTGCGGGCGCTTGGTGATTTCAAGGCGTTTCGCGCCAAGGCAGGACTTGCCGCACAACTGCTCTGACGGTCCGGGATCGCGCGTGAGCCGCAGCCTGGACGACCCTCTTTTAATTTCCACAATGCTCTGTGTCGCCCATGACAAAGCCGGCAGCGGTGAAGCTGCCGGCTTTGCAGGTCTTGCGGGGAGGGAAGGGCCCGCCGGACCCCTCGGTGCCGCAGGCAAGCCCGCGACCACGAGGACTGGAGTCAAGCGGCGTGATGCGCCTCGCGATCCGGTGTCATTGCATCACCATGCTGGCGAAGCGGGCTGTTTCGCGTCAGCAGGCGGGCCAGGATGTAGAACACCGGCGTCATGAAGATGCCGAAGAACGTCACGCCGATCATGCCGGAGAACACCGCAACCCCCATGGCCGCGCGCATTTCGGCGCCGGCACCGGTGGAGACGACCAGCGGAATGACGCCCATGATGAAGGCCATCGAGGTCATCAGGATCGGCCGCAGGCGAAGCCGGCTCGCCTCGATCGCCGCCTGCACGGGCGTTCGTCCCTCGAATTCCAGCTCACGGGCAAACTCCACGATGAGGATCGCGTTCTTCGCCGAGAGCCCGACAAGCACCACAAGCCCGATCTGGGTGAAGATGTTGTTGTCTCCGCCCGTGTACCAGACGCCGGTCAGCGCGGCGAGCACGCCCATCGGCACGATCATGATGATCGAGAGCGGCAAGGTCAGGCTCTCATACTGGGCAGCCAGCACCAGATAGACGAGCAGCAGCGCCAGCGGAAACACGATGATGCTGGAATTGCCGGCCAGGATCTGCTGGTAGGTGAGGTCCGTCCACTCGAAATCGATGCCGGCGGGCATGGTTTCGCGCAGGATCTTCTCCATCGCCGCCTGCGCCTGGCCGGACGAGAAGCCCGGCGCCGGACCGCCATTGATGTCGGCGGCGAGGAAGCCGTTGTAGCGCGTCGTGCGTTCCGGCCCGGCGGACGTGTTCATCTTCAGGAGCGCCGAGAGCGGGATCATCTCGCCGCTCTGGGCGCGCACCTTCAGCTGCCCGATATCCTCCGGCTTGGCGCGATACTTCGCGTCCGCCTGCACGCGCACGCTGTAGGTGCGGCCGAAGGCGTTGAAGTCGTTGACATAGAGCGAGCCGAGATAGATCTGCAGCGTCTGGAAGACATCCGTGACGGAGACGCCGAGCTGCTGTGCCTTCACGCGGTCGAGATCGGCAAACAGCTGCGGCACGTTGATCTGGAAGCTCGAGAAGATGCCGGCGAGTTCGGGCGTCTGGTAGGCCTTGCCGATCACCGCTTTCGTCGTCTCGTCCAGCGTCTGGTAGCCGAAGCCGGCGCGATCCTCGATCTGCAGCTTGAAGCCGCCCGTCGAGCCGAGGCCGTTGACCGGCGGCGGCGGGAACATGGCGATGAAGGCGTCGCCGATGGCGGCATATTTCTGGTTCAGCGCCATGGCGATGGCACCACCCGACAGCGACGGATCCTTGCGCTCCTCGAAATCGTCCAGCACGGCAAAGACGATGCCGGCATTGGAACCTATGGTGAAGCCGTTGATCGACAGGCCCGGGAAGGCGAGCGCATTCTTGACCCCCGGCTGCTTGAGCGCAATGTCGCTCATCTTGCGGATCACCTCTTCCGTGCGGTCAAGGGTGGCGCCGTCCGGAAGCTGCGCGAAGCCGATCAGGTACTGCTTGTCCTGCGCCGGCACGAAACCGCCGGGCACCGCATTGAACATGCTGAAGGTGGCGGCGGCGAGCGCCAGATAGATCACCATCACCATGCTCTTGCGGCCGAGCAGCCCGCCAACGGTGCGTCCATAGCCGCGCGACGCCGCGCCGAAGGCACGGTTGAAGCCACGGAAGAACCAGCCGAGCAAGCGGTCCATCACGCGCGTCACCACATCCTTCGGAGCATGGTGATCCTTCAGGAGGAGGGCCGCGAGCGCCGGCGACAGAGTGAGCGAATTCAGCGCGGAGATTACCGTCGAGATTGCAATCGTCAGCGCGAACTGCCGGTAGAACTGGCCGGAGAGGCCGGTGATGAAGGCCAGCGGCACGAAGACGGCAACCAGAACCAGGGCGATCGCGACAATCGGGCCGGACACTTCCCGCATGGCGCGGTAGGTCGCCTCCCGCGGCGAAAGCCCGTTCTCGATGTTGCGCTCGACGTTTTCCACCACCACGATCGCATCGTCCACCACGATGCCGATGGCGAGAACGAGGCCGAACAGGGTCAGCGCGTTGATCGAAAAGCCGAAGGCATACATCACCGCGAACGTGCCGATGATGGAGACCGGCACGGCGATCAGCGGAATGATCGAGGCGCGCCAGGTCTGCAGGAAGAGGATGACGACGAGAACCACGAGTGCGATGGCTTCCAGCAGGGTATCGACGACCTTCTCGATGGAAGAGCGCACGAATTTGGTGGTGTCATAGACGATTTCGTAGCGCACGCCGTCCGGCATCGCCTTCTGCAGGTCCTGCATGGTCTGCTGCACGGCATCGGAAATGGCGATGGCATTCGAGCCCGGTGCCTGGAATACCGGGATGGCGACTGCCGGCTTGCCGTCGAGCAGGGAACGCAGCGAGTAATCGGCAGCACCGAGTTCGATGCGGGCGACGTCGCTGAGGCGGGTCACTTCACCGGACGCGCCGGTCTTCACCACGATGGCGCCGAATTCTTCCGGCGTCTGCAGACGGCCGCGGGCATTGACGTTCAGCTGCATGTCGACGCCGGGCAGCGAGGGAGAGGCGCCGATGATGCCGGCTGCCGCCTGTACGTTCTGCTGGCCGATGGCGGTGGTGATGTCGCTCGCGGCAAGCCCGTGCTCGGCCACCTTCTGCGGATCGAGCCAGATGCGCATCGAATAATCGCCGGCGCCGAACACCTGCACCTGGCCAACGCCATCGATGCGGGCCAGCCGGTCTTTCACGTTCAGCGTCGCGTAATTGCGCAGATAGGTGAGATCGTAGCGATCGCCGGTCGAAACTAGATGAACGACCATCATCAGGTCCGGCGAACTCTTGACGGTGGAGACGCCAAGTGCGCGGACTTCCGTCGGCAGGCGGGGCTCTGCCTGGGCCACGCGGTTCTGCACCAACTGTTGCGCCTTGTCCGGATCGGTTCCGAGGCGGAAGGTGACGGTCAGCGTCAGCACGCCGTCCGACGTCGCCTGGCTCGACATGTAGAGCATGCCTTCCACGCCGTTGATCTGTTCTTCCAGCGGCGTGGCCACCGTCTGGGCAATCACGGTCGGGTTGGCGCCGGGATAGGTGGCGCGCACCACGACGGAGGGCGGAACAACCTCGGGATATTCGGAGATCGGCAGGGCGCGCAGCCCGATCAGGCCGGCGACCACGATGAGGATCGACAACACGGCCGCGAAGACCGGCCTGTCGATGAAGAAGCGGGAAATGTTCATGGGGCAAGACCCTCACGGAGGACAAGGGGGAGGCATCCCCGCGACCGTCGGTCAGCGGGTGGCATCGGATGGAATGGGCAAATGGCAAGGATGCGCTGCCAGCCCGCCCTCTGCGGGCCGGCGGCGTCGGGTCCTTTCGACGGGAGGGTTCTGGCGGGACCCGGCGCGGGTTCCCGCCGAAGTCCGTCAGTTGTTGAGCGCGGTCTCTTCCTGCGGCTGGACGACGGCACCGGGGCGGATCCGCTGCAGGCCGCTGACGACGATGCGGTCGCCGGCGTTCAGGCCCTTTTCGACGATCCGCTGCCCGTCCACCTCGGCGCCGAGTTCGATCTGGCGATAGGCTACCGCATTCTTGGCATCGACCACGAAGACGAACTTCTTGTCCTGGTCCGTGCCAACCGCACGTTCGCTGATCACCAGACGCTCTTCCGCGCTCGGCTGGCCCATGCGGATGCGCACGAACTGGCCGGGGATCAGGCGCCCATCCGGATTGTCGAACACGGCGCGGACCCGGATCGTCCCGGTCGAGGCGTCGATCTCGTTGTTGATCAGCTGCAGGCGGCCGGAGAGCGGTGCAGCCGTTTCCTGCGTGGTCACCTGCACGGGGATCTTGTCCAGCGAGGCCTGGATATCGCCGGCCGGCAGAACGGAAATGATCTGCTGCAGATAGGCTTCGTCGATGGTGAAGCTCGCATAGATCGGATCGACCGAAACGAGCGTGGTCAGCGCCTGCGCCGTCGAGCCTTCCGCGACGAGATTGCCGGGCGTGACCTCCAGCCGGCCGAGACGCCCGGCGATCGGCGCGCGGATTTCAGTGTAGCCGAGATTGAGTTCGGCGAGCCGCAGGGTGGCTTCAGCCGATTGCAGCGCGGCGACCGCGGCGGAATTGTTGCTTTGCCGCTGCGCCAGATCGCTGGCGGAAATCGTGTTGCGCGACAGAAGGGTCGTGCCGCGCTCCAGTTCGGTGCGCGCGAGATCGAGCTTTGCCTGGGCAGACGCCACCTCGCCGCGGGCCTGATCGACGGCCGCCTTGTAGGGTTCGGCATCGATCGATACCAGCAGATCGCCCTTCTTCACCAGTCCGCCCTCGCGGAAATGCACCGACTGGATGACGCCCGCCACGCGCGGCCGGATCTGCACCCGGCCGACGGCTTCCAGCCGGCCGGAAAACTCCTTCCAGACGGCAACCTGGCGCGGCTTGACGGTGGCGGTGGTCACCGGAATGGCTGGTGCGGCACCTGCCGTGGAGGCTGCAACGGCATGTCGCGGCTGGTCCAGATAAAGCGAACCGCCGGCAATCAGCACAGCCGTCGCCAATGCGCTGGCCCACAGGGCCGCGTTCTTGATCCTTGCGGTCATGACACTCTCCTTCGGTCCACAATGGACCGGCATGTGATGGGGGACGGGCATCTGCCCGTCGTCTACGTCCGCAGCCCGTCGAGGAACTGCGCAAAATCGGCGGAAAATCCGGCACGCCAGGCGCCGTCTCTGCCGTGATAGAGGCCGGTCCAGCCGCTGTCGGCGGGCAGGATACGGCGCGTGACCGGCACGCCCGCCGATTCCAGGCGGGCGGCATAACCGAGGGTCTCGTCGCGCAGCGGATCGTCATCCGATGTCACGACCAGAGCGGGTGCGGCGCCTGCCATCCGGGAGCAGAAGCAGGGCGCCGCGTAAGGGTGCTGGTAGCTGCAGGCCGATGCCAGATAATGGCTCCAGCCCTCGGACCAGCGTGTCCGCATGCCGATCCCGTCGGCCTTTAAGAACGAGGCCGTCGCCATCTGCGGATCAATCATAGGGGACAGGAGAACCTGTCCCGCCAGCTCGTTCGGCATGTAGTCACGGGCCTTGAGCGCCAGACACGCCGCCAGATTGCCGCCCGCCTCATCGCCCGCCAGCAAAACGGGAGAGCGCGTGGCCGCAAAACGCCGGCGCTTTGCCACCAGATAGCGCAGCGCACCGAACCCGCATTCCAGCGTGCGCGGAAACACGTTGCCGGACGGACCGCCGTAATCCGCCTCCACCACGATCGCTCCGGCCTCTGCCATGGCAACGGCAGCCGGCGCATCCTCTGCCGGCTGCGGTGCCGACAAAAAGGAATTGCCCCGCAGATAGAGCACCACGGGCTGCGCGCGCGCTGCTGCCCGTTTCTGCATCTTTGCCTCGTAAAGGCGAAAGGCCAGTGGAAACTGTCCCTCGCCCTCCGCCTGCATCTGCCATGGCCGTGTCATATGCCTACTCGCAACGTTCCGGCTGAAAAGCCTTCCGTCTGTCCGCGATTCATATTATTATTCCTATCGGATGCACAAGATTGCCATTTTCGGCAACTCTGTTCGAAAATTCGGGATAATATTGCGGGTGCTTCGAGGAGGTCGGCATGGATCAGCTTTCGGCTATGCGCGTTTTCACCCGTGTGGTGGAAACCGGAAATTTTTCAAAGGCGGCGCTGTCGCTCAAGATGCCGAAGACGACGGTGACCAATCTCGTCCAGTCGCTGGAGGCGCATCTCGGCACGCGGCTGCTGAACCGGACCACCCGACAGGTGGTGGTGACCACCGATGGCGCGCTCTACTACGAGCGGGCCTCGCGCCTGCTGGCGGATCTGGATGAACTGGACGGGAGCCTGTCCAGTTCGCAGGCGCAGCCCTCCGGCAAGGTGCGCATCGCGCTGTCCGGCGCCTTCGCCGACCAGATCATCATGCCCTCCCTCTGCGATTTCCACACCCGTTATCCCAAGATCCAGCTGGAATTCGATATTGGCGACCGCATCGTTGATTACATCGCCGAAAACGTCGATTGCGCCTTGCGCGGCGGCACGCCGAACGACCAGTCGCTGGTGGCGCGCAAGGTGGCCGAATTGACGCTGCGGACCTATGCAGCCCCGAGCTATCTGGAAAAGGTGGGCGAACCGAAACATCCGCGCGATCTGGAACATCATTTCAGCGGCATCGGCTACATGAAGGCCTATACAGGCCGTAACTTTCCCATGCAGTTTCATAAGGACGGGGAACTGATCGAGATCGAGCCGCGCTATATCGTATCGGTCAACGAATCGCGCAGCTATATCGCGGCCGCCGTGGCGGGCATAGGTGTTGCACAAGCCGTTTCCTTCATGGTCCGCGATCTTGTGGAGCGCGGCGAACTGGTGGAAATTCTGTCTGACTGGCAGCGGCCGCCCATTCCGCTTTACATCGTCTATCCGCAGACGCGTCACCTCAGCAACAAGGTGCGCGTCTTCGTGGACTGGCTGGCCGGCAAGCTGCAGCAACTGGAACGCTGCGAGCAGGACATGCTGGCGAAACGCAAGGTTGTCGCGCTTGCCGATGCCAGTCCGAAGCCGCGGCTTGCAGGCTAACGGGGCAGCTGTTCTATGGGACATCCGATACTTGACCGGGGCCGACGCCGGCCTCCGCTGACGGTGCAGCATGGAAGGAAGAGGGCGTATGACGGAGAAGGACGCACCCGAAGCGGTGGAGCGCCGACGCGGATCAGGCGCGAAACTGGTCTATGACGCCCTGCGCGACGAGATTCTGGATCTCGTGCTGGCGCCCGGCAGCGCGATCGACGAAGTGGAACTGGCAGAGCGCTTCGGCATGTCGCGTACGCCGATCCGCGAGGCACTGGTGCGGCTGGCCGGCGAAGGGCTGATCGAGACGCTGCCGAACCGTTCGACGCTCGTAGCGCCCATCGACTTCCTCAACATCCATGCCTATTTCGACGCATTGACGCTGATGTATCGCGTGACGGGCCGGCTGGCGGCCGAGCATCACAAGCCGGGCGATATCGTGCGGATCACCGCGCTGCAAGCCGATTTTGCCCGCGCCGTGGAAGCCCAGGATGCGCTTGCGATGATCGCCACAAATGCCGCCTTCCACCTTGCTATCGCGGAAGCCGGCCGCAATCCCTATTTCACCGCGCTCTTCAAGCGGCTGCTGGACGAGGGGCGACGCATTCTGCGCCTCTATTACCAGTCCTATGATGACCGTCTGCCGCATCGTTTCGTGGGCGAACATGAGGAGATGATCGCCGCGATCGCCGCGCGCGACCTGGGGCTTTCCGAACAACTCGGCCGCGTCCATGCCGACCAGATTGTCGAGCAGGTGCGCAAGCTTCTGGTGCGGGAAGAACGGCTCGATCTGACGCTTTAGCTTGAGGAACGGCGGAGTGGCGCGCCCCCGTTTCGACGTCTTGAATTTTTGTCGACAAATAGAATACAAGATGCTATCTCACGCTGACAACGCGCTGGATGCCCGACACTTCGGGCAGGGCTCAGGACGGGCGAGGGCGCATTCCAGAGGAAGAGACGCATGGCTGCCAACATTTTCTCCGGCGTGGTTCCGGCCCTGATGACCCCCTGCAAGCCCGACCGCACGCCGGATTTCGACGCGCTGGTGCGCAAGGCTCGGGAACTGATCGCGGCCGGCATGTCCGCTGTCGTCTACTGCGGATCCATGGGGGACTGGCCGCTTCTGACCGACGCCCAGCGGATGGAAGGCGTGGCCCGCCTGACCGAGGCCGGCATTCCGGTGATCGTCGGCACGGGTGCGGTCAATACGGCCTCTGCCGTCGCCCATGCCGCCCATGCCCAGAAAGTGGGCGCGAAGGGTTTGATGGTCATTCCGCGCGTCCTGTCACGCGGCTCGGTAATCGCGGCGCAGAAAGCGCATTTCAAGGCCATCTTGTCGGCCGCCCCGGAACTGCCGGCGGTCATCTACAACAGCCCCTATTATGGCTTTGCCACGCGGGCCGATCTGTTCTTTGCGCTGCGCGCCGAACACCCGAACCTTGTCGGCTTCAAGGAATTCGGCGGCCCGAGCGACATGCGCTATGCGGCGGAAAACATCACCAGCCGCGATGACGAGGTCACGCTGATGATCGGCGTCGATACCGCGGTCTTCCACGGCTACGTCAATTGCGGCGCCAAGGGCGCCATCACCGGCATCGGCAATGTGCTGCCGAAGGAAGTTCTGCACCTGTGCCGCCTCGCCGAAGCCGCTGCCGCCGGCAATGCCGATGCCCGCCAGCGGGCGCTGGAACTCGAGCAGGCGCTCGGCGTGCTCTCCTCCTTCGACGAAGGCCCGGATCTCGTGCTGTTCTTCAAGCACATGATGGTTTTGAAGGGCGATGCGGAATACGCGCTGCATTTCAACGAGACCGACATGCTGACCGACAGCCAGCGCGGTTATGTGGAAGCGCAGTTCCGCCTGTTCAACAGCTGGTATGCCGAATGGAGCCAGCTTCCCGGCGCAGTGCAGGCCTTCAAGGCCTGAGCGAACTTGCCGGTATCCGGCGGCGGGGTGGCCTGTGTCGCCCCCGCAAACCGGCCTGGCGCGAGGGCCGCATCTGTTGCAGCGAAGGGGAGCAGACCGTGCGCAACGCGGATTTTCCTGATGTGATCGTGATTGGCGCCGGCGTCATCGGCCTGTCCGTGGCAATTGCCGCGCAGGCCCGCGGGCTGCGGGTGACGGTGCTGGATCGCGAGGGACCGGCCGCCGGCGCCTCGGCCGGCAATGCCGGGGCTTTCGCCTTCACCGATATCCTGCCGCTTGCTTCGCCCGGCATCCTGCGCAAGGCGCCGCGCTGGCTGCTGGATCCGCTCGGCCCGCTGACGGTGCCGCCCGCCTATGCCCTGCAGATCGCGCCGTGGATGTTCCGCTTCTGGCGGGCGTGTCAGCCTGCGCGCGTTGCCGCATCGACCGCCGCCCAGACGGCGCTGATGGATCTGTCCCGCGCCGAACTGGAGCCGTTCCTCGCGGAGACGGGGACGCTGGCCATGCTTCGCAAGGATGGTAACCTGCAGGTCTACGAAAGCGACGCGGAATTTGCAGCCTCCTTGCCTGGCTGGGCGGCGCGCCAGGCGCATGGCATCGCCTTCGAGCATCTGGACGCGAACGAAATGACCCGGTTGCAACCCGGCCTCGACCGTCGTTTCATCCGCGCAACCTTCACGCCCGGCTGGTATTCGATTGCCGATCCGCGCCTCTATACGCTGGCGCTCGCCGACCGTTTTCTGGCGCGGGGCGGCAGTATGGAGCGTACCGAGGTATCGGCACTGCGGCCGGTCGAGAAGGGGGTCGAGATTCTGTCCGCTGGTGGCCCAACGCAGAAAGCTGCCAGAGTGGTGCTTGCCGCCGGCGCCTTCTCCCATCATCTCGCCGCGACCCTTGGGGAGCGGATTCCGCTGGAGACCGAACGAGGCTACAATACGACGCTTCCGGCCGATGCCTTCGACCTGCGCATGCAGATCACCTTCGGTGGTCACGGTTTCGTCGTCACCCGCCTGTCAACCGGCATTCGCGTCGGCGGTGCCGTTGAACTGGCCGGCCTGAAGCGTCCGCCGAATTTTGCGCGTGCCGACGCCATGTTGAAGAAGGCGCAAGCCTTCCTGCCCGGGCTGAAAAGTGAAGGCGGCACGCAGTGGATGGGCTTTCGCCCCTCGCTGCCCGACAGCCTGCCGGCGATCGGTGCGGCGCGTGCCACGCCGAACGTGGTCTATGCCTTCGGCCACGGCCATCTTGGCCTCACCCAGTCACCTGGCACCGCCCGCCTGGTCGCCGATCTGCTGACCGGTCGGCCGCCGCAGATCGACCTCTTGCCGTTTTCCCCGCAACGTCGGTTTGTGTGAGCCAGGCGTGACAGATGCGCCGAAAGGCGCTCTGCCCTCTCGCATGAAGGGCCAAGTCAGCCGCAAACGTTCGGTGGTTCTGCTTACCGGCTGTGGCATCCGGCACGCGCCAGCATGTCACGCACGAGGAGCGGTGTTGCGGCCACCTCGCTGGCTGGCGTGCCGGCGGGAGCTGTGTCCATGGTCCTGCGAACGTCTTCCGCCGTCAGCGTGAATGGCCGTTTGCACGGTGCGCCGCCAAGATCGACCATGATGCCAGCCGCCTCGCCGACACCCCCGAGATAAGCGGTAAGTACCTGTTGCGCCATGCGATTGGTTGGCGCCTCCTTCAACATCTGGCTGACCTGCGCAACCGATATGGAGCCTTTTGACGTTGATGGTGCCGCATGGGCCGGCACGAGAACGAGACACGACGCGAAAACGGCGATCGTCAGTGGGATGATCCGAGACATTGATGGGTAACCTCCGGTGAACTGATGTGAGCATTTCACGAAAATATATTATTGTAAAACAGAAATTTTCGGATATGTTTTGGCCATACTAAAGGAGCTGTTCCATGGTTATGTCGGACATGAGCATGTCTGTGAGGCACGATGATCCCCGCGCAATCCGGCTGGGACGCGTTCGCCGTCTGAGCCGGATGATGGCGATAGCCAGCGTCGCCGTGGCCGTCCTGCTGGGGGCGGCGATGTTGCTCTACTGGTGCCTGACACCCGCCGACATGCTGTTTCGCCATGCCGGCCTCATGCTCACCCCACCGCTGGCGATCAGCTTTCCCGCACGATTGGCCGCCTTTGCCGTTGCCATGCTTCCGCTTGGCGCGCTGATTGCCGGCCTGCTGTGTGCCCGGCGCTGTTTCACATGCTTTGCGGCCGGTGCGATCTTCTCCGGCGATGCCGCCCGCAGCCTTCGTGGTTTCGCTCTGGGCGTCGGTGCATCTGCCCTGCTGAAACCCGTGGCAGGCGCAGCGCTCGGCCTGCTGCTCAGCATGCTCTCGCCGGCTGGAACGCATAGTCTGGTGCTGAACATCGGTTCCGACACGCTGCTGTCGATCCTGTTTGCGGCGATGGTTGCGCTGATTGCAGGGGTTCTCGTTGAAGCGGCCGAGATCGCCGCCGAGAACGATCAGTTCGTCTGAGGAGAGCCGAAATGCCCATTCAGGTCCGCCTCGGAGTCATGCTCGCCGAGCGCAATGTCAAGTCGAAGGATCTCGCCGAATATGTGGGGATCACGGAAGCCAATCTCTCCCTTCTCAAGAAAGGCCATGTGAAAGGCGTCCGTTTCGAAACGCTGGAACGGATCTGCGATTTCCTCGACTGCCAGCCCGGCGACCTTCTGCGGTATGAACGCACCGGTTCGCCGGAGGCGACGGGTCGTTGACAGGGACCCTGTCACATCAATGAGCGCGCCGGAGTGGCGGAGCGGCAAAAGGTTGACGGGGTGAGAGCGTGCCTCTGTCGGACATATTGAGAGCACGACCAGCGGACTTTTCAAGAGGATGCGGCGGAAAACCCGGTTTGGGCCTGACGTGCCCCGGTGCCACGCGCAAACCGGGCCGACCAGCGGGCAAAGATCAGGTAGATGATCGGCGTGGTATAGAGCGTGAGCGCTTGCGACACGATCAGACCACCGATGATGGTGATGCCGAGCGGGCGGTGAAGGTCGGCACCGGGGCCTGTGGCCAGCACCAGCGGAAGCGCGCCCATGAAGGCGGCAAGCGTCGTCATCATGATCGGGCGGAAGCGCTTGAGACAGGCCTCGTGGATCGCTTTTTCCGGCGGCATGCCCAGTGTCCGCTCCGCCTCCAGCGCGAAGTCCACCAGCATGATACCGTTCTTCTTGACGATGCCGATCAGCAGGATGATGCCGATGAAGGCAACGATCGTCAGCTCCGTGCCGCTGACCCACAGCGCCAGCAGAGCGCCGAGACCCGCGGATGGCAGCGTCGAGATGATGGTCAGCGGGTGCACGAGGCTTTCGTAGAGAATGCCAAGCACGATATAGACGGCAAGCAGCGCCGCGAGGATCAGAAGCGGCTGGTTGCCGGAGGACTTGCTGGCGCTGGCGGCATCGCCCGCAAATTCCGCATGCAGCGTATCGGGCAGATGCATGCCGGCAACCGCCGCCTTTACCGCCTCATTGGCCTGGGACAGCGTAGTTTCCGGCCCCACATTGTAGGAAATCGTCACGGATGGGAACTGGCCCTGATGGTTGACCCCGATCGGCGCCAGTGTTCGCTCCACTCTTGCAAAGGCACCGAGTGGTACCTGCGTGCCGTCGCTGCCGGGCACATAGATCTTCAGGATATGCTCCGGGTCCTTCGCAAAGTCAGGATAGGCCTCGAGGATGACCCTGTACTGGTTGCGCTCGCCATAGACGATCGTCACCTGCCGCTGGGCAAAGGCATTGTTGAGGGCTGTATCGACGGCGCTCATCTTGACGCCGAGACGGGCTGCGGCGGTACGATCCACCACCACATTCGCCTGCAAACCGTTCGGCTGGCGGTCGCTGTTGACGTCTGTCAGAAGCGGCTCCTGCCGCAGCCGCGCCAGAATGCGCGGTGCCCAGGTGATCAACTCGTTGTAGTCGGCATCCCAGAGCGTGAACTGGTACTCGGAATCGGAGGACCGGGCCCCGATGCGGATGTCGCTCGGGGAAAAGAAGGATGTGTCGAGGCCCGGAATGACGGCGGTCGCCCGCCGTAGGCGCTCGATCACTACGTCGGTCGGATCGCGCTCGGCGGGCGGTTTCAGCGAGATCTGCATCTGGCCGCGATTGGCGGTGCCGAGGAAGCCGCCGCCGACGCTGGCGCCGATGTTCTCCACCGCCGGATCCTTTTCCACGATGGCGAGCGCCCGCCGCTGCAGCGCGACCATGGCCGGATAGGAAATATCGCTTGCGGCCTGGCTGTTGCCCATCACGAAACCGGTGTCGTCGCGCGGGATGAAGCCTTTCGGCACCTTGGCATAGAGATAGCCGGTCAGCACGATGCAGGTGACGGTGCTGAGCACCGCCAGAAACCGGTGATGCAGGACGCTGCTGAGGGTCCGGTCGTAAAAGGCGACCGTCGCTTCGAGCGTGTGTTCGACAATGCGGTCGAACCGGTTGCCGCGGTCGGCCGGATCATGCGCTGTCAGCCGATGGCCGCAGATCATCGGCGTCAGCGTCAGTGAGACGACGGTCGAGACGAGAATGGTAAAGGCAAGCGTCAGCGAGAAGGTGAGGAAGAACTTGCCCACCACGCCACCCATGAAGAACAGCGGGATGAAGGCGGCCATCAGGGAGACGCTGATGGCAATGACGGTAAAGCCGATCTGCCTTGCCCCCTCGCGGGCAGCGTCAAGCGGCCTCATTCCCTTTTCGAGATTGGCATAGACATTCTCGATCATCACGATCGCATCGTCGACCACGAAGCCGCTCGCAACGGCGAGCGCCATCAGGGACAGATTGTCGATGGACAGGCCAGTCAGCCACATGGCGGCAAAGGCGCCGGCAAAGGAGAGGGGAACGGTCATGCCGGCCGCCATCGTCGGCACCACTCGCCGCAGGAACACGAAGACCACCGCCATCACCAGCGTGATGGTGGCAAGCAGCGTGAACTGCATGTCCTCGACGCTGGCATGGATGGTGGTCGTGCGGTCGTTCAGCACGTTGATCTCGATGCCGGCCGGGATCAGCTGCTTGAGTTCCGGGATCAGCGCCCGCACCGAATCGACGGTCGAGACGACATTGGCATCGGCCGCCTTGGTGATGTTCAGCAGAACCGCCGGCTTGCCGTTGAACCAGGCATCGGAGCGGCGATTGCGGACGCCTTCCTCCACCGTCGCGATATCGGCAAGGCGCGTTGCGGTGCCATCTCCGGAGCGGATGATCAGCTGGCCGTAATCCTCCGGGCGGGAGAGCTGCGCATTGACGGACAGCGCATAGAAGGCGTTCGGGCCGTCGATCGCGCCGATCGGGGCAAGCGCATTGCCGTTCACGATCGTATTGCGCACATCATTGGCGGAAAGGCCGAAGGCCGCCAGACGGTCCGGATCGAGGCGGACGCGGACGGCCGGCTGGTCGGCACCGCTGACGCTGACATCGCCAACCCCTTCTACCTGCGAAATGCGCTGGACGACGACCGTATCGGCCGCATCGAAGATGGCGCTGGCCGGGAGTGTCGGGGAGGTCAGGGCGAGGGTCAGGATCGGTGCTGCCGCGGGGTTCGCCTTGCGCATGGAGGGCAGGCCCGGCATGTCGCTCGGCAGATCGGCCACCGCGGCATTGATCGCGGCCTGCACGTCCTGCGCGGCACTGTCGACATTGCGGGCAATGTCGAACTGCAGGAAGATGTTGGTGGTGCCGAGCCCGCTGGTCGAGGTCATTTCGGTAACGCCGGCAATGGCGCCGAGATGACGTTCCAGTGGGGCGGCCACGCTGGAGGCCATGCTTTCCGGGTCCGCTCCCGGGCGGCTGGCCGAAACGCGGATGGTCGGCAGATCCACGGCCGGCAGGCTGGACACCGGCAGGAAATGATAGGCGACCAGCCCCAGCAGCATCAGGCCGATGGCGAGAAGCGTGGTGCCGACCGGACGGCTGATGAAGGGGCCGGAGATATTCATGCGGGCTTGCCCGACTGACCGGCTTGTGCCTTTGCGCGTCCCGTTGCGCGCGCACGCAGACCGTCCAGCGCCAGATAGATCACCGGCGTCGTATAGAGCGTCAGCAACTGGCTGAGCAGCAGGCCGCCAATGATTGAAATGCCGAGCGGAATGCGCAGCTCGGCACCGGTGCCCTGCGCCAGGGCCAGGGGAAGTGCGCCAAACAGGGCGGCAAGCGTCGTCATCATGATCGGGCGGAAACGCAGGGCGGCCGCCTTGACGATGGCATCGCGTGGCGAAAGCCCGTCCTGCCGTTCCGCATCGAGTGCGAAGTCGATCATCATGATCGCATTCTTCTTCACGATGCCCATCAAGAGCACGATGCCGATCAGGGCGATGATCGACAGATCCTGGCCGAACAGCATCAGCGCCAGGAGGGCACCGACGCCGGCGGATGGCAGGGTCGAGAGAATCGTGATCGGGTGGATGGTGCTTTCGTAGAGCAGGCCAAGCACGATGTAGATGGTGATGATCGCTGCAAGGATGAGCCAGGGTTCACCAGCCAGCGACCGGTCGAATTCCTCCGTATCGCCGCTGTAATGGCGCTGGATGGAGGCCGGCATGCCGATCTCCTTTTCGGCGGCCTTGATCGCATCGACCGCTTCGGAGAGCGAGGCGCCGCGCGCGAGATCGAAGCTCAGCGTGACCGCCGGAAACTGCTCGCTGCGGCTGATGACCAGAGGTCCTGTCGTGAAACGCACCGTCGCCACGGTGCTCAGCGGCACCATGGCATTGCTGGCGCCTTCCACATAAAGCTGTTCCAGCGCCTTCGGGTCGCCCTGGAAGCGCGCTGCCGCCTCGAGAATGACGCGGTACTGGTTCGCCTGCCCGTAGATCGTGCTGATCTGCCGCTGGCCGAAGGCATCATAGAGCGTGTCGCTGATTGCCTGCATCGAGACGCCAAGCCTGGCCGCCGTCTCGCGATTGACCTCGATGGCGAGACGGCCGCCACCCATTTCGACTTCCGAGGTCACGTCGACCAGAAGCGGATTGGCCTGCAGCCGGCGGGCCAGCCTGTCCGCCCAGCCGGCCACGATTGCGGTATTGGTGCCGGTCAGCGTGTACTGGTAGGGCGCACGGCTGGCGCGCGTGCTGATCGAGATGTCGCGCACGCTCTGGAAGGTCGCGCGCACGCCAGGAATGCCGTCGACGCGTGCACGCAGGCGCTCGATCAGGTCCGTTGCCGACCTGTCTCGCTCTTCGCGCGGCTTCAGCACGATCGTGTAGCTTGCCGTATTGAGTGTCAGGTTGCTGGCGCTGGTGCCGATCACGGCAATCACGCTTTCCACCGCCGGATCCTGCCGCAACCGGTCGCCGATGGTCTGCTGCGTGGCCTTCATGGCGTCGAAGGAACTGGTCGGTTCCGTCTCGACAACGGCAGTGATCAGGCCGGTATCCTGCACCGGCAGAAAACCCTTGGGAATCACCAGATAAAGCGCCACCGTCACGCCGAGCGTAATGGCCGTCAGGGACAGCATCAGCCAGGCACGGTTCACCGCCCAGACCACGCTTTTATGGTAGCCCTCGTTCATCCAGTCCATGAAGCGGTCGGTGAGACCGAGAAGACCCGAATTGCGCTCCTTCGGCGCCCGCAGGATGCGCGCGCACATCATCGGCGTCAGCGTCAGGGAGATGACGGCAGAGACAACGACGGCAATCGTCAGCGTCAGCGCGAACTCGCGGAACATGCGCCCGACAATGCCGGTCATAAAGAGCAGTGGAATGAAGACGGCAATCAGCGATGCCGTCAGCGAGATGATGGTGAAGCCGATTTCGCCGGCACCCTTCAGCGCCGCCTGCATCGGATGCTCGCCCTCCTCGATATGGCGCGCGATGTTTTCGATCATCACGATCGCATCGTCCACCACGAAGCCGGTGCCGATGGTAAGTGCCATCAGCGACAGGTTGTCGAGGCTGAAGCCGGCAAACCACATGATGCCGAAGGTGGCGATGAGAGACAGAGGCAGCGCGACGCCGGCGATGATGGTGGCCGTCAGCGTGCGCAGGAACAGGAAGACGACGAGGATGACCAGCGCGATGGACAGCACCAGCGTCCATTGCACATCGTGGATCGAGGCACGGATGGTTTCGGTACGGTCGTTGACGATGTCGAGCGAGACGCCGGCCGGCAGGGCGGCCTTCAGGCGGGGCAACTGGCGGCGCACATCCTCCACCGTCTGGATCACGTTGGCGCCGGGCTGGCGCATGATGTCGACGATGACGGCGGGGCGGCCCTGATACCAGGCGCCGACCCGGCTGTTCTCCAGCCCCTCGATCACATCGGCCACATCCTTCAGCCGTACCGGGGCGGCATTGCGATAGGCAATGATCGTCTGGCGGTAGACTTCGGGATCGTGGATCTGGTCGTTGGCCGAAAGTGTGAAGGACTGGTAGGTGCCGTCCACCGCGCCCTTGGCGCCGGACACATTGGCATTGGAGATCCCGCTGCGCAGGTCTTCCAGCGAAAGCCCGTAGGACGCCAGCCGCGTCAGATCCGCCTGCACGCGGATGGCGGGCCTGACGCCCCCCTGCACGCGGACGTCGCCGACGCCGGAGACTTCGCTGAGGCGCTGTGACATCACGGTGTCAGTGAAATCGCTGAGATCGCGGATCGGATAGGTATCCGAATGCAGCGCCAGCGTGATGATCGGTGTATCGGCCGGGTTCACCTTGGCGTAGGTCGGCGGGTAAGGCAGCGTCTTCGGCAGGCTTCCGGCGGCAGCGTTGATGGCGGCCTGCACATCCTGCGCCGCCCCGTCTATGTCGCGGTCCAGATTAAACTGCAACGTGATCTGGCTGATGCCGAAGGCGCTGGAGGACGTCATCGCCGCAATCGCCGGAATCTGTCCAAGCGGTCGCTCCAGCGGCGCGGTGACGAGTGCGGTCATGGTATCGGGATCGGCGCCCGGCAGTTGCGTCGTGACGCGGATGGTCGGGAAATCCACCTGCGGCAGCGGCGCGACGGGCAGCGAAAAGAAGCCGAGCAGTCCGCCGAGCAAGGTTGCGACCCCGAGAAGAGAGGTTGCCACCGGCCGTGAGATGAAGGGGGTGGAGATGCTCATTTCGTTGCGTCAGCCGCTTTGCGGGTGTCGCCGCCACCAGCCTCCGGCGGTGTGGAGGCCGAAGGAGGGGTACCGTTCTGCCGGTGGTGGCCGGGGCTCTGTTCTCCCCCCTCCTGCGCCGGAGCAGCGGGTTCCGGCCGCTGGCCGTGCTGGGGGGCGTGGTCTCCGGATGCCGGCTTGTTCTGGTTGTTCCTGTTGCCGCCGCCCTTGCGGCGCTGTGAGCGGCTTTCATCCGAAAGCGGAACGGCCATTCTGGAGGGATCGGCCTCCTCCGGGGTGGAGACGCGCACCTGCGCGCCATCCTGCAGCCTTGCAAAGCCCGTGGTGACCACCCGGTCGCCATCCTTCAGTCCCTTGGCGATGACCGCCATGCGGTCATCCTGCATTGCCACCTCGATGGCCTCTATGTGAACAGTATCGTCGTTCTCGACGATATAGGCATAAGTGCCGCCCGGGCCGCGCTGCACTGCGGCCGACGGTACCGTCAGCACGCCCTTTTTCGTTTCGACAAGAAGACGGGCGTTGACGAAGGCGCCGGGCCACAGCGCCAGCGTTTCGTTGGCAAATTCGGCGCGCAGCTTCACCGTGCCGGTGGTCGCGTCCACCTGGTTGTCCACAACGGTCAGCCGGCCGCTGGCCAGCACCGTCTTGCCGTCATCGGCAAAGGCATCCACGCTCAGCGGCCCTCTGGCGCTCGCGGCATTGACGCGGGCCAGATCCTGCTGCGGTACGGAGAAGACCACGGTGATCGGACGGATCTGCGAGAGGGTCACGATGCCATTTGAATCGCCGCTGGAAACGATATTGCCGACATCCACATTGCGAATGCCGGTGCGCCCGTCGATCGGCGCGCGGATCGTGGTATAGTCGAGTTGCACCTGCGCAGCTTCGATCGCCGCCTGGTCAGATTGCACCTGCGCCTTGTACTGGGCGACCAGCGCGCGCTGATTGTCCACCTGCTGCTGCGTGGTGGCGGAATTTCCGGCAAGTCGCTGCAGGCGCTCGAACTCCACCACGGCATTGTCCAGCTGCGCCTGATCCTGCGCCTTCTTCGCAACGGCCTGATCGAGCTGCGCCCGGTAGAGGGCGTCGTCCAGCCGGGCGATGATCTCGCCCTTGCGGATATCCTGCCCCTCCTGAAACAGGATTTCGGCGATGCGGCCGCTGACCTGTGCCCGCACCACCACTGAATTGGCGGGCCGAACGGTACCCACGCCCATGGAATAGACGGGAACATCCGCGATGGTGGCGGGCGCGGCAACCACCGGAATGGCGCGATCACGCGCCCCTTGTCGCTCTGCCGGCTTTACGCCGAACCAGCCGGAAACCATCGTTTTCACCTGCGGCTGCTGCGCGGCATAGACAAGCCCTGCTGCGGCAACCACGAGGCCGAACAGGACGATTTTGGTACGTGTTCTCATCAATGACCGCTCATGCGTGGGGTGAAGCAACCTCGCGCGCCGCAAGCAAGCGCATCCGGTGGACGTCAAGTAGCCGCGCTGCCTGACGAACAGACGACAAACCAATCACAAGTCCGAAAAAATACCAATTACAAGAGCGTAATGAAGGGAAGTTTCCGACTGGGGCGTCCGAAGGCGGTTGTTGCAGGCTCTGTGTCCGGCAACATGCCGTGTTTTCCTTCCCGGCCTCGGCTTTATATCTGAACGGCAGACCGGCAGGTGGACATGAAACCGGGCTTGCTTTGCGTGGCGAAGCGTGAAGATTTGCCGTGTCGTGACAGTCGTGATGCCGGTTCACCTTTTCGATATCCGAAGCCTGGCAAGACGCAGATTGGGAGGAGCCCTCATGATCAACCCCTTCGAATTTCGCACGGTGTCTGCCCTTCAGGTCGAGTGGGGTGGTGCCGGACGGCTTGGTACCATGCTCTGCGGCCGCTTTGCCGCCCGAAATGTCCTGCTGGTGACAGATAGGGGGCTCGTGCGGGCCGGGCTGATTGCGCCGATTGTCGAGGGACTGGATCAGGCCGGATTTCGCGTGGCGGTGTTCGATGCCGTGGTCGCCGATCCTCCCGAGCAGGTTGTCACCGATTGCGTCACTGCCGCCCGGCAGGCCGGTGTCGATATCGTCGTCGGGCTTGGCGGCGGTTCGTCGCTCGATATCGCCAAGCTGGTGGCAGTGCTGCTTGTGTCCGAACAGCCGCTGTCCGAGATCTATGGCATCGACAAGGTGAGGGGACCTCGCCTGCCGCTGGTGCTGGTACCCACCACTGCAGGAACCGGCTCCGAAGTGACCAACATCGCGATCATCACGACCGGCGAAACCACCAAGATGGGGGTGGTCGCGCCGCAGCTCTACGCCGATTTCGTGCTGCTCGACGCCGAGCTTACTCTTGGCTTGCCGCCACTTCATACAGCCGCCACCGGCATTGATGCGATGGTCCATGCAATCGAGGCCTATACCAGCCGGATCCGGAAAAACCCATTGTCGGATGCGCTGGCACGCGAGGCCCTGCGCCTGCTCGGTGCCCATCTGGTGCCTGCCTGCCGCAATGGCGCGGACCGGCAGGCACGCGAAAGCATGCTGCTGGGAGCGATGCTCGCCGGGCAGGCCTTTGCCAACGCACCGGTCGCGGCGGTGCATGCGCTCGCCTATCCGCTCGGTGGCCACTACCACGTGCCGCATGGCCTCTCCAATGCGCTGATGCTGGGGCCGGTCCTGCGTTTCAATACACGGGAAGCCGCACCGCTCTACGCCGAACTTGCTGCCGTGCTCGGCGTTGCAGGCGAGGGCGATACATCTGCGCGCGCAAACGCTTTTGTCGCGCATATGGAAAGGCTCATGAACGACAGCGGCGCGCCGCGACGTTTGCGGGACGTCGGTGTGGTGGAGGACATGCTGCCTGTCCTGGCGCGCGACGCCATGAAACAGACCCGACTTCTCGTCAACAACCCGGTCGCGCTCGGCGAGGAGGATGCGCTGGCGCTCTATCGCGAGGCGTTCTGACGCTCTCCCTGCAGCCAGTCACCCGATCACCGGCGCAGGCGTGTGGTTGGAAGCCATACAAGCAACGGCCAGCAAGCACCGCCGGGCGGATCCGGAACGCGCCGCTCTCCGGTCGATCGCTTATGGGATAAAGCTGGCGGTTGCCTTCCAGCGGCCGGCCGCGATGCTGGCGCGTGTGGAGGTCTTCAGCATCTCGATCAGCCGGCGTGCCGCAAGTGATCGCTCGACGTTTTCCAGCGAGGCGATCAGCCACTGGACGTAGAGGTCGCGGATAGGCGCCCAGGAAAACTGGGTGAGGGGCGAATTGATCATGCCGCAATGAGGCATGATGGCATAGCCGACCTTGCGCCGGATCAGGTCGTCCATCGGGGCATATTCCGTTTCCACCGCCACCTTCGCCCGACGGCCGATCCTGGCGAATTCGGTGTCGATCAGCGTGCGCAGGCCGTCGGGGCGCGGGGTGAGGATGAGCGGTTTGTCGGCGACGTCCTCCAGGCTCACCGGAACATCCTGTGACAGGCCGCTGTCGCTCGGGCCGACGAAATAGAGCTGCTCCTGCAGCAGCGGCTCTGTATGAAGATCCGGTTCCGTCAGCGGCGCCGCCAGAATGCCGATGTCGATGTCGCGGAAGAAGATCGCCTCGCGCAGTTGGAACGAATGGGCGCCGCGCACGCGAAGCCGCACATGCGGATAGGCCTCCACATAGTTCGCCACCAGTTCGCCCGTCAGGATGCGTCCCATGAAGGGTGGTGCACCAAAGGCGAGCCGGCCGGAGGGCGTGTCGACCGCGTGCATGACCTCGCCCGGAACCCGGGCGATCTCCTCCAGGATGGCTTCCGCGCGGGTGCGGAAGATTTCGCCCGCCGGGGTCAGCGTCAGGCCCCGGCCGTTGCGGAAGAAGAGGGGGGCGCCGACCTCCCGTTCCAGCGCTGCGATCTGGCGGGACAAGGCGGGCTGGGAAATATCGAGCTTTTCCGCCACCCGCGACAGGTTGCCGAATTCGGCGACCTTCAGGAAATACTCCCACTTTCGCAGATTCATGGCCGCCTCCCAACAGCGTTATAACCTCGTGGTTATAGCTGAACTGCCGTTCTGTCTATTGATGATCGTCAAGCGACGGAAAATAGTGGAGCCAAGGTTGAGGAGCCTTAGAGGAGGATACATCATGTTCAAGCGGGCAGTTCTGCTTGCAGCCATCCTGGCCGGAAGCACCGCTTCCGCCTGGGCGGACACCAAGATTGCCGTCGGCACGCCGCCCATCGCCGAGGTGGAGGCGGCCTTCATTGCCAAGGACGAAGGGCTATTTGCCAGGAATGGTCTGGCGGTCGAGTTTTTGCCGACGGGATCGAACCAGACCCTGGTGGCCGCCCTCGTTGCCGGCTCGCACCAGATCGTCTCGGTCTCGCCCACCGTGCTCTTGCAGGCGGTTGATAGCGGCATCGATCTCGTGGTGATCGCCAACTGCGGCGTCACGGCGCCGCGCACCGCCAAAAACGCAGGCCTTGCCGTGCGCTCCGGCGTGGAACTGGCTGCGCCGGAAGACCTGAAGGGCAAGAAGATCGGAACGCCCAGCATCGGCGGCACACTGGACATTCTCTTCCGCCAGTGGCTGAAGCAGAAGAATGTCTCCGAAAAGGCCATGACCTTCATCGAGGTGCCGATCCCCAATACGGCGGATGTGCTGAAGGGCGGCACGATCGACGCGATCATTGCAGGTGAACCGTCACTCGGCCGCGCCGTCAGCCAGTCGAATGGCAAGGTTGCATTCAACTTCATGGCGGATCTGCCGGAAAACCTGCCCTACACCACCTTCGTCGCAACCCGCGACTGGGCGAAGGCCAATCCGGAGGCGGTGAAGGCCTTCCGCGCCTCGATGGCCGATGCCGCCAAATTCGTGTCCGCGAGCCCGGACAAGACGCGCGAGATCGTTTCCAAGTATACGCGCCTGCCTGTCGAGGTGCTGAACAAGATCGAGCTGCCGGAATGCCGCACGGTGCCGACCGTGGCCGCCCTCGATTACTTCGACAAGGCCATGCGCGATGCCGGCATGCTGCAGTCGAAGATCGACACGGCAGGGCTGATCGCGCCTTGAGCCTTCATGGCCGGGGTGGTCTCGCCCCGGCTTCCATGTCCATCCACAGGTGAAAATCATGGCCCAGATGACTGGCGCGGAAGCGCTGACCCGTTTGCTTTTGCCCGAGAGCGTTCCCTATGTCTTCGGGATTGCCGGCGGCAAGCTCAATCCGCTGCTGCATGCGATCTCGCGCCAGCCGTCGATCCGTTACCTCGGCGTGCGCCACGAAGCGAGCGGCCCGCTGATGGGGGCTGCGATTGCGGCGGCGAGCGGGCGCATCTGCGTGGCGCTTGGCGAGATGGGGCCGGGCTCGGCCAATCTCGTCGGCGGGCTCGGAACCGCCTTCAACAACAGCCTGCCGCTGCTGCTGATCACCTCCAACAATCATCATGCCGCGTCCTATCCCAATCGCGGCATGTTCATGGATCTCGACACCCATGCGCTGCTGAAGCCGCTGACCAAGTGGAGTGCTGTGGTGCATGACGGGCGCCGCCTGCCGGATCTGGTGCGCGAGGCCTTCCGCCAGGCGCTGACCGGCCGGCGTGGCCCGGTGCATCTCGATGTGCCGCAGGAGATTTTTACGGCGCGCTTCGATTTCGAGGAAGAGGAACTGGCGTTGCCGCCGTCGGCCTACCGGACCCTGGAGGGGCCGCGGCCGGCCGCGGGCGACATTCTCCAGGCCGCCGAGCGGCTGGCTGGGGCGGAGCGTCCCGTTCTGATCGGCGGCGGCGGTGTGGTTGCGTCGGGTGCCGGCGACCTGTTCCGCGCCCTGATGGAGCGGGTCCAGGGCCCGGCGCTGACCACCCAGATGGGGCTTGGCCTCGTTTCCTCCGCGTCCCCGTTCTTCATCGGCCAGGGCGGCATCATCGGCGGCGATGCCATTCCTGCGGCGCTGGCGAGGGCAGATCTGGTGCTGGCCGTAGGCTGCCGCTTTTCCTCCTGGCTCTGGAACGACCAGGGGGCGCTGACCAATGGTGCGGCCGATCTCATCAATATCAATATCGATCCGATGAGCCTCGGCGCCAATGCACGCCATGCACTGGGCATCTGGGCCGACGCGAAGCATGCGCTGACGGACCTGATCGCCGCCCTTGAGGGAAGGACGATGCCCGATCGTTCCGCATGGCTTGGAGAGATGCGTGCGGTCTATGAAGGCTATTGCGGCAAGCTCGATCGCATGAGCGAGGATGAGGGCGCCGTGATGCATCCGGCAAGGCTTGGGCGGGCACTGGGGCGCCTGATGCCCGAGAATGCGCTGGTGGCCTATGACGGCGGCCACACCTCCTTCTGGAGCAATGACCTGACGCCTGCGCTGGAGGAGCGAACCCGCTTCCATGAACCCGGCATGTGCCAGCTCGGGTTCGGCACGCCCTATGCGGTTGCCCTGAAGCTTCTTCATCCCGAGAGGCAGGTCTTCAATATCTGCGGCGACGGGGCTTTCGGCTTCACGCTGGCCGAACTCGATACTGCGCGCCGCTATGGCCTGCCGATCGTCAATATCATCCACAACAACGCCTCCTGGGGCGTCATCCAGATGGGGCAGCGAAAGACCTACGACTTCTCGTTCGGCACCGATCTGGAGGGCATCGACTATGCGCAGGTCGCCCGTGGCTTTGGCTGCCATGGCGAGGTGGTGCGCCGCGAGGAGGAACTGGCGCCGGCACTGGAGCGCGCCGCAGCCTCGGGTCTGCCGGCGGTCATCGATTGTCGCGTGCGGTTCGAGGCACATCCGAGCATGCCCCATTTCGCGCGGATGAATGCCTTCGGCTTCGCCCAGGGCAGTGGCGGCCCGCATGCCGCCATGGTCAAGGGAGGTTGACATGAGTGTTTCGCGCCTGTCCCCCTCGGTTTCGCGCCCGCACGAAGAACAGGCTTCGCCAGCCGTGCAGTCTCGCATCGGCATTCGCGACGTGACCCTCTCCTACGGAGCGCTGCAGATCATCGGCGGCATCAGCCTCGACATAGCGCCCGGCGAGACGGTGTCGATCATCGGTCCGTCCGGCTGCGGCAAGACCACGCTTCTGCGCATGCTGGCCGGTCTTGCCCGGCCGACCACCGGCGAAATCGTGCTTGACGGTCAGCCGGTCAGCGGGCCGAGCCGCTCGGTTGCCATTGTGTTTCAGGATTACGGCAAGGCGCTGCTGCCGTGGCGAACGGCGGCCGGCAATGTGTCACTGGCGCTTGAGGCGCGCGGTTGCCCGGCGCGCGAGCGGCCGGAGATCATTCGCGATCTTCTCGCCAAGATCGGCCTGTCGCGCCATGCCGACAAATATCCTTCGGAAATGTCGGGCGGCATGCAGCAGCGCCTGCAGATTGCCCGCTGCCTCGCCCAGGAGCCAAAGGTTCTCCTGATGGATGAGCCGTTCGGCGCGCTGGACGCCATGACCCGGCAGGCCTTGCAGGACGAGGTTCTGGCACTGACCGCCGCAACCGGGGCCACCATGGTGTTCGTGACCCATGATCTGGAGGAGGCGATCTATCTCGGCGATCGCATCGTCTGCCTGCAGCCCAATCCGGGCCGGATCGGCCGCATTGTTGACGTGCGCCTGCCAAAGCCGCGCGACCAGCTGCTGACCCGCGAGGATCCGGAATTCCTGCGGCTGAGGCGCGATCTCTACGATCTGATCAAGGATGATCATCAATGAGGGTAGCTCGTCTTATGCACACCGGTTGGCGTGCGGCCCTGCTGCCCGTCGGCCTGATCCTTGCCGCGCAGGTTGCCGCAACCGCGACGCAGCTTGAGAGCGACACCCTGGCCAGCCCTGCCGACATCGCCCGGGCCCTTGCGGCAATCCTCACCGACGGATCGCTGGCACGGGCGACGCTGGATACGCTGAAGGCGGCGGCTGCCGGCTGCGCGCTCGGCGTCGGCCTCGGCTCGTTCATCGGCATCCTGCTTGGCCTTTTCCGCATTGCCGATGACCTTCTGGACCTCACCATCGAACTGCTGCGCCCCGTGCCGGTCGTTGCGCTCATTCCCGTCACCATGATGCTGCTCGGCTTCGGAGCGCAGATGGAAATCGTCATCATTACCCTCGGGATGCTGTGGCCCTCGGTGGTGCTGGCGCGGGCGGCGGTCAAGGAGGTGGAGCCGCGCCTGATGGAGGTGTCCAGAGTCATGCAGTTGGGCTTTGCGGCGCGGCTGGTGAAGATCGTGCTGCCGGCCATTCTGCCGCAACTTTTCATGTCGCTGAAGCTTGCCGCCGGCTATGCGCTGGTGGTGGCGGTGACGGTGGAGATCACCGCCAATCCGCAGGGGCTCGGCTATGGCATCATGATGGCGCAGCAGGCACTGCGACCGGCAGAAATGTTTGCCTACCTGCTGTGGATCGGTGCCGTTGGCTGGCTGCTCAGCCTGTTGCTGAATGCGACCCAGCGTCGACTGTTCCCGGCACATGGACGGGGAGAGCCGCGATGAACCGCCTTTCCTTCCGCAAGCTTGCACTTGGGGTTCTTACGCTCGTGCTTTTTATCCTGGGCTGGAAGCTGGTGACCGACGCCAGGCTGATCTCGCCGATCTTCTTTCCGGGACCGGAGCGCACCTATGCCGCGCTCGTCAAGGGCTTGTCCGGTGGTCCGCTTCTGGCGCAGACCGTCGAGACGGTGGAACGCATGCTGTATGGCTGGCTGCTGGCCTCCGCCGTCGGTGTGTTGCTCGGCGCGCTCATTGGCATTTCGCGCCGGGCACGCGCCTTCATTGCGCCGACGCTGGAACTGCTGCGTCCGCTGCCTGCTTCGGCGATGATCCCGGTTGCCATCGCCTTTCTCGGCTTCTCCGACCAGATGGTGCTGGTCGTCATTGCCTTCGGGGCGCTGTGGCCGATGCTGCTGGCCACGATCCATGGCTTTGCCGCCATGGAGCCGCGCCTCTACGAGGTCAGCGCGGTGCTGGGCCTCAGCCGGTTCCAGGTGATCTGGAAGCTGGCCTTGCCGAGCGCTATGCCGATGATCCTTGCCAGCCTGCGGCTCGGCCTCACCATCTCGCTCGTTCTGGCGGTGGTTGGGGAAATGCTGGCAAGCCGCGCGGGACTCGGGCAGAGCATTCTTGCGGCAAGCCGCAGCTTCCGGTCCGCCGATCTCTTCGCCGGCATCGTCATCCTCGGTGCCATCGGGCTTTGTGGCAGCCGTCTTCTTTCCATGGCCGAGCGGCGCCTGCTGCGCTGGCAGGCCGTTCACCGCTGATTCATTTCTCAAGGACATTCCGACATGCTCAAACTTTCCGATGCGATCACCATCATCGAAACCGCCCTTTCCGAGGCCCGCTCCCGTTCGCTTGCGCCGCTGGTCGTGGCCGTTCTCGATGCCGGCGGCCATCTGGTTGCCTTCCAGCGCGAGGATGGTGCCGGCATCGTGCGCTTCGACATCGCCTACGGAAAGGCCTGGGGATCGCTCGGCATGGGGTTCGGGACCCGCGAGCTGACCGAGCGCGCCGCCAAGAACCCGACATTCATCACTGTTCTCGCCTCGGTCAGCGCCGGCCGGATGGTGCCCTCGCCGGGCGGTGTGCTTATTCTGGACGCTGACGGCACGGTGATCGGGGCCGTCGGGATTTCCGGGGACATCGGCGACAAGGACGAGGCCTGCGCAATCGCCGGCATTGAAAAGGCGGGTTTCCGCGCCGCGCCGGGAATGCCGGCCTGACGCTGCGGCCAGAGGCTGTTCGAAGGCTCTGCCGAGGGGAGTGCTCGGCTTTGCGGTTGCGCAACCGGCGGGGAGGCCGGTGCGCAACCCGTTTGAGGAGGAGACGTGATGTTGCGACGTTGTGTAACGGCGGTGGCGCTCGGCTGCCTTCTGCTTGGTGGCGGAGGTGTTCGGGCCCAGATGGCGGCCAATCCGCCCTCGGTGGGGGCGGCTGTGCGTGCCTTCGGCGACAGGCTCGGTCCGGATGTGGTCAAGGGCGTGAGCGACCTCTACCGGCCGCTGCACGACGCCGCGCCGAAGGACGGGGTGAGCGTCGTCCGCGATGTTCGATACGGCGAAGGTGAGAGGCAGAGGCTGGATCTCTACCTGCCGCAGACCGTACCGGCGGGCACCAAGCCACCCATTCTGGTTTTCGCGCATGGCGGCGGATTCGTGCGGGGGGACAAGGCGGACGTGGCGCATGTTGGCTATTATTTTGCCCGCCATGGCATCGAAACGGTGTTGGTCGATTATGGCTTTGCGCCACAGGCCCGTTTCCCGTCCGGCGGTGAGGATATCGGAAAGGCTGTCCGTTGGCTGCGGGAGCATCCGGACCAGCATCCGGGAGACATCTCGGCCATCTTCGTCTCCGGCAATTCGGCCGGCGCGACCCACGCGGCCACCTATGGCGTCATCACCTCCGCCGGCAAGCCCGATGACGGGGTTCGGGGTCTGATCCTCATCTCGGTGCCGACCGCCGATACCGAGGATCTTTCGCCTGCAGACAAGGCCTATTACGGCGACGACGCGAGCCGATATCCCGCCATGTCGATCCTCCGCCACGTCAGCGATCGCAGGCTGCCGATCTTTCTCGCTGTTGCCGAATTCGACATGCCGCAGATCCAGCGGCAAAACAAACGTCTGATCGATGCCTTGTTTGCCCGCGACGGCAGGCTGCCGGCCTTCAAGACGGCACTAGGGCACAACCACATCTCGATCATCGAGCATGTCGGCACCGCAGATGAAAGCCTCGGACCCGACATACTGCAATTCATTCAGGAAAACATGCCAGGCTGACGGCGCTCAATCCTAAAGCGCCGCTGCCTTGCCGTGCAGCGCAGCGGCGTTCTTCAGATCCTCCAGAATGAAATCGGCGGTCTGGCTGTAATGGTGTTCCAACAGTCTCACGGCCTCGCCGACATCCCGCTGCAGCACGGCTTTCAGGATGTCGGCATGCTCCTGCGCCACATTGCGGACCCGAAAGGCCTTGCGGCTGGAAAGCGCCCGATAGCGCTGCAGCCGGTCGGCCAGCTGTTCGCAAAAGCCGATCAGCGGCCGTGACCCGCAATTGCCGATCAAAAGCGCATGGAAGATCCGGTGAAGACGCTCCCATTCCGGACTGTTCTCGAATTTTTCCGGATCGAGCGAACGCGGGGTGCGCTCCAGGCGGTGGTGGGCGACCAGCAGCGCTTCCTCCCACTCCGGGGTTGCATTGGCCATGGATTCCTTCAGTGCCAAGCCTTCCACCCAGCGTCGCGTCTTGGTCAGTTCCCGAAGCTCCTCGAGGCTGACGGGTTTCACGAAAAAGCCGCGCTGCTCCTTGCCGATGACGAGATCTTCGGTCGTCAGCCGGTTGAGCGCTTCCCGAAGCGGCGTCTGGCCGGCGTCGTAATGCTCGGTCAGAAAGCGCAGCTGCAGCTTCCGGCCGGGTTCCAGACGCGTTTCAAGAATGTCCGTCTTCAGCCGTTCGTAAACGCTGGTCGCCAGCGTTGCCGGGCTCTCGCTGGATTTGGCTTGCAGCTCCGTCGTCATGTTTCCCCATTCCATTTCGCCACTCTTTCTATACATCTTTGTCGTTCCAAAAAAAATTTATAAATTTTGCCTTGCGATGAAGAAATATCCAGAATATGACGAAGGAAAGCTGGGAGGCGGAGATGATGGCGGAGAGGTTGAAGGAGAGCGGGATCCATACGGGTGGCTGCGCATGCCGTGGGATCGACATTCACTGCCATGTGGTGCCGGGCCGGTTTCCGCTGCCGTCGCTCGGTCAGCCCACCCGCGGCTGGCCGTCTGTTGTGCCTGCTGATGCCTGTCATGCGACGGTCGTCATCGACGACAAGCCCTATCGCACGATCAGCGATGCCTGCTGGGTGGCAAGCCGCCGGATCGAGGACATGGACCGGATGGGCATCGCGGTGCAGGCCCTGTCGCCGATGCCGGAACTGTTCGGCTACTGGCTCGATCCGCATGCCGCCAATGATCTCGTCCGCTATGTTAACGACACGATTGCCGCGTTGGTGGTGGAAGGGCAGGGCCGCTTTGTCGGTCTTGCCGGCGTGGCCTTGCAGGATATCGACCTTGCCATCCGCGAACTGCATCGCGCCATGGGCGAACTCGGCCTTCGCGGCGTGGAGATCGGCAGCAACATCAATGGCGCCGTGATCGGCGATCCCCGGTTCTTCCCTTTCTTTGCCGAGGCCGAACGGCTGGGAGCCGCCGTCTTCGTCCATGCGGTGCGTCCCGCCGGCATGGATCGGCTGGTGGGGCCTGCCGCGCTGCAGCAGGCGCTCGCCTATCCGACGGATGTCGGGCTTGCCGCGGCCTCTGCCATCACCGGCGGGCTTCTTGCCACGTTTCCTCGATTGAGGATTGCGTTCAGCCATGGCGGCGGCACACTTCTGTCGCTGCTGCCCCGGCTGCAACAGGCGCATGCCTGCTTCCCGGCGCTCAAGGACAGCATGGCATCCTCTCCCGTTGAGCTGGCGCGCAGGTTTTACGTGGACAGTCTGGTGTTCGACACCGAAACGCTGCGACGCCTCGTTGCCGTTTTCGGCGAGGACCGCGTGGTGATCGGCACGGACTATCCCTTCAATTTCCGGGAGGCTGACCCTCTCGCCCGGCTGGAGGAAGCCTTCGATCGGCCTGACCTCCGGCAAAAGCTCACCGTTGACAACGCATCCGCATTCCTGGCGCTCGAAGAGGCATCCCGATGACAGACTTTCCGATCACGGCGCTGCGCAGCGTGGAGATCTCAACGCCCGATCTGCCCGCTTCCGTCGATTTCTATACCCGCATCTGGGGGTTGGAACAGGTCGGCGAACATCAGGGCAAGGTGTTTCTGGCGGCAACCGGCGACGATTTCCATGTCCTGGAACTGAAGGCCGGCGACGCTTCCGAACTGCGCAAGATCACCTTCCGCGTCCGTGCCCGGGACGAGCTTGAGGCGTTGCGGACCCGCGCGGCGGATTCGGGGTGCGAGATCCTGCGCGACATCGGTCCGGCGGACGGTCCGGCGGGCGGCATCCGCCTTGTGATCCGCGAGCCGCAGGGCTCGGTTCTGGAATTCGTGCATGGCGACAGGCGGCGGGAGGGCAGGGGCGTGGCCAACCGGGTCCAGCGGCTGGCGCATGTCAATATCAACAGCACCGCCATCGAAGCGCTTTCGGCATTCTATCGCGATGTTCTCGGCTTCCGCCTGACCGACCGGTCCAAGATGATGGCCTTCCTGCGCTGCAATGACGATCATCATGCCGTGGTGCTGGCTGAGGCGCCGGTCAATGGCCTCAACCACATTGCCTTCCTGATGCCTGATCTCGAATCCGTCATGCGGGGCTCCGGCCTGGTGGTCGACAAGGGTCATCCCATCGGTTGGGGCGTCGGGCGCCACGGTCCGGGTGACAACGTGTTTGCCTATTTCGTCGATCCCCATGGCGTTGTCATCGAATACACCGCCGAAGTGCTGCAGGTCGATGATGACTACCGCGTCAAGGGACCGGACGAATGGGTCTGGCCGCCTGGCCGTACCGATCACTGGGGCATCGCCCCGCCGAAGAGCGAGGCCTGCAAGAAGGCCCAGCTTGCCGTTCCCTTCGCCCGCGCCTGATGCCTTGCCCTATTCGCTGAAGAGATCCTTGCCGTGACTGACAATACCCTCTCTCCCGAGACCTATGATGTCCTCATTTCCGGCTTCGGCCCGGCCGGCGCGGTGGCTGCCGGCATGCTCGGCGCCCGCGGACACCGGGTTCTCGTGGTCGACCGTCTGACGGACATCTATGACAAGCCGCGAGCCATTGCCATCGACCACGAAATCCTCCGGCATTTCGACAATATGGGCATTGCCGAGGAGGTGATGCCCTTCATTGCCCCCTTCACCGCTTCCGAACATTTCGGCGCGCAAGGACAACTGATCCGCCACATCGACATGGTGCCACCGCCCTATCCGCTCGGCTACACACCGAGCATGGTGTTTACCCAGCCGCCGGTCGAGGCGGTGATGCGCCGGCATGCGGACAGCTTCGACAACGTGACGATCGAACTGGGAACCGAACTGACGGCCTTCGATGCCGGTACCGAGCGCGTGACGGTGACTTTGAAGACGGCGGAGGGCGCGACGCGCAATGTTGCTGCGCGCTATCTCATCGGCTGCGACGGTGCTTCCAGCCGCGTGCGGGAGCTTGCAGGTATCACGCTCGAAGATCTGGTGTTCGACGAACCCTGGCTCGTCATCGACGTCAAGGTCCACGAGGAGGCTCTTGAACGGCTGCCGCAAAGCTCGGCGCAATATTGCGATCCCTCGCGCCCGGCAAGCTATGTGATGGGGCCGGGCAACCATCGTCGCTGGGAAATCATGCTGCTGCCGGGCGAGGATCCGCGCGTCATGACCGAAGCGGAGAATGTCTGGCGCCTGCTGTCGCGCTGGCTGACGCCGGACCAGGGTGAGTTGTGGCGCGCCGCAGCCTACCGGTTCCATGCGCTGGTCGCTGATGACTGGTGCAAGGGTCGCGTGGTGATCGCCGGTGATGCCGCGCATCAGCAGCCGCCCTTCATCGGTCAGGGCATGTGCCAGGGGCTGAGGGATGTCGCCAATCTCGTCTGGCGTCTGGACCGCATCCTGAAGGGTGCTTCCTCCCATGCGCTGCTCGACACCTATACCGTCGAGCGCAAGAAACACGTGCAGACGCTGACCGGCAGGATCAAGGCCATCGGTCAGGCGATCTGCGAGCGTGATCCGCAGGCCGCCGCCGAGCGCGACGCGCGCATTCTGGCCGATGGCGGCGGCAAGCCGCTGAGGCTGACGCGGCAGGATATCGTACCGCCGCTGGAGGAGGGCCTGATCGCCGCCGAAGGGGTTCCGGCGCGGGGCCTGCTGTTCCCGCAGCCGGCGGTGCTGACGGAGGACGGTGACCAGTTGCTCGACAGGCTGACCGGACCCGTCTGGCGCCTCGTGCTCGATGCTCGCCACGTGACGGCAACCGATCTTGCCGGCCATGCGCCCCGTTTCCCGGACATCGATACGCGGCTCATCGCGCCGGCGGATGCCGCAACGACTGACGCCGCCGTCCTTCGCGAACGCGACGGCGTTCTGGCTGCCTGGTTCGACAGGCATGGGGCCATCGCCGCCGTCGTGCGCCCGGACCATTACGTCTACGGCGCCGCATCCGATCTCACGCACATTCAAGACCTGCTCGAAGCTGCCTGCACGGCCATCTCGGCCTGAGCGGCTTCAAAAGGTGTGATCCGTCATTCTGGAGGAGAACATGACGACCATTCCGCACACGCAGATATCACAGACCCAGACATGGCGTCCCTACGCCGTGCTTCTGCTTCTGTTCCTGTTTCAAACGCTCAATTTCTTCGACAAGCTGGTGTTCGGCCTTTCCGCCGTGCCGATGATGAAGGAACTGGCCATTTCGCCGCAGCAGTTCGGCCTGATCGGCAGCAGCTTCTTCCTGCTGTTCTCGATTTCGGGTGTGCTGGTCGGTCTGTTCGTCATCGGTCGCGTGCCGGTCAAATGGATCCTCGTCGCCCTCGCCGCCATCTGGTCCCTCACGCAGATCCCGATCTATTTCACGAGTTCCATCACCGTTCTCGTGGCCTGCCGCATCCTGCTCGGCCTCGGCGAGGGGCCTGGCCTTCCCACGGCGCTGCATGCCTGCCACAACTGGTTTGCGGCCGACAAGCGCTCCGTGCCGAGTGCCATCGTGCTGCAGGGCATCAGCGTCGGTCTGCTCGCGGGTGGGCCGCTGCTGACCTACATCATCGTCACCTATGGATGGCGCACCGGCTTCCTGTTCTGCGGCCTGATCGGCCTTGTCTGGATCGTCGCCTGGCTGATGATCGGCGGCGAGGGCCCGCATGCCACGCCGCATGTCGAGAAGGGACCTCAATCTGACCAGTCGCCGGTTCCCGCCGCAAAACTGTGGCTCGATCCGACCGTGATCGGCGTGATCCTGATGTCGACGATGTCCTACTGGATCGTTGGGATGTCCGCCACCTGGCTCCCCCCCTTCCTGCAGCAGGGCCTCGGCTATTCGCAGACGCAGACCGGTTCGATCATCTCGGCGGTCTACGTCTTCCAGTCGCCGCTCCTCCTGCTCGGCTCGTGGATTGCCCAGCGCATGCTGCAGAAGGGTGTCAGCAAGCGGGTGACCCTCGGCAGCGCCTCCGGCTATGCGCTGCTGATCAGCGGCCTGGCGCTGGCGGCCTCGTGCTATGTCAGCGGTCCGCTGCAGCTTGCCTGCATCGCCATTGCCTTTGCCGCGCCGAGCCTCACGACGATCTATGGCCCGATCACGCTCGGGGCGATTGCACCGGCCGTGCAGCGCGGCCGCCTGATTGTGGTGATCTATTCGGCCAACGCTGCGTCGGCACTCGTCTCGAATGCGCTGACGGGCACCATCGTCCAGGCGGCGGGGCCGGATCATGTTTCGGCAGGCTATGCCAATGCCATGCTGTTCACGGCCGCCATCCTGATCCTCGGTGCGATCTCCGCATTCGCTCTCATCTTCCCGGATCGGACGATCGAGCGCTTCCGCCGGATCAGCCACCTTCCCGACCAGATGCAGCGGTCGTGATCGACGCCCCTCACCGTTCCGACAAAGGAGACTTCCATGAGACTTTCGACCGTCACGCTTGCGGGACGCCCCACCTGGGGCGTCGTCGAGGGCGACACCTTTCACGACACCGGAGCCGTTCTGGCCGCGCGCTACCCTGACCTGAAGTCCGCCGTCACTGCCGGTCTGGAGGGGGTCGCAGAGGCCGTGGCGTCGGCTGCAACGACACCCATTTCCGAGGTCACGTGGCTGCCGGTCATTCCGAACCCGGACAAGATCATCTGTGTCGGCCTGAACTACGAGATGCACCGTAAGGAAACCGGCCGCGCCGAGGTTGAGCATCCGACGATTTTCGGACGTTACGCCAACAGCCAGACAGGCCATCTGGCGCCGATCGTGCGTCCCAAGGTCTCGACCCATCTCGATTTTGAAGGCGAACTCGCCGTCATCATCGGCAAGCCGGGTCGTTACATTTCCCGCGCCGACGCCATGGACCATGTTGCGGGCTATGCCTGTTACAATGACGGCAGCATCCGCGATTTCCAGTATCACACCCACCAGTTCACGCCGGGCAAGAATTTCCCCGATACCGGCGCCTTCGGTCCGTGGATGATGACGCCGGACGAGCTTGGTCCCCTGCCGGAACTTCGCCTGCAGACACGCCTGAACGGTGTGGTGGTGCAGGATGCGACCTTCGCGCAGATGATCTTCGACATTGCCCGCCAGATCGAATACTGCTCGAGCTTCACCCGGCTGGAAGCCGGCGACGTGATCGTCAGCGGCACGCCGGGCGGGGTTGGCGCCAAGCGCAATCCGCCGCTGTGGATGAAGCCCGGCGATGTCGTCGAGGTCGAGATCGACCGGCTCGGCACGCTGCGCAACATGGTCGTCGAGGAATAGCCGCGAGGCCGAGCGGACTGCCGCTGTGGCAGCGGAACGGTCCGCTCCAGCATCGACAGGCGACGACGGGAAACTGTCATTCCCGTCGCGTTAACGCATCTGATCCAGCCCCTCACGACATGCTGTGCCGCCGTGGGTTGTGCAAGAGGCGTCAGACCGAGGCGTCCGGCTTCTGCTGACGCACCAGGACGGATCTGTCTCGCGGCAGATAGATGCCTGTCGTGCCCTCCGCCACCATTGCTCCAGAGGCCATGACGGTACGGCCGCGGACCAGGAGGCGGACGGGCCAGCCTCTGACCTCAAGGCCCTCATAGGGCGTGTAGTCGGCGCCATGGGCCAAAAGGTCATTGGTGATCCGGACCCGCTTGTCCGGGTCCCACAGCGTGATGTCCGCATCGGCGCCAACGGCGATCGTTCCCTTTCGCGGATAGAGCCCGTAGAGTTTGGCGTGGTTGGTGGATGTCTGCGCCACGAACTGGTTGAGGGTGATGCGACCCTTCATGACGCCCTCGGAAAACAGGATGGGCAGGCGGGTTGCAACGCCCGGAATGCCGTTCGGAATCCAGCGGAAATGCCGCTTGCCCTTCTCGTTGAGCTTGCCCTCGGCATCGTCATAGCGAAACGGGCAGTGGTCAGAGGAAAAGAGGTCGAACACATCCTGTTCCAGCCCCTCCCAGCAGGCTTCCTGGCTCGCCTTGTCACGCGGGGGCGGCGAGCAGACATATTTGGCGCCTTCCAGGGCGTCGCGGTCGAGGTCGTCGGCGGTCAGCATCAGATATTGCGGACAGGTTTCCCCGGCGATCTTCTGGCCGCGCTGCCGCGCCCGGCGGATTTCCTCCATTGCCTCGCGATTGGACACATGCACGATGACGATGGGGACGTCGACGATTTCCGCAAGTGACAGAGCGCGGTGCGTTGCTTCCCGTTCCGCGGGGATCGGGCGCGTTGTCGCATGATAACGCGGAGCGAGCTTGCCTTCCTCCTCGTGGCGGCCGATCAGATAGCGGATGGCATCCTCGTTCTCGCAGTGAACCATCACCAGGGCGCCGGTGCGACGGGCAGCATCGAGTGTGGCGAGAATCTCGTCGTCGCGCAGCCGCAGGCCTTCATAGGTCATGAAGACCTTCAGCGACGTGTAGCCGTCCTCGACAAGGGCCGGCAGTTCCTGTCCAAGTACGTCCGGGGTCGGATCGGTGATCACCAGGTGGAAGGCGACATCCACATGGCACCTGTCCTCCGCCTTGCGATGATATGCCTTCAGTGCCTCGCGCAGCGTCTGGCCTTTTTCCTGCATGCAGAAGGCCAGGACCGTGCTGTTGCCGCCGATGGCGGCGGATCGCGTGCCAGTGTCGAAATCATCGGCCATCACGATCCCCTCGCCGGAGGGCTGGGCGAGGTGCACATGGCTGTCGATGCCGCCGGGCAGCACGAACAGCCCGGCGGCATCGATGATGTCTGTCGCGTCCTCAAGCCCTGAGGCAAGAGCCACGATGCGGCCATCTCTTATGCCGATATCGCAGACGAAGGTATCGCTTGCGGTTGCAACGGTTCCATTGCGGATGATCGTGTCGAAACGCATGGGTCAGGGTCCCTCTTAACCGGCCTTGGCAAGCCCCGTATCCCCGGAGAGAATGCGGTCGAGCGCCGCGGTAAAGCGATCGACCTCCTCCAGCGTATTGTAATGCACCATGGAGACGCGCAGCATCCCGCCGTGGTCGGTGAGATCGAGATATTCGGCCAGCCGCCGCGAGTGGAAGTCGCCGAAACGCATGGCGATGTTTTCCCGGTCCATGGCAGCGCAGAGATCTGCGGCATTGCGCCCGTCGAATCGGAAGGCGATCGTGGGAACGCGCAGGCTTCCGCGATTCCGGCTCTGGCCGATGATGCGGCAGTCGTTGCGGGAGCGCAGATAGGACAAGAGCCGTTCTGTCAGCCTGTCCTCATGGGCGGTGATTGCCGTGAAGGCCGTTTCGATGCGGCTGCGAATGCTGCCGTCATTTCCGGCCATGGCGCCGAGTGTCGCAAGGTAATCGACGATCCCGCAGGTGGAATAGGCCAGCTCGTAGTTCGGATTGCCCGGCTCCAGCTTTCCCGGAACCTTATCCTTGCCGTAGAAATAGTGATAGAGCGTATCCAGTTCCAGCAGATGCTCGTAGCGACCGTACATCAACGCATAGTGCGGCCCATAGGTCTTGTAGAGGCTGAAGACGTAGTAATCCGCATCGAAGGCCTGCACGTCGACCAGCCGGTGTGGCGCATAGGCTACCGCATCCACGCACAGCCGGGCGCCGCGTGCATGCACGAAATCGGCAATCTCGCGGATGGGATTGATGGAGCCCAGGATGTTGGAGGCGTGGGTGACGCAGACCAGGCGCGTGCGCTCGCTCATCAGAGGCTCGAGATCGGCAAGGTCGAGCGTCAGCGTGTCCCTGTTCAGCGGCCAGACCTTCAGCCTCACCCCATTGGCCTGGAGGCGATCCCAGGGGCCGATGTTCGATTCATGATCGCTGATCGTCACGATGATCTCGTCGCCTTCCGCAAGCTGGCTTTGCATGGCGCGCGCCAGGTTCTGCAGGAGGGCGGTGGTCGAGCTGCCGAACACGATTTCTTCCGGCCGCCTTGCGTTGACGAGATGCATGGCGGCCGTGCGCGCCTCGTAGAGCGCCTTGGCCGCGTTCTGCGAGACTTCGTAGGAGCCGCCGATCTGGACATTGCGCTCGATCAGGAAGCTGTTGATCCGCTCCAGCGCGCCCTTGAGGATCTGCGAGCCGCCGGCATTGTCGAAGAAGGTCCAGCCTCTGTGAAGGCCCGGAAACTGGCTGCGCACGAAGCCGAGATCGAGGGATGGGGTTTCTGCCATGGAATGTTGTCCTCCGGGGACCTGATTGTTTCTAGTGATTGAGTACGGCGCGCAGGAAACTGCGGGTGCGCTCTTCGCGGGGGGTGTCGAAGATGGTCGATGGCGATCCCATCTCCACCAGACGTCCGCCATCCATGAAGATGACGCGGTCCGCGACCTGCCGGGCAAAGCCCATCTCGTGCGTGACGACGACCATGGTGACGCCCGTTCCGGCCAGGCGGCGCATGACATCGAGAACTTCGCCGACCATTTCCGGATCGAGTGCGGATGTCGGCTCATCGAAGAGAAGGACCTTCGGCTGCATGGCAAGGGCGCGGGCAATCGCGACGCGCTGCTGCTGGCCACCCGACAACTGGCCGGGATATTTGTCGGCCTGCTCGGCAATGCCGACCCGCGCCAGAAGCTCGCGGGCCTTTTGGGCGGCCTCGGCCTCCGGCATGCCGCGCACCCGCATGGGCGCCAGCATGACGTTTTTCAGTACCGTCATGTGCGGAAACAGGTTGAAGGACTGGAACACCATGCCGACTTCTGCCCGCACCTTTGCCAGCGCAGCACCCGGCTCCACCCGGATGCCGTCGACCGTGATGGTGCTCTCCGGCGAAAAGGCTTCCAGGTGATTGATGCAGCGGATGAGGGTGGACTTGCCCGATCCGGACGGCCCGATGACGCAGACCACCTCGCCCTCGGCAATATCGAGATCGATGCCGTGCAGCACGGTGAACGTGCCATAGGATTTCACCAGTCCGCGGACGGAGATGATGGTTCGTGCGGTGACGGTCATCAGCGTTTCCCCCGGCTGAAATGCGTCTCGAGCCGCGACACCACGGCCACCATGGGCCACAGAAGCAGGACATAGATTGCGGCAGCGCCGATCAGCGGCGTCGGGTTGGCCGCAAGCGCCTGTGCCTGCGTTGCCTGCTTCAGCAGGTCCGGCATGGCCACCACCGAGGCGAGCGCGGTGTCCTTCAGCACGTTGATGCAGTTATTGGTCAGCGGCGGAATGACGATGCGGATCGCCTGCGGCAGGATGACATCCACCATGGTGTGCCGGTTCGACAGGCCGAGCGCCGCCGATGCCTCGAACTGTCCATGCGGGATGGCCTCGATCCCGGCCCGGAAGATTTCCGCGGTATAGGCGGCGGATACAAGCGACAGCGCCGTGACCGCCGAGAAGAAGGGGGACAGGCGGATGCCGACGAACGGCAGCGCATAGTAGACGACGATCAGCAGGACGAGCAGTGGAATGGACCGGAACACATCCACATAGGCGCGGATGAAGAGCCGGATCACGGCCGGGCTATAGAGGCGCGCCACCGCCAGCACGAGCCCGCCGATCAGGCCGGCAACGATGCTGACCAGCCCGATTTCCAGGGTCACGACGAGACCCCACAGAAGCTGGGGCAGGCTTTCGAGGAAAACCCCCGCATTGAAGAAGGTATTGACGAGATTCATGCCGTTCTGGCTCCATAAAGCCGGCGGACCCTTGGCGGATCCGCCGGCGCATCAAGCCCTTACTTGCCCTTGGGCATGTCGGCGACCATCACGGTCGAGGTCGAGGCTTCCGCCTTGGCGCCGAACCACGTCTCGTGCAGCTTGGCGATGAAGCCTTCCTTCTTCAGCGACGTGATGACGTCGTTGACCTGGGTGGCCAGCGGATCGCCCTTGTTGAACATGATCGAATATTTCTCGCCGGTCGGGATGCGCTCGACGACCTTCAATTCCGGCTTGTCCTTGACGTAGTAGAGAAGCGCCGGGATATCGCTGATATAGCCGTCGATCCGGCCGGCGACGAGGTCGAGCATGGCGGGCGACAGGCCTTCGAAGCGGCGGATGTCGCCGAACTTGTATTCGCCCTTGTTCTTTTCCGCCCACATGTCGCCGGTCGATCCGGTATCGACACCGACGACCTTGCCGCCCATGTCCTTCAGGCTCTTGATCCCGGATTTCGCAGTCGCCGTCAGCGACTGGTCGCTGTCGTAATAGGGCTGTGCGAAGGAGACGGATTGCAGGCGCTTCTCGGTGATGGTGATCGAGGATACGGCCATGTTGATGCGGCCCGACTGGACGGCCGGGAAGAGACCGTTGAAGGGCGTATTGACGAATTCCACCGACTTGCCGAGGCGCTTGGCAATTTCGGTGACGAGATCGATCTCGAAGCCCACCACCTTGCCGCTGGCATCCTGAAACTCCCAGGGAACGTTGCCGATGTTGGCGCCGACGGTGAGATCGGCAGCCTGCGCCGTCTGCAGGCCGAAGAGAGAGGTGAGGCCGGCCACGAGGGCGGCGGCGAATGTAGTCACGCGTGTCATGAGGTTCCCCTTGTTATTTGATGCGCGATGTCACATACATTGGTCTAACTGGTCAGACCAGTAAGGCCAGACAAGCACGGCTCTTGGCGCTTTGCAAGATGGTCTGTAGAAAATAGATTGCTCCGACACGAGAGACGGGCTGCGGGAACGGCAGGACATGCTCAACAAGACGCTTTTGCCGCAGACGGTGGCACGGGAAATCCAGACGATGATCCAGACCGGTGCCCTGAAACCGGGGGAGCGGATCCAGTCGCAGCGCGAACTGTCGGAGCGGTTCGGCGTAAGTCGCGCCTCCCTGCGGGAAGCCTTGCTGACGCTTGAAACATTGGGGCTCGTGAAGACGGAGGCCGGGCGGGGCACCTTTGTGACTTCGCCTGCCGACCGGGCCGCCGGCCCCTCCGCGCACATGGCGCCGTGGCGCTACTCGCAAAGCTATTCGGCCTTCGACGTATTCCAGACCCGTATCTTTCTCGAGGGGGAAATTGCCCGGCTTGCCTCCGGCCGCCTGACCCAGCGGCAGCTGAGCGAGATGGAGGCGGCAACGGAAACCATGGAGGAATGCTGGGCGAAGCAGGATGTTCTCTCGAACGTCGAGGCCGATCTCTCGTTTCACGCGACCATCGTGTCCGCCTGCTCGAACCAGATGCTGCAGGCCTTGTATCAGACCGTGCGGGACCTGATCACCGAGACGCAGCGCCAACCGATCCCGATGACGGATCCGGAGCGGATGCGCGAATCGATCGCGGAGCACCGCCGCATCATCGAGGCCCTGCGCGCCAATGACGGTGCGGAGGCAAGACACGCGATGGAAACGCATATCCGCAACACCGCCCGCTGCGCGGGGCTGAACCCGTGAACCGGACCACATTCACCATCGCCCTGGCGGGGGGCTTTGCCTTGCCTGGCAGTGCGTTGACCGGCTTACGGGCGTTTGCGTTGCAGGCATGACCAAGGCCGAAGAACCGACCCGTTCAAGGTTCCCCGCCCGTTTGGCCGTTGCAATGTGATCAGCCGAGCAAGCCCCAGGTTTCGAGAAGGCCCGCCAGTTCCTTGCGGTCGGCGGCATCCAGATGCGGCAGGCCAGGGACGCGAACGGGCCCGACCGGTACACCCATCATGGCCACCGCCTCCTTTACCACCGTCACATTTGCACCGTTGCGATACTTGGTGCGCATGCGCTCGAAAGCTTCTATCCGTGAGACTGTCGCGCGTGCAGCCTCGAAATCGCCCTTCTGCAATGCCGCCAGGACCATCAGTGAGAACTGGGGCGCGACATTGACGAGGCCGGAGGTGAAGCCCCTGGCGCCGACGGCCGCAAACGCGGGCGCCCAGCTTTCGGCGAGGCCACAGACAAAGATCGCGCCGGCGGGATCCGCTGCTGCGATGGCCCGCGACAGGAGGATCAGATCGGTGGTGGCAAACTTGATGCCCGCGACGTTTGCGTGGCCTGCGAGTCGCACCATGTCGTCGACGGAGAAGCCCTCCGCGCGGACATAGGCGACAAGCGGCAGCGGCGAGAGGTCTGCGAGGTTCCGGAAATAGTCGATCTGCGCATGGGGCGCGGCAAAGGGATCGACCGGCTGATGCGACATGACCGCGGCCGCTCCCAGATCCCTGGCCTGCCGTGCCATCTCCGCGGCCTCACGCAGCGAGCGACCGATCGCGGCTGTGACCGGCGCCTTGCCCTCGACGCCAGCAATCGCGGCCTTGTAGACCGCAAGAATTTCCGAGGGCGTCAGCGCGTAGAACTCGCCGGTGTTTCCGGCGGCGACGATATTGTGGATGCCGGCATCCGCCACCGTCCGGTAGACCTTCGCCGTTACTGCCGGCTCGACATTGCCCTGCGCATCATAGGCTGTCACGGGAACGCCGGAGATGCCCTGAAGCGCGGCCTTGATCATGTCCATGCTCATTGAAGTCCTCTCGTTGCTCTGCGGCATCAAATGGGAAAGCGGGGAACAGGAACGCCGGGAACCTCGACCTCGAAGGCAATCACGCTGCCTTCCTCGTCGATGAGGCCGTCCTTGCGGCGAAGGCTCGTCACATAAAGGGTGCGCATGTCCGGTCCCCCGAAACATGGCATTGTCGGGCCGCTGACCGGGAGTTGATAGACTTCGACAATCTCTCCATCGGGCGAAATCCGGTTGAGCTTGCCGTCCAGGACGCCAGCGCTCCAGTAGAAGCCGGCCATATCCGTTGCCGCCCCGTCCGGCCGCCCCTCGGCATTGGTAAAATCGAGAAGGCGCCGGGGTGGCCCGAGGCTGCCGCTTTCGGGATCGAAATCGAAACTCTGCAGGAACTGCTGGCTGCTGTCGGAATGGAACATCGTGCGCCCGTCCGGGCTCCAGGCAAGGCCGTTGGAGGTCTTTAGTCCGTCGAGGGCCTGCGTGAAGCGGCCGTCGGGGGCAATCCTGTAGAGGCGTCCATTGGTCGTCTGCGGAATGGTCTCATCCCGGGTTCCCACCCAGAAGTGACCGTCCGGCCCCACCTTGCCGTCATTGAGCCGGCTCTTCGGCCGTCCGCCGTCCGGGTTGCACAGAAGTTCGAGCGCGCCGCTGGCCGGGTCCATCAGGTGCACACCGGTCTGAAGGGCAACGGCGATCCGGCCGCTGTCACACAGGGCAAGACATCCGATCAGCGCCGGCATGCGAAAGAAGGACTCGCGACCATCAGCATGGATGCAGACGACCGCCGGGGCGAGAATGTCGACGAGCCACAGATCGCCGGTGCGATCATCCCAGGTGGGAGACTCTCCCACATGCAGTGGCGTCCGCAGCACATGGCGGGCTTCTGGATGAACAATGGTTGACGGCATGACTTCCCCCCATCCGGTACGGCGCTGGCGCCGCCGGTCCTGCAGCAGCCCTCCCGGCTGCTGCCTGTGATCAAGAGTTGGTGTCACACACCCTGGAACATGCGTGCCCGTGCATTCAGGATATGCGTCTTCATTGCCGTATGCGCCTCTGCCTCCCGACGATCGAAGATGGCCTCAACGATGGCCGCATGCTCGTCCTGGACCGCACGCACATGGGCAGTTGTCCGCTTCAGGCTCAAGGTCCGGGTCACCGACATGCCGATCGCGATATGGGGCTTGAACCATTCGCGCACCAGCGTGTGAAACTGGTTGCCGGTTGCCAGAGCCACTGCATCGTGAAAGGCCTGGTCCTCATCGGCTCCGAGATCGTTGCGCTGGAGACATCGCTCCAGCGCCTCGAAGGTTGCTTCGATCCGCGCCTTGTCCTGCGGCTGCCAGTTGCGCGCCGCAAGCGCTGCCGCCTCCGCTTCAAGACCGGCGCGAAACTCGAAAAACCGCTGTACATCGGCCAGAGAACCAACGGGCACCTGGGTCAATACGGAGGAGTCTGGTCGCTGGCGAACATAGGAACCGGAGCCCTTGCGGGACACGATGAGTTCGTCGTTGCGCAACCGTTCCAGTGCCTCGCGCACGACGGGGCGCGAGGCGCCAAGCATGCCCGCAAGACTGGTTTCGGATGGCAGACGCTCATTCACGGGAAAACGCCCATCGGCAATCATCGCCACGATCTTTTCGTAGATGATGTCGCTGAAGCGCGTCTGGTTGCGCGCGGGGGCGATCAACTCCGGTTTGTCCATCTACCGTCCCTTTTCCCGCCGCCAGGCGGCATACTCTTCCTCGGCCTCCGCGTTGGGCGGATAAAGACCGAAGATGCCGCGTCCCGCTTTCACCTTCTCCTCCACGAAATCCTCGAACACCGTCTGTTCGAAGGCCTCGTTGGCGACGTCTTCGGCAATCGCCGAGGGAACCACCACGACACCCTCGTCGTCGCCAACGATAACGTCACCAGGATAGACGGCGACATCGCCACATCCGATCGGCTGGTTGATGTCGAGTGCATGATGGCGGATCAGGTTCGTGGGCGCCGATGGCGCCGCGTGATAGGCGGCAAACGGCAGCTTGGCAATATCGGGCGTGTCCCGGAAACCGCCATCCGTCACCACCCCGGCCACGCCCCGCTTCCACAGACGGGTGACCAGAATGCCGCCTGCCGATGCTGCGGACGCATCCTTGCGGCTGTCCATGACCAGAACCGCGTCCGGCGGGCATTCCTCGATGGCGCGGCGCTGCGGATGCGATCTGTCGTTGAAGGCGCCGACGTGATCGAGATCCTCGCGCGCCGGAATGTAGCGCAATGTGAAGGCTTCGCCGACCATGCGAGGGGCTTGTGGATTAATCTTGTGAATGCCGCGGATGAACACATTGCGCAGCCCACGCTTCAACAGAACCGTGGTCAGTGTCGCCGTGGAAACAGCCTTCAGCTTGTCTCGAGCGCTGGCAGATAATGGCATGTCTTTCCTCCCGCAGGCCCTCTCAACCGGACCCTGTTGGTGCTTACGCATATTCATCCTGTAAAAATCTGTCAATACTTGTCATCATCTGAAAAGCTGTCTATGGTCCACCCGCCGGCCTTGGAGGGGCCGTGCCGGACGATGGCTTGGGAGAGCCGTCCTGTCGTCTGGCCTATCGAGGGATCGCGGGAGGAGAATGCGATGCACGAAAAGGATTCACACGCAGGCGGCGTCACGCGCCGTGGCGTTCTGGCCGGTATGGGGGCCGCAGCAGCCCTCTCGATTGCCCCGCGCGGTGCATTTGCCGCAGCGGCAAAGGAGGCGCCGCAGCTGGCAGCTCTTGTCAAGGACGGCAAGCTGCCGCCACTCTCCGAGCGCCTTCCGGCCAGTCCGTTGGTCGTGAAACCGTTCGAGAAGGTCGGCACTTATGGCGGCAGTCTCCGCCGCGGCCTGCGCGGTTCGTCTGACCACAACGGCATCCTGCGCATGGTCGGAAATCAGGGGCTGGTGCGCTGGAACATGGAATTCACCGAGGTTCTGCCGAACCTTGCCGAAAAATGGGAAGTGAACGACAACGCCACGGTCTTCACCTTTCATCTGCTGAAAGGGGTCAAATGGTCTGACGGCCATCCCTTCACGGCCGATGACGTCGTTTTCGCCATCGAGGACTGCGTGAAGAACAAGGAATTGTACAGCGCGACGCCTGCCCAGCTTTCGGTCGCCGGCAGGGCGGTGGTGGTCGATAAGGTCGATGACCATACCGTCAGGTTCACCTTCGCCGCGCCGAACGCGCTTTATCTGGAAAATCTGGCGACGCCGCTTGGCCAGCATCCGACGCTGTTTGCCAAGCACTACTGCAGCAAGTTCCTGCCGAAATACAATGCCAGCCTCGATGCGGAGGTGAAGGCGGCCGGCGTTTCCAGCTGGACGGAGCTCTTCCGCGCCAAGTGCGGCGACATCGAAATCCCGTCGCGCTGGTCCAATCCAGAAAAGCCGGTGCTCGATCCCTGGGTTGTCAAGGAGCCCTATTCCGGTGGCGCGACGCGCGTGGTGATGACCCGCAATCCGTATTTCTGGCAGGTCGACACCGAAGGCAACCAGTTGCCCTATATCGACGAGCTGAACTTCGGGATCAGCCAGGATGTCGAATCGCTGATGCTGAACGTGATTTCCGGCAAGATCGATATCCAGGAGCGCCATATCAGCGTGCTGGCCAACAAGCCGACCCTGTCGCAGAACATGCAGAAGGGCGGTTACCGGCTGCTGTCGCTGGTGCCATCCGCTGCGCAGCAGTGCCAGATCTACCTGAACATCACCCACAAGGACGCGGCGATACGCAAGATGTTCGCCGACAAATCATTCCGGCAGGCGCTTTCGCTCGGCATCAACCGGCAGGAAATCATCGATATCGTCTATTTCGGGCAAAGCGAGCCCTATCAGGCGGGACCGCGCCCCAGCCATCCCTGGTATCACGAGAAGCTGGCACGGCAGTTTACCGAGTTCGCTCCGGACAAGGCCAATGCCCTGCTGGACAAGGCGGGCTTTGACAAGAAGGGCGCGAACGGCATTCGCCTGCGTCCCGATGGCCAGCCGGTCTTCTTCGCCATCGACGTGATCCCGACGCTCTATCCCGACCTCGTGGATACGCTGGAACTGGTGAAGTCGCACTGGGCGAATATCGGCGTTGACGTAAAGGTCAACACCATCGAGCGTGCCCTCTACTATACGCGCGGCGATGATAACGCGCACGACGCCGCCGTATGGCCCGGTCCGGGCGGGCTCGATCCGATGCTCGATCCGCGCGATTTCTTCGCCTTTCACCCGCAGGGCAGCCGCTACGCCATTCCGTGGACGCTGTGGTACACCTCCAACGGCGCCAAGGGCGAGGAGCCGCCGGAAAGCCAGAAGAAGCGCTTCAAGCTGTTCGACGAGGCCCGCTCCACGGCCGATCTCGACAAGCGCGGCGCCATCATGAAGCAGCTCTTCGATATCACCGCAGACGAGTTCGAAACCATCGGCGTCTGCCTCGCCGTCGGCGGCTTCGGCGTGATCCGCAACAATCTGCGCAACGTGCCCGAAAAGCAGCCGGACAGCTGGTCCTGGCCGAACCCCGGTCCTGCGCTTCCGCAGCAGTTCACCTTCACGAGCTGAGCCTGACACGCCGGCGCCGTCCGCAGGCGGGCGGCGCCCCATTCAACACCGCTTCATCGGCTGCCCGGGCTTTGTCCGTGAGCCGTTTGACCGGACGGATGTCTGCGAGTGCATGCCATGTTGAAATTCATCACCAAGCGGCTGCTGTGGATGATCCCGTCCCTGTTCGCCGTCAGCTTCCTGGCCTTCGTGCTGATCCAGTTGCCGCCGGGCGATTACGTCACGACCTATATTGCCACGCTGGCGGCCTCCAACGAGATCATCGACCAGAATACGGCCGCCAGCCTGCGCGAGCGCTTCGGGCTCGGCGATCCGATGCTGGTTCAGTATTTCAAGTGGATCTGGGGGATCGTCACCCGCGGCGATTTCGGCATTTCCTTCGAATGGCAGCAGCCGGTCTCCGGCCTTATCTGGGAACGCATGGCACTGACGCTGGTGCTGGCGATCGCCAGCCTGCTTGCGACCTGGGCGATCGCGCTGCCGATCGGTGTCTACTCGGCCGTGCGCAAATACTCCATCGGCGATTATGCCTTCACCATCTTCAGCTTTTTCGGGCTTTCCGTCCCGTCCTTCCTGCTGGCGCTGGTGCTGATGTATGTCGCGGCCGTCGAGTTCGGGCAGGATGTCGGCGGGCTGTTTTCCCATGAATTCGAGGCGGCCCCCTGGAGCATCGCCAAGATGCTGGACCTTCTCGCGCATCTCTGGCTGCCGGTGATCATTCTCGCCGTCTCGTCCACCGCAAGCCTGATCCGCGTGATGCGTGCCAACATGCTGGACGAGTTGCCGAAGCCCTATGTGACGACGGCCCGTGCCAAGGGGCTTTCGGAATTCAGGCTGCTCACCAAGTACCCGATGCGCATTGCGCTCAATCCCTTCATCTCCACCATTGCCTGGCTGCTGCCGAACCTGATCTCCGGCTCGGTGGTCGTCGCCATCGTGCTCAACCTGCCGACCGCCGCGCCTTTGTTGCTCCAGTCGCTGATGGCGCAGGACATGTATCTCGCCGGCGCCTTCGTGCTGCTGATCTGCGCGCTCACCCTGATCGGCTCGCTGATTAGCGACATTCTTCTTGCGCTGGTCGATCCGCGCATCCGGCTCGAATAGGACACGCGACCATGGTTGATATCGCCATTACCAGCATCCAGCCGGATCGTGCCGCCGTTGCCTCGCAATGGCAGCTGATCTGGTGGGCCTTTCGTCGCCACCGCCTTGCCATGGTGGCACTCTGGGTCACCGTTGCCATGTATCTCGTGGCCCTCGTTCCCGGCTTTTTCGCCGTCAACGACCCGAACCAGCAGAACGCCAGAGCGACGTTCCATCCGCCGCAACCGATCCATCTGATCGATACCAGCAACGGCTTTTCGATCGGTCCCTATTTCCATCCCCTGAAGCTGACGCGCGATCCGCAGACGCTCGCCGCGATCTTTGCAGAAGACCGGAGCCGCAAGGTGCCGATCAGCCTGCTGGGACGAGGGTACGACTATTCGGTTCTGGGGTTGTTCAACACCAGCATTCACCTGTTTGCCTCGTCCGATCCGCGCCAGCCGATCTACCTGTTCGGCGCCGACCGACTGGGGCGCGATGTCTACAGCCGCGTGATTCAGGGGGCACAGATCTCGCTGTCGATCGGTCTGGTCGGCGTGTTCATCTCGCTGATGCTCGGCATCATCCTCGGCGGCATCTCCGGCTATTATGGCGGGCGCCTCGATTTCGTCATGCAGCGCATCATCGATTTCGTGCTGTCTTTGCCAACCATTCCGATCTGGCTGGCCATGGCGGCAGCACTTCCGCAGGGCTGGCCGGCGACACTGCAATACATGATGATCACCATCATCCTGTCGCTCACGGGCTGGGCACAGCTTGCCCGCGTGGTGCGTGGCCGTTTCCTGTCGCTGCGCACGGAAGAATTCGTGGCGGCCGCCCGTCTCGACGGCGTCTCGGAGGGCCGCATCATCTTCCGCCACATGCTGCCGAGCTTTTCCAGCCACATCATCGCCTCCGTCACGCTTGCTGTTCCGGCGATGATCCTGGCCGAGACGTCGCTGTCCTTCCTCGGCCTTGGCCTGCAGCCGCCGACCATTTCCTGGGGGGTCTTGCTTCGCGAGGCGCAGAATATCCGCTCGATTGCCACGGCCCCCTGGCTGTTCATGCCGGGACTGGCGGTCGTCGTCGCCGTCATGGCGCTCAATCTGCTCGGCGACGGTCTGCGCGATGCAGCCGATCCCTACAACAAGTGAGGGCCGGATGATGTCCGATATACTCCCGATGCCGGCCCGCAAACCCCTGCTCGAAGTACGCAACCTCGTTACCGAATTTCCAATCAGAACCGGTGTATTCCGGGCGGTGAATGACCTTTCTTTCTCGATCGACGCCGGCAGGACGCTCTGCGTGGTTGGGGAAAGCGGCTCTGGTAAATCGGTGACGGCGCGCTCCATCCTGCAGATTGTCGATGCACCCGGCCGGATCGCTTCCGGGTCGATCATGCTCAACACAGCCGACGGTCTGTCCGTCGACCTTGCGAAGCTCCATCCCCGCAGCAAGGCCATTCGCGCCGTGCGTGGACGCGACATCGCCATGATCTTCCAGGAGCCGATGTCATCTCTCTCTCCGGTTCATACGGTCGGTGACCAGATCACCGAGGCCCTTCGCCTGCACATGAAGATGACGAAGGCAGAAGCGCGCGCCGAGGCAATCAACCTGCTGCGGCAGGTGGAAATACCCAATCCCGAACAGGCCATCGATCGCTACGCCTTCCAGTATTCCGGCGGCATGCGCCAGCGTGCGATGATCGCCATGGCGCTTGCCTGCAAGCCGAAGCTTCTCATTGCCGACGAGCCCACGACGGCGCTCGACGTGACGACGCAGGCGGAAATCCTCGACCTGATTGCAAGGCTTCAGAAGCAGACGGGCATGGCCGTGCTGTTCATTACCCATGACATGGGGGTGGTCGCGCAGATCGCCGACGACGTGCTGGTGATGCATCACGGCGTGGCCAGGGAATACGGTCCGGTCGAGCAGATTTTCCACGCGCCGCAGGACGATTACACGAAGATGCTGATCGGCTCGGTGCTGAAGCTGGAGCAGAAGGCGGAGATCCGGCTTGCCCGCGCGCCCTTGGACCGAACAGCCCAACCGATCCTTGAGGTGCGCAACCTTTCGCAGCACTTCGGCAGCCTGAAGGCTCTGGACGATGTCTCGATCTCGCTGCTGCCCGGCGAGACGCTCGGCATCGTCGGCGAAAGCGGCTCCGGCAAGACCACCATGGGCCGCGCCATCATGCGGCTTTATGATCCGACGGCCGGCGAGATGCTCTATCGCAAGGCCGATGGCGGCGTGGTCGATCTGGCGCGGATCGAAGGTGCGGCCCTGAAGGAGGCGCGCCGGGAACTGCGCATGGTGTTCCAGGATCCGTTCGGTTCGCTCAATCCGCGCATGACGGTTGCCCAGGTCATCGGCGAGCCGCTGCTGGTGAACGGCATTGCCAGGGGCAAGGAACTGGACGAGCGGGTCAGCCATCTGATGGAACAGGTGGGGCTTGATCCGCGCGGGCGCGAACGGTACCCCCATGCCTTTTCCGGCGGTCAGCGCCAGCGCATCGGCATTGCCCGCGCGATCACGCTCAGCCCTCGCATCATCGTTGCCGATGAGGCAACTTCCGCGCTGGATGTCTCGGTGCGCTTCCAGGTGCTCGATCTCCTGATGAAACTGCAGGACGAACTGGGGCTCGCCTACATCTTCATCAGCCACGATATCGGTGTCATCCGCTACATGTGCGACCGCGTCGGCGTGATGTATCGCGGCAAGATCGTGGAAGTCGGCGATGCGGACAAGGTCTGCAATGCACCCGATCATCCCTATACCCAGGCGCTTCTCTCCGCCATTCCGAGGCCCGATCCGCGCGATCGGGATCGCTCCCGCCGTTTCCGCTACACCGAACCCACCCCTGTCAGAAATGGGAGTTCCGCCCGATGAAGATTACTGCGATCCGCACCTTTCTCATGCATGCCGGTCAGCCGGATCCCTCCAAATGGGCATCTGACGGTCACACATCCCACATCACCCAGCACAAGCTGGAGGGCACCCGCAACTGGCTGTTTCTCAAGATCGAAACGGACGAGGGGGTCACCGGGATCGGTGAGTGCTCCGGCTGGCCGCGCGTCATCGAAACCGCCATCAAGGACCTGGCGCCCCTCTTGATCGGCGAGGATCCCGCCCATATCGAAAAACTCTGGCAGAAGATGGCGATCGCCATGATGGGGCATGGCATGCTCGGCACGGTGGGGGCCGGTGCCATGACTGGCATCGACATGGCGCTCTGGGACATCAAGGGCAAGGCGCTCGGCGTGCCTGTCTGGATGCTGCTCGGCGGCAAGGTGCGCGACCGTATCCCGATCTATTCGCATGCGAATACACCGGAGCGGGCACTGGCCGTCAAGGCGCGCGGCATCAAGGCCATCAAGTGCGGCGGCGTGTCCAATCCGGTCAGGAAGGTTGCCGCACTCCGCGAGGCCGTGGGGGACGAGATCGACATTGCCATCGACCTGCACGGCCCGCCGTGGATGACGCCCGCTGACGCCTGCCGTCTGGTACGTGCTCTTGAACCTTACGAACTGCTGTGGGTGGAAGACCCGATCGCCCCCGACAATGTGGAGGGTTACCGCCGCATCCGCGATGCCGCCCACATTCCGCTGGCGTCGGGCGAACGCACCGCAACCATCTTCGGCGAACGCCAGTTGATCGAACAGGAACTGGTGGATGTCATCCAGCCGGATACGGGCAGAGCCGGTGGTATCACGCAGATGAAGAAGATCGCCGCCATGGCGGAGGCCCATCACATCCAGATGGCGCCGCATTCCGGCTCGCTTGGTCCCGTCGCGGAATATGCTGCCCTGCACGTGCTGGCCTCCATTCCGAATGCGCTGATCCTCGAGCGGATCGATGACGACTGGGAAGGGCGACCGCACACCATCGTGCCGCACCCCGTGCAGCGCGATGGCTTCCTGACCGTTCCGGATGCGCCCGGTCTCGGCTGCGATATCGATGAAGAGTTCGTGGCGCGCTTCCCGAGCGAGGGCAATCTCTCCGTGCCCGTGCAGGAGAGCGCCAATTCCTACAATCCCGGCACCTATGGCGAACGTCTCTATGTTCAGACACGCCTGCAGCGCCGCACCTATTTCAGTGCATGAGGCAGGGACATGAAGATTGACCGCATGCGGGTCTACGTCACGCGCGACAAGGATCGTCCGCGCGTGATCGTTGCCCTCGACACCGATGATGGCCTGACCGGTTGGGGCGAATGCTACAATCACGGCCCGGATCTCGCGCTGCCGCCGCTGCTCGACTACCTCTACGGCTTTGTTGCCGGGCAGGACCCGGCGCGGGTGGAATACCTCGTCAACCTGCTCATCCAGCAATGCCGCTTTCCGCCGGGCGCTCTGGGACTTGCTGCCATCTCCGCCATCGACCACTGCCTCTGGGATCTGGCGGCGAAGGCCGTTAACGTGCCGGTCTACAAGCTGCTGGGTGGCGCGGTACGCGACAGGATCCGCGTTTATGCAGGCGTTTACACGGCGCCGGATGCACCGGCAGCGAGAGACGAGTTCGACCGCCTGAACGAGGAATGGGGCTTCACCGCCTTCAAGCTCAGCCCCTGGCGTATCGACATCCACACCCATCGCTGGGGCGAGGTCATCCGCTCCTCGGCCGACTATTTCCGCTCCCTTCGGGAAACCGTGCGCGCGGATTACGAGATCGCCTTCGATGCCCATGCCAAGATTTTCGAGCCGGCAGCCGCACGCCAGCTCGGCAATGCGCTGGCAGCCTATGACCCGCTGTTCTTCGAGGAACCGCTCCGGCCGGAAAACATCGAGGCCTGGGGCGACCTGAAACAGGGGCTCAACTGCACGCTCGCCACGGGGGAATCCCTCTACAGCCGCTTCGAATTCCTGCGCCTGCTGCAGGTGAAGGGCGCCGACTGGATTCAGCCGGATATCTGCGTCGTGGGCGGAATTTCGGAAATGCGCAAGATCGCCGTTCTGGCGGAGGCGCATTTCGTCAGCATGGCCCCGCACAACCCGATGGGGCCGCTGGCCACGGCGGTCAACGTTCACTTTGCTGCGGCGACGCAGAACTTCCGCATTCTCGAATACCGCCTGCCCAGAGGCCAGTGTTACGTCTATGGCGGCACGCAGGTGGAAAGCCGCGAGGACGAGACCCGCTACGTCGTGGATCCCTACCTGCCGAAGGATGGCTATCTTGAGTTGAGGCCTGAGCGTGCGGGCTGGGGCGTCGAGATGGACGAAAAGGCGATGCAGGACGATGGCTACGTCCATTGGCAGCGACGCGTGCCGAAGCGGCCCGACGGTTCCTATGCCTTTGCCTGATGCGCAGGGGCCCGCGGATCTGGAGATCGGAGCAGGCGGCTTTGTGGCAGCCTTTCGTCCAGGCGCAGGGGGACGCATGAGCCGTCTGGTGCATCCGGCTATCGGTGACGTTGTCGTGCCGATGGACACCCGGAGTTTTGCTCCGTTCGACTGGCCAAAGGCAGGGGCCTATCCCCTGTTTCCCTTCCATAACCGCGTGATCGATGGTGTTGTTGCGTTTGAGGGATGTGAATATCGGATTGCGCCACATCCGGCCCTGGCGCCGGACGCTATCCATGGCCCCGCCCATCGACGGCCGTGGACCGCCGTAGAGCACAGTGCCGACAGCCTGTCGCTGGAACTGGCACATCAAGCCGATGCGGACTGGCCTTTCGATTTTACTGCGCAGCAGCATTTTGCGATCGCCCCGGATCGGCTCCTGGTCACCTTGCGTCTGCGCAACAATGGTCAGGGCAACATGCCGGGTGGGCTCGGCTGGCATCCCTATTTCCGGGCCGCTACGGACCAAAGAGCGGAAACGGATGCGTCTCTTGCCTTTCCCCTTGATGGCAAAGACCTTCCGACAGCTTCAGATGCAATCCCGCGGCCCCCGGGCGCGCTGCCGGCCGCCACGGCCTATACCATCCATCTCGCCGGGTGGCAGACCGCCAGAATAGACATGGCAACAGGGTGGGAGGTTGAAGTGAAAGCCCTTGAGGGGGTGCCACATCTGTCTGTCCACCGGATGAAGGACTATATCTGCATCGAGCCGGTCTCCCACCGAGCCGGGGTTCTCGGCGACCCGGAAAATGCAATCCGTCATGGATTTGGAATGCTGACGCCAGGGCAGATGATCGAGGGCAGGTTTGCGATCATCGTGCAGCCGGCACGTCGTGAGGCGATAGCGGCCTGCGCTGGCTGCTGATGACGCTCAGTGCGCTGCCGGGGAGTGATCTGCACAAACATTTTGGAACGCGCGCGGTGTAACCCCCGCGACCTCATCCGGAGGCGTGATCCGGACGGCGAGGGCGGAATGATCCAGTCTCCGCCCCCGCCGTCGTGTGCGCTCGTGCCGGGGAGGATCGGCTCAGAACGCAGCAGACGGAATCCAGCTGGCGGTCACCGCCGTACTGGTTGAAAAGGCGGGGATCTTCTTCGCCAGTTCCTCGATGGTGTTGACGCCCGCTTCACGAAGATCCTTCTGCGTCACGAGAACGGGATCGACGACGATCTGGTGCGGCACGTTTTCGCCGGCGAGTTGAAGGGCGGCAGCCCGGATGGAGACGGCGCCCACCACGGCCGGATTGGTGGCGGCGGTCGCGACCCAGGGGCTGCCCTTTTCGGTGATTTCCTGGATATCGGCCGTCGAGATGTCGGCGGAATAGATCTTCACCTTGTCGGCGATGCCGAGATCGTTGACGGCCAGCTTCACACCGCGGGCAAATTCGTCATAGGGCGCAAAGACCACCGTGATGTCGGGATTGGCGCGGAAGACGGCCTTTGCCTGATCGGCGGTGGCGGTCGCCGTCGTATCGCTGACAGTGCCGAAGCGCGCCGTCTCTGTAATACCCTTGTTTTCCGCCTTCACCTTTTCCCAGATCTCGTTACGGCGGTCGAGCGGCGCAAAGCCCGCGACATAGACGTAACCGGCCTTGAAGCTGGTACCATTATCCTTCAGCGCCTGCTGCAGAGCCAGTTCCGCCAGCCTGTGGTCGCTCTGTTCGATCTGCGGGATTTTTGGATTGTTGAGGTTGACGTCAAAGGCCACCACCTTGATGCCCTTGTCGAGCGCCTGCTGCACCACGTCGGAGAGCGCTTCCGGCTGTCCGTGGTCGATCACGATCGCCTTGGCGCCCAGATTGATTGCCTGCAGGATCTGTTCCCGCTGCTCGGCCGCATTCTGCCGGCCGGGGAAAATCTGGAGATCGACGCCCAGCGCCTTGGCCTGCGACTGCGCCCCGGCCTGGTAGGCCTGGAAGAAGTCGCCGGCGGAAATGTAGCTGATGAGCGCGATCTTTACGCCCCCCTTGTCGAACGGCGCGGGCGCCCCGGTCAATCCGGCCGCCATGACCGGTGACGCTGCCAGAAGCGCGAGTGCAGCGCCCGCAGGGGACTTCAATGCGTGGAAAAGCGATGTCATGGAACGATCCCTTGTGAGGCGTCTGTCTGGGGACATGCCCGATCGAGACGCGAAAACCGGCTATGCCGCTCTATCCTCAGCGGCGCTCCTATTAATCCATAGTTTTTATAGATTAATGAGTGCGGATTGTTGCGTCTTGGTGAGGCAAGGCGGGTTTTCTTGCTCAGAAGCCGATGGCTCAGGAGAAAATCTGGCTATCGTCAAGTCATGGCTTGCTGTGGTTGCGCGAGCGCCGGCATTACGCGCGACGAAAACGGGCAAGCGTCTGAAATGAGAAATCTTTTCTACAGTTTCGCTTTGGCAGGCAAGTCGCGTTCTTGAACGTAAGCCTGTTGCGATTACCACTCAGCACGCATCAATCACAGGCCGCGCCATGTCTCTTATCGAGATCGAAAATATTCACCGATCCTTCGGCTCCACCCGGGCCTTGGCCGGGGCGTCTCTAGGCATCGGGCGGGGCGAAATCGTCGCGCTGATGGGGGCGAACGGCGCCGGCAAGTCGACGCTGGTGAAGATCCTGTCCGGCGTCCAGACGTCAGACAGCGGATCGATCCGCATGAACGGACGGGCTTATGCGCCGCAGACACCGGCAGCGGCCGCGGCTCTCGGCGTCGTCACCGTGCATCAGTCGACGGATCTGGTCGGCATCCCGGATCTGACGGTTGCGGATGCGCTGCTGCTCAACCATTTCGTCGATGGCCGCCAACCCTTCTTCCTCACGCGCCGCAGTGTTCGCCGGACCGCCGCAACGATCCTCAGCGAGGCGGGTTTCGATCTGCCGCTTGAGCGCCGGTTTTCGGAACTCGGGCCTGCGGACCGGCAGTTGATCGCGATTGCCCGCGCTCTCTCCATGAAGGCGCAGCTGCTGATCCTTGACGAACCGACCGCCAGCCTTTCGACGGAAGAGGCAGGCCGCCTGTATCAGACCGTCCTTGGCCTGAAAGCAAGGGGGATTTCGGTTCTCTACATCTCGCACCGGACGGCCGACATCGCGGCACTGGCCGACCGCGCCGTCGTACTGCGCGGCGGCAGGGATGTGGCCACCTTCACGCGACCGATCGATTTCGATGAGGCGATTGCGGCGATGATCGGCAGGCCGCTCAACGCGGCACGTCCACAAGCGAGGGCTTCACGCGGCCGGGTCGTGCTGGAGCTGCGGGCGGTGCAACTGCATCGGCGTGCCCAACCCTTCGACCTTCAGGTGCGGGAAGGCGAGGTTGTCGCCATTACCGGCGTGCTCGGGGCCGGCAAGAGCCGCCTGTTGTCCGCGCTGTTTGGCACGCATCATCTTGCCGGCGGCGAGGTAGTGCTGGATGGGCGCGCCTATGCGCCGCGCGATCCGGCCGACGCGATTGCCGCGGGCGTCGTGATGGCCGCCGAGGACCGGCATCGCTCCTCCCTGATGCCGCGCGACTGGCCGGGAGAGACGATCGCGGCCACCATCAGCCTGCCGCACCTGCCGCGCTGGTATCCAAAGGGCTTGATGCTGTCCGGCCGGGAGACGCGGGAAGCCGGCAAGGCCATCTCTCGCCTCGGCATCAAGGCGCAATCGCCGGGACAATCCATCTGGGCGCTCTCGGGCGGCAACCAGCAGAAGGTGGTTCTGGCGCGCTGGGAAGCGGAGCCAAGCCGTCTCCTGCTGCTGGACGAGCCTTTCCAGGGGGTGGATGTCGGCGCGCGCCAGGACATCATCGCCGCCATCCGTGCCGACCGCAGCCGCGCCACCCTGATTGCCACATCCGATACCGAGGAGGCCCTCGAGGTCGCGGATCGGGTTCTGGTGATGGACCACCATAGCCTCAGACCGGAACATCAAGGCAGTGCGCCTGCACTGCTGGAGGAACATGCATGAGCGAGATCAGCCAGGGTGAGGCCGTCGCGGCCTCCTATCATCGATTCACGGGCGACGTGTTGAAGGATATCGTCCGCCGCGGTGCTGTTTTCCTGCTGCTCGCGGCTCTGTTCGTGCTGTTCACCGCGGCACAGCCGGCCTTTCTGACGCTCAACAATCTGATGAGCGTGCTGCAGGCCGTCTCCGTCGTGGCGATCATCGGCGCCGGCGTCACGGTGACGCTGGCGATCGGCGGCTTCGATCTCTCGGTCGGCGCGGTGGCGGCCTCCAGCGTCATGGCGGCCAGCTATGCGATGATCGTACTCGGCTTTTCCGCCTGGCAGACCGTGCCGCTGGTGCTGGCCTTCGGCGCACTGGTCGGGCTCGTCAACGCCTTCCTGATCGTCAAACTGAAGGTGCCGGATCTGCTGGCGACCCTTGCGACCATGTTCCTGCTGACCGGCCTGCAACTCATCCCGACGGCCGGACGCTCCATCTCCGTCGGCCTGATCCTGCCGGATGGGACGACGGCCACCGGCAAATATGATCCGGCCTTCCTGCTGATCGGCCGCTCCAGCCTGTTCGGAACGGTGCCGCTGCCGGTCATCCTGATGGTTCTGGTGGCCATTGCCCTTTACGTGCTCACGGAACACACGCGGTTTGGCCGCCTTCTGTTTGCGACCGGTGGCAACGAGATCGCGACCCGGCTGGCCGGCGGCAACACGGCCCGCATCCGCACCATTGCCTATGTCCTCTCCGGAACCCTGGCGGCGCTGGGCGGTATCATCGTCGCCGCCCGTGTCGGGCGCGGCGATGTCTCGTCGGGCGCGTCGCTTCTGATGGATTCAGTGGCCGCCTCGCTGATCGGCTTTGCGGTTTTGAGCCTCAAGCGCCCGAACGTGCTCGGTACCACGGTCGGCGCGGTCTTCGTCGGCGTGCTTCTCAACGGGCTCACCATGCTGAACGCGCCCTATTACACGCAGGATTTCATCAAGGGCGCCGTGCTCGTCGGGGCCCTGGCGCTCACTTACGGCTTCAGCCGCGCCCGCACGTAAACACATTCCTTTTCACAGCTATGGGGACATCCATGAACAGACTGATCAAGACTTTTGCCGCCGCCGTGATCGGCGGAAGCTTCCTCGCCCAGGCAGCCATGGCGGCGGGCATTGCCGGTGCGCCGGCGCCTTTCGACAAGCGTCAGGTGAACATTGCCGTCGTCAGCTTCCTCGGCAGCGGCGACTGGCTGCAGGCTTTCGAAGCCGGCGTGAAGCGTCAGGCCGATGCGCTCGGCGTAAAGCTGACCGTCTCGCAGGCGCGCAACGACAACGAGACGCAGCGCAATCTGGTCGAGCAGGCCATCAATCTCGGCGTCGATGGCATCATCATCAACAATGGCCGTCCCGAAGTGCTGAAGGACGTCGCCCAGAAGGCGCTCGACAAGGGCATCAAGGTCGTCGCCTATGACGTCAACCTCGACAATCCCAAGATTGCCCAGATCGAGCAGAGCGACAAGGACATGGCGACGCTCGTTCTCGATCAGGCGATCAAGGACAAGGGCGATGGCTTTACCGGCGGTGCCGTCTACGTGGCCGGCTTTGCGCCGCTTGACCGTCGCTATGCCGTCTGGAAGGATTATGTCGCCAAGCATAACCTGAAGGAAAAGGCCGTCTGGGGCGTGGTCAACGATACCGTTCCGGCCTCTGTCGCCGACCAGACCAAGGCCGTGCTGCGCGCCAACCCGGATATTTCCGTGATCTTTACCCCCTGGGACGAGTTTGCCAAGGGCGTGAAGCTCGCCATCGACGAGCTTGGCGTTGCAAGCAAGGTGAAGATCTACGGCGTCGATACCTCCACCGCCGACATCCAGCTGATGATCGAGCCGGACAGTGCCTGGGTCGCAACGGCGGCCACCAATGCTGCGGTCGTGGGCGAAGTGTCCGTCCGCGCCGTTTCGCTGGATATCGCCGGCCAGTTCCCGGGCCAGTCGGTGCTGCTGAAGCCGACGCTGATTACCCGCGACGATCTCACCAGGAACTCCATCGGCACGATCGAGGATCTGCAGAAGAAGTTCCCGGCCTTCCAGAAGAGCGATGCCGCAACGGCGAGCTGGATTCCGGCCGCCAAGAACTGACCACCGCGAACCGAGCCCTCAGCACCGCCTCGCGGAGAGGCGGTGCGTCTTCATAACCGCGATACGAGAAACGTCATGGCCCAGACCGAATTGCCGACCCCCGATTATGCCCGCAACATGAAACTGATCGGCCATAGCGATATCGGCGGCCGTGGCGATGGCCTGCAACTGATGGTGCATCGCGGCCATGCCTATGTGGCGCATCCCTGGTCGCAAGGCTTCTCCATCGTGGATGTGCGCGATCCGGCCCACCCGAAGACCGTGAATTACGTGCAGGCGCCGGCCAACACCTGGAACATCCACCTGCAGACCCATGGCGATCTGCTGCTGGTCATCAACGCGCTGGATCTTTTCGCGGACGTGGACACCTTCACTGACGAGAAGGCCTATTACACGAAGTCGGTCGGCGAGACGGTGGCCGCGACGAAGCGGGAAAGGGCCTGGACGGCCGGCATGACGGTCTACGATATTTCCGTGCCGGATCGTCCCCGCAAGATCGGCCAGCTGGATGTGGAGGGCGTCGGCTTCCATCGCCTGTGGTATGTCGGCGGACGCTATGCCTATGCCTCGGCTTTGCTGGATGGCTTCTCCGACTATATCTTCGTCACCATCGACATGGCGGACCCGACGAAGCCGGAACTGGTCGGTCGCTGGTGGCTGCCGGGCATGAACCGCGCAGCAGGCGAAGAGCCGAACTGGGGCGAGGGGCGCCGCTATGCACTTCATCATGCCCTAGTTCACGGCAACACTGCCTATGCCTGCTGGCGCGACGGTGGGCTGACGCTCATCGACATTACCGATCATGCGGCGCCGAAGCTGATCAAGCATCACAACTGGTGCCCCCCTTACGGCGGCGGAACCCATTCGCCGCTGCCGCTTCCCGGTCGCGATCTGCTGGTGGTGGCGGACGAAGCCGTGCTCGACAACGAGGAGGATGGCCGCAAGCACACCTGGGTCTTCGATATCCGCGTGCCGGAAAACCCGATCAGCATCTCGACCTTCCCCATCCCGAACGAAGCGGATTATGTCACGAAGGGCGGTCACTTCGGCCCGCACAACCTGCATGAGAACCGCCCGGGCAGCTTCCAGTCGGAAACCCTGATCTTCGCCACCTGGCAGAATGCCGGCATTCGCGCCTTCGACATTTCCGATCCCTATCATCCGGTCGAGACCGGAGCGCTCGTCCCGGCCGGGCCGACCGTCATGACGGATCGCCGCCCCGGCCGGCCCAAGGTCATCCAGTCCGCCGATGTGTTCGTCGATGCGAAGGGGCTGATCTACGCGACCGATTACAATGCCGGGCTGGAAATCATCGAATACGGCGGATGACAACACCACGGCCGTGATCTGGAAAAGGGGAGGGGCTCGGAGAGCCATTCCCTGTTTCCCCGGTCCGCGCGTCCGGCGCAAAAATCTTCCTCCCCTTCGGCGCTGATTAATCTACTTTTCCTATAGACTTATTATTTTTCTGGCATGCTCTCTTCATCTGGCCCTTGGCCGGCGTGGAGAGAGAAATGACAAAGACGATTCATTTCAACGCCTTCGACATGAACTGCGTTGGCCACCAGTCCCCCGGCCTTTGGGCCCATCCGCGGGACAGATCGTGGAAATACAAGGATCTCGACTATTGGCAGGACCTGGCGCGAACCCTTGAACGCGGTATTTTTGATGGCATCTTCATCGCCGATGTGATCGGCTATTACGACGTCTACAAGGGCAACAACTACCACGCGATCCATCAGGCAGCGCAGATCCCGGTCAATGATCCGATCCAGCTTGCCGCGCCGATTGCGCTGGCAACCGAACATCTCGGCATCGGCATTACCGCGTCGACCTCCTTCGAGCATCCCTACACCTTCGCGCGCCGTCTGGCGACGGCCGACCACCATACCAAGGGCCGCATCGGCTGGAACATCGTGACCTCCTATCTCGAAAGCGGGGCCAAGAATGTCGGCCAGACGGGCCTGCAGCGCCACGACAATCGCTACGAGATCGCCAACGAATATCTGGAGGTGGTCTACAAGCTGCTGGAAGGCTCCTGGGAGGAAGGCGCGGTCGTGCGCGATCGCGACGCCCGGGTGTTCACCATTCCGGAAAAGGTGCACGAGATCGGCCATCACGGGAAGCATTTCCACGTGCCGGGCTATGCGTTGACCGAACCTTCGCCGCAGAGGACGCCGGTTCTCTATCAGGCGGGCGCTTCTGGCCCGGGCAAGAAATTCGCAGCCGACCATGCCGAATGCGTGTTCGTCGCGGCCCAGACCAAGACCATCCTGCGCAATTACATCCGCGATATCGAGGAGCGTTTGCTGGTGGCCGGCCGTTCGCGGGCCGACATCCGCATCTACAACCTGCTGACGGTCATCGTGGACGAAACGGACGAGAAGGCGCGCGACCGGTTCCGCGACTATCTCGATTACGTCTCCTATGATGGGGCTCTTACCTTCATGTCCGGCTGGACCGGTGTCGATTTCTCCCGATACGCACCGGAGGATCTGGTGCGCAAGGTGGAGACGAACGCGATCCATTCCGCCATCGAAAGCCTTTCGGAAGGTGATCCGAACAAGCGCTGGACCATTCGCGAACTGGCGGAATGGGGCGGTATCGGTGGCATGGGTCCGGTGGTCGTCGGTTCTGCCAAGACGGTTGCGGACGAATTGCAGGCCTGGGTGGAGGAGACCGGTGTGGACGGCTTCAACCTCGCCTATGCGGTCACTCCGGAAACCTTCGAAAGCATCGTGGACCTCCTTGTGCCCGAACTGCAGCAGCGCGGCGTCTACCCCAAGGCTTACAGGCCGGGCACCCTGCGGGAAAAGCTGTTCGGCAAGGGGCCTTACCTCTCCGAATCCCATCCCGCCAACCGCTATCGCGACATTGAAGCGGTGAAGCGTGCGCAGGCACTGCTTCCCACCGGCAGCTGACGATCACATCACAACAACAGGATTTCGACCATGGGCACGCTTCCCGAGACGAAGATCGACTATTCGGTCCATCCCCGCGTCAATTCCACCGATCCCATTCCACCGCGGCCACGGCCCTCTGAGCCGGCTCATGTTATCCGCAGTGATGCGGAGGCGATCGAGATTGCCGAAAGACTGGCCGAACGGTTCAAGCTGGGCGCCGCCCTCAGGGACAGGGAAGGCCTGCTGCCGATTGCGGAGCTGGATGAGTATTCGCAAAGCGGCCTCTGGAGCATCAATGTACCGAAGGCCTATGGCGGGCCGGAGGTTTCCTATGCGACGCTGGCGAAGGTCATCTCCATCATCGCCGCCGCGGATCCGGCCATTGCGCAGATCACCCAGAACCACCTGGCGATCGTTGCCACCGTCGATCTCGACGGCACCGAGGAACAGAAGCAACTCTTCTTCGGCTGGGCGCTGGCCGGCCTGCGATACGGCAACGCCTTCTCCGAATTGAAGAGCAAGAACGTCGCGACCTTCGAGACCAAGGTGCGTTTTGAAGGCGATGACGTGATCGTCAGTGGCGAGAAATTTTACACCACCGGCGCCCTTCTCTCGCATTTCGTTCCGATCGTTGGTGTCGACGAAACCGGCCAGGGCCATCTCGTCTTTGCCGAACGGGATGCTCCTGGCCTGACGGTTACCAACAACTGGTCGAGCTTTGGTCAGCGCACCACGGCATCCGGATCGGTCAAGATCGATGAGGTGCGTTTGCCGCGCGTGCGGGCACTGACGGTGACCTCCTTCGACCACCCGACCGTGGGCGGCCCGGTCTCGCAGATCATCCAGTCGGCCATTGATGCAGGGATCGCCAGAGGCACGATCGAGGATACGATCGCCTTCATCAAAACCTATAGCCGCCCTTGGATCGACAGTGGCAAGGAAACGGCCGGCGAGGATCTTTTCACCATCGCAGCAGTTGGCGATCTGAAAATCCGGCTGCACGCCGCCGAAGCCCTGCTGGAGATCGCCGGTCGCGCGATTGATGCGGCACGCGCCAACACGACGCTGGAGACCGTGTCAGAAGCCACCATCAAGACCGGTGAATCCAAGGTGCTGACGACGGAAATCGCCATTCTGGCGGCCAACAAGCTGTTCGAGCTGGCAGGCACGCGCTCCACGCTTGCCGAGCACAATCTCGATCGCCACTGGCGCAATGCCCGCGTCCATACGCTGCATGATCCGGTGCGCTGGAAGTTCTTCCATGTCGGTAATTATTATCTCAACGGCGTGCATCCGCCGCGTCACGCCTGGAATTGAGGCCCGCCATGACCAGCGATGATCGCACACTGCACCGTCAGGCGGCCCTGGTTGCGGGACGCCCGGCACCTCACATCGCCCCACGCCGCCAGCCGGCCCACCGCATTTCCAGCGATGCCGAAGCCATAGCCATTGCGCATGATCTGGCCAAGGATTTTGCTGCTGGTGCGGTGGCGCGCGATCGGGAGCGAAAGCTGCCGATTGCCGAGATCGAACGCTTTTCCCAGTCCGGTCTTTGGGCGATCACCGTGCCGAAGGACTATGGTGGCGCAGGTGTTTCCACCGCTACCCTTGCCGAGGTGACCGCGATCATTTCGGCGGCCGATTCCTCCATCGGCCAGATCCCGCAGAACCATTTCTACATGGTCGAGGCCCTGCGGCTGGCCGGAACGGAAGAGCAGAAGGCGCATTACTTCGGCCGCATTCTGGATGGTGACCGGCTGGGCAATGCCTTCACCGAGATCGGCACCCGGACGCCCGTGGATTTCAAGACGCGGATCGTCGCACGGGATGGAAAACTGCTGCTGAACGGGCAGAAGTTCTATGCCACCGGATCGCTCTTTGCGCATATTGTCGTGGCTGTCGCGAAGGATGACCGGGAACGCGTGCAGATCGTCTTCATCGATCGCGCCACGCCGGGTCTGGCGCTGATCGATGACTGGAGCTCGTTCGGCCAGAGGTCAACCGGAAGCGGTACGGTGACCTTTGACGATGTCGAGGTCTCACCCTTTCAGGTGGTGGATCATGATGTTGTCTTCGAGCGCCCGACGCCGATGGGGCCGCTCGCGCAGATCGTCCATGCGGCCGTGCAGGTGGGGATCGCACGCGGAGCGTTGGCCGAGACGATTTCCTATGTCAGGGCCTATGCGCGTCCGTTCTTCGAACTCGACATCGAGCATGGTTATGAGGATCCGCACAGCATTCACGCCGTCGGCGACGTCTCGATCCGCGTGCATGCCGCAAATGCACTGCTCGTCCGGGCTGGTCATCTGCTGGATGCGGCGACGGCAGAGCCCAATGACCGGACCGTCGCCGCGGCTTCCATTGCCGTTGCAGAGGTGAAGGCTTATGGCACAGAGGCCGCGCAGCTTGCCGCCAACAAGCTGATCGAACTCGGCGGAGCCCGTTCCACGCTGGAGGCCTACGGGCTCGACAGGTTCTGGCGCAATGCCCGCACCCATTCGCTGCACGATCCGGTGCGATGGAAGTATCACCATATCGGCAACTACTATCTCAATGGGCTGCTGCCCCCGAGGCATGGAGCCATTTGAGGCGGCCGCTGGGGCGTAAGCTGCTCACCCTTGCCTGTGTGCTACTGCGGTGGCAGGGCATCCTTTGATGCATCCCGCCCGTCGCCCGAGGAACCGATCACAGGCAAGGCGCGACAGGCGGTATGCGCTATCATTGCGGCGCGTCTCAGCCGTGAACGAATTCCAGAACGACGCCACTCGTATACTGTGGTTTCACAAGGATGCTGCCGCGTTCGGTTGTCACAAAGGGAATATCGCCCGCCGCAAGCGCCGACTTCGTGTCATCGAGATGACGGGAGAGAAGGCGAAGCGCGGCATAGCCGCCGTTTGGCTGGACGATCACGTCCAGACTGGGAAAAAGGCTGGAAAAGGCCTGGAGATCGTAGAATTCAAGCGAGGCGGACTGATCGCCGGTGGTAACCCTCTGGCCGCCGTCCAGTGCGTCGACGGCTCCCTTTGCGTAGAAGCGTGCATAAGCCTGCGCCGTGGCCTGCGGATCGGCCACGACCGCAATGATGGCGGAAAGCCCCTGTGCGCCATTGGCATGGTCCTGCAGTTCCGGCCGCCAGACCATGTCCGGGGTCTGCTGCTCGCAGAGGAAGAAATGGCCGACGGGTACCTGTGCGGCATCGAACACCAGCGTCCGGAAGGCGGCGATGCCGGAGCCGCCATCTGGCAGGGGGAGGGGGCGCGAGAAGGCGCTGACGTCGCCGGTTTCGATGCCCAATGCCCTCAGGGCCGGCTTCGCCGCATCGGCGCTCAGCGTGCGGTTGGCGACCGCCAGCAGACCCTCGCCCTGTTGGGCAAGACGCTGGCGTTGCGCAACGTTGGCAGGCGTTTCGGCGACCACGCCGAGCAGTTCGAGATAGTCATGCCGGAAGATGATGGTGTGGTTGGCTGTTCCCTTCTCTGCACTGTGCAGGCCGCGCGGGGAGAGCGTAAAGCCCAGCCGGCGATAGGCTTCGGCGCTCTGATCAAGATCGTTGACCAGCAGGAACGTGTGGTCGATGCCAAGAACCGGATGGGTCACGGTGAACTCCTTCATTGGGTACAGAATGGCGCCCACCAGCTTGCGGCTTGTGCCTGCAAGCTGGCAATTCTTTTTCGGGCTGTGAGAGATTACTGTGCCGGCGTCGGCTCGCCCAGCGACAGCATCAGACGGTTGGCCCAGTTGAAGAAGGCGGCCCCGTGGATGACGTCGGAAATCTCCTCGTTCGAAAGGCCGGCCGTGCGCAGTCGCTCCACATGGTCAGATCCGAAGGACGGCGGCGTCGCGGTCAATGCCACCGTGGCCGCAACAATGGCATTCCAGCGCTCGCCAAGATCGGCGGATACGCCGTCATCCAGCAGTTTCTGCACTTCGGCCTTGTGGTCCGAATGGTGCGAGGCGAAGCGTGAATGCACCGAGGCGCAGAAGATACAGCCATTGGCGCGGGAGGCCGCAGTCGCCGCCAACTCGCGTTCCGCCCGCGGCAGGCCATCCGCCACGTTGTAGAAGATGTCCTTGTCTGTCTTCGTGCGGGCTTCCAGAATGTCCGGATCGCGCACCAGAAGCGCGAAGTAGGGAGATTGCGCGCGGGCTCTGTCCACCAGCGCCTCATAATGGCGCTCGGTCAGTTCGTCCGCCGTCAGCGGCTGAAGCCAGGGCGTCCAGCCGATCTGGGCCTGGGTGAACACGTTCGGAACATTCTCTACCTGCGGCTCGATGATCGTTTCGGTCATGATGTCTCTCCGGTCAGGCGGCATTGAGGACCTTCAGACCCGCGATCACGCGGATCTGGAAGGCAAGGAAGGCGACGAGTTGCGACGCGGTGACGATGGATGTCGTGTTCCATCCGGCCGCCAGCAGCTTTGACAGTGCCTCGGGCTTAGCATCGCGCGGGTGGAGCACCAGCAGATGGGCGTGTTCCAGGAGTGTGGAAAGCTTTTCACCGAGCACGGCGCGTTCCGCATCTGCCACCTGGTAGATCAGGCCATCCCGGTTTTCGCGCAAGAGCGGCCCGGCTGGATAATGCCCGTAGGGTCCGTTCGTCAGGCCAGCGGCAGCGGCCTGTTCCACCGCGACCCGAAGCGCCGTTCCGTTCGCCTGCTCATTGAGGTGGTCCGCATAGAAAGCGGAAATCGCTGCCTGCCCGTGCAGGATCGAGACAAAGGCGGCAAGCGCGAAGCGATCGGACACGGGAAAATCGCCAGCATCGGCGGGCGCAAAAAGCGCGACCCAGCTTGCCTGTGCGCCTTCTCTGGTCACCGGGCGCCGCGCGCGGAGGACGGCACCTGCCGAGCCGGATGCGATCCCTGCCAGATGGTCGATGATATCGGGAATGGTCGTGGTCATGCCTGTTGCTTTCTTCGCTGCTTACTCTGCCGCAATCCGGGCGGGCGCCGTGTCCGGGGTCCAGCCGAGAGCCGGCGCGACCTCTGCCGCGATCAGTTCGATGGAGCGCAGGATGTATTCGTGCGGCGGATCGATCGAATGGACCTGGAAAACAAGGTCGGTGGTGCGCGCAAGGGCGCTATCGGCCTTCAGGGTGGCGATCACGTCGTCCGGCGTTCCCACATGGCTGTCGAGCGCCTTGATCAGATCCTCCAGGCTGCGGCCCGGGATGCGGTGCCCGGCCGCGGCGAAGCGATCGGCCACGCGGGTCAATCCCGCTTCGGCCAGCTTCAGCGCCTGCTTGCGGTCATCGGCCACGAAGAGGCTGCGCGAGCCGAGAATGCGGGGCGCGCGGCCGGCGGGAAGAGCGGCGAGATAGGCATCGATCATCGGGTTCTGAAGCGCGTCCAGCCGTGCATCGTGATTGTCAGCCGGGCGCGGCTGCGTGCGTGACAGCATCAGGCCGTCCCCCTTTTCGCCCGCAAGCTTCGCGCCATTGGCCGAGAAGGTCGCAAGCCAGATGCGATCGAGAAGATGCGGCGCCTTGGGATAGAGCCGGTTGCCGGCGCCGAGATCCTCTCCGGCCCAGGCCCTGCGGACGATGCCGAGATATTCGGCACAAACCTCGCCGCGCCTCTCCGGTGAAATGCCGAAGGCCTCGAAGGATTCGCGCGTCCCGCCAGTGCCGAAGCCGACGTCCAGGCGGCCGCCGGAGAGGAGATCGACAACCGCCGTATCCTCCGCGACGCGCAGCGGATTTTCCATAGGGAGCGTGATGACGCCGGTCCCCAGGCGGATGCGGGAGGTGTTTGCCGCCACATGCGCCAGAAACACGGCCGGGGAGGGGAGGCCGCCTTCATCGGCATGGAAATGGTGCTGGGCGATCCAGGCGCTGTCGAAGCCATGGGCTTCGGCGTGGACGATCTGCGCCTCCGCCAGACGGTATCGCTCGCCTGGCCCCGTATCATCCAGAAGCCGGGTAAAGAAGCCAAGTCGTTTTTTCGTCGGATGTTCGCTCATGATCCCTGTCCGGCTGTCTGTGCTGCGAGGTGGAGGTGATGCGGAAACGTGCGACCGGGCACGGCCTCGATCAGTTCGCGGGTATAGTCGCTGGCGGGGCTCTCGAAGATCTGCGCCACCGGGCCGTAATCCACCTGTCGGCCGTTCTGCAGGACGGAGACGGTGTCGGCGATCTGGCGCACGACGGCGAGATCGTGCGAGACGAAGATGTAGGTCAGGCCGAGATCCCGCTGCAATTCACCAAGCAGCGCAAGGATCTGCGCCTGCACGGTGACATCGAGGGCGGAGACGGCTTCATCCAGCACCACGACCTCCGGCTCCAGAATAAGCGCCCGCGCAATCGCGACCCGCTGTCGCTGGCCGCCGGACAGCGCATGGGGCAGGCGGGAAAGCACGGATGTCGGCAGGCCGACCCGCTCGATAATGGCCTCGACACGCTGCGCGCGCTCCGTCTTTGGCAGCGGATCGAAATTCAGAAGCGGCTCTTCCACGATGGAAAAGATCGTCTGCCTCGGATCGAGCGACCCCCAGGGGTTCTGGTAGACCAGCTGGATCTTGCGGCGGAACGGCCGAAGCGTGCGAGAGCTCAAGCCGGCCACATCGGTGTCGCCGACATGGATCGTCCCGCCGGTTGCCTTCTGGAAGCCGGCGATCGCCCGGATCGTCGTCGTCTTGCCCGAGCCGCTTTCGCCGACGATGGCATGCGTGGTGCCTTTGCGCACGGTAAAGGAGACATTGTCCACCGCGCGGAAGCGACGTCCGCCGGGCAGGCCGAAATCCAGGCTCAGCCCTTCGACCGTGACCAGAGGCTTGCTATCGGCATCAATCGCCGGGCGGGTTGACCTGACGGCCAGCGAGGGCGCGTCGGAGAGCAGCTTGCGGGTATAGGCGCTTTGCGGCGTGGCGAGCACCTCGGCGGTCGGTCCCTGCTCCTGAATGCGGCCGTTCTGCAGCACCACCAGGCGATCCGAACGGTCTGCCGCCACGCCGAGGTCGTGGGTCACCAGAAGAAGCGAGGTGCCGTATGCGCGCCGCAGGTCGTCGATCAGGTCGAGGATGCGACGCTGCACGGTCACATCAAGAGCCGAGGTCGGCTCGTCGGCGATGATGAGCGCCGGTTTCAGCGCAATGGCGATGGCGATCAGCACACGCTGCTTCATGCCGCCTGACAGTTCGTGCGGATACTGCTTCGCCCGCAGCTCCGGTTCGGACAGACCCACCTGCGTGAGCAATTCGATCACCCGCCGATCTGCCTCTGTCCGGTTGAGGCGGCCATGGATCTCCAGGATTTCGCGCACCTGAGCGCCGACCGAGAGCACCGGATTGAGGGAATTCGACGGATCCTGCGGAATAAGGCTGACCACCGGGCCACGGATGCCGCGCAGGCGCTTTTCGGTCCAGCGGGAGATATCCTCTCCATTGAGATGGATCGAGCCGGCATCGATGTGCCCAGAGCCTGCCAGAAGCCCGAGGACGGATTGCGCCGTCGTGGTCTTGCCGGAACCGCTTTCTCCCACAAGCGCCAGCACCTCGCCGGGCGCGACCGAAAAGGAGACATCATGGACCACACGTGTCCGCGCCTCGCCCTCGCCATAGGAAATGCTGAGATTGCGGATCTCCAGAATGGGTGTCGTGTTCGCGCTCATCGGCCCCTCCCGATCGACTGGCTGATGCGGTTGGCGGAAAGCACGACGGCGACGACCACGAAGCCGGGGGCGGCTGTCAGCCACCAGGCCGTGGCGAGATAGTTGCGGCCCTCGGCGATCAGCAGACCCCATTCCGGTGTGGGCGGGGGCGCGCCATAACCCAGGAAGCCGAGCGTCGAGAGCTGCAGGATCGCCCACCCAAACTGCACGGCCGTGTAGGCAATCACCGACGTCAGCGAATTCGGCAGGATATGCCGCCGCAGCACGTTCCAGAATGTGCCGCCGCTGCCGAAGGCGGCTTCGACGTAATCCGCCCTGCGTACCCGCACCACCTCCGAACGCATCAGGCGGGCAAAGCCGGCAATCGCCGTTGCACCGACCGCGATGGCGGCGTTCAGCGTTCCAAAGCCCAGCAGGATAATGATGCTGAGCGAGAGCAGCAGCGTCGGAACCGACAGCAGCACATCGACGAAACGCATGATGACGGCGTCGATCCGTCCGCCGATCGCACCAGCGAACAGGCCAAGTCCGGTTCCGACCACGAGGCCGACGGCGACCGCTGCGACGGCCCCGGACAGCGAATGCACCGCGCCGTGAACGATGCGGGCAAACAGGTCGCGGCCGAGCGAATCCGTGCCCAGCAGATGCAGCGCGGAGGGCGGCTTCAACTGCCCGCCCGGTACGCCTTCGATCGGATTGTAGATGGTGAACAGACCGGGAGCGATGGCCCAGAGCAGCGCCGTGCCGAGGATCAGCCAGGCCAGCACCAGTCCGAAGGAGATACGGCTGAGCCGGAAAGTCCGTCTTGCTGGTTCTTTCGCAGCGGTGCGTGCGGGCAAAAGACCGGCGGAGGTTTCAAGGGTGGTCATGCTGTGGCTCCGCTTGGTGTTCTCAGGCGCGGGTCGAGGATGGGGTAGAGCAGATCGACCAGCAGGTTGATCGTGACGAAGGCGGCGGCCGAGATCACCACGATGGCCTGCAGGACGGAAAGGTCCTGGTTGCCGACGGCCTTTTCCGTCAGCACGCCGATGCCGTTGAGGCCGAAGACCGTCTCCGTGACCACCGCACCGGCGATCAGCTCGCCGAACAGCACGCCGGCGATGGTGAGCGCCGGCAGGATCGCGTTGCCCGCCACGTGACGCCACAGGATCCGTCTCTGCGTCGCTCCCTTTGCAACGGCAACGGCAATGAACGGCCGTGTGCGGATTTCATCGATGCTGCGGATCAGGATCTGCGCCAGTGGTGCTGCGATCGGGACCGACAGGGTCGCGACCGGGAGAACGAGGCTTTCCCAGGGGCCGGGATTGATGACCGACACCAGCTTCAGGCGGAAGGAGAAGATCTGGATCAGCATGATGCCGAGCCAGAAGACGGGCACCGAGACGAACAGCGAGGGGATCGATTGAACGAGGTTGCGCAGCCAGGCAAAGGGCGCGAGGGACGACAACGCCGCGATCAACACCGCAAGGCCGACGGCGGCGGCAAAACCGAGCGCGGCGAGCATCAAGGTGGGCGGCAGATTGACAGCAAGCTGGGCCGAAACTGGTACGCCCGCCTGGATGGAGTAGCCGAAGTCACCCTTCAGGAAATTGGCGAGCGTCTTCAGATACTGCGTGAGCAGCGTGCCGTCGACGGCATAGGCTTCCCGAATGGCCTGGATCTGTTCCGGGCTCAAGCCGTAGTCCGGATTGAGGAACTTGATGAGAACGGCATCGCCCGGCATGGCCTGCAGCAGGAGGAAGGAGAGCGTGAACGCTGCCCACAGCACCAGCAATGCCTGTCCGATCCGGCTCAGTATATAGCGCGTCATCCGCGGGTCTCCCTCGAAAGGTCAGCGACGGCGTGTCTCCGCGCCGTCGCCCGGGCCATTACTTGGCCAGCCAGACGTTGTAGAAGCTCGGGCGGCCGACGGCCTCGAAGGCAATGCCCTTCACATAGGGTGCGCCGGCAAAGGCCTGCGGTTCCTCGAAGATCGGGATCGCATAGGCCTGCTCCAGCAGATAGGCCTGCGCATCGGCAACGGCCTGCAGACGTTTCTGTTTGTCGGGCTGAGAGGCGATCTCTTCCAGAATACCGTTCAGCTTGTCATCGACGAAGGACTGGATCTTATCGCTGCCGCCGCCCTTCTGGCGCAGTGCGTCGCGGTTCTTCGGATAGAACTGGCTCTTGATGACGTCCGGATCGGCGCGGCCGACCATGGCGGGCGATACCGGTGTCTTCTGCGGATCGAGATCATCGACGGTGCGGCTGCCGGCATCCCCGGCCAGTACGTTGAGCTTCACGCCGACTTTCGCCCATTGCTGGGCGATCAGCTGGAGCGTCGCGCGATTTTGCGGCTGCGGCAGGGATTCGTAGGCCGTCAGCACCAGCTTCTTGCCGTCCTTGGCCCGCGTCCCGTCCGGTCCCGCCACGTAACCTGCCTCGTCCAGCAGTTGCTTTGCCTTGTCGAGATCGAAGCCGAGATCGGCGGAATGGTCCTTGTAGCCGATCGCCGTGGAGGCGATGACAGAGGTCGCCACCGGGTAGTTCTTGGAAAACAGCGTGGAAACGATTTCCTTGCGATTGGTCGCGAGGCTGAGCGCCTTGCGCACCCGCACATCCGCCACCAGCTGGTTGTCCGGGCGGAAGACGATGCTGTTGTTCACGCCGCGCGTGCTGGGCGCATAGATCTTGAAGCCCTGGCCCTCGACCTGCGGTTCGTCATAGGCCTGAACTTGGCGGATGAAATCGGCCTGTCCCGCCAGCAGCGCGCCGATGCGCACGCTGTCTTCGCCGGTCACGATGTATTTGATGCCGTCGAGATAGGCGCGGCCCTGATGCTCGAATTTCGCCGGTCCCCAGTTGTAATCCGGCCTGGCCTTCAGCGTCAGTTCCTTGCCAAGCGTTTCACTTGCCACCACGAAGGGGCCCGAGCCGATGATCTTGGTGGCATCGCCCAGCTGATCGAACGGCAGGGCCAGCGTCTTCAAGGACACGAGGCCCGAGCCGATGACGGCGGTGCCTTGCAGGAAGCCCGGCGAAGGCTTCTTGAAATAGAATTTCACGGTCAGCGGATCGATCACTTCGCTGCGGTCGTAATTGTTGACCACCTCGGACACCGGATATTTCAGCGTCTTGTCGCCAAGGCCGAAAATGTCGAAGTTCTTCGCGACCGCCGCCGCATCAAGTGGCGAGCCGTCTGAGAAGGTTACGCCGGGACGCAGCTTGAAGGTATATTGCGTTGCATCCGCATTGACCTCCCAGGATTGTGCAAGCCACGGCTCGATCTCGAGTGTCTGCGGGTTCTGGTAGGTCAGCTTGTCGGTGATCTGGTTGAGGATACCGCCGTTCGGATAGAAGCCGCCCGCCGGAGGATACAGGTTGGTATGGGCCTGCTGCTCGAGGTAGACGAGCGTGCCACCCTTGACGGGTGTATCGGCGGCGGCCGCGATGGCGGAGAGGCTGACGGCGGCAGCCAGCGCGAAGACGGGAGCAAGCAAATGTTTGCGGAGGGTCATTTCGGATTTTCCAGCGGTGTTGGACTGGAAACAAGGGTACAGTTTTGCGCAGTATCTTCAATAATTTCTAGTGATTTAGTATTCTATTTTCGCTCCTGAACGAGGCAAGTTCCTCCTCCCTGGATGGTCCTCGCCGAAAAGATGTGCCGCGCCCTTTTCGCCAACTGTCCCTTTCAGGATATGGGGTATGAGGTTGAGGTTGGTGCTGATGGAGTCGGGGGCATAGAGCTGGCTCACCAACCTTCATCGGAGTCAAACCCGTCACATAAGTCGCCCGGCAGGCGGGAGAGACCGGCGGGAGGAGGCTCAATGGTGCACCGGCTTGCACCACTCCATGGGGCATAATCTCTCGACCTGCTGAAGCGCTGCCCAGACTGGTTCGATGGGCTATTCGATCTGGATTTGGCATGCTTCACTTTCATGAGACATTGCCACGAAAATGCTGCCGGAATTGCGTCCGGACTGCATGAAAGCACGAAGATGGAGCGTGTGGGGCGCTGGTCACCTGAAGCGTCCGTCCGTCCGGTTCAACGTGAACCTGACGGACGGGCTATTCTTTTGCTTTCCTGACAAATTCTAACGGCGGTGGCTGACGGGCGTCTCGATCGCCTGCGGCTGGTCGTGGTCGAGCAGGCGGGCGGCCAGTCGTGCCGCCTGTTCACGAATGTCGGGAACGGCCGTGATTTCCCAATGCGTGGCGCGGGTGAGGGGGCCAAGTCCGAAGATGCGGGCATGGCTTCGTCCGGTCTGATCCACCAGTCGATCGTCGCGATCGAAGACAAGGCCGAGACCGAGCGGATCGATCGCCGCCTGTCCTTCACCGATCAGCGAGGCAAGCAGCGGTGTTGTGATCGGCGGCTGCAGCCGGCGAAAGCCACGGCAATCGATGGCATACTGCGCGGAAAGTGTTTCCAGCGTCCCGCTGCCGGCAGCACGATAGGTGATGCGGGTTTCGCCGTCCTCGCGGGCCGCCCCCTGGAAGGCGCCGCGCAGGATGGACAGCTGGCCGTTGGCGAGCAGCGCCCGGATCCTCGTCTCCGATTCCGGCGGCATGCGGTGGCGGTGCGTGTCCCAGAGGCTGGAAACATGGCGCAGAAAGCGCGCGCGGCTTGCCGCCGGCAGGTGGCGCCAGAGCGCCTGCGTATGCGGCCGCAAGCCATCGATCACGTCGCGCCAGTCGCCGCCGATCGCCACGTGATCGTGAATGGTGGCGCGCATCCAGCGCAGCAGATAGGCAAGGCTGGTGCCAAAGGGAATATCGGCTGCCGAAAGCTTCAGCGGCCGGGTCACCCGATGTGGCTGCGGCAAAAGCCCCCGCCGCGACAGGGCATAAATCGGCGCGCGATGACCGCGCCCCAGCAGCGACAGCACCATGTCCACCATGGTCAGTCCCGTGCCGATGAGGATCACGGGCCTGTCCGGATCATGCTTGGTTGTGGGACACCAGGGATCTTCAAGTGCCGTCTGAGAGCGGCCGTCGCGGGCATAGCCGGTGGCGAGAATGGCATGGTGGCAGGGCACGACGCTGCCATCGGCGAGCTTTACCTCCACGCCATGCGCATGCTCGGCCAGCCCCACGCATTCCTGCCGCAGGAAGGCAAGGCGGGGCACGGCGGACTGGCCGCTGCCGTCGGCAAGCAGCTCCTGGAGATAGCGGCCATAGACCTTGCGCGACACGAAGCTCATCGGTTCGCCGGAGCCCAGCCCCTCGCGCGCCAGATAGCGGGAAAAATGATCCGGCTCGTCCGGAAAGGCGCTCATGTTCTGCACGCGCGTGTTGAGGATATGGCAGCTGTCCGGCGTGGAATAGGCAATGCCGCAGCCGATCTCGTGATGGGCTTCCACCAGGGTAAGGCGCAGTTGCCGGGGCGTTTCGCGCTGTCTGAGCAGATGGGCCGCCGCGAGCGTTCCGCTGGCGCCGCCGCCGATAATGACGATATGAAGGGTCATCGCATGTCCTCCGCAAGCTGGGGCCGGGACGGAAAGCGACCCTGTCCCGTCAGGATGATGCCAGTGCGGCGGCGAGATCGGATGTCTCGTCGTCCACCATCTGGCGCATGGCACTCAGCGACTTGTTGTCCAGCACGGCGGCGATCGCCTCGCGCACTTCCAGCATGGTCAGGCGTACGGCGCAGGCCGTCTCGTCCCTGCAGTCGTGGCAGCGGGAATAGGCCGTGCGACTGGCACACAGGATGGGGGCCAGCGGCCCGTCGAGAACGCGCAGCACATGGCCGACCATGATCTCGTCCGGTGAGCGGCTGAGGCAGTAGCCACCACCTCGCCCCTTGCGGGCCACAACGAAACCGCTGTGGCGCAGGTCCGCCAGGATAGCGTCGAGAAACTTCTTGGAAATCGCATGCGTCTCGGCAATCTCCACGGATTGCGCCACCGCACCTTCGGGCAGGCCGGCAAGGTGATAGAGCGCCTTGAGCCCGTACTTGCCCTTCATCGACAACATGGAATGCGTTTTCCTTTCGGACGTCAGCAAGAAAACATCTCTTTCCGCTATATAGCGCGCTCGGCGCGGCCTTGCCATTCCTTCCGGGCATCGCAGCACTCCTCTGGTTCGGGGCCTTGACCGGCAACGGGATTTGCCTTGCTCTGTTCCCGGCGCTGGACGCCGGGGCCTGTCTCGAAAAGGGGATGATCGTGCCCGCGAATGCCGCTCGCCGCAGCACGGGCAGGGACGGGCGAGAGGGTGATCATCAGGGCAATGGCCAGATAGGCCGCGATGAAGGCGGCCCATGCAAGCAGGCGGGGACCGGTCTTCAGCTGTCTGCCGTCACGCATGGGATGACCTCCGCAAGCAGGTCGCGCATCGGACGGGGCACTCCTCCCGAGGGCCAGTCCAGCCGATGCCGACATCACGCAGGTTAACGCAAATTAATGGAATGTCTACTGCTCAAATAGACTGTTGGGCGCAAGCAGCCGGAAGGGCCAGAAGGCCGGGGCAAGGGCCGGTTGAGGCAGGATCGGCCCGGAAGGCGGGTCAAGGGCTGGCGTTGCCAGACAGATCGCCTATTCTGGCGCCGGGCTTTATAGTCGTCCAGAATCAGACGGGACGCGCGGGGAAACGCAAGGGTGACACCAGACCAGTTCCTCATCACGGTCCTTCTGCTGGTTCTGCTCGTGCTGTTTGCGGTGGATCGCTTCCGGGCCGAAACGGTGGCGATCGGCGGGCTTGCCGCGGCCGCCGTGCTGGGACTTGTGCCTGTTTCCGGCGTGTTTGCAGGCCTTACGGCGCCGGCCGTGGTGACGGTCATCGAGGTGCTGCTGATCGTGCAGGTGCTTGGACCCACGCGGCTGTTCGAACGACTCGGCCAGAGCCTGCAGAGCCGCTTTCACCGGCCGCTGCCGCTCATTCTGGCGCTGTCGGCGCTTGGCGCCTGCCTCTCCACCGTCATGAACAATGTGGCGGCCTTTTCGCTGATGCTGCCGGCCGCCTTCTCCCTGATGGCCAGGGATCGCATTCCCGCCCGCTGGATTTTTCTGCCGCTTTCCTATGCCACGCTGCTCGGCGGGTTGTGGACGCTGATCGGCACGCCGCCGAACCTGATGGCCAGCACGCTTCTGCAGCAGGCGACGGGGCAGGGCTATGCCTTTCTCGATTTCGCGCCGGCCGGCATTGCGGCCACCATCGCCGGTTTTGCGGCCATGGCGCTGTGGCTGCCGTTCAGCCTGTTTTCCCGCCGAGGCGATCAGCGTGCTGTCGCTGAGGGCGGGACGGAGGGGGAGGCCGGGCCCGGCAGGGGAGAACAGGAGGGCGGCCCGGAGGATGTCGCTCCCGTCTATCGCCGGGTGATGAGCGAACTGGCGCCCGGCCCCTCCGCAGAAGGCGAGACCGCTGCCAGCCTGGAAGCGCGTCTGCGTGGCCGGCTGCGCAATGTGGTGCGCGAGGGGCGGCGGCTCTTTCCATTGCGGCCTGACACGCCGGTCCTGCCGGGCGACCGCCTGCTGGCGGAGGCGGAACCCGCCGCACTCGATCTCTGCCTGTCCGCCGGCCTTGTGGTCTATGCGCGGGCGGGAGACGACAGGCGTCTGCAACGGGCCGGTGCCGTCGTCATGCCGCACAGTGTCGCCGTCGGCTCCTGCGTGGCGACCCTCCATCCACAGATTGCTGCAGGGGTTGCGATCCTCAGGGTGGAGGGCGAACCCACCCGCTTCGAAGGGCCGTTCGAGGAACTGCCGCTGCGGGTCGGCAACCTGCTGCTGCTGGAGGGGGAGGGGCCGGCGCTGAAGGCCTTCATCGGCTATTACGATCTGATCGAGGTTGCCACGGTGCCTTCGCCGCCCGTCAGCCCTCCGGGGTCAGGTGGTCTTTTGCCACTTCTCGCCTTCGGATTGGGGGTGGCGGTGTCCGCGCTCGGCCTCCTTCCAGCCGAGATCGCGCTCGGCGGCGTGGTTGCGCTGTTCTGCCTCGCCGGCTGGCTCGATCTGCGGCTTGCGCTGCGCAATCTCAACTGGTCGATCATCATGCTCCTGGTGGCCATGCTGCCGCTTGGCACCGCGCTTGGCACCACCGGGGCGGCCGCGGCCATCGCGCACGCGCTGACCGGCGCGCATGTCATCGACAGCGGGCCGATGGCGGTCTTTGCGCTGCTTGCCTGCGCCATGCTGATCACGCCCTTCGTCAACAACACCACGACGCTGGCCATTCTTGCGCCGATTGCGCTGGAAGTGGCCCGCGCCACCGGGCTGTCACCGCAGATGCTCCTGATGGCCGCCACCATCGGTGCCTCGCTCGATTTTCTCACCCCCTTCGGCCACCACAACAACATGCTGGCCTTCAGCCTCGGCAGCTACCGTTTCGTGGATTTCCCGCGCTTCGGCTGGCCCGTTTCGCTCTGTTCCGGGGTGGCCGCCGGCATCGCGCTGCTGCTGTTCTGGTGAGGCGGGCAGACGCCCTCAGTCCTTCGGTGTCTCCGTCATGCGCCGCAGAACCGCTTCCACGTCGTCAAGCCCGGCCTTCCAGTTGCCGTCCTCGTCGAGTCCGGCAATGCGCATGAGGAATAGGCCTTCCACGGCGAGGAAGGCAACGCGGGCGGCCTGCAGGTCTGCGGCATCGCCGCCGAGACGGGCGAACACGCCGCGATACCAGTTGCGCGCCTCCTCGAGATTGCCGGGTTCCTGCAGGTAGCCGATCATCAGTCCCGCCATCTTGGCATTCATCGCCTGCTGCGAGGCGCGCATGGAACCGATGTAGCGATGTACCCGGTCGGGAGCGGTCAGCTGGTCGTCCGGCTCCAGCATGTCGTCGAACTGGCGCGTCCAGCGCTCCACCAGCGCCTGTACCAGCTGGTCCTTCGAGGCGAAGGAATATTGCACACCACCCTTGGAAATGCCTGCTGCCTTCGCAAGCGCATCGATCGTCAGCGCCTTGGCGCCTTCCGTGCGCACGATCTCCTCCGCCAGATCCAGCAGCCTGTCGCGATTGATGGTCGGTTGCCTGCCCATGGCCGATCTTGCCCCTCTTGACCTTGTTTATTTAAATCCATACGTACGTATTTATAAACGTGATCCCGTCTGCATGCAAGGTGAACCATGCGTAAGACCTCCGCCGATTCCCGTCGCTGGCTGGTGCTGCTGGCCGTGATGCTGGCCTTTCTCCCCGTTGTTCTCGACATGACGATCCTGCATGTGGCGGTGCCGACGCTTACCCAGTCGCTCCGCGCCAGCAGCACCGAGGTTCTGTGGATCATCGATATCTATCCACTGGTGATGGCCGGCCTGCTCGTGCCGATGGGAACGCTGGCGGACAAAGTGGGCCATCGCCGCCTGCTGCTGACGGGCCTCGTGGTGTTCGGCGCAGCCTCCGGGCTTGCCGCCTTTGCCCCGGATGCCCGCATGCTGATCGGCGCGCGCCTGGTGCTTGCACTCGGCGGGGCAATGATCATGCCCTGCGTGCTCGGCATCATCCGCCGCGCCTTCGAGGACGACGCGGAGCGGGCGATGGCGCTCGGCCTCTGGGGCACGGTCGGTGCTGCGGGTGCCGCGATCGGTCCATTGATCGGCGGCGCGCTGCTGGAACATTTCTGGTGGGGGTCGGTGTTCCTGATCAACGTACCGGTCATGCTGGTGGTCGCGCCGGCCTCAGCCCTGCTTCTGCCGCGCGCCGAGCCTGCGGGCACTGGCCGCTGGGCCTTCGGCCAGGCGCTGCTGCTGATTCTCGGCATGATAACCACCGTTTATGCCATCAAGGCCGGTTTCGGGGCGAAGCAGCCGCTGCCGGTGGTGGCGCTGGTGCTTCTCTTCGGCCTTGCGATGCTTGGTTTCTTCGCCCGCCTGCAGTTGCGCTCGCGCCAGCCGATGCTCGATCTGTCGCTGTTTGCCCGCCCGGCAATCCTGGCCGGCATGATCATGGCCCTCGTGGCGACCGGGGCGCTTGCCGGCGTGGAACTGACGCTGGCGCAGGAACTGCAATATGTGCTGGGCAAGACGCCGATCGAGGCCGGCCTCTTCATGATCCCGATCATGGCGGCCGCCGCCTGCGGCGGCCCTGTCGCCGGGCGGCTGTCCGGCCTGTTCGGGCTGCGGCTGGTGGCGGGTCTTTCGCTGCTGGTCTCGGCCCTTGCGCTGGCCGCACTCGCCTTCACGGATTTCGGCAGGCCGGGCGTGCTGGTGCCGGGCCTGCTCGCCCTGCTCGGCCTGATGCTGAGCATCGGCCTCACCGCGTCTTCGATCGCCATCATGGGGGCGGTGGAAGCGGAGCGGGCAGGCGCCGCCGGCTCACTGGAAGCGACTGGCTACGAGCTGGGCACGGGGCTTGGCATCACGCTGTTCGGCGTCTTCATGTCGGCGGTCTTCAGCCACACTATCGTGCTGCCACCGGACCTTGCGCCGGCGCTGGCGGAGACCGCGGCGCGCTCGATCGGGGATACCTATCTGGTCGCGCGCCAGCTGCCGCCGGCGGAAGCGCAAAGCCTGATCGATGCCGGCCGGCAGGCCTTCACGGCGACCCACTCGGTGCTGCTGACCACGGCCGCAGCCCTGATCGGCGCGCTGTCCCTGCTCGTCCTTGCCATGCTGAAGAGCTATCGCCCCGTGTCGGGCGGGCACGGGTGAGGGGTAGAGCCGATGGTAATGCCCGTCAGATCTGACGCGGGAAGCGGATTTCCACGCCGAGCCCGGTGCCGTCGGGAGGCAAAAGCAGCGCCTCGCCGCCATGGGCGCGGGCGATGGTGCGCACGATCGGCAGGCCGAGACCCGAACCGCCAAGGCTTCGGCCGCGCGAATCGTCTGCGCGCCAGAATCGCTCGAAGGCATGAGTGCGGCCCTCCGCCGACAGGCCGGGGCCGGTATCGATGCAGCGGAACACCGCAAAATCGCCCGTCACGGCGGTTTCCACATGCACGCTCGCCTGCGGGGCATAGCGGCGGCAATTGTCCAGCACCGCGATCATGGCCTGGCGCAGCCTCGCCCGGTCGCCCCGGATCGCCACGCTGGCGAGCGAACGACTGACGGTGATGCCGGCCGCAGCCAGCTGGTGATCGATACCGCCGAGCGCGGCCTCTGCCTCCTGCGCCAGATCGAGGCGCGCATACTGCAGATCCAGCTGCCCGGCATTGCCGAGCGCCAGCGTGCGCAGCTCCTCGACGATCCCCGAGAGATCGTCGACATGCTCGATCAGCCGGCCGTAAAGCTCGGGGCTCGGCGCAAAGACGCCGTCCAGCAGGCCCTGCAGCCGGCCGCGCAGGATGGTGAGAGGCGTGCGCAGCTCGTGTGCGATGGCGGAATTGGAATAGCTGAGCTCGGCCTCGGCGCGCTGCAGACGCTCTGCCATCTGGTTGAAGTCCGCCACCAGATCACCGGCTTCCTTGAAGGTGCGGGGCGGAAGGTCGGCGCGGGCGGAAAAATCGCCCTCCGCCAGCCGGCGGGCTGCCGCTGCGACCGATTTCAGCGGCACGATCATCGGGCGAGCCAACCGCCAGCCGAACAGCAGGGCGGCGAGGATGGCGATTCCGAGCAGCAGACCCAGCATGACGGCGTCACCGAGACGCCAGCTGTCATCATAGGGCGGGGCGTCCGGATAGAGCCAGTCATAGATGAAGAAGAAATAAGCGAGAAGGCCGAAATAGACCACCGCGCAGGCAAGCAGCGTCAGGCCGATCATGGCCCGCACGATGCGCGTGTTCAGGTTATCGCGCATCGGGAGCATCCAGCCGGTAGCCGACGCCGCGCACGCCGCTCAGAAGGCCATCGGCGCCGGCCGCCGCGAGCTTGCGGCGCAGATTGCTGACATGGCTGTCGACAGTGCGATCCAGCGCCTCGCTTTCCGGCAGGCAGGCATCTACCAGTTCCGAGCGCTCGAAGGCGCGGGCGGGCGAGGCGGCCATGTGCGCGAGAATGCGGAATTCCGTGCGCGTCAGATCGAGCGCCACGGGGCCGTTGCCGATGTCGATGGTGGCGCGATGTGCCTCGCGATCGACCGTCAGCGGCCCGATCCTGAGCAGGTGGCCGGTGCGCTCGCCGGAGCCCTTGCCGAGTGTGCGGCGCAGCACGGCCTTCGCGCGGGCGACGACCTCCAGCGGGTTGAAGGGCTTCACCACATAATCGTCCGCGCCGATCCGCAGCGCCTGCAGCTTGTCCAGATCCTCGGCCAGTGCGGTGACCATGATCACCGGTGTGTCGCCACGCCGGCGGATGGCCGCCAGCACCTCGTAGCCGTCCTGGCCGGGCAGCTTGATGTCGAGCACCACGAGATCCGGCCGCAGTCGTTGGTGGTGGGCAAGGCCGAGCGTACCATTGCCGGCGCTGATCGTGCGGAACCCCTCGCGCGCGAAATAGGTCTCGATGATCTCGGCAATTTCCGGCTCGTCTTCGATGATGAGGATCAGGGCATTGTTCATCGTCACTCTCTCGTGGCTGCATGCCCTTGCGGCTGGCGGGGTCGGGCGCCCGATCCGGTCAGGTGGCTGATTGCCACATACAGGACCGGCACGAAGAAAACAGCCAGCGCCGTTGCGGTCAACATGCCGCCGAACACGCCGGTGCCGATGGCATTCTGGATTTCGGCGCCTGCACCGCGGGCAATCATCAGTGGCACGACGCCGAGAAGGAAGGCGAGCGAGGTCATCAGGATCGGTCGCAGCCTAAGCCGCGCAGCCGTCAGCACCGCGCGGTGAAGACCCATCCCGCCCTGTTGCAGGTGGCGTGCATATTCGACGAGCAGGATGGCATTCTTCGCGGCAAGTCCGATGATCGTGACGAGGCCGACCTTGAAGAAGACGTCATTGTCCAGCCCGCGCATGAGCACGGCGGTGACGGCGCCAAGGACGCCAAGCGGCACGATCAGCATCACCGCCAGCGGGATCGACCAGCTTTCGTAAAGTGCGGCCAGCACCAGGAACACCACCAGCATGGAGGCTGCTAGCAGCAGGGGCGCCTGCGAGGCCGACTGCTTTTCCTGCAACGACTGGCCTGTCCATTCGAGCGCAAAACCCGGCGGCAGCTGTTTCGCCAGCAGTTCCATCTCCGTCATGGCCGCGCCGCTTGCGATACCGGGCGCCGCCGCGCCGGAGAGGCGGGCGGCTGGATAGCCGTTGTAGCGCGACAGCTGCAGGGGGGCTGCGTCCCAGGTCGGCTGGACGAGTTCGGAGAGCGGCACCATGCCGCCGGCGTCGTTGCGCACCTCCAGCTTCAGCACGTCCTCGATGCGCATGCGAGCCGGCGCATCTGCCTGCACGATCACCTGCTGCAGGCGGCCCGCATTCGGGAAATCGTTGACATAGGTCGAGCCGATCGCCGTCGACAGCGTGGCATTGATGGCGGGGAAGGCGACGCCGAGCGCCTGCGCCTTGCGGCGGTCGATGGACAGGGCAAGGCTTTCTCCATCCGGCAGGCTGTCGCTGCGCACGTCGGTAAGGCGCGGGCTTGCGGCGGCCAGCGCGATCAGCTGCCGTTCGGCGGCTTTCAGCGCTGCAAGTCCGCGGCCCGCTCTGTCCTGCAGCCGCAGCGAAAAGCCCGAGGTACTGCCGAGCGATTCGATCGCCGGCGGCTTCAGGATGAGCGCCGTGCCCTCGGCGATGCCGGAAACGGCGGCCTGCGCCCGGGCAACCTCCTCGTCGGCGCCTGTGCTGCGGGCGCCCCACGGCCGCATGCTGGTAAAGGCCTGCGCGGCATTGGGGCCGGAACCGGACATGCCAAAGCCATAGATCACGGTATTTTCGATGATGTCGGGCCGGGTTTCGACATGGGCCTGATAGGTGGCAACCACCGCACGCGTGCGCTCCGCCGTGGCGCCCGCCGGCAGTTCGAACATCGCCATGAAGCTGCCCTGGTCCTCCTCCGGCACGAAGGAAGAGGGGATCATCCCGTAACCGAGGCCCGTGACGGCGACGAGCGCGAGATAGATCACCGCCATGCGCCCGCCGCGTCTGAGCAGTGCGCCCACCCAGCCGGTATAGCGGGCGGTCAACCGCTCGAAGCCGCGGTTGAAACGGCCGAACAGGCTCCCCGGAAGACCTTCGGGGGCATGTGATGCATGGGGCTTCAGCAGCGTGGCGCAGAGTGCCGGCGTCAGCGTCAGCGCCAGGAAGGCCGATAGCAGGATGGAGACCGACATCGACAGGGTGAACTGCCGATAGATGGCGCCAACCGAGCCGGCGGCAAAACCGATCGGCAGGAAGACCGCCGCCAGCACCAGGGTGATGCCGATGATCGCGCCGGAAATCTCCTGCATGGCCTGCCGGGTGGCCGCCTTTGGCGATAGACCCTGCTGGCGCATGATGCGTTCGACATTCTCCACCACCACGATGGCATCATCGACGATGATGCCGATCGCCAGAACCATGCCGAACATGGTGAGCACGTTGATGGAATAGCCCGCCGCCAGCATCACCGCGAAGGTGCCGAGCAGGGCGATCGGCGCGACGATGGCCGGGATCAGCGTGTAGCGGATGTTCTGCAGGAAGAGCAGCATCACCAGGAAGACCAGCACCATGGCTTCCGCGAGCGTCTGCACCACCTTGGCGATGGAGACTTTGACGAAGGGGGCCGTGTTGTAGGAAATCGAGGCCTGCATGTCGGCGGGCATGGTCGCCTCAAGCTCGGCAAGACGCCGCTCGATGGCATTGGAAGTCAGCACCGCATTGGCGCCCGGCGTCATCTGGATGGCGGCAGCGGCGGCCGGCCGTCCATTGCTGCTGACGCTGAAGGCGAGCGATTGGGCGCCAAGCTCGACGCGTGCCACATCCGAGAGCAGCAGGCGGCTGCCATCGGCGCGGCTCAGCAGCGCAATGCCCGCGAAGGCCTCCGGCGTCGTCAGTTGCCCCTGCACCGTCAGCGGTGTGGAAAGCCGCGTGCCCGGCACGGTCGGTTCGTCGCCCACCCGACCGGGGGCGATCTGGACGTTTTCGCGCGCGATCGCCTCGGTGACATCGGACATGCCAAGCCCATGAGCGGCAAGCTTCGCCGGATCGACCCAGATCCGCATGGCTCGTTCCGCGCCGAACTGCTGCACGCGGCCGACGCCCGGCAGGCGCTTCAGCTCCTCGCCGAGATTGCGCACCATATAGTCGCCAAGCGTCAGTTCGTCGGTTTTTCCGCTCTTCGACTTCAGCGTGATGACCATCAGGAAGCCGGATTCGGCCGCCTCCACGCTGAGCCCGCCGCGGCGCACCGCTTCGGGAAGCCGTGGTTCTGCATTCTTCAGCCGGTTCTGCACATCCACCTGCGCCAGTTCCGGATCAGTGCCCGGCCGGAAGGTGACGGTCACGCTGGCATTGCCGGTCGCGTCCATCGTCGTGTCGTAGTAGAGCACGTTGCGGACGCTCGACAGTTCCTTCTCGATAGGGGCGACCACGCTGTCGCGCACGGTCTCGGCGCTCGCGCCGGTATAGCTTGCGGAAATGCTGATGCTGGGCGGGGCGATGTCGGGAAAGCGCGCCACCGGCAATTGCGGCAGCGCCACCAGGCCGGCAAGCGTGATGAAAATGGCGATCACCCAGGCAAGAACCGGGCGTTCGATGAAGATCCTTGACATGGGAAATGACCTTTACGGCTGTACGGCGCCGGCCGATGTGGCATCGTTGCCCGATGCCGGTTGAGGGGCGGTGGTGGCGTCGGCGTCAAGGGGCGTGACGGGGAGGCCGTCCTGGATCCGGTCCTGGCCGCGAATGACCACACGCTCTCCCGCTGCAAGCCCGTCGGTGACGATGATCCGTTCGCCGACGGTTTCGCCGAGCGTGACGGAGCGGCGGCTCGCCTGTCCGTCGCTTGCCACCACCACGATCTCCGGCCGGGTGCCGGGGCCGGCGCGCAGCACGGCATCGGCCGGCACCAGAAGCGCCTTCTCCAGTCGTGCCCGCGGGACGCGCGCCCGTACATACATGCCGGGCAGCAGCGACAGATCAGGATTGTCCACTGCGACACGCACCGGGGCGCTGCCGGTGCCGGGGTCGACGACGACATCCGCAAACCGCAACGTTCCGGCCTTGAGGGGGCGGGCCCCCTCTTTTCCGACGGCGATGGTGACGGGCCCGAGTCCGGTTGCATCGGCCGCTGCCAGCGCCTCCAGTTGGCCGGCGGGAAGGCGCAGATCCACATAGACCCGATCGACCGCCTGCAGCACGGCAAGTGGACGATCCGATTGCGGGTTGGCAAGCGCCCCCTCGTCGGCGAGCGTTGCGCCGACATAGCCGCTGATGGGCGCGCGTATGGTAGCAAAGGCAAGATCCAGCCGGCGGCGCTCCACCACCGCCTTTGCCTCGGCGAGGTTGGCGCGGGCGGTCAAGAGATCGTTGCGGGCGCTTTCGCTCTTCTCGAGGCTCGTGGCATTGCCCGAGAGAAGCGCCGCGGCCCGTTCGGCGGCACGGTTTGCATGCGCTTCCGCCGAAACGGCTCGCTGCAGCCCGGCTTCCGCTGTGGCAAGCTCCGCCTTGAGGATGGCGGTGTCGATCTCGAACAGAACCTGTCCGCGTGTGACAGCCATGCCCTCGTGGACCAGGCGCTGCGTGATCACGCCGCCGACCTGAGGCCGGATCTCCACCCGCCGCTCCGCCGCCACGCGGCCGGTCAACTCGTCGGAGAGGATCACGGTTTCGGGAACGAGCGTCTGCACGACGACCTGCACCGGCTGAAGGCGCGCGGATGACGCTGCCTCGTCCGCCGAACCATCGAAACGGACCAGCAGGACGGCTGCCGTCACGGCCGTGCCGAACAGGGCGAGAAGGAAAAGGCGGGAGGATGACATCTGAACTTTCCGGGTTGCCGAATGAGCAGTTCCGGCGATCCTGCGGTTCTTCACCCCCGGGTATCGCCTTCGGCACTGCATGAAGGCAGGGAGAGCGCTTCCGGCAAATTCGTTCGGGCAATCCGTCTTCACCGGAAACGCTTTCCCTGGTGATCCCGTTCTCATGGGCCCGTGAATATCGCGCCGAGATTGTGTGGAGATTTGGTGGAGACGCAAGCCGCTGCGGCGGTTTGGACGCCGTGACGCTCATTTCAATGACGACATCGCCGTTTTCCAAGGCTGAGAGGCTAATGGGGGTGGCGCCTGTGGTTGCAGCCAGACAGCTCACCCGCCCGGAGGCAAAGAGGGCCGGCGGGCAAACGGAGTGGCGGCGCAGGCGCAGGCTGTTCAGCCGCCCGCGGCTTACGGGCCGGCTACCGTCGCTCGGGGGTGTTTTCGCTCGGGGTCGCTTACCGCCTGGCCTGATCTGCCGCGGCAAAACCCTGCGGCGTGAGATCGAACCTGTCCACATCGATGCCGAGGCTGCCTGCATTCTTGCGGGCGGCAGCGCGGACCTGTTCAAGGCGGGTGGGGGTGCCCTTCGCCTGTTCCACGGCGCCATCGATCAGCATGGCCTGCACCAGCAGCGCCTCGGCGAGTTCCTGCTTATCGGCGCTCGAGGCCCGGGTCATGCCGCCGGCATCGCGCAGCGCCAGCGCCATCTGCGCGCGCACGGCCAGGAGCGTCGCGCTTTCGGGCGTGTCGTTTCGTCCGTGTGCCGCCTGCCAGACTGTCAGGAGCCAGAGCGTATAGGCATCGGCAAGATTGTCGATGCGCAGACCTTGCGGGCGGATCAGTGCGTCGATCCTGGAAATGATGTCGCCATCGGCAAACAGGCGCTGCAGGTCTGCCGCGCCGGCCGGGTCGGCTGCCCGCGTTCTTTCAATGAAACGGGCGAGATTGGCGCTGCGGCGGGCCGGCGAGGGTGTGTAGCGGAGCGCGGCAAGATCGGCCGGTGTCACCTCCCGTACCGGCTGCAGGTTCCCGTCATCTGCATTCGGGGTGCCTGCACCGGGCTGGCTGCCGCCGGCGCGGTTGCGCGCTTCCGCTTCCTGGTTCAGCCGGTCCTGCAGCAGCAGGCCGAGCGTATCGGTGCGCGCGATCGAGGGAACAAGCGTGCTCCAGACCCAGATATCGCCCACTTCGGCCCGTGCACCGACGCTCCCGCCGAGGAGCATTGCAACCGCTATCGCCACCCGTACCCTCATCCTGCTCCCTCGTTGTCCAGCCCGCTTGCCCCGCTGCGCCCCCTCGCTGTTCGCGAAACGTCGCATGACAAACGCCTGTCAACGCGGGAACGGGCAACATGTTCCCACAGGGCGAAGGGAGCGGAAGCCCGGCGATCATCAGCTGATCCAGCCGAGCGCCGTTGCGGCGCGCAGCGCTTCGGCGCGACGGTTGCAGCCGAGTTTCCGGTAGAGATTGCCGAGGTGGTATTTCACGGTGACCTCGGAAATGTTGAGCGTTGCGGCGATGCGTTTGTTGGAGAGGCCGCCGGCTGCCAGCTGCAGCATCTGGGCTTCACGCTGCGATAGTCCGCCCTTCAGCGCGCGGGCATGCGGCGAGTTGAGCGAGGACGTGAAGATCGCAAGCGCGCTGCGCACGCCGACGGAGGTTTCCACGAAGGCGCGGAGCGTGCGGCTTTCCAGAAGCGGCGAGAGAAACAGGCGCTCTTCGGACAGAACGCCGTGGCAACCGAGCCGGTGGGCACTTTCGAGCGCCGACAGCAGGTGACTGCGGGCGGCGGCCGTCTCGCGGCGCTGGTGGGCTGTGTAGCCCAGCCAGATCTCCAGCGCCACGCGCTCGCGATGGGTCACCTTCGGATTGGCGATCAGCGCCCCCAGCTGCCGGGCGAGATAGGGGCGGGGCGTCCACAGATGGACCGCCTCGCGAAACCAGGCCATCACATAGGCGATCTCGTCACGACGGCTGAGGCGCGTGAGGTCCTCCACCGCGCTGTCGATCCAGTGCTTGCCCATCGGCATGCGGATGGCGGACAGGGTGGCCGCCGCCTCGCGCCAGCGCCCGGCATTCTGGTAGGCGATCGCCGTGCGGATCTCCATCATCGCATGGAACTGCAGGCCATCCGACAGGTGGATCCACAGCCCGTCGAGAAAGCCCGGCCGCACGCCCATCGGAAAATGGTCGATCAGCGCCTGCGCGGCATAATGCAGGGCGAACTGCATCAGGCTCGGCCAGATTTCGGCGGCGGCGAACTCCTCGAACTCGTTTTGCACGAATTGCAGCAGGGCCTGGTGGCGGCCCACCTCGTAATCGAGGCAGGCCTCCGCCAGGCGCAGCATGCGAAACTCAGCGTCCGCCGGATGCGGCACCTGTTCAAGGCGTGCGCGGGCATCCTGTGCGGCCTTGCGGGCCAGAAGTGCATCGCCGCTCATCAGTCGCAGCACGGTCTGGTGCAGATGTATGAAGAATTCCAGAAGCGGCTGGCCGCCCATCTTTTTCAGATAGATCAGCGCCCGCGCGGCGGCGGCCTCGGCCTCGCGAAAATTGCGGCGGCGGATCTCGAATTCCAGCAGCGCATTGTAATAGGCCGCCCATTTCCCATGCTCGCCCAGCGGATAATCCGCCATGAATTCGGCCAGCCGCTCGATCATCGCGTCATTCGGCGTCAGGTCCTCGGAAATCATCAGGTTGAGGCGGAAGGTGCGCGCGGCAAATGAGAAGCGCGAGCCCTTGACCAGCACCTTCATGGGGTCGAGGTAGTCGAGACCCAGATGTTTCGACAGAAGATGGCGCACGCGGTGCAACTCGCCCTGCTTCATCAGCGCCCGGCAGATGGCAAACAGGATCGTCTCGTTCTCCGCCACGCTCTCGTGCGAGAAGCGCAGGACGATATCCTGGAACTCGGCCAAACTGCTGCGATAGATCAGGTCGCGTCCGTCCGCCCGCTCCAGGATGGCGGCGGCCTGCGCCTCCAGACCATGGTCCAGCAGCAGGTTCATGGCGGCAAGCACCTGCCCGGACTGTTCGAGCGTGGACGCGATATCTTTGAGGGCGGTCGGGCTGACATAGGCCGCAAGGCTCTCCCCGCTTGCCCGCCGCAGGGTCTCGACCAGCACAGGGTAGCGATCCGGTTCCGCAAGGAGACGAGGTGGCATGAGGGTGGCAGCAATCGCCGGCACCGGCTGGTCGGGTGCCTTCAGCCACAAAGACAGGGCCGCCATGTCGCCCGGCGTCAGATGGTCAAACAGCGCTTCCCGGCAGTAATCAACGAGGCTGCCATCATCCTCTCCGTCGCCAAGGGCAAGCCGCAGGAAGGCCGGCCAGCCGGCATAGGTTTCGAGTGCCGCGTGCTGCGTCTGCGGCGGCAGCGTGATCAGGTCCTCGTCGGCGAAGGACAGGTCTTCGGCCAGAAGGACACGGCAGCCACCATGCAGCTTGGCGCGGGCAAGGCCCGTGACCTTCTGTTGCGGCCGGCAGGCGATGACGATCCGCTCGGCGTTGTCGATGACGGTGTCGGAAAGCCTGAGCGACCGGGCCTTGCGCGGCAGGTCCCAGAACAGCATGCCGCCCAAGACATCCGCCTGCTGCGGATGGAGCGCGGTGCAGACGCGTGCCCCGGCATCCTCTGCCATCTGCCGCAGCAGTACGCTTTTTCCCGCGCCTGCCCCTGCCTGGAGAAGGAGGACGCGGTGATTGCCGTCTGTCATCAGACGGCGGAGGCGGGGCCTGTCGAGAAGCATGTCCATGGCAAGGGGATAGGGCATCCGAACTCCAAAACCTATACCTTTGGAGTAAAAAACTATACCGGGCCGCGCTTGTTCGTGGGAAGGCGACAAGAGAGATTGCCGGCGCATGTTTCCTGGCAAGGGGATCTTTCACGACGATGCGGCATCACCCGTTGACAGCCATCCTGGCCCGGCTCGGCACCTTCCTGCTGGTGATGGTCGTGCTGTCCCTGATGATTTTCACACTTGCCCGCGTGGTGCCCGGCGATCCGGCCCGCATGGCGCTCGGACCGGCGGCAACGCCGGAACAGGTGCAGGCTCTGCGCCTGCAGATGGGGCTCGATCAGCCTATTGTCGTGCAGTATCTCGCTTATATCACCAAGGCGCTGCACGGCGATCTCGGCGCCTCGCTCGTCTCGCAGCGCCCGGTGACGACCGATCTTGCCCAGACGGTGCCGGCCACGGTGGAACTCGTTCTCGTCTCCGTCGTCTTCATGTTTCTCGTCGCCATTCCACTCGGCGTGATCACCGCCCATTACCGCGACCGTGCGCTGGACCATGGGGGTCGCATCCTGTCGCTGACGGGGGTGACGATCCCGAGCTTCCTCTTCGCGATCACCCTGCAATTGCTGGCGGCGCGGGTGCCGGGAGGATGGCCGATCATCGGGCGCCTTGATCATGGGCTTGGCTGGCAGGGCGGCCCGACCGGCTTCCTGATCCTCGACGGCCTTCTTGCCGGGCGGCTCGATGTCGTCGGCAGCGCGCTGCAGCACATCGCGCTGCCCGCCTTTGCGCTGTCGATGGCCGGCATCGGCCAGATCACCCGCATCACCCGCTCCTCGATGATCGAGAACCAGCGCAAGGACCATGTGCTCACACTGCAGAGCTTCGGCGTGCCCGAGCGCGTCATCATATTCCGCTATCTGCTGAAGCTCTCCTCCATCGCGCCGCTCACCATCATGGGGCTCGAATTCGCCTCGCTGATCGGCAATGCCTTCGTCATCGAAATGATCTTCGCCTGGGGCGGGTTCGCCTCCTACGGCCTCAACGCCATCCTGCAGAAGGATCTCAACGCGGTCACCGCCGTGGTGCTGGTGGCGGGCCTGTTCTTCATCGTCGCAAACCTCGTCGTCGATGTCCTGATTTCCATCATCGATCCGCGCATGCGCCGCAAGGAGGCACTCTGATGGCCGACATCAAGATGTTGGATCCGGCCGACCGTGGCCTGAGCGCCGGTTACATGATGTGGTACCGCTTCAGCCGCAATCCGGCTGCCGTCATCGGCACGCTGATCCTGCTGTCGGTCGTCATTCTCGCGGTCTTTGCGCCGTGGCTCACGCCCTATCCGAAGCATGTCGGCAGCATCGTCGATTTCAAGGCGCGCCATCTGCCGCCGGATGCCGGCCACTGGTTCGGCACCGACAAGGCCGGCCGCGACATCTTCTCGCGCACCGTCTTCGGCCTTCGGGTCTCGCTGCTGCTCGTTCTCGGCGTGCTCGGCATTTCCGTGCCCGTCGGCACCGTGCTTGGCCTGATCGCCGGCTATGTCGGCGGCTGGACGGAGCGGCTGATCAGCGGGCTCACCAATGTAATGCTCGCCATGCCGCCGCTCGTGATGGCGCTTGCCGTCTCGAACCTGCTCGAACCGACGCTGATGAATGCGATGATTGCCATCACGCTGCTCTGGTGGACCTGGCATGCGCGGCTCATCTATTCGGTGTCGAAGTCGATCGCCTCGGAAGACTATATCGAGGCGGCGCGGCTGGCCGGCGCCGGCCCCTTCCACATCCTCTTCCGCGAAATCCTGCCCAATTGCGTCGCCGTCATTTCTGTCAAGACGACGCTCGATGCCGCCTTCGTCATCCTGTTCGGCGCGACGCTGAGCTTCCTCGGCTTCGGCGTGAAGCCGCCGACGCCGGATCTCGGCTCGATGGTGGCGGACGGACGCCAGTTCATGCCGGATTTCTGGTGGGAGGTTCTCTGCCCGGGGGCAGCGGTGCTTTACGTCACCCTCGGCTTCAACCTGCTGGGCGACGGCCTGCGCGACATGTTCGACGTGGAGGGCTGATGATGCGCGACACCCTTCTCAGCGTCGAAAACCTCTCCGTCGACTTCACCTCCTATGGCCGCACGCGCCAGGTGCTGCGCGATGTCAGCTTCTCGGTTGCTGCCGGCGAACGCGTCGCCCTGATCGGCGAGACGGGCTCCGGCAAGTCGGTCACCGCCAAGGCGATCATCGGGACGCTGCCGCGCAACGCGACCATCCGCACAGGCCGGATCCTTGTCGAAGGCCGCAATGTGCTGGACCTGCCGCGCGCCGGGCGCGAGGCGCTGAAGGGCACGGCCTTCTCGCTGATCATGCAGGACCCGCTTTCCTCCTTCAATCCGGTGTTCCGCATCGGCACCCATCTCGACGACGTGATGCGCTTTGCCGATCGCCGCAACGGCATCGCGACCTCGCGCGCCGAACGCCGCAGCCGCATTGCCGCCGCGCTGCGCCGGGTGCAGCTTGCCGATGCCGAGCGGGTGATGAATGCCTATCCGTTCGAGCTCTCGGGCGGCATGCGACAGCGCGTGCTGATCGGCCTTGCCTTGCTGCACCAGCCGAAACTGCTGATCGCCGACGAACCGGGAACCGCGCTCGACGTCACCACGCAGGACGAGATCCTCAACCTGATCAACAGCCTGGTCAGCGAGGAAAACATGGCGCTGCTGATGATCACCCACAATCTCGGCGTGGTCCGCAAGGTCTCCGACCGCGTAGTGGTGATGCATCACGGCGATATCGTCGAGACCGGTCCGTGCCGGACGATCCTCAGCGAGCCGGCGAAGGATTATACCCGCGCGCTGCTCGATGCCGTGCCGGCCCTTTACGGCCCCCGCGTCACCGATATGGCCCAGAGCGACCGCGCGCCGATCGTCCGCATCAGCAACCTCAACAAGATCTATGGCCGCCGCAACGGCTATCACGCCGTGCGTGACGTCAACCTGACGCTGCGTGAAGGCGAGATTTTCGGGCTCGCCGGCGAATCCGGCTCGGGCAAGACGACGGTCGCGCGGATGATCATGGGGCTTCTGCGGCCGACCTCCGGCGAACTGGTGATCGATGCCCCGGCACCCGCGAAAGGCCGCCGCCTGACCCAGATCGTCTACCAGAACCCCGGCACCTCGCTCAATCCGAAGCGCACCGTGCGCCAAACGCTGACCCTGCCGCTGAAATCGATTGGCATGCAGGGGGATGCGCGGGAAGCGCGTCTGGTCGAACTGATGGCCCTGGTGCGGCTGCCGCAATCCTATCTCGCCAAGTATCCGCACGAACTCTCCGGCGGCCAGAAGCAGCGCGTGGCGATTGCCCGCGCGCTTGCAGCCGAGCCCAAAATCCTGATCCTCGACGAACCGACCGCAGCCCTTGACGTCTCGGTGCAGAAGACGGTCATCGAGCTTCTGGTGCAGCTTCGCGAAGAACTGGGGCTCACCTATCTGATGATCAGCCACGACCTGTCGCTGATGCGCAATTTCTGCTCGCGCATCGCCGTCATGCTGCGCGGCGAGATCGTCGAGGAGGGCGCGACGCCGGCGGTGTTCGCCGCCCCCTCCCATCCCTACACCCGGGCGCTGATTGCGGCCATTCCCGTCGTTTCCGACGTGGAAGAGCGCGAAAAGCCCGTCGTAACCGAAGAGGAACGCATGCGCTTCCTCGTCAAATCAACAGACTGACGCAAGAGGAGCCTCACGTGTATCGCGTAGGGATCGACGTCGGCGGCACCAATACGGATGCCGTCATATTGCAGGACAAGACGGTTCTGGCCGGGGTGAAGGCCTCGACCACGGAAGACGTGACGACGGGCGTCATCGAGGCTCTGGAAAACGTGATCGCGGCCTCAGGCATCGACCGCAAGGCGATCGACGCCGTGATGATCGGCACCACGCATTTCACCAATGCGGTGATCGAGCGTCGCCACATGGATGAAGTCGCAGCCATCCGGCTCGGCCTGCCATCCGGCGCCGGCCTGCCGCCAATGGTCGACTGGCCGGACGACATCCGCGAGATCGTCGGCAATCACGGCTATCAGGTGAAGGGCGGCTACGAGTTCGACGGTCGCATCCTCTCACCGCTCGATGAGGATGAGATCGTCCGCATTGCCGGCGAGATCCGGGCCAAGGGCCTGAAGGCGGCGGCCGTCACCTGCGTGTTCAGCGGCATCAACGATGCGATGGAGCTGCGCACGCGTGAGCTTCTCTACCGCCACTGCCCCGGCGTGCCGGTGGTAATGTCGAAGGATATCGGGCGTCACGGGCTTCTGGCGCGCGAAAGCGCGGCCATCATGAATGCCAGCCTGCTGTCGCTTGCCGACCGCACGGTTGCCGCCTTCCAGAAGGCGCTGGTTCAGGCGGGCCTCACCTGCCCCTTCTATATCACCCAGAACGACGGCACGCTGATGGCGGCCGATGTGGTGCGCGCCTTCCCGGTGCTGACCTTCGCCTCCGGTCCGACGAATTCCATGCGGGGAGCTGCCTTCCTCACCGGTCTGAAGGACGCCGTGGTGGTGGATGTCGGCGGCACCACCACCGATGTCGGCTCGCTCTCGCACGGCTTTCCGCGGCAGGCCTCGACCACCGTCGATATCGGCGGCGTGAAGACCAATTTCCGCATGCCGGACGTGTTCTCCATCGGCCTCGGCGGCGGCTCCCTGGTTGTGAACGGCGAGAAGGGCATCACCATCGGCCCGAAATCCGTCGGCTACCGCGTGCGCCGCGAGGCCTTGTGCTTCGGCGGCTCGACGCTCACGGCAACCGATATCGCCGTTGCGGCGGGCAAGGCGGATGTCGGTGACAAGGCGCTGGTCGACAGCCTCGCCGCTCCCCTGGTCGAGGCGGCCGTCGCCCGCATCAATGCCATGCTGGAAGCCTGCGTGGAGCGCAGCCGCATTTCATCCACCCCGGTACCTGTCATTGCCGTTGGCGGCGGCTCAATCCTGATGCCGGACCGGATCGGCGAGCTGGAGGTCCTGCGTCCCGAAAACTTTGCGGTCGCCAATGCCGTCGGCGCTGCGATCGCTCAGATCAGCGGCGAGACGGACCGGGTGTTTTCCCTGATCGACGGCAAGACGCGCGAGGCCGCGCTTGCCGAGGCGGAGGCTGAGGCGCGCGACAAGGCGATCGCCGCCGGCGCCATCCCCGAAACGCTCGAAGTCATCGAGCGGGAGGATACACCGCTCGCCTACCTGCCGGGCAACGCCACCCGCATTCACGTCAAGGTCGTCGGAGAGATGGGAGCCTATCATGGCTGAGAGCCGCAAACGCAAATATGACGAGGCCGCCCTGCGCACCCTGACGCGCGACGACCTGGAAGCGCTGGAAATCGGCGCCGGCATTTTGGGCACCGGCGGCGGCGGCAATCCCTACCAGGGCAAGCTTCTGGCGCTCGAGGCGCTGAAGGCCGGCTACGAGATGAAGATCCTCGCCACCGATGCCATCGAGGCGGATGCGCTGTGCATGTCGATCGGCGGCATCGGCGCACCGGTCGTCGGCGTCGAGCGCATCCGCGAGGGCCGCGAGGGTCTGCGCTGCCTCACCGCCATGGAGGAACTGATCCGCACGCCGGTCGATGCCATCGTCTGTGAGGAGATCGGCGGCGCCAATTCCATGAGTCCGCTGGTGACGGCGGCACTCGGCGGCCTGCCCATCCTCGATTGCGACGGCATGGGCCGCGCCTTCCCGGAAATGCAGATGACCACCTTTTCGATCTACGGCCACAGCTCCACGCCGTCCGTGATGTGCGACCTTCACGGCAATGCGGTCATCTTCAGCCATGCGGTCTCGGAAGTCTGGCACGAGCGCATGGCGCGCGCCTGCGTCGTCGCCCAGGGCGGCGGGGCGATGCTGGCGACGGCGCCGATGCAGGCACACTTCGTCCACCAGTTCGCCATTCCGCGCAGCTACACCAAGGCGATCGCGCTTGGCGAAGCGGTCATCCGCGCCCGCCGCCAGCAGGACGATCCGATTGCTGCCGTCTGCGACCTCGAAGGCGGGCGCCGCATCTTCAACGGCAAGATCACCGATCTGAAGCGCCATCTGCGCGGCGGCTTTGCGGTCGGCGATCTGGAGCTTGCAGGGTTTGACGGCTGGACCGGCGAAACCGCAAGCGTCGCGATCCAGAACGAATTCCTGATCTTCCGCCGCAATGGCGTGGTCGAGGTGACGGTGCCCGATCTGATCGTGCTGCTCGATGTGGATACCGGCTATCCGATCACCACCGAAATGCTGCGCTACGGCCAGCGCGTCGCGGTGATCGCAATCCCCTGCCACGACCTGCTGCGCTCGGCAGCCGCGCTCGAGGTCGTGGGGCCCTCGGCCTTCGGCTATCCGGACATCGCCTTCTCGCCGCTGCCAAAGGCGGCCTGATCCTTTCGCGTCCCATCCGCAAACAACAGGCGGGACAGGTCCCGCCGCATAAAAGAGGAGAACTTCCGGCATGAAATCCATGACTTACAAGCGTCTCGCCGCACTTGCGCTCGGTACGGCGCTTACCCTCGCGGCAGGTCTTCCGGCAGCCTCTGCCGCCGACAAGATCTCGACCGTCGTCAATGTGCAGCAGATCTTCAGCTCGCTCGATCCGGCCAAGGTCACCGACTATACCGGCTATATGGCCGTGGTGAACATGTATGACGGCCTGACCACCGTCAGCCCCTCCGGCGAGATCGTGCCGCATCTGGCAAAGTCCTGGGATGTCTCGGGCGATGGTCTGACCTATACCTTCCAGCTCCGCGACGATGCGAAATTCCAGGACGGAACGCCGGTGAAGGCCGCCGACATGGTCTGGTCCATCCAGCGCCTGCTCGGCATCAACAAGGGCCCTTCCAACCTCATCACCGGCGTGCTGAAGCCGGAAAACGTCACGGCTCCGGACGAGAAGACGCTCGTTCTGAAGATCGACCGGCAGTTCTCGCCGTTCCTTGCGGCAACGCCGCTGATGATGGCGCTCAACAAGACGCTGATCACCGCCAATGCCAAGCCGGACGACAAGTGGGGCGAGGCCTATGTCGGCGAACATTCCGCCGGCTCCGGCCCCTACAAGCTCGTCAGCTACAACCGCTCCGCCGACATGGTGATCGCCCGCAATGCCGATTACTTCCTCGGCTGGACCAAGGGCACGCCGGTCGACGAGGTCCGCTTCGTGCAGACCAGCGACGATGCCACAGTCAAGGCGCTGGCGGAGAAGGGCGAACTGGGTCTTTCCTCCCACGGTCTCGGCAACGATACCTACGAAGCCATCGGCAAGATGGCGAATTACAAGCTGATCCAGACCCGCACCTCCGGCGGCTTCGTCATCAAGCTGAACACCAAGGTCTATCCGACCGACGACGTGCATGTGCGCCGCGCCATCGCCTATGCCACCGACTACAAGACGATCCAGGAGATCATCTATCCCGGCACCGACATGCAGGGCCCGCTCTCGACCGCCTTCAAGGATGCCCATAACGGCGACATCAAGCCCGGTACCTTCGATCTGGAAAAGGCGAAGGAGGAACTGGCGAAGTCGAAATATGCAGGCCAGAAGATCACGCTGGTGAACAGCTATGTCGCCTCGCTCGCCTTCGAGGCGGAAGTGGCGCTTTTGCTGCAGGCCAATCTGGAGCAGATCGGCATCACGCTCGACATCAAGCCGGAGCCGTGGAACCGCATCGTAGAGCTTTCCTCCAAGCCGGACACGACGCCCGCCTCCACGCAGGTCAACATCTCGCCGACCTATCCCTCGCCGGACTCGATGTTCTACAACCAGTACCACTCCAAGGCCGCCGGTACCTGGATGTCGATGGAATGGCTGCAGAACCCGGAGATCGACGCGCTGATCGACAAGACGCGCGGAACGACCGACGTGGCCGAGCAGAACGCCGTCTACAAGGACCTGCAGGCGAAGATCGCCGACCTGCAGCCCGATGTCTGGGCCGTGGCACCCAACCGGCGCTATGCCGCCAACAAGTGCCTGCAAGGCTACCAGTTCATTCCCATGCAGAGCTGGGACCTGAACTTTGCCAACTTCACCTGGGATTGCAAGGCGAAGTGATCCTTCCCCCATCATGATGACAACCGGCCCCGCCTGCGGGGCCGGCATACCCCCTCCTTGCCCTGCCGAAGGTCGGACATGCTTGAAGAATTCGCAGAAGAACACATCGAACCGCTGGCCATCGGCGCCTGGATTCTCGGCACCGGCGGCGGCGGCGACCCCTATATCTCCACGCTGAACCTCCGGCGGCTCTATGCCGAGGGCGCCCGCGTCGATCTGATGGACCCGATGGCCCTCGACGATGACGATATGGTCGCCGTCGTCTCCAAGATGGGTGCGCCGCTGGTCGGCCAGGAACGGCTCGGCGATCCCGTGCATCTGGCCCGCGCCGTCGAGGTGATGGAGGATTATATCGGCAAGCGTTTTCGCGCCATCATGAGCGTGGAGATCGGTGGTTCGAATGCGCTCTCCTCCTTCCTTGCCGCGGCCGTTCTCGATCGCCCTGTCGTGAATGCCGATGCCATGGGCCGCGCCTATCCGGAAGCGCAGATGACATCCTTCGCCATCGGCAACCTGCCGATGTTCCCGCTGTCGCTGGTCGACGTGCGCGACAATGAGGTGATCGTGACGCGGGCCGCCTCGTGGAAATGGATGGAGCGCATCTCGCGCAAGGTCTGCACCGAAGTCGGCTCGACGGCTGCCACCTGCAAGGCGCCCCGCACCGGCCGCGAGGTGAAGGAATGGGGCATTCACGACACCGTCACCAAGGCCGTCGAACTCGGCAAGGCGGTGCTTGATGCCCGCCGCCGGCATGCCGACCCGGTGGATGCCATTCTTGACCACGAGGGCGGCAAGCAGCTGTTCCGCGGCAAGGTGATCGATGTTGCTCGCGAAACGACCGGTGGCTTCCTGCGCGGCCGCACGATCATCGAAGGGATCGATGGCGATCGAGGATCACGGCTGGAGCTTGCCTTCCAGAACGAGTGGGCGGTTGCCTTCCGCGATGGCGAACCGGTGGCGATGACGCCGGATCTGCTCTGCCTTCTCGACACCATCTCGGGCAGCGCGATCGGCACGGAATCCGTCCGCTACGGCCAGCGCGTCACCGTGGTGGCGCTGCCGGCGCCGGCCCTTCTCACCACGCCTGCCGGCATTGCCGCCGTGGGCCCCCGCGCCTTCGGCTATGACATTGACTTCAGATCGGTATTTCCATGAAACGCATCGGTATTGACGTTGGCGGCACGAACACGGACGCTGTTCTTGTCGATGGCGAGCGCATTTTGGCCTCCATCAAGGTTCCGACCACCCAGGACGTGCTGTCGGGCGTGAAGGCTGCTCTCTCGCATGTGATCAACGCGCCCGCCGCGGCCGGTATCGCCGTTGATGCGGTGATGATCGGCACCACGCATTTCACCAATGCCGTGGTGGAGCGTGCCCGCCTGGAACGGGTGGCGGCAATCCGCGTGGCGCTGCCAACCGGCCGCTCGCTGCCGCCGATGTGCGACTGGCCCCGCGACCTCTACGACGCTGTCGATCCGATGATCGTCATGGTGCATGGCGGGCATGAATATGACGGCAGCCCGCTGGTGCCGATGAACCCGGATGAAATCCGCGAGGCGGCGATGCGCATCCGCGATGCCGGCATCACCTCGATTGCGATCTCCGCCACCTTCTCGCCGCTGACCACCGAATGCGAGGTGCGGGCTGCAGAAATCGTCCGCTCCGTCATTCCGGATGCGAAGATAACGCTTTCCCACACGCTCGGCCGCATCGGGCTTCTGGAGCGGGAAAACGTCGCGATCCTGAATGCCGCCCTGCAATCGCTGGGCAAGACGACGGTGCAGGCCTTTGCCGATGCACTGTCGGAGATCGGCGTGACCGCCCCCTTCTATCTCACGCAGAACGACGGCACGGTGGCGCTGGCGGATGTCGCGGCGGCCAATCCGGTGCACAGCTTTGCCTCCGGCCCGACCAATTCCATGCGCGGCGCCGCCTTCCTCACCGGGCTCGAGAATGCCATGGTGGTGGATGTCGGCGGCACCACCTCCGATATCGGCTGCCTCATCGGCGGCTTTCCGCGCGAAGCGAACAACATCGTGCATATCGGCGGCGTGCGCACGCTGTTCCGCATGCCGGATCTGCTGCCGATCGCGCTTGGCGGCGGCACCATCATCAACCCGGACACCGGCGCAATCGGCCCGCGCTCCGTCGGCTACCGCATTCTCACCGAAGCGAAGGTGTTCGGCGGTTCGACGCTCACCACCTCCGATATCGCGGTCGCCGCCGGCATTGTCGAGATGGGTGACCGGGATCGGGTGAAAGGGCTCGATCCGGATCTCGTGCGGGCCACGCTCGCAAGGATCAGCGAGATGGTGGCCGACAATTTCGATCGCATGAAGACCTCTGCCGAGGATGTGCCATTGATCGCCGTCGGCGGCGGCGCCTTCCTGATCCCGGACAAGGTGCCGGGTGCCTCGGAAGTTGTCCGGGTGGAGAATGCCGGTGTCGCCAATGCGCTGGGCGCAGCCATGGCGCAGGTCTCGGGCGAGGTCGATCAGGTGTTTTCCGGCATGAGCCGCGAGGCGGCGCTGGCGGCGGCCGAAACCGGCGCCCGCAATGCCGCGGTTGCCTCCGGTGCGGCGCTGGACAGCCTGAAAACGCTGGAGATCGAGGATATCCCGATCGCCTATCTGCCGGGCGGCGCGCGGCGCGTGCGTGTGCGCGTCATCGGCGATATCGCCTTCGACTGATCCTCGTGTGCCTTGCGGGCGGCGCCGGCAGATCGGCGTTCTCCGCGCAAACCCGCCAATTGCTTTTCAGCGTCCCTGTTCCGGCCGGATGGTGAAGTGCAGGCGGGCGCTGTCCGTGCGGTAGAGGGCGGAGAAATATTCGATATGGCGGCCGGTACGATCGCTGGAGCGCGACTCGATCTTGATGAGTGGCGTTCCCTTGCTGATCTTCAGGTGTTGCGCTTCTTCCTTGCTGGCGCTGGCTGCCTCGATCCAGCGTTCGGCGCCCTCGAACTGGATGCCATAATGTTCGAGCAGCATCGCATAGAGCGAGCGGTTTTCCAGCGGATGATGCAGCAGGCCGGGCACGCGGCTTTCCACCAGCGAGCTTTCCACCAGAATGCGCGGCACGCCATCGACGCTCATCGTACGCCTCAGGAAGACGACCCGCTCGCCGGGACCAAGGCCCAGCGCCTTGGCGGCCCGGGGATCGGGGTCGCGGATGTCGGCCGTCAGGATGAAACGGCTGACGGTATGGTTGCGCAGCTCGATATCGCCGGAAAAGCCGATGATGCGACCGACGAAATCGCTGTCCTCGCTCTGTTTGGCCACAAAGGCGCCCCGGCCCTGATGGCGATACACCAGCCCTTCCGTCACCAGACGGCTCATCGCCTGGCGCACCACGATGCGCGAGACGCCGAACTGGTTGCAGAGTTCCGTTTCGCTCGGCAGCTTGTCGTCCGGGCGCATGCCGCCCTTGACGATCATGTCGGCAATGGCGGTCTTCAGCTGCAGCCAGAGCGGCACTTTGGGGGCGCGGTCGTGAACGACGGGATCTTCGACGGACGGGTCGGACACGGGCGTACCCCTTGTTTGGCGATCAGGCGTCCTCCAGGCTGACCTGCCGACGGGCGCGATGCCGGTTTTCCAGCAGCAGGCGCGTTGCGTCCACCTCGGCCTGGCATCGCTCCGGCGACCAGGACAGGGCGGGGGCCAGAAGATCCGCCAGCTCCATGAGGCAGGCTTCACTCGCCACGCCCTCGAAGGCCATAAGGGTTCGCCGGAGGATCATGTCGTCGAGACGGGTGACGCGCTCGTTCTGCGCGATCCATAGGATCTCCTCCCGCGAATAGCAAGCGGCCGACCGGAGCGGGGTTTCGCCACGCAGGCTGGCCGCCATGCGGACTGCCCGCGTGCCGTAGCGCTTCAGCAGTCTTTCGGCCCGCCCGGCACCAAGCGCGCCTGTCCGCATCAGTTCCGTGGCGAGTGCCGAAAGACCGGCGGGATCGCGCGGAAAGCGCGTTCCGCCGCCGATCGGCAGGTCGGCCGTCGTCACCCTCCGGTCTTGCCCAAGCCGTGGCAGGACGAGATCGACGATCTGTTCGGCGCAGGCCCGGTAGGTGGTCCACTTGCCGCCGATCAGCGTCAGCACTGGCACCGTGCGCGTGCCCGTCGGCTCGAAGGTGCGAAACGTGTGGTCGCGGCTGATCGAACCAGCCGCGCCTGCGGCCTGGCGGGGCAGGGGGCGCACGCCCGAATAGGCAAAGGCGATGTCCTCCCGCCGGGGGCGGGCTTTGGGCAGCACGGTCCTGATCACATCGAACAGATAGTCGATCTCCGCCTCGGAGGTTTCCTTGTCGCCGGCATGTTCGGTGCGAATGTCGGTGGTGCCGAGCAGCACGTGATCGGCATCGAGTCGGTAGATCAGGCAGGCGCGGAAATCGGGTGTCTCGAAATACAGCATGACATCACCGAGATCAGCGGCGAGATCGGGTCGCTTCAGTACGAGATGCGAGCCGCGCGTGCCGCCCACCAGCCCTTCGCCGATGCCGAGATCCCGGTCGACATGGTCAATCCAGGCGCCAGCGCAGTTGATGATGAAGCGGCAGCGCTTGCGAATGATGCGGCCTGACAGCACATCCTGAAGAAGTGCGGTATCGCCCTCGACGCCGACGAGCTTCAGATAGGGAATGGCAAGGCTTTCCGGGCAGGCGGCCTCGGCATCGTCCACCAGTTCAAGCGTCAGCCGCTCCGGGCTGTCGATGCGGGCGTCGAAATATTCCGCGACGATGCGGATCTCGTTTGCCAGTCCGCGCACTTTGGCAAACGCCTGGCGTCTTGGCACCAGCCTGTGGCGCGGCATCGAGCGATCGCGGATGCTGAAGCCGTCGAAGATGGTAAGGCCAAGCTTCAGGATCAGCGCGCCCTTGGGGCCGGGATCCTTCATCAGCCGCAGGAAGCGCAAGGCCGCCTGCAGCGTGCCACCCGCCCAGGACAGGGCCGGCACCCATACGCGGATCGGCCGCACCTGATGCGGCGCGTTCTTCAGCAGCCGGTCGCGCTCCTCCACCGATTCCCGCACCAGCTTGAACTCGCCCTGCTCCAGATAGCGCAGGCCGCCATGGATGAGACGCGAGGGGGCGGCCGACGTGCCGCTGCAGAAATCTCCCATCTCGACAAGCGTTGCCCCGACCCCCTGCGCGGCGAGATCGCGAAACACGCCGACCCCGTTGATGCCGCCGCCGATGATCAGGATGTCGCCGCTCTCTCCCCGTTCCAGTGCGTCCAGCGCTTGCGCCCGTGTTCTCATGCTCATCCTCCCTCTGGCATTCCCGTTGCAGCACCGCCTGTCGACCTCCTTCAACAAGTGATGCGAGACGTATTGACAGCTCAGATCAACTCGCCTAGCCTCAACTTATTATAACAACCTTGCCTCAAGCAAGGGATCTGACGGAAACAAATTTCGTCATCAGAGGGACGACCGGGGCGGAGAGGAGCCACTCCGGAACATGGGAGGAGAATGCCATGCGCGAGCGCCTCATCGGCATCGACGCCGGTGGAACTATGACCAAAGCGGCACTGTTCGACCTCAGCGGCAATGAACTGGCCTGCCGCAGCAGCCCCAACCGGATGCAGTTTCCCCGCCCGGGCTTTACCGAACGGGATCCGGACGCGATGTGGGCAGCCGCCTGCACCGCCATCCGCGAACTGCTCGAGATCACCGGCACGCCGCCGGAGGATATTGCCGGCGTCACGCCGTCGGGCTACGGGGCAGGGGCCTATTTCGTCGATCGCGATCTCAATCCGGTGCGGCCGGGGCTTGTCTCGACGGATACCCGCACGCTGGACCTGATCGAGGCCATGCGCCTGACGGGGGAGGTGGCCGAGATCGACCGGCTGATCGGGGCGCGCATGTTTGCCACGCACGCCATTCCGCTGCTGCGCTGGTTCGACGACAATGAGCCGGATCTGTTCGACCGCACGCACACGGTGCTGTTCTGCAAGGATTTCATCCGGGCGCGGCTGACGGGCAAGGTGTCGACCGACCCCACCGATGGCGGCATTGCCGGCATCTTCGACCTCGTCAACCATCGCTATGCGGATCAGGCGCTCCATGTCGGTGGGGTGTCGCGCTGGCTGGCAAAGCTGCCGGAGGTCGGACCTTCCGTCGCGGTCGCCGGCTATGTAACGGAGCAGGCGGCGGAGGTAACGGGCCTGAAGGCCGGCACGCCCGTCATCCGCGGCGTGGTGGATGTCACGGGCTCGGCGCTTGCCTCCGGCGTGACCGATCCGAACTCCATTTCGGTGGTCGCCGGCACCTTCAGCATCAATTCGATCATCCTCGACGAGCCGCTGACGGCGCCACCGCCCTTCATCCAGTCTTCGTTTCCGATTGGCAACCGCTTCATCGCAACCGAAGGGGCGGCCACCTCGGCCAGCAATGTCGAGTGGATCTTCTCCACGCTGCTGGAAGCCGAGGGCGCCCGGGCCAGGGCCATGGGTTCCTCCATCTACGAGGTGGGCAACCGGCTGGTGGCGGAAGCGCTGGACCGGGACAACGACATCCTGTTTCTGCCCTTTCTCTATGGCGGCCCCTCGCATGTGCCGGGCGGTATCCTCGGGCTTTGCGCCCGCCACACGCTGGGCGACGTGCTGCGCGTCGCCTTCGAGGGTGTGGTCTTCGCCCACAAGACCGATATCGACCGCCTGCTGCCGCCGGAGGCCAACCGCCGGCCGACGGTGGCCCGCATGGCGGGCGGCGCGTCGAAATCCGCGCAATGGTGCCAGATGTTCGCCGATGCGCTGGACATGCGGGTGGAGGTGGCCGACGGCAGCGAATTCGGCGCCAAGGCCGGCGCCATCTGTGCTGCCGTGGCTCTTGGGCATCACCCGGATCTTGGCGAAGCGGCGCGGCGCATGGTGCGCGTGTCCCGCCATTACGAGCCGCGCCTGGAGCGCAACCGGGCCATGGCTCGCAAACTCACGGCCTACAAGTCCGTGGTCGAAAACCTGGCGGCCCTTCACTGACGCGGGCCGCGCAACCTGATCTTCCCATGACGATTGGACACCATGATGGCGCATATCGGCGATCTCATTTCTGAAATGCTGGCGCAGTCCGGGGTCGAACTTGTGTTCGGCATGCCCGGCGGCCAGACCACCGCTCTCCATGACGGCATCTCGCGGCGCACGGACCGGATCCGCCACGTGCTGATGCGCGACGAGCGCAATGCCGCCTACGCGGCGGATGCCTATGCCCGGCTGACGGGAAAGCCGGGGGTCTGCGACGTAACCGTCGGTCCCGGCGCCAACCTGCTCTCCGCCGGCTTTCTGGAAGCCCTCAATGCCTCGATCCCGATGGTCGGCATCATCGGCGAACTGCCGCTCGACTGGCTGACGCTGAAGGAAAAGGGCATTGCGAGCCAGGGCTTCGACCAGCTGAAATTCTTCCAGTCCATCTCCAAGAATGCCTGGCTGGTGCCCTCGGTGACCGCGCTGCCGGAGATCCTGCGCACCGCCTTCCGTACGGCGGTCGCGCCCCGGCCGGGGCCGGTCGCCGTCATCATTCCGCACGATGTCTTTGATGCCGAATGGGACGAGAACCTGCTGAAGCCGCTGGTGGACGACCGCTCGATCCACATTCCCTATCTGCGCTCGGTGCCGGTCGCTTCCGAGGTGTCGAAGGCGCTCGATCTCATCGCCAGGGCCAAGCGGCCGGCGCTCGTGTGTGGCGGCGGCGTGCACGGTTCGGATGCGGCCCTGGACGTGACCGCACTTGCCGACCGGCTGAACGGGGTGGTCGTCACCTCGCTCTCCGGCAAGGGCTCGGTGCCGGAGACGCGTGATTATGCCGCCGGCATCCTCAATCCGCTGGGCTCCTGGGCTGCCATCGAACTGATCAAGGAGGCCGATCTTGTCATCTGGTGCGGTTCCAAGGCCAGCCAGAACACCGCGATGAACTGGACCCTGCCGCTTCCCGAGCAGGCGACGATCGTAATCGACGCCGATCCGCTGGAACATGGTCGCACCTTCCGCCCGACGGTCTCGCTCTATGGCGACATTCGCGAGACGGTGAAGCTTCTGGCTGCGGGCCTGAGGCCAAACGAGAATGCCGACTGGCGGGCGCGCATCACCGAGGTGAAGGCCGCGGGCGAACGGGCGAAACAGGCGGAGATCGAGTCCGAGGAAATCCCGCTTTCGCCGCCGCGCATCATGGCGGCGGTCGCGAAGCGGCTGGAGGAGGACGATATCGTCGTCTCCGATGCCAGCTTCTCGGCCGGCTGGATCGGCGGCTATATTCCGGCCCGCAAGCCCGGCCGCCAGTTTCTCTATGCCCGCGGGCAGGGGGGGCTCGGCTACTCCGTTCCCGGCGCGATCGGGGCCGCCGCCACGCGGCCCGATGCACGGGTGGTGACGGTGTCGGGCGACGGGGCCTTCTCCTACACGATCGGCGAGCTTGCCACGCAGCTGCAGCAGAACCAGCGTGTCGTCAACATCGTCCTCAACAATGGCCGTCTCGGCTGGATCCAGCTCTGGCAGCAGCTCTATTTCGGCAATGTCCAGTCGGCGCTTCTGGAAACGCAGAGCGCAAGACCGAGCTTTGCCGCGGCCAGTGCCGGCCTCGGCCTGCTCGGCATTGCCGTCGAGACGCCCGACGAGATCGAGCCCGCGCTCGACCGTGCCTTTGCCCATGACGGTCCCTCGGTGGTGGAGTTCCGCATCAACGACCTTGCCACGCCGATCCACAGCTTCAAGCGGCGGATGAAGGAGGGCGGCGAAATTCGTCCGCGTCCGGGCACGGTTTACAAATTAAGGGATTGGAAGATTTCGCCAGATCTCTAACGTAGGGCTCTGGCTCCTTCGGGAGGAGGAGGGGCCAGATTCGCTTGCCGCCGGTTCGCCGGCACCTTTGGGAGGAGGATGGCATGCTTGAACTGCGGAATGTTTCCAAGTCCGTGGGTGTGTCCAGACACATCACCGATGTTTCGCTGACGCTCGAAAGCGGATCGCTGAACGTCCTGCTCGGGCCGACGCTGGCAGGAAAGACATCGCTGATGCGCCTGATGGCGGGACTGGATGTGCCGACGGCCGGAACGATCCACGTGGATGGCCAGGATGTCACGGGCGTGCCGGTTCAGCGGCGCAACGTGGCGATGGTCTATCAGCAATTCATCAACTACCCGTCTCTGACGGTCTATGAGAACATCGCCTCACCGCTGCGGGTGAAGGGTGTCGACAGGGCAACGATCGATCGGGACGTGAAGCGGGCCGCCGAGCTGATGCGGCTGACGCCCTATCTCGACCGTACCCCTCTCAGCCTGTCCGGCGGCCAGCAGCAGCGAACGGCGCTTGCCCGGGCCATGGTCAAGCAGGCAAGGCTGGTGCTGCTCGACGAGCCGCTCGCCAATCTTGATTACAAGCTGCGCGAGGAACTGCGCGAGGAACTGCCGAAGATCTTTGCCGAGACCGGGGCGATCTTCGTCTATGCCACCACCGAGCCGCAGGAGGCCCTGCTTCTGGGCGGCAACACGGCGGTGATGCATGAAGGGCGGATCGCGCAGTTCGGCCGCACGATCGAGGTCTTCCGCCACCCGGTCAATCTGACAAGCGCCAGAACCTTTGCCGATCCGCCCCTGAATACGCTGAGCGTGCACAAGACCGGTGATCTTTTCGCCCATGGCGGGCTGCTTTCGGTGCCAGTACCCGACACGCTCGCCCATCTGCCGGACGGCGCCTACACGATCGCGCTGCAGCCGCATCACCTCGTCGTCGAACCAGAGGGGGCGGCCCTGGTGGCGCTGGATGCCAGGGTCGACGTGACCGAGATTACCGGCTCGGAAAGCTTCATCCACGTGGCCTTTGCCGATGCCCGCTGGGTCATCCTTGCCGCCGGCGTGCGGGAATACGATCCCGAGCAGGTGATCCGGCTCGGCTTCGACCTGAGGAACCTGCTGATCTTCGGTGCTGACGGCCATGCCGTGGAACACCGGACCGCCAAGGCTGCGTAAAGGAGACGGGACATGGCAGAAATAAGCTTCGACCGACTTCGCCACGCCTATCGCCCCAATCCGCAAAAGCCCGAGGATTTCGCCCTCCGCGAGATCAACCATGCCTTTCGGGACGGCGGTGCCTATGCGCTGCTCGGCCCCTCCGGCTGTGGCAAGACCACGCTGCTCAACATCATCTCCGGCCTCCTCGAGCCCTCGCACGGGCGACTGATGTTCGGCGGGCGCGACGTGACGCACCTGTCGACGCAGGACCGCAACATCGCCCAGGTGTTCCAGTTCCCGGTCGTCTACGACACCATGAGCGTTTATGAGAACCTGGCCTTTCCGCTGCGCAATCGCGGTGTCAATCCGGCCGAGATCGACGTGAAGGTGCGCGAGACGCTGGACATGATCGGGCTCTCGGAACGCGCGCACCGCAAGGCGCGCCGTCTCACCGCCGACCAGAAGCAGAAGATCTCGCTGGGGCGCGGGCTGGTGCGGGCGGATGTCAACGCCATCCTGTTCGACGAGCCACTGACAGTCATCGATCCGCATATGAAATGGGAGCTGCGCTCGCAGCTGAAGAAGCTGCACCGCCGCTTCGGCTATACGATGATCTACGTCACCCACGACCAGACCGAGGCGCTGACCTTCGCCGACGAGGTGGTGGTGATGTATGAGGGGCAGGTGGTGCAGATCGGCACGCCGGCCGAACTGTTCGAACGGCCCATGCACACCTTCGTCGGCTATTTCATCGGCTCGCCCGGCATGAATCTCATGCCGGTGGAGGTCAGTGGCGAGATCGCGCATATCGGTCCGCACGCCGTCACGCTGCCGGGGTCTGCCCGCAGCCTGCCGGCCGGCCGCACGGATCTCGGTGTGCGGCCCGAATATACCCGGATCAGCGAGACCGGCATTCCCGTGCAGATCCGCAAGGTCGAGGATGTCGGCCGCCACCGCATCGTGCGCGCGCTCCTGGAGGGCCGGGAAATCGCGGCACTTGCCGACGAAAGCGAACCGCTGCCGGCCACGCCGCATGTGCAGTTCTTGCCCGGCGGCATCAACCTCTATGCCAATTCGTGGCGCGTCGAACTCGGAGCCTGACGATGGACAAGACCTGGAACAACAAGGCGTGGTTCTTCGTGCTGCCGGTGCTTCTGCTGGTGGCCTTCTCTGCCGTCATCCCCCTGATGACGGTCGTCAACTATTCGGTTCAGGATACCTTCGGCAACAACGAGTTCTTCTGGGCCGGAACGGAATGGTTCCAGCAGGTGCTCGCTTCGGACCGCTTCTGGGAATCCATGGCGCGCAACCTGCTGCTTTCGGCCATCGTGCTGGCCATCGAGATCCCGCTCGGTATCGTGATTGCGCTCAACATGCCCAAGCGCGGCATCGGCGTTCCCGTCTGCCTCGTGCTGATGTCGTTGCCGCTGCTTATTCCGTGGAACGTGGTCGGCACGATCTGGCAGCTGTTTGCCCGCACCGATGTCGGCCTTTTCGGTTCTGTCGTGACCTGGCTGGGCTTCGACTACAATTACGGCCGCGACACGCTGGATGCCTGGTTCACCATCGTGCTGATGGATGTCTGGCACTGGACGAGCCTTGTCGTGCTGCTCTGCTATGCGGGCCTGATGTCGATCCCGGATGCCTATTATCAGGCCGCCAAGATCGACGGCGCCTCGCGCTGGAGCGTCTTCCGCTTCATCCAGCTGCCCAAGCTCAATCGCGTGCTGCAGATTGCCATCCTGTTGCGCTTCATGGACTCCTTCATGATCTACACCGAGCCCTTCGTCGTCACCGGCGGCGGTCCGGGCAGCGTCACGACCTTCCTGTCCATCGACCTCGTCAAGATGGCCGTCGGCCAGTTCGACCTCGGTCCGGCCTCGGCCATGTCCATCATCTACTTCCTGATCGTCCTGCTGGTGTCCTGGGTGTTTTACACCGTCACCACGCAGCCCGATGAAGATCGCGCCTGAGGAGTTCCGCATGACGCATGACACCCAGACGATGGCTCCCTTTCCGGTCGATGCAATGGCGAAGGCACACAGCATTCACAGCCGCCGCGCCCGCCGGTCGTTCCGCTGGCTCATTCCGACGGCTTATGTGCTGTTCCTGATCATCCCGATCTACTGGCTGGTCAATCTGTCTTTCAAGACGACCAACGAGATCCTGAGCGGGCTCAGCCTCTGGCCGGAACAGCCGACGCTGCGAAACTACATGGTGATCTTCACCGATCCCTCCTGGTACGAGACCTACTTCAATTCCATGACCTATGTGGTCATGAACACGGTGATCTGCATCGTGGTGGCGCTACCGGCGGCCTATGCCTTCTCGCGCTACCGCTTCCTCGGCGACAAGCACCTGTTCTTCTGGCTGCTGACCAACCGCATGGCGCCGCCGGCCGTGTTCATCCTGCCCTTCTTCCAGCTCTATTCGGCCTTCGCGCTGATCGATACGCATATCGCGGTCGCCATCGCCCACTGCCTGTTCAACGTGCCCCTGGCGGTGTGGATCCTCGAAGGCTTCATGTCGGGCGTGCCGAAGGAAATCGACGAGACCGCCTATATCGACGGCTATTCCTTCCCGCGCTTTTTCGGTCGGATCTTCATGCCGCTGATCGCCTCCGGGGTCGGGGTCACCGCCTTCTTCTGTTTCATGTTCTCCTGGGTGGAACTGCTGATCGCCCGGACGCTGACAACGACAGATGCCAAGCCGATTGCCGCCGCGATGACGCGCACCTCGTCTGCCACCGGCTTCGATTACGGCGTGCTGGCGGCGGCCGGCGTGCTGACCATCATTCCAGGCGCGCTCGTCATCTGGTTCGTGCGCAATCACATCGCCAAGGGCTTTGCCCTGGGCCGCGTTTAGGAAACGGGGAGGATCAAGACCATGATCGATCTCAGCTGGATGGCCTGGACCTGGGAGACGGCGGCCTTCTTCATCTCGATAGCGGTGCTGCTGGTTGGCATGGGCGTGTGGGAATATGTCTCGCCCGGCGGCAGCCCGCGCTACGGCATCCTGCGCATGACCACGACGCGCGGCGACCGCCTGTTCATTTCGCTGCTCGGCAGCGCGTTCATCAATATCGCATGGCTCGGTCTCGTGGGTCCGAGCCTGTGGTGGGCCCTCGCTCTCTCGGTTGTCTACGCCATCGGCGTTTTCCGCTTCGTGTAGCGAGGTATGCCGGCGGCGGGACGTCGCCGGGGAGGGGTAGTCGTGCAACGCAATGGGAGGAAAACATGCGGAAGCACATAATGGCATCAGCAAGCATGATTGCGCTGGTTCTGGCGGCGGGATCCGCCTTCGCCGGCATGGAGGAGGCCAGGAAGTTCCTAGACAGCGAGATCAAGGACATGTCCGTCCTGGACCGAGCCGCGCAGGAAAAGGAATTGCAGTGGTTCGTGGACGCGGCAAAGCCCTTCCAGGGCATGTCGCTGCGCGTCGTTTCGGAAACCATCACCGCGCATGACTACGAATCGAAGGTGCTGGCGCCGGCCTTCGAAAAGATCACCGGCATCAAGGTCACCCATGACCTGATCGGTGAAGGCGATGTCATCGAGAAGCTGCAGACGCAGATGCAGTCCGGCGAGAACGTCTATGATGCCTATGTCAACGATTCCGATTTGATCGGCACGCACTGGCGCTATCAGCAGGTGCGCAACCTCACGAAATGGATGGCAGGCGAAGGCAAGGACGTCACCAATCCCGGCCTCGACCTGAAGGATTTCATCGGCACGTCGTTTACGACAGCACCGGATGGCGATCTCTACCAGCTGCCGGACCAGCAGTTCGCCAACCTCTACTGGTTCCGTTACGACTGGTTCAATGACCCGAAGAACAAGGCCGATTTCAAGGCCAAGTACGGCTATGACCTCGGTGTTCCCGTCAACTGGTCGGCCTATGAGGATATCGCCGAATTCTTCACCGGCCGCGAGATCGGCGGCAAGAAAGTCTTTGGCCACATGGACTATGGCAAGAAGGATCCCTCGCTCGGCTGGCGCTTCACCGATGCCTGGCTTTCCATGGCCGGCAATGGCGACAAGGGCATCCCGAACGGCAAGCCGGTGGACGAATGGGGCATCAAGGTTGACGAGAAGTCACGCCCTGTCGGCTCCTGCGTTGCCCGTGGCGGTGACACGAATGGCCCGGCGGCCGTCTACTCCATCGCCAAATATTTGGAATGGCTGAAGAAATACGCCCCTCCGCAGGCCCAGTCCATGACCTTCTCCGAAGCCGGCCCCATTCCGGCGCAGGGTGAGGTGGCCCAGCAGATCTTCTGGTACACCGTCTTCACCGCCGACATGGTCAAGCCCGGCCTGCCCGTCGTCAACGCGGACAATTCGCCGAAGTGGCGCATGGCGCCGTCGCCGCACGGCGTCTACTGGAAGGAGGGCATGAAGCTTGGCTACCAGGACGTCGGCTCGTGGACGATCCTGAAGTCGACGCCGCTCGACCGCTCCAAGGCCGCCTGGCTCTATGCCCAGTTCGTCGTATCGAAGACGGTCGACCTGAAGAAGAGCCATACAGCGATCAGCTTCGTGCGCCAGTCGACGCTCGACCATCCGAGCTTCACCAAGCGTGCGCCGGAGCTTGGCGGTCTGGTGGAATTCTACCGCTCGCCCGCCCGCCTGCAGTGGTCGCCGACCGGCACCAACGTGCCGGATTATCCGAAGCTTGCCCAGCTGTGGTGGCAGGCGATCGGCGATGCGGCGGCCGGGACCAAGACCCCGCAGCAGGCGATGGATTCGCTCTGCGCCGAGCAGGAAAAGGTCATGGCCCGCATCGAGCGTGCCAAGGTTCAGGGCGATCTGGGCCCCAAGCTCGAGAAGGAGCACGACCTGCAATACTGGCATGACGACGCGGTGAAGAAGGGTAACCTTGCCCCGCAGCTTGCCATCAAGAACGAGAAGGAAAAGCCGATCACCGTCAACTATGACGAGCTGGTGAAGAGCTGGACTAAGAAGTAAGTCGCCCAGGACGCGGGTGGTCGGCATTCTGGTGCCGGCCACCTGTCCGCGGGCTGTCCCAAAATGCGGGCGCAACAGGCATGACGTGACGGCGGTCTGCCGACCCTGACCCCGCATTCTGGTTGATGTCGTGCGCCCGGGCGCGCGGGCCGTCCTTCGGTACCATTTTGCGCCGAAGATCTTCCCTCGTCGGGACGCCATGACCGGTATCGGTGGCTCGCCTGCCGCGTGCCGGGGCTCCTTCGCTTGCCGAAGCCTGTCTGTCGGGGGAGGCCATCCCCTCTCTCCGTGGAAATAGCCTTTTCGCCTGATCGGACACCTGCAGCACATTCATCTGGCGTTTGACATGGGTTCGAACGGACGCGATGGATTGGCGCTATGCTTGGACTCTGCCGGGTTCGCATTGGGCCCGATAGACGCCAGATTGCCTTGGTTTCATTTGTCTTGTCGGGACAGCGATCCTCCTTTTCCGGACAAATGTCAGGCGCGATCGCTCCGATTCACGGATGCCGCCGAGGGGGGCGCAGGAAGGTGCCAATGTCCTTGCATGTCGCGGAATTGATGCGTCGCCAGCAATCGCGGATCCTGATCGGCAGCGCTGCAGCGGGGCTGGTGGCTGGTGGCTTCCTGGTCTCGAACGGGCAGGCGATTGCCGCAGGCTGGGCCTGGTCTGCGGCGACCGCGCCCGTGCTTGCCGGCCTGTTCGTTCAGATCATCCTCTCGCTGCGTCGGGGCGATGTCGGCCTCGATATCGTGGCGGCGCTGTCGATGTCGGCAGCCCTTGCCTTCGGCGAGCCGCTTGCGGCCAACGTGGTGGCAATGATGTATGCCGGTGGACAGGTGCTGGAGGATTTTGCACAGGGGCGCGCCCGCCGGGAGATGACGGCGCTGATGGGCCGGGTGGCGCAGACCGCGATGCGTTTCGAGGGGGAGGGGCTGCGACAGGTGGCGATCGCCGCGATCTGTCCGGGCGACCGCCTGCTGATCCGCCAGGGCGATGTGCTGCCGGTCGACGGGCGCGTGGGCAGCGCGGTGGCCGTCCTCGACCTCTCGGCGCTGACGGGCGAATCCCTGCCGCAGACGTTTCAGGAGGGGGCTGAGGTGCTGAGCGGTTCGGCCTGTACCGGTGCGGCCTTCCAGCTTGTGGCGATCCGCCCGGCCGCCGAAAGCACCTATGCCGGCATCGTGCGGCTGGTCGAGGCGGCGCAGGTCAGCAAGGCGCCGATGGTGCGCATGGCCGACCGCTATGCCATCGGCTTCCTTGCGCTGACGCTCGCGATTGCCGCGGTGACCTGGCTTCTGAGCGGGGATGTCATCCGCGTACTCTCCGTTCTCGTCGTGGCCACGCCCTGTCCGCTGATCCTTGCAGTGCCCGTCGCGCTGATCTCGGGCATGTCGCGCACGGCGCGCATGGGGGTGCTGGTCAAAGGGGGTGGCGTGCTGGAGGCGTTGTCGCGGGTCAGAACGGTGATCCTCGACAAGACCGGAACGGTGACGCACGGGCAGGCGGTCATCACCGACATCCGCGCACGCAAGGACTTCGAGGCAGCGGAGATCCTCACAGCGGCCGCCAGTCTCGACCAGGCATCGGGCCATGTGGTCGCGGCAGCGCTGGTCAAGGCGGCCGAGGCACGGGGCCTTGCCCTGTCTGCACCGGCCGATGTGGTGGAAACGCCTGGCAGCGGCCTTGCGGGGCGGGTGGAGGGACGGCGTGTTGCCCTCGGCGGCATTGATTTTGTGACCGGGCATACCGCAGAGGCCGCGCCGGATGACCTTCTCGAAGGCATCGACCCCGGCGCGCTGACGGTGGCTGTGGCGATCGAGGGCAGGCTTGCGGGCCTCATCCTGCTGCAGGACCAGATCCGCGCCGATGCTCGGCCGATGCTCGATGCCTTGCGGCAGACGGGCTGTCGGCGCCTCGTGCTTGCGTCAGGCGACCGTGGCGACATCGTGCGCTCGGTTGGTGAGCAACTGGGGTTTGACCGCGTGCTTGGCGATCTCTCGCCCGAAGCCAAGGTGCTCGCCGTGCGCGATGAAATCCCCAACGGCCCGGTGATGATGGTGGGCGATGGCGTCAATGACGCACCCGCCCTTGCCGCCGCTGACGTCGGTGTGGCCATGGGCGCGCATGGCACGGCCTCCTCCTCCGAGGCTGCCGGTGTCGTGCTGCTGGTGGATGAACTCGCGCCGCTGGTGAAGGCCATGGCAATTGCCCGCCGCAGCCGGGCGATTGCGCTGCAAAGCGTGGTCGCAGGCCTCGGCCTGTCGTTGGCCGCCATGGCGCTGGCAGGCTTCGGCTATCTTCCCCCCGTGGAGGGTGCTCTCACGCAGGAGGCGATCGATGTGGCGGTGATCCTGAACGCCCTGCGCGCGCTTCGATGATGCCATCTCCGTGTTTCCGCCATTGTCATGCCGACATCAGTTTCGGAAGGCGCTCCAGAAGCAGATTGAGAAACTGCCGGGCAGCGTTCGAAAGCGCATTCGAGCTCGGATAGACCGCGTAGATCGTGACGGGGTCTGGCGCCCAGTCTTCCAGCAGCGGGATCAGCTGCTTTTCATCGAAGGGACGACGGCAGAGCGCGACTGGCAGGGAGGCGATGCCGAGGCCTTGGCGTGCTGCACTCAGCAGCGCGCTCGGAAGCGTCGTGGTGAATACCGGTGCAAAGCGATGCGTCTGCACGTGTCTTCCCTTGCGAAACCGCCATTTCCATTCGGTGCCCCGACTGCCAAGCCCGATGCAGCGAAGACCCTGCAACTCGTCCGGGCTCTTTGGAATGGCACGCCCTTCCAGAACATCCGGGCGCGCCGCCAGGATATAGGGTGCGGTCATGATCTTGCGTGCCACGAGACTGGTATCGGCAAGCGGGCTAAAGCTCGGATAGATGGCAAAATCGGCCATGGTTTCGCGCGGGTCGAAAATGCCCATGGTCTCCTCCAGATGCAGGCGGACATCCGGAACGGAGGCGGCGAATTCCACGGCGAGCGCATCAACGATGGCCGTGCCGATGACGGGTGGGCAGACCACATGCAGCACGCCGGTCGGATAGGCCCGCGCCCGCTCGGCCAGCGCGAGAACCTTGTCCGCCTCGTTGGCGAGACGCACGCAGTGCTGATAGCACTCGGCACCGAAATTCGTCAGCCCGAAGCGGCGGCTGTCTCGATGATAGAGCGGCAGGCCAAGCCGGGTCTCCAGCTCACCCACCCGCCGTGCCAGCGTTGACTTGGCAACGCCGAGACGCCGCGCCGCAGCGGATATGCCGCCGCATTCCACAACCTTTCGAAACAGATACATGTCATCAAGGCCATTCATTTCTGTCTCTTTTTCGGGACGATAAGATCCTGAATATAGAACACACGGACGAGAAAGTCGTGGCTATTATCCAATAACCCAAATGGATGGATCACGCCCATGCTGACGACAAACCATATCACTCTTGAAACACCCTTCGGCTCCCTGAGGGGGATCCGGCAGAACGACATCGCCAGTTTCCATCGCGTTCCCTATGCAAGCCCCGCCACCGGCGAGCGCCGCTATGCGCTGCCTGGCGAACCCATGCGCTGGGAGGGCGTGCGCGATGCTTTCGATATCGGACATGTTGCCCCGCAGCTGCCGTCCCGGCTCGATGCGGTGATGGGTGTCTATCCGATGCAGATGGATGAGGATTGCCTGCATCTCGACATCTGGTCGCCCGTAGCACCGGGTGCCTCTGCACCTGTTCTGGTTTTCCTGCATGGTGGCGCCTTCATGACCGGCGGCGGGTCGCTGCCCTGTTATGATGGGGCGCTGCTGGCGAAGAACAGCGGCTGTGTCGTCGTCACCGTCACCTATCGGCTGGGTCCGCTCGGCTTTCTGTCCCAGCCGGGCTTTGCGCCGACCAATCTCGGCATTCGCGACCAGATCGCTGCGCTGCGCTGGGTCCGGCAGGCCATTGCGTCCTTCGGCGGCGATCCGCAGGCTGTCACGGTGGCCGGCCAGTCCGCGGGCGCCTACAGCATCGCCGCGATGCTCGCCAATCCCGTCTGCAAGGGCCTTTTCCAGCGGGCGATCCTGATGAGCGCACCGCTGGGGCTGAAGTTGCGCAGGGCGCAGGAGGCGCCTCCGGTCGCCCGTGCCATGCTGCAGGCGCTAGGGCTCGATCCCACCGATCTCGAGCAACTGCGCACGCTGCCGGCAGAGCGCTTCCTTGAGGCATTGCGGCTGCTGCAGCAGAACCTGCCGGCCTCGCCGGTGCCCGGTGATGTCGCGCCGCCCTTCATGCCGGTCATTGATGGTGACGTGATCGCACGTGACCCGATCGATGCGATCCTCGACGGGGAGGGGGCATGGTGCGACACGATCATCGGCATCACCCGCGAGGAATATGGCTCCTTCGCACTGGGCAACCCGCTGTTTGCGGGTTTCACCGAGGAAAACCTGCAGGCCGAGTTTGTCCGCGTGTTCGGGGAGGGGGCCGGTCAGGCACTGGCTGCGGCGCGTGCCCGCCGCGCGCCTTCCCGGCCTGGCGCCATCCTGGCAGACCTGCGCGCCGACGAATCCTTCAGTGCACCGAGCGCTGCCTTTGCCGATGCCCAGGCCCGTCACGGTGCGCGCTCCTACATGTATCAATTCGACTGGCAGGCGCCCCTGGCGGACCTGGGCGCCTGCCACTGCCTCGACCTTCCTTTCCTGTTCGGCAATGTCGAGACCTGGACCGGCGCGCAGGCGGCTTCGGTGATCGGTGCGGACCCTGCCGAACTGGAGGACCTGTCGCGCATCTTCCAGGGTGCCCTGATGCGCTTTGTGCGCACCGGTTCGCCTGAAGCCGAAGACCATCCGGCCTGGCCGCCCTATGGGGCAAACGGTACGCGACTGCACTTCGACAGGAGGGTGCAAGCCTACGCAAGCATCTGACGTCATTCATAAAAACAGAGAGGGGAATGACATGAGAGACAATGACAGGACTGCCATCGGCAAGGAGCCCGTGCTTGCCACGATGCTCCTCTGCTTCCTGATCGTGACACTTGACGGCTTCGACACGATCTCAATCACCTTCGTTGCCCCGATCCTTGCAAGGGATTGGGGCATGGCGCCCGCAGCCATGGTTCCGGTGTTTCTGGCCACCAGTGTCGGGGCCGTCATCGGCTATATGGCCTGCGGGCCGCTGGCCTTGCGTTTCGGTACGCGCTCCCTGGCGCTCGGCAGCGTGCTTCTGTTCGGGTTGGGCTCGCTTGCCACGGTGCTGGCAGGCGACATTGTCAGTCTCACCGCCCTGCGCTTCATTACGGCGCTCGGTCTCGGCGGCGCTTTGCCCGTTGCAATTTCCAGAGCCGCCGACCTGATGCCGGGACGCAGGAGCGCAACGGCCGCTATGATTATCGCGACCGGCATTTCCGCAGGGGGTGTCCTCGCCGGCATTGCCGGTGGTCCACTGATGGCGCATGCCGGCTGGACCTCGATTTTCATCGTCGGCGGTGTCCTGCCGCTTCTGCTGCTGCCTTGGATTGCCATCGCCATTCGCGATGACGGAGCGCGCCTACGGCACGCCTCGGGCGGCAACGCCGTCTCCGCGCTGTTTGGCAAGGGGCTGGGCGGTGCCACGGCAATGCTTTGGCTGTTTGCCTTCCTCGTCTTCCTGATTGCCTATGCATTGACCTCCTGGCTGCCGACATTGGCGTTGCAGATCGGGCTCGCCCCGGAAAAGGCACCGGCCGTTGCGGCGGCTTTCGCCATGGGCGGCCTGATCGGCGACGTGCTGCTGATCCTGCTGTCGGCCCGCATCCACACGGCGACGACCCTGCTGGTTTCCGCAACCCTTGGTCTTGTCGGGGTGCTTCTTTTCGGTCTGGTCGGCGTCTCCGAGGCGGCGATCATGCCGCTGGTGATCCTGATCGGCATGGGGTTCATTCCCTGTTGTGTGGCGCAGAGCGCGCTGGCCGTTGCCCTCTATCCGGCCGCGTTGCGCACCACCGGCATTGGCTGGGCGGCCGCCATGGGACGGCTCGGCTCGATTGCCGGTCCGGGTGTCGGCGGCCTCGTTCTGGCCTCCGGCTGGCCCCCGCAGCAGATCGTCCTGACTGCGGCCCTCCCGGCGGTTGCAGCCATCCTGCTGCTTCCGGCCTTCGTGAAAAGCGCCCGCGCCACAACCTGACCCCGCATCAGGGCCGTTGAGGGCCGACCGAGGCCTGACGATGCTGCGCGGCAATCTCTGCTATGGTACCCGCTAAGAGATCTTTCCTCCTACGCGGAAAGATCGTGGCCCGCCGTGTGGTGTAGCTTGGCAATCGCCGGGCCTTTCGGAGAGAGCCGGGAATGTGTCAGCCTGTCGCTGTCAGGCTGATGATCGGATGATTGCTCATCGTGCGATTCATTGCAGCGCTCTTGCGAGTGATAACCCATTGGTATCATTCGCAAGTCGCACTTGGAAATAGAATGTACCCTCCCACTTGCCTGTGGCGGAGGAGTTGGAATGTCCGCTGTGCTGCAAAGTAGAAATGTCCGCAGCAGTCACTACACAGCACCACGATCAGCCCCGATCTGAGCGGC